>NZ_CP134890.1:0-613637 GCF_032098525.1 Flavobacterium sp. PMTSA4
GTCGGGCTAAGTCAGTTCCATTTGGAACTGTTACTTGGAAGGTAAGATATTCACCAGCAACAGGTGTTGGACTTGAAGATATTTGTCCAACAGGCCAATTATTGGTATTAGTCCAAGTGGCATTTGAACCAACCTGCGAAAGGGTGCTTGCTGAGTAATCAGTTGCTATGTATGAATAGTTTATTTCTTCGGTTGAAATGTGTTGACCAGTAGGGTCATATTGTAAAACTAAGGTTGATGGAAAAGTAACTAAAGCACTGCATTGTCCAGCATCAGTACTTGCAACGATATTTGCAGGACAAGTTATTGATGGTGCTTCAGTATCATTTACCGTTACTATTTGTTCACAGGTAGTAGTGTTTCCTGAAGCATCTGTAGCAGTCCAAGTTACCGTGTTGCTTCCATAAGCAAATTCAGCTGGTGCATTGTTTGATACAATTAAATTATTAATAGCGCTATTACCTTCAACCCAATTTGAGTTTGTACCAGATAAAGCAAAATTATTTAATAGACCATTATAGTTATTTCCTGATCCATCAACTACGTTTGTTAATCCGGCGTTGTTTCCATTTGGAATACCTTGATTAAAATTGTAAACAGCTTTTAATCCAGCTTGAGCTGAAAGTTCTAGATTTTTATTTGCATCAATCTGTGCTTGTGTTCTAGCAACATCCCAAATTCTAACTTCGTCCATAGTTCCGTTGAACCATGCGGCATTGAATGCTGGAAAACCTCCAAATAAAGAATAATTTCCAGTAGAAAGATTACGAACGAATGTATCGTTTACTGTAATATCTGGCACTCCGTTGATGTATAAAGTAACAAGAGTTCCTTGTCTTGATACGGCAAGATGAGTCCATGTATTTAATGGAGCTACAGCTGTACTGATTATTGGTAAATAAGCAGGTGAACCCGAAGCAGCCATTTCAAATCCAATATTACCAGCACCTTGACGCGATAATACAAACCAATTGCCTGGTTGATTTGGTTCAAAAGTTCTATTACTAATTAAATATCCCGAACTATTTGAATTAGGGTTTATCCATGTCTCAATGGTAAAATCTGAAGTGCCTAAATTAAATTCAGGCAGCGTGACATGATCATTACTACCATCAAAGTTTAATGAGTTTCCTATACTTGAACAATTATCACTAACATCAGGTTGTGTTAAAACCACTTCACCTGGACACTGAAAAGTGAGTGGCTCAGGACAAGTAATTACAGGTGGTTGTGAATCGTTTACTGTTACAGTAAAGACACAAGTAGGAGCATCACAATCATTGGTAGCAGTTGCTGTTACCGTTGTTGTTCCAACAGGAAAGAAACTACCCGAAGGAATTGAATAAGTTAATGTAGGTGTTGGAGTTCCTGTTGCAGTTGCTTCAAACGATACATTGGCACCACATTGTCCTGGAGTGCTGGAAACAGTAATGTTTGCAGGACAAGTAATTGTTGGTAATGCATTTACAACGATAGTCGTTGAAGCAGTGTTGCTACATCCTTTCAAATCAGTTGCTGTTACTGAAACAGGTCCAGCAGTAGCCACCGAAATAGAAGGAGTAGTTTCTGAAGTAGACCAGTTGTAAGTATTTACGAATTGACTAATTGGTTTGTAGTGCCATTTAACTCCACTTGAGTAGCCTTCTGTATAGGCAGTCATACCTGTTACAACATTTCCATTTGGAACATAAGAATCACCTAAATTTCCAGTTGCAGCATACCATCCAGTAATACTTGTAGTCGTACTTGGACTGCTATTATTGTTTTGATTGTTATATATGTTATTTATTGTTTGTCCATAACCTTGAAGACTATGTAAATAATAGCCATTAACCCAAGGATTAATATAATCAGCATTACCACCAACCATTACAGTATTGGCAGGTAATAAATACGGACCATCAGCAACTGGTCCTAAGCTTACCCCGCTATAACAAGTGTAAGCATAAGGTCCTGATAGGGTGCCGTTAGGATTCAGTTTTTGACAAACTAATCTAAATTGGTCTATCCATGCACCATGACTACCTTGAATTCCAACAACTACATATTCAGGAGGACAATCACAAGAAGTTGAAGTGCTATAAATATTCGGAGTTACTAAACCAGGTGACGCTTCAGCTGAAGCCTGTTCTACAGTTAGTGTAGTTGAACTGCCTTCACAAATAATAGTTTCTCCACTAATTGAGACTGTTGGTAAAGCGTTTATTCCTATTGTCAATGTAGCTGTTGAAGCACATTGATTGGGATTAGGTGTAAAAGTGTATGTTGTCGTTTGTGTATTATCTAATGCAGGCGACCATGACCCAGTAATATTATTGTTTGATGTTGTAGGCAAAGCACTAAGTGGACTTCCGTAACAAACACTTGTAACTGGATTAAACTCTGGTTGAATAAGATTGGTCGGGTTTACAGTTATAGTAAAGACACAAGTATCTGTTCCACAACTATTGGTAGCTGTCACAAGTATACTAGTAATTCCAACAGGAAAGAAACTACCTGAAGGAATTGAATAAGTTATATTTGGTGTAGGTGTGCCTGTTGCAGTTGCTTCAAAAGATACGTTGGCACCACATAGTCCTACAGTATTGGAAATTTCTATGTTTGAAGGACAAGTTATTACTGGTGGATTCAAAACATCCATAATTATAGAGTTGCTTGTAACGGAGTTAATAGTTGGACAAGCAGCATTACTATTAAGAACACAATAAACTTCGTCGCCCGAATTCATATTACCAATACTTATGTTTTGATTTGAACCTTGCTCTATTGATAAATTATTCAAATACCAAGTAATTAATGGATTATCACCTTCATTGGTAAGAATAGCTGTAAACTCGCCATTTTCATTTGAACATATTGTTGATGATGTAGTAGTTAAACTAACTGATGGAGTAACTAGGTTATTGATTGTAATATCGCTACCATTTGTTCCTCCTACACCTACTAAATTACTAGAAACGATTCTTACTCTATATCCAGTTCCATATGGAGTTCCCATTGGAATAGTTACGGAAATGGTTCCGTTTAAAGAGGTTGAGTTAATAGAACCAATATTTGTTGGTGTTGAAAAATCTCCTGATGCATTAGATAATTGAGCTGTAAATATGTTTCCAGGATTAAATATTCCTCCAGAAGTATAATTGACATTAAAGGTTTGACCTTCACAAAGAGAAGTGTTAATTGGTCCACAAGTTAATTGATTACCCAAACAAGTAAATTTGGATGAACTTGCTCCCGTACTACAATCGTTTGATGGTACAACAACAATATCACCACACCATGAAATGTTAGAGGCATTGAATGTAATTGAATTAGTATTGGCACCATTAGTAACAACCGCTCCAGGGGGTAATGTCCAAGTATAATTGGTGGCATTAGCTACCGGGCTAATGGAAAAATTAATATTGTTTTGTCCAAGAAGAATTGAAGAAGGTCCACTCATAGGACCAGCATTGCCAACAGTTGGTGAAACAACAGGATTTACTGAAATAGTTAATTCGACTGAACCACAAGGACCGCTTCCAGTAGCTGTATAGGTGATAGGAGTAGTTAATGTAGAAACAACATTAGTTCCTGTAGTGGTATTTAAACCAGTTGAAGGAGACCAAGACCAATTTGTAAACGTTCCTGGATTTACAATTGAAATTGGAGTTGCTGTTCCAGAGCAAATGTTTGCAGATGCACCTGTTGAATAACTTGAGTTGTTAATGTTAAAATTAATATTTGTTGCCGCTAAGGCTTCGTTTAAATCAGCTGTACTAAGTATGTAGGCGTATGAGAAAGTTGTTGATTGATTTGGCGCTAAATTCCCTAAGAAAAATGCGATTGAAATCGCAAAATCTCCAGATTGACTTCCAGATTGAGAAACTCCAGTTCCATTCCAAATTCTAGCAGCACTTCTGTTACTAAAACTTCCTCTACTAACTTTTGCACGTGAGTCAATTGAGCCTAAACCAAGATAAGAACCATAAGTCAATCCTGTAGCAGAAGCTAAAGCTCGATTACAAGTGTTAGGGTTTTGATATACTATTGAATTAAAGGTTGAATAATTACCTGTAAGAGGGTGCTCTTGGTCAGGATCAACGTTTCTCATATAATATACATTATTTATTGTAGAAGCCGTAGTGTTTACAATTGTAACTTCGGTCACAAAGTATAATGAGTTTGCAGGTAAATAAGTTTCAGCGGTAATACTTAACCCATTGATACTGCCTTGCCAAGTAATTGATTTCTTTTGCGGAGTTGAGACATAATTGGATAAAGAGCCAGGTATTTCAAAATCTCCCATTAATTGCAAGTTATTATAACTTACATTATTCATTGTTATACCCCATCCTTCTTCGGGTAGCCCAGGAATGAAATAATCGCCAATATACTTTGGTGTACCAACATTCCAACCATCTTTTTGAGGATCAGAAACAAATCCAAGTTGGTTCCCTGGTCTTGGATGATATGAACTATTAGGTACCCCTACAGTTGTGCCAAAAGAACCAGAAGGAGATACACCTACTTCTGCGTAGTTACCTTGCAAAAATGCATTACCACTAACCAACTGGGCACAGGCATAGTTGTTTAGTAAAAAATAAAATATTCCCAATAAAAGAATGGAAAATCGGTTTGGTTTTAGATGAGTTTTCATAATAATAGGAATATTTATTGGTTTAGTAATTTGTTGTTTAAATAGGTATTCCAATTAGTTTTATCCCAGCTTTTATCAGCATATTTAAGATGTAAATGGATGATAACCTTTTTTAAGGGAAAGTCTATTTTAAAGGATAATAAATTGTCTGACTTACTATCAAAGAAAGATTTAGCTTCTTCAGCTGATGTAAAATTAAAAATAGATAAATCAGCAATGTAGAATTCAGATAAACTAACATCTTGATTCAAAATAATTGAGGTTTTGTTCAAAAAAGTGGCTTTTGAAGGTAAAGAGTTTTCTTCCTGGGTCATTTGTTTACCTGAAAAGGTATTTTGTTGAGCAAAAAGAGAGCCTCCGCAGAAAACAATTGCTAAGGCTATAGCATTAATGATACACCTAGAGTTAAAAATAATTTTATTCATTTTATTATAAAAATTAATGTACCTACTCTTTGCTGGGATTTTCGGTTTCTTCCCATAATAATCTCGTACGCCTTAAAATATTTAAGGCGAAATCCTTTTTTCAATAGCAATTAAACACAGTGGGGTGGGGATACCAGAACAAAAAGTCAGTTAACAATAGAAAGGGGAGAGTGAAATAGTAGGTGATAATTTAAAATGTGTTATTTTTTTTAAATAACAAAAATTATTAGTAGGAGATAAAGTGCTAAACTATCAAATATTTAAATATGATATTAAATAATCGATGAGAGGTGATTTTTTACAGATTAAAAGAAATTTTATTTTTTTTTATTATATAAAAAACTTACAAGTTAGTAAAATGAAAGTTTTTACTCCGCCATGCGTTTTAACTTTGCCTTGTCTTTCAAGGCAATTTTTTTACCTATTAGTTCAATCAATCCTTGTTTGTTGAATTCGGAGAGTAAACGGATGCAGCTTTCGGTGGCGGTGCCAATCATTCCGGCTAGTTCTTCGCGGCTTAGTTGAATGTGAAGCGTTTTGTCCTCATTTACACCAAAAGATTCTTCGAGGTAAAGCAATGTTTCTGCCAGTCGTTCTTTGACACTTTTTTGTGCCATGGAAACCATGTGGTCATTGGCATCTTTCAGGTCACCACAAATGGTTTTCATCACATTCATTGAGAAGTCGTTGTTGGTGTTGAAAAAGCCCAAGATTTCGCTTTTTGGAATAAAACATACTTCCATATCTTCGAGAGCTACAGCGCTAAGGTCGGCTGCTTCATCGCTAATCATGGAACGTTGTCCTAATAGTTCACCAGGTTTCACGAGTTTTACAATCTGGTCTTTTCCGTTGGCGCTGAGTTTTGAAAGCTTGCAAACACCGTCTTTAATGCAATAAATACCATTGGTTACTTCGCCTTCTTCAAAAATAGCTTCGCCTTTTTTGATGGTATAGGAAGTTTTGCAGTTGGCCATTTTTACCAATTCTTCTTTGTTCAGTGCTTTTAGAGAACTGAATTGGCGTACGATGCATTGTTCACATTTGCTCATAGAGTGACTATTGTTATACAAATATATCTAAAGTATGACAAATATCATATTTTAAATTTATTGATTTTGTGACCTTTGTTTCAGGTAAAATGAGCAAATAATATGGACACAAAAAATTGTTTCCATTGTGGTCTTGAAATCAAGGCAAAAGATGAAATTGTTTTTGACGAAAAAAGTTTTTGTTGTGCGGGTTGTAAAACCGTCTATGAAATTTTCAGTCAAAATGATTTGACGTGTTATTATGATTTTCAAGCTTCGCCAGGCGCGACACCACAAGACATTCAAGGTAAATATGATTTTTTAAACAATGAGCAAATTGTCGACAAACTATTGGAATTCCAAGAAAGCGACACACATATTGTTTCACTTTTCATTCCTCATATACACTGTAGTTCGTGTATTTGGATTTTGGAAAATTTACAAAAGCTACAAAAAGGGATAAGCACTTCTCAGGTTAATTTTAACGAAAAAAAAGTTCGCGTAACCTATCATCCGCAAAAAACAAATCTTAAAGAAATTGTTGAGCTGCTTTCTTCCATTGGCTACGAACCGTATATCAGTTTAGAAAATTATTCTGAAGGCAAGAAACGGGTTGACCGCAGTTTGATTTATAAAATAGGCGTGGCGTTCTTTTGTTTTGGCAACATCATGTTGTTGTCGTTTCCCGAATATTTTGAAGTAGAAGAGTTTTGGATTAATCAATACCGTGGGTTTTTCCGTTGGTTGATTTTTGCATTGGCATTGCCAACGTTTTTCTATTCCGCATCGGGTTATTATGTTTCGGCTTATAAAAGCATCAAATCGCGAATGTTGAATATTGATGTTCCGATTGCACTGGGAATTGTAGTGATGTTTGTCCGAAGTACAGTAGATATTTTATTTGATTACGGACAAGGTTTTTTTGACAGCATGGCGGGATTAATTTTCTTTATGTTGTTGGGCAAATTGTTCCAAATCAAAACCTATGATTTCCTTTCTTTTGAACGCGATTATAAATCCTATTTCCCAATAGCCATCACAAAAATCACCACCGATGGAAAAGAAATTCCGGTGCAGGTTTATGATATCGAAAAAGGTGATAGGTTGCTAATTCGTAACCAAGAACTCATTCCTGTTGATGGTATTCTGATTTCTGAAAGCGCATCGATTGACTATAGTTTTGTTACTGGCGAAGCGGTTCCTATTGCCAAACAATCAGGTGATAAGTTATTTGCTGGAGGAAAACAATTGGGCAAAGTAATTGAGATGGAAGTGTTGTTTTCGGTATCACAAAGTTATTTGACTCAGTTGTGGAGCAATGATGTTTTTCAAAAGAAGCAGGAACAAAAACACAAAACCATTACCGATACCATCAGTCGTTATTTTACTCCGGTATTGTTATTAATAGCCATAGTTTCATTTGGCTATTGGATATTTATTGATACTACAACGGCGTTCAATGTGTTTACGGCGATATTGATTGTTGCTTGTCCATGTGCTTTGGCGTTAACGGCACCATTCACGTTAGGAAATGTATTGCGCATCATGGGGAAAAGAAAATTGTATTTAAAAAATGCGCCCGTAATCGAAGCCATGGCAAAAGTAGATACCATTGTTTTTGACAAAACCGGCACGATTACTTCCAATAAAGAAGCGGCCATTACTTTTGAAGGAACTTTAACGGAAAGAGAACTGATTGCAATAAAGAATGTGTTGCGTGGTTCCAATCATCCGTTGAGTAGAAGATTGTATGGGTTTTTGCCTGAAAGTGAAACTATTGCATTAGAACATTTTGAAGAGATTACTGGTAAAGGAATTTTGGCAACTATTGATGGGAAAAATATTCGCATCGGTTCAGCAGCTTTTGTTGGTTTTGAAGAAGAAAATAAGGTAGCGCAAACCAATGTTCACATCAGTATTGACGAAATTTATAAAGGGAAATATATTTTTGACCATCATTACCGCGAAGGATTGAAAGCCATTTTTGAAGAATTGAGCAAATACTACACACTAACCGTTTTATCGGGTGATAACGAAGGCGAAAAAGAGCGTTTGACGCAATGGTTGCCTAAGAGCACCAAACTATTATTCAACCAAAAACCCGAACAAAAACTGGCTTACATTGCCCAACTGCAAACCATTGGAAACAACGTTATGATGATAGGCGATGGGTTGAACGATGCTGGCGCTTTGGCACAAAGTAATGTTGGAATTGCTATTTCTGAGAATGTCAATGTGTTTTCACCTGCTTGCGATGGTATATTGGATGCGGTGCAGTTCAGTAAAATTCCATTCTTTATGCGCTATGCAAAGAATGCTATGAAAACCATTTACCTCAGTTTTGGAATTTCGTTGCTCTATAACGTTGTAGGACTAAGTTTTGCGGTTACTGGTCATTTGTCGCCTTTGGTTGCCGCTATTATTATGCCGTTGAGTACTATTACCATCGTTAGTTTTGTAACGCTGATGAGTAATTTTTATGCGGGTAAAGGGAAATAAGTTAAAACTGAAAAGTTTGCCCATTGTAGTTAAAGGGTTTGTCTCCAAATCGCTCTCTAAGAATCTCTTTCAATGCGCATAAACGATAAATCTTCATGTTTAATGGCAACGAATCGTTTTGTTTTGTTTCATAAAAGATTATTAGCTCTTCGCTGGTTTTAGATTCAAAGAACTCTTTAAATTTTTCAACTTGAATTATGTCATCAATATTTAATTCAATTTCTAATTTCTCGTCATCATTATCTTCGATGAAATCATTAAAATCTTCTTCCATAAGTATTAATTTTTAAATAATTAGTTTCTCAAAATCTTTTCCATTTTCTTGCCTTTAGCCAATTCATCGATAAGTTTATCAAGATAACGCACTTGTTTGGTTAATGGATTGTCTATTTCTTCGATGCGGTAACCACAAATTACTCCAGTAATCAGTTCGGCTTTTGGGTTTAAAGTAGCGCGTTCAAAGAACGTTTTAAACGTTACCTTTTCGTCAATGAGTTCTTGGAGTTTTTTTTCATCAAATCCTGTCAGCCATTCAATTACTTCGTGAAGTTCGGCAACGGTTCTGCCTTTGGTTTCCACTTTTTTTACATAATGTGGATAAACAGAGCCAAAGATTAGCGCTGCTATTTTTTGATTGTGTGTATCGGTGGGTTTCATTATTTAATTTTTTACTAAAGTAAAAATTTTTAAAGATTTCCGTATACAAATAACCAAATCTCAAATAAACTTTTCTGTCCACATGACAAATATCATATTTTAAGAAATCAATGCACTCTAAATTTGTCCTACACAAAGTAGAGGTATGAGTGTAATCTATATGTTAATCGGGATAAGTATTCTAGTAGCTGTCTTTTTTTTATATGCGTTTATCAGAGCGGTAAAAAATGGGCAGTACGACGATGACTATACGCCATCAGTGCGTATGCTTTTTGAGGATGAACTTATTAAAGAGAAAAAACCAAAAGAACTTTCTCTTGCAGAAACGAACAATCTAAACCAAAATAAGAACTAAATAAAATTTAAAAAATGGAAATGCAACAATTTCATTATGACAACAAAATTGTAAGGAACTTTATGTACGCCAGCATTGTTTTTGGTGTAGTAGGGATGCTCGTTGGGCTAATTTTGGCCTTCATGTTTATGTTTCCAAACATGACAAGCGGAATCTCGTTCCTGAGTTTTGGAAGACTACGTCCGCTGCATACTAATGCGGTTATTTTTGCTTTTATTGGTAACGCCATGTTTGCAGGAATTTACTATTCGATGCAACGTTTGCTAAAAACCAGAATGTACAGCGATTTGCTGAGTAAGATTAATTTCTGGGGTTGGCAATTAATTATTGTTGCCGCAGCCATAACATTACCATTGGGTTATAGCACTTCAAAAGAATATGCCGAACTGGAATGGCCTATAGATATTGCCATTGCTTTAATTTGGGTAGTCTTTGGGATTAATATGATTGGAACTATTATCAAACGTAGAGAACGCCATATCTATGTGGCTATTTGGTTCTACATTGCTACGTTTATAACGGTTGCTGTGCTTCACATTTTCAATAGTTTTGAGTTGCCAGTTTCATTGTTAAAATCATATTCAGTTTATGCTGGTGTTCAGGATGCTTTGGTACAATGGTGGTACGGACATAATGCGGTTGCATTTTTCTTAACCACGCCTTTCCTAGGATTGATGTACTACTTTTTGCCAAAAGCAGCCAATCGTCCTATCTATTCCTATAGACTTTCAATTATACATTTTTGGTCGTTAATCTTCATCTACATTTGGGCAGGACCACACCATTTATTGTATTCTTCTCTTCCAGATTGGGCACAAAACTTAGGTGTAGTATTCTCGGTAATGCTAATTGCTCCATCTTGGGGAGGTATGATTAACGGTTTGTTGACATTACGTGGCGCATGGGATAAAGTTCGTACCGATGTAGTTTTGAAATTCTTTGTGGTAGCCATTACAGGATATGGTATGGCAACTTTTGAAGGTCCAATGCTTTCCTTAAAAAATGTAAATGCTATTGCTCACTTTACCGATTGGATTATTGCTCACGTTCACGTTGGTGCATTAGCATGGAACGGATTCATGACTTTTAGTATGGTGTATTGGTTATTACCACGATTAACAAAAACTAAATTATATTCTACTAAACTTGCCAATTTCCACTTCTGGATTGGAACGCTTGGTATCATTTTATATGCACTTCCTATGTATGTTGCTGGATTTACTCAAGCATCCATGTGGAAACAATTTAAACCAGATGCAGGTTCATTAGAGTATGGAAACTTCCTTGAAACAGTTACCCAAATCATGCCAATGTATTGGATGCGTGCTATTGGTGGAACTTTATTTTTAATTGGAGTTTTGGTAATGGTCTATAATGTTGTTAAAACCATTCGTCAAGGTTCAGCCGTTGAAGATGATTTAGCGGAAGCACCAGCGCTACCAGTAATAGCTTCAAAAAGATTAAAAGGAGAAAAATGGCACTCATGGTTAGAAAGAAAACCAGTGCAGTTCATGGTATATACTACCATAGCTATTTTAATTGGTGGATTGATTCAAATTTTGCCAACCATAATGGTGAAATCAAACATTCCAACTATTGCAGCGGTTAAACCATATACACCATTAGAACTTCAAGGCAGAGACATTTACATCCGCGAAGGTTGTGTGGGTTGTCACTCGCAAATGATTAGACCTTTCCGCTCAGAAGTAGAACGTTATGGCGAATATTCAAAATCAGGGGAGTTTGTTTACGACCATCCATTCCTTTGGGGTTCTAAACGTACCGGACCAGATTTAGCACGTGAAGGTGTACCTGGAAAACCTTTTAATGGTGGTCGTGACGATGTTTGGCATTTCAATCACATGTATGATCCACAAAGTATTTCACCAGGTTCAATCATGCCTAGATACCAATGGTTGATTAAAAACGAATTGGATAACTCTGATATTCAGGCAAAAATGGAAGCTATGGTTACACTTGGCGTTCCGTATTCTAAAGAAGAAATTGCCAACGCAATGCAAAATATAGACGCTCAAGCTAGCAAAATAGAAACCAATTTGATGAACAATACCGAAATCAATAAGGCGTTTAGTAAAGATGTCGATAAGCCATTGAAAAACAGAGAAATTGTGGCGCTTATTGCTTATCTACAACGTTTAGGAACCGATACTCAAGTTAAAAAAGCTAAAAACTAATCATCATGTTGAAATTTATAAAACACAACTTAGAAACCATATCGGGTGTAGAGATTTACCCGATTATTTCACTGTCTATATTTTTCACCGCTTTTGTGATATTCACTGTTTGGGCGATGACCTACAGTAAAGATAAAATTAATGAGGTGAGCGACATGCCATTAAAAGACTAACCAAAAAGATATTTAAAAATGAAAAAATTATTTCCATCATACGTTAGAGTACCCTTAATTTTTGCCTTAGTATTCATGGCATTAGAGTACTTCATAGATTCAGGTGATAAGCCTGCTTTTATCGAATATCCAATGGTATCGGTTTTTTTACTGGTTTTTCTTTTTCTATTAGTAGCTATAGAAATCGTTGTAAGTGCCGTTGACAGAGTTACTTACAGCATGCTAACAGACGAGCAACGCAAACAATTGGATGAAGCGCAACAAATATCATTTATGGAAAGTAAGTTTATGAAAAATTTACTTCATAAACTAAGTCGTTCCAAAAGCATTGAGCAAGAAGCCGATATTATGTTAGACCATGATTATGATGGCATAAAAGAGTTAGACAATGTATTGCCGCCTTGGTGGGTTAATCTGTTCTATGCTACTATCATTTTTGGTGCAATCTATTTATTCCGTTTTCATGTAATGAATGAATATACCCAAGACCAGGAATACCAAAAAGAAGTAGAGTTGGCCAATTTAGAAATTGAAAAACATAAAATGAACAGCCCAAAAGAAGAAATCACCTTAGAGCAAGTTACCTTGCTTACAGACGATGCTAGTTTGGCAAAAGGAAAAGAAATTTTCAATAATACGTGTGCTGCTTGTCACAAAGCCGATGGTGGAGGTGTAGTTGGTCCTAACTTAACCGATGAATATTGGATTAACGGTGGCGGAATCAAAAATGTATTCAAGCTAATTGCCGAAGGAAGTAAAAACAATCCATCAATGGTAGGTTGGGCAAAAATCATCGGAACCAATGAAGTACAAAATGTAGCCAGCTATGTGCTGTCACTTCAAGGAACCAAACCAGCTGGAGGTAAAGCACCTGAAGGTGAAAAATGGGTAGAACCTGTAGCAGAAACTCCTGCAGCAACCGACACTACAGCTACAACAAAATAAAACAAAACACTATGGAATTCCATAACCCTGATGAAAGTTTTAGAGACAGCATTGCTACCATTGATGAAAAAGGAAAGCGTGCGTTTATCTTTCCTAAAAAACCATCAGGACCATTTTACGACAAAAGAAAACTACTGAGTTATTTCTTGTTAGCCTTTCTTTTATCAGCGCCATTCATCAAAATTAATGGCAATCAGTTCTTATTATTTAATGTTTTAGAAAGACGATTCAATATTTTCAGCTTTCCGTTTTGGCCACAGGATTTTCATCTTTTCGTTATCTCGATGATAATTGGTGTAGTAGGTTTGGCTTTGTTTACGGTAGCTTTTGGACGAATATTTTGTGGATGGTTTTGTCCGCAAACTATCTTTATGGAAATGGTTTTCCGCCGAATTGAATATTGGATTGATGGCGACCGTGCGCAACAAATGCGATTGGCAAAACAAGCTTGGGATGCTGAAAAGATTAGAAAAAGAGTAACCAAATGGATTGTCTTTTTCATCATTTCGTTCATCATAGCCAATGTATTTTTGGCCTATTTAATTGGTAGCGATGAGGTTCTCGAATTCATCAAAGAAGGACCAGCCCAAAACACAAGTACGCTCATTGCTCTGTTGATTTTCACAGCTGTGTTCTATTTTATTTATGCTTGGTTTCGCGAGCAAGTGTGCATCATTGCTTGTCCTTACGGCAGAATGCAAGGGGTTTTGTTAGACAATAAAACCATCAATGTAGCCTACGACCATGTGCGTGGAGAAGGCGAATCGGGTAGAGCAAAGTTCAATAAAAACGAAGACCGTGCAGCACTCGGAAAAGGCGATTGCATCGATTGTAAAGTTTGCGTACACGTTTGTCCAACGGGAATAGACATCCGAAACGGAGTCCAGTTAGAATGTGTCAATTGCACCGCTTGTATTGATGAATGCGATTCCATTATGGAGAAAGTAGGTTTCCCAAAAGGATTAATTCGCTATGCTAGTGAGGACGAAATCGTCAAAAAAGAGAAGTTCAAGTTAACCACTCGCATGAAAGGTTACATTGCCGTTCTTGCCATTCTGATTGGAGTATTCATAGGGATGTTGTTTTTAAGAAACGATGTTGAAGCCACTATTTTACACATGCCAGGACAATTGTTTCAACACGAAGGAACCAAGATTACCAACATCTATAATTATACAATAGTCAATAAAACAACAACCGATTTTGATAACGTTACTTTCAAATTAGTTGCTCCAAAAGGCGAAATAAAACTAGTGGGAAATCCGTTTACTAAAGTAAAAAAGCAAGACATTACAAAAGGTACATTCTTCGTAAAGATTGAAGAAGCCGAGCTTAACGGAGAAAAGATAGATTTAAAAATAGAAGTGTACAATAATAACAAAAAGATAGAAACCGCAAACACCTTGTTTGTTGGACCTAGAAATTTTAATTAGAAAGAATATGAAAATCAATTGGGGAAAAGGAATAGTCATCGCTTTTGTGTTGTTCATGAGTTTTATATTATTCTTCGTGTTCAAGGTGCAAACCAATCATAAGTATGATAACGAGTTGGTAGTAGACAAATACTATCAAAAAGAATTGTTGGTCAACAACGATATTCAGAAAGAACAAAACGCACAAAATCTAAACGAAGGCGTATCGTTAACCACAGACGGAAATTCAATAATCATTGATTTTCCTGCTTCGTTTGATTTTTCAAAAATAAATGGAAAAGTGTCCTTATACCGACCATCGAGCCAGAAACTTGATTTCGAAATGCCTGTTTCGTTGTCTAGTCCACGTTTGCTCATACCTAAAAGTAAGCTGGCTGATGGTCGATGGGACATTGCTATCGATTGGAACTATCAAGGAACAAACTATCTCAATAAAGAAACGCTGTTTCTTTAGTTAGAAGTTGAAGAGGTTAAAAGATTAAAATAGAAAAATCAACTGAAAACCTCATAAACCCATAAACTTTTAACCTTCTAAACAATAAATAAATAAACTATGCTTTTCACCGCTTTCATCTTTGGTCTTATAAGTAGTTTGCACTGCATCGGCATGTGCGGACCAATAGCCATGATGTTGCCTGTTGACCATAAAAACCCAACCCGAAAAGCACTGCAAATTCTAACCTATCATTTCGGAAGAATCACTACCTATGCTTTGCTCGGTTTGGCTTTCGGATTATTAGGCAGAGGTTTGTATCTCGCCGGTTTGCAACAGCAAATATCCATTGCAGTTGGAGTGTTGATGATAGTAATAGCCATCATTCCCGAAAGAACCTTTGCACAATACAATTTTTCAAAACCAATCTACAAGGTAATCACTACACTAAAAACAAGTTTAGGAAAACAATTCAAAAAGAAAACTCTTGATGCCATGTTTTCAATAGGTTTCCTCAACGGACTTTTACCTTGCGGATTGGTTTATGCAGCATTATTTGGTGCCATCGCCATGCAAAACGTTGGCTATAGTATGTTCTACATGATGCTCTACGGACTAGGAACCATTCCATTAATGAGTACAGTAGTCTACGCCAGTAATTTCATCTCCATTCCTTGGCGCAACCAGTTGCAAAAAGTAATACCAGTAGTCATGGTAGGATTAGGCGTTCTGTTCATCCTCCGAGGCATGGGATTAGGAATACCCTATATATCGCCCAATGAGGTAACACTATTTGTCCAAGCTACACCTCAATGTCATTAAAATAAGTAACGTCACTTCGAGTGTTCGCCAACGGCGAATGTATCGAGAAGCTTTAAACAACAAACTATAAACATAAAGAAATATGGAAAAACACGATTTACAACACGAATTCCCAGAGTATCAAGATAAAATTCACGAACTCAAAATGGAGAACAATCACTTCAAAAAACTATTTGAAGACTACGATGTGTTGGCACACGAAATCTACCGAATCAACACCGATGTAGAACCCGTAACCGATGAGTACAGCCACACACTAAAAACTAAAATGCTTCACCTGAAAGACGAAATCTTCTCTATTTTAGCTGAGAATTAATAAATAAAAAATCCGCTTTTAAGCGGATTTTTTTATATCATCTCGTCATTGAAGGCACAGCAAAGCTATTACAATCTTGATAACTTAATCTTATAGTTTGTCATTCCGAAGGAAACCTAACGAAGTGGTTCGACGAAGTCAATCTCTTCCCACTGTATTTCATAGAAATGATACCAATTTTATTAAAACTAGCTAATACGTAAAACAAAATTATCTCTGCTATGCTTAAAGGTCGTAAGTTACCTCGCGTAAATAAGTGAATAAAATAATTGTCAAAGCAATTGCAGTAATAAGATTAAACATTCGGTTTGAAGATTCGCCTTTAGATTTTAACTCAGAGGCTTCAAAAAATAAAAATGCAATACTGAAAAAGATATGGAATCCAAGTGCTATAAAAAAGTAACCGATATCAAATCCATTATTTAAGAAAAATGATAGAATATAAAGCAGTAAAAACAGAATTAGCGAAATTGCTAAAAAAATTGAAACTCTTTTTATGATGTGTTTTTTTAAAGACATTTTTTTGAGTCTGTTTGGGAATTACCGTTAACGTTCTACCGCTTGGCTTACTAACCGCAAGTTAAATATAAATATTATTTGAGTTTTGTATAGATAGTGGTAAAGTTTCTCTCGAATGCAGGATGAATGATGTTTAAATCCCAATCTTTTGGGATGGTTTCAAAAACCTCTTTTAATTTGATGACAAACTGAAACCAACCAGGCAAATCTTCGGTTACTACAAAATACTGGTCGCCACACACGATTTCCATTTCAATTCTATCAATCGCCAAAAGATCTTTTTTATAAGCGTTAATCATAGTAATATCGTTCCACATTACTTTCCTCTCAAAGCCATCGTGCGATATAGTAAACCCATCATCGGTGTAGTAAAACGCACCAAGGTCTTCATATATTTCGTCAAACGATTTTCTGGTGTTGTAATTGGTTTCCGCTTTCTTAGGCAAAAGTTTCAGCCACCATTCTTTAAACCACATGTTATTAACTTTAATAAATGAAAACCCCTAAGCCGGTTCCCAAAGCTCTATTTTATTCCCTTCAAGGTCCATAATGTGAACAAACTTACCATAATCATAGGTAGCAATTTCATCCAGGATAGTTACACCTTCTTTCTTCAATTCAGCAACAAGCGCTTCCAGATTTTCCACACGATAGTTAATCATGAACTCTTTGGTTGACGGTTCAAAATACTTGGTCGTTTCCGGAAACGGACTCCATTGTGTACTGCCTTCTTTCTCAGGATTTTCTTTGTCGCACCATTCAAAGCTTGCACCATAAGGTCCAGCATCAATCCCAAGATGGGTTTGATACCATATATTTAAACTCTTGGTGTCTCTACACTTAAAGAAAACACCACCAATTCCTGTTACTTTTTTCATGTCTTTAATGATTGCTTGTTTTTTAATCAGTCTTTTTCTCTTTCAAAACCACATAGGAAACTATCGTTTTAACCATTTCACTTTTAGAACTGTTAAACTCATAAAAATCCGAAAACCCAAAAACAGTTCCATCTTCCATCAGCATTTCACCATGAACAGCGGCTTCTTTTCCGTGAGTAAGGATACTTTCTATTGTTAAGGTTTTAGCTTTGTTATCACTCATTTTTTCTAATGCTTCCGCAAATTGTGCTTTGCCTATAATAGGCGCTTCGCCAACCAAAGTCCATGAAATATTACTATCCATAAAGTTCATGGCTTTAGGGATATCATACGAAGCAAAAGCAATGGTGAGTTGTTTAACCAGTTCTTTTTTTGGAGCATTAGCACAGTTGGGTTTAATATTCAGTTTCATAGTCTTTGAAAGTTGGTTTTATCTATCAAATATAAAAAAATCCTGCCTCATTTCTGAAACAGGATTTCAACTTAAATAATCCATAATTCGTAATTCCTAATTAACACTAAGCACTTCGCTCTTGCTCACTAGCAGCTTTCAGAGTAATATTAAAATCAACCCTCAAACCAGGAGTAATCGCCAGAAACACCTTCTCCGAAGTATAACCATCACGCTTAAACACTACTGGCCAAAAACCGCCTTCAACACCTTTAAACTGATAATTACCTTTCGCCGTCGTTTTAGTCGAAATCAAGCTCGATGCCTCGATGGCAACAATCACTTTGTCTATCGGTTGTCCCAGCTCATCAGTAACAACACCACGCAGCGAAAGCTTTCTACTACCAGTATCAACAATCCTTCTGCTGCCAAAATAGTCACTATAAAAAGTCGGCTCACTAAAGCGCACCATCGTCACCAGCTTGTCAATTCTAAACAACAATTCCGAACACTCTTCAAACAACAAAGCAATCTGCTCAGTAATAGTTTTTCTCGTAACAATCCCTTGTCTCGGCTTCGGCATAGCAGTATTAAACTCAATAATAGCATCCTTCAACTTCCCAAGCGACTCCGCAGTAACACCATAATCAGCCAGTTCAGTCAATAACGGAAAGGCAATTTCATGAATACTCTGGCAAGTATCCGCAACATCCGTGTCACGCATACGCTCTAAATCCGAGTACACATAAGTAACCTCCATTTCCAGCACCTCATTGCTCTCCGCAATGGCATACGCACACACAGCCGCAGCCGTTTCAAAACCCTTTTGAGTCATCTCAACTCTGATTTCCTCTTTGGTCATCCGGTTCCCCGAACGGTTCAACATCTGTCCGTTCTTAAAATTTCTAAGTGTTTCCACTTTTGCTCTCAGTGCCGCAGTAACGGTCACTATTTGTGGCATTCTGTCAAGAATCGCCGTGTCAGTATGCTCTAATAAGTCAACTGTCACAATTTGCATGGACAATACGTCCTCTTGCCTTGCATCCATAGTTAATGAATTTAAGTTAATAATAAATTTAAGGGCATGCACTCGTCTAATTCTGAGTGCATTACAAAGCTATTGAGGAAAATTTTTCAGAATCAAAAAAAATTAAGAAAATTCGATGAAATACATCATTTTAAACAAAAATAATATAATATACTTACAGATTATATCGATAAAATGTTCTTTTTAATCGATAAAATGAATTAATAAAACATTTAAATCAGAAAAATAAACATCACTTTTTTAACCTACAGAGAATAGCTTAATTTAATGCCTTTAAAATTGCATTATAAATAATTTATGAAAGAAATAATTCTAATAACAGAAAAATTAAAAAACAAATGTAATCTTCAAGAAGATAAATTTATACAGAAAAAGAGAAAACAATTAATATAAAAAAGCGAAAAGCTGGCGCCTTCCGCTTAGTAAAATTTCTATTAATATTAAGGGTTAATATTAGCTGTAAATATAGGAAAAGTTCTTATTCTACAAACTTTTTTAAAAACATTTTCATCATAAAAATCCAGTATCAAACCCTAAACCTCAAATCATTTTTCATCACCCAAGCAAACTTGCCCATAACGTTTCGCCGCTAACCGACTGTTGCGAAGCCAGCGAACTGCGTACTGTCTGCTAAGATAATAGTTTTACGTGAAAAACAGACGTGAAACCACGAAAATCGAGCAATAGCGGTTAACGGCTGTTAGTAGAGGTTTTTTTAACTCCAACTCATTCGGATTGTCACCATACCTTTTTCAACGGTTACATTTTCACCAAATGATTCTTTTTCTCCCGGATAAATGTCAAATATTTTTCGTTCGCCTTTCACTTTTGGTAAATTATCTTTGAGTCGTTTACTCTTCGAAATCCAACTGTTAATCTCGCTTTGATTTGCTTTAAATTGTATTTTAAAACTTCTGGTGAAAATACCGCCGTCTTTTTCAACTGTTAAATTTTCAGTTACTTTAGGTAACTCTGCTAATCCGCCCCAATTTAAAGTCGTCTGAATAGCTTCCATTTTCTGCCAAGGAAAAACAAAACTTGAGAAAAAATTCAAGTATGCGAACAATAAAAAAGCAAATAGGAGTGAACCAATTATTTTGATTTTCGTCTTCATTTCAGTTAGTTTCCCAAGCGTGATTTAAAAACCTCTACTAACGGTCTCGGCTATGCGTAGTGCGGGATTTCAAGGTACTTCACTTTCGGTTTGGCACGGACGATAGCCAAAGCTACGCTTTGTGTTTTAACTTATTTCCTCTAAAACGTCAAAGCGTAGCTTTGGCGGAATAGAAGCACCGAACTTTCGGCTGGTACTTTCGCCCGCATTACGTATAGCCAATGTTGTATGCCGTATTTTTTCATTCTTTTTCCATTTGTGAACTTATAAAAGGTATTCTTGGTGCTAAAAAATAGCCTGTTAAACTTGCGAATAAGATTGGGATAAAATGTCCAAACCCTGTCAATGTTGCAAGTAAAATGGTTGTACTCATCGGTGTCCGAGTTACGCAAGCGTTAATTGCTGCCATACAACTCACTATTGCTAATGTCAGATTTATTGTTGGGAATAGTTGATGAATAATTAGTCCTAAGGTTGCTCCCACAAAAAACAGAGGAATGATAAATCCACCTCTCCAACCTGATGTAACTGTTATTGAAATGGCTATAATCTTGAAAATCAAAATAGCAAACAATAAAGTCAATGGGAAATTCCCTGAAAGCAGTTCGTTAATTTCGTGATGTCCAAAGTATCTCGTTATTGGAAAGTAGAATGCAATTACTCCAAGTAAAATTCCTCCAATTAGCGTTTTGATATAAATTGGAATTGGTTTTTTCTCAAATAATGATTTAAAAAATTTGGTGCAAAAAATAAAAGCCCACCCAAAAGTAGCTCCAACTACTGCAAATAGAACTGCATAACCAAAATCAAAAATCCCTGAATATTCATAAGCTGATAAGTCCCATATTGGGCCAAGTCCCAAATGAATGATTAATGCAAACATCAAGTAACTAAAACAACTTGCAACAAATGCAGGAATAATGGCTTTGTAATATTCAACTGCGTGTTTATGGTGAAGTATTTCTAATGAAAAAAGACTACCACCTAAAGGAGCACCAAATAATGCTGTGAATCCTGAAGCCATTCCTGCGATACTTAATGACCGTAATTCTTCTCCTTTAAGTCTTAACAATTTACCCAACCAAGTTCCTGTTGAGCCTGTCACTTGAACTAATGGTGCTTCGGGTCCAAGGCTTCCTCCTGACGCAACACATAATAATGAAGAGAGAACCATTGACGGATTGTTTTTAGGGTCAAGTTTTCCTTTGTTGAATCGAATGTTGTTTACGATTAAATGTATTTCTCCTGGGTCTCCAATGAAGTGAATTACCAAGCCTGCTAAAAGTCCGCAAATTGCCATTACAGGAATTACTTGCCAACCATTAAAAAAAGCTAATTGATGAGTCAGAAACTCAAGTCCAATCCAATAAATACCTGCAATTATTCCTCCAATTAATCCAAGTATAGCCCATAATAAAAAAGTCCGACTGAAAACGAACGGGTTAAATCGGACAGGTTGGTCTAAAATATTTAAATATGTTACTAATTTTCTTCTTCGTTTTAATTTCACTGTTTCGTTTCTGTTTTATATGGCATACAACGTTTTGGGGCTTGCTTTCAGTGGCGTTAATTAATCACTGACTATTACAAATATAAAAATAAGATTTAATTAGACAGCGTATATTCTAAATAATTCCCGAGCCAAGCCATTGAAGCAAACCGCTGTTGTAGGCAGTTATTTTATAACACTTCAGCTTCTCCAATCAAATTCGGTCCTTCATGAATCCACCAAACTTGACCTTTGTTTAGATATTTTTCGATTGGTTGATTAATTAAAAAACGAACCGTAACTTCTTTTTCTTCTCCTGGTTCAATAGTAGATTGTCCCTCGAAAATTATATCTCCAATGAATGTGTTATTTAGCTCTCCTTTTTTTCCATATTCAAAAACATGATTTGGTCTATAACCGCTTATAAATCCTGTCTTTCTTCCACCATCTTCTGTTCGTATTATTTTGATTTTGGCTTTGATTGGTATTAGTTCATTTGGATTTTCATATTCTAAGTCACGAATACTTGTTAAAGTATATTTATCATAAGCCATTTTATCAAAAACTTTTGATGCTCCAGTATTAAACCAACGTTTGTATATTAGATTTCCATTCATATACAAATACAATTCGTTATCTTTTATTTCCTTAAGGATTGCCATATGTTTGTCAGTTTCTATAATTGCCTACAACGTTTTCGGGCTTGGCGAAGGTGGCGATTTTCACCACAAATGTTGATGCGTAGAACCAAACTTTGATTTACCACGAATGTGTCTACGGAGCACTGAACCGCCACTTTAGCCAAACCCGTGTTGTGCGTTCGTTGATTTTTGTCCTTTTTAAATATTGAGCAATGATTGTTAATTGTCTAGTTTACTTTATCAAACCTGTGATGCATAAGTCTTGAATATCTTACATCAAAACCATCTACCTGTCCCTTTTTGTTTCGGGTGAAAGTTATTACCGTATATACAAAATATCCGCCCGTATCTGCCTGTAATAAAAAGCTGTTCTCTCCGTAAGGCTCTAACTTTACGTCTGATAGTGTGGGTCTTTTAACGATGAGTTGATCTTTTTCATCGAGTACAACACGGAAGTAATAATCGAGGTGTGGGCTGTAATATTTTCCAACAAATTGCTGAAGCTGTGGCTTGTTTATTTTCAGATTATTTTCATGTTGTCGGTAAACCTTGACCTCACCATTGGGCAACCATACCTTGAATTGCATAGTACTATCTGGGTTGAGTCCGGAAAAAATGATAGGAACATCCTCCTCCATATCTTTAAAATGGCCATTGCCAAATGCCGTCAGGGGAAAGGAAGCACCGGGTTGGTAATAGAACTGCAGACTATCGCCTTCTGCCTTAATATCGTAATAAGCGATCCTACTCACATGGCTGTTGTAGCCCTTTACGTTGTGTTCAAAATACCTGCCTGCGTATTTTTTCAATTCACTGTTAGGCAGCACCACGGCAGTTTCGGGAAACATTGGCCTCTCAGCTGAAGGAGCAGGTTTAGGTGGCAGCAAGCTATCCGTTAATTGCAACAACCCGGCAATACTGTTGCTACTGTTGCCCAGAGCAATTACTGCAATTCCCTGGGATGGTATCCGAACCATATAAAAACCATCATCTACACCGCCGTGAAAGACATAGGAGAGGGTGTCTCTTTTTCTCCATTCATGGCCAAAGGTATAGTGCTGTTCCGGCGCCATCACAGGAATTGATCTTGCATCCTGGTAAAGTCTTTCAAAGGCTTTTGCCAGTACAGAAGAGGAGTCTGCTGCTGCCAAAGCCCATTTTTCGAGGTCATTAGCAGTTGTTACAATGCGGTAATTGCCACCGGGTGAAGTTTTGTAAAACCTTGCTTTACGAAAGGGCCTGTTTCCATAATAACTTTCTGCAAAGCCAGGTATTACGGCCTCTATATCATCATTCATAAACGTGGCTGACATACCCAATGGGGCAAATAATTTATTTTTCAGGTAAACTGCAAGATTTTGTTTGGAAGCCATTTCCGCAATCATTCGCAGTAGGGCATAATCTGTATTGCAGTACATATAACCTTCGCCCGGCTGCACCTGTGGCTTGGGTTGGTTGTACAGCAATGTGAGCATTTGTTCCTTATCTACCCGGTTTCTCATGTCGGCATGCATGAGCAGTAGCAGCGACCATTCATCATCAAAGCCGCTACTGTGATTGAGTAAATCCTGAATGGTTACGTTCTTGCTCCATTCCGGTAATTTAGGCAGATAGCTTCTTACCTTGTCATCAAAGCGCAGGAGGCCTTCGGCTTCCATTATAGCGATACCGGCACTCATAAATTCCCTACCCATAGAATAAGTCAATCGAACGGGTGATTGGTGAGTAAATGGTATCGAATGTTCAAGATTCGCTAAGCCGTAATTTTTCTTTATAATTATTTTTCCATTTTGCAATACTGTAACAGCTACTCCAGGAGATTCATCTCGGTGCAATGGCTTAAATATGGTGTCTATAGTTTTTTCTATCCAAGAATTGTCAATTGTTTGAGCGACAATTTGCATGTTTAAGAAGCAAAGAACCGATATGAAAAATAGATGCTTCATTTATGTGTTATTTGTTGATGTTAAATCGCATTTGTTTTTATCAATGACGCACAACGTTCCCAGGCTTTGCGCTGTTGCGTAATTTCAAGACTGGCGTTAACAAATATACCGAAAACTTTGAAAGTAGAAACGTGAATAAAAAGAAAAAAGATAATCACCGAATTTTTCAAATAAAACCCAAGCCTAGCAATAGCGCAAAACCTGTGTTGGCGGTAGTTTTTTTATAAGCAGGTTGTTTTTTCAATTATTGTATTTCTCCAACCTTCTATTTTTCTTTGATTAGAATATCTAGAAGGTGTTTCTAACAAACAGAATCTTATACATTTCTTCACACAATGGTTTCTAATTTTAGAAATTTCATTTTCTATATTAGGTATCCCAATAAAAGTTTTACGTGTAAAATAAACGGCTTCTAAACTCTCTAAATTTTGAATTTCTACAATTATATCTTTCCATTCAATAACTAAAGAATCTATAAATGTATCTTTATAATTATTTTCTTGACCGATTGGAACATTAATTTTTTTAATCACATCAACGAAATCAATATTAAATTTTTTCATAAATTCAAATTTGTTTTCGAGTGGTGATTGTTTAAGGTCTTGATTATTTATTACTAATGGTAAAATTCGCCATAAGTAATTTCTACTTCTACCATAAAAAAAATCTGCTTCGTTAGATATATCAGGATGAAAAGTACCCAAAATTAATATTTTAGTTTGCTTACTTATTTCGTGATTTTCAAATTTATGTGTCATTTTTTTTCTTTATAAATCGGCAGTACAATTTGGACACTTTGATGCTAATCGAGGTATTTTCGTTAAGCAGTTTGGACAAATTCCAGCAACTAATTGAAGGTTTCTTTGATTATTCTTTTCTTGTTTCTTTTTTTGTTCAATTTCAGCTATATTTTCTTGCTTCAAATAATCGGATAAATTTTCACCTCCAAGTTTTGAATAGTTTTCGACTAGTCTGTCTTGAATTTCTACAAGCTTGTTTGTTGTTTTGATTTGGTTATTCAAGTAGTTGAATTCATTACGCTTTTTATTGATGTTTTCTAAATCAAAGTTTTTATAAATGTTAATTGACGAATTGATACTTTTTTCATCTGCAAGTGCTATAATTTCCATAACATACATTTCTCCTCTGGAAATTTTATATGGAAATGCTATCTCTTTTTCTTTTGTTTCCCAAAACTCAGTGTCATAAGCGTTAATTTTTTTCTCTATTATTTCGGATAAATAAAAAGAAACAGAACTACTATTTTGACTGTTATTTTTTATAATTTCTTTTCCAAGAGTGATTAAACTGTTATAAAAGGTTCTTTCTAATGTTCTGTTTTTAGCATTTATTTTAGCGTATACAAAGCAGATTAAAATAATAAATACAAAACCAAGTATTGGAATTATGTTACTTAAAAAATCATTATCAAATTTGACAAAAAATATTATAAATAAAATTATTAATGAACTAACTACTGAAGCATATATGTAATTGAATCTGTAAAAATTAGATTCTTTTAATTCATATTTTAAGATTTGTTCTTCGGTCATAGAATTTTCTTTTTATAATCTGAGGTAAAATTACCGCCAACTTGTATATAGGCGCAACAAAGTTTCGTCTATACACCCAAAATTGGGTAGATTGGCGAAACTTTGTCTCGCTTTGTATTTCAAAAATAATTAAAATTTTATTACAAATCATCAAAAGGACTTTTAATTTGTTGAATACTTTTCGTACTTACGTGCGTATAGATTTCAGTAGTCTTACTGCTGTTATGTCCCAAGAGTTCTTGTATGTATCTTAAATCGGTACCACTTTCCAATAAATGCGTAGCATAACTATGCCGTAGCCAATGTAGCGTTACAGGTTTTGTAATACGAGCCTTTTGCAAAGCTTGTTTTAAAACCATTTGTAAACTTCTAGAATCATACGGATTACCTGCTGTTTGTCCTTCAAATAAGTAGGTAGTAGGTTTGTATAATTTATAATATTCTCTAAGCATTTCTAATATTTTTGGACTAAGTGGTGCAATCCTATCTTTTTTACCCTTCGAGTTTTGAAGTAATACAATATTCCGTTTTGAGTCAATATGCAAAGGTTTCAAAGCCAACAATTCACCACACCGCAAACCACAACTATAAATCATGCTCAACATCATTTTATGTTTAACATTACTATGCGCTTCCAATATTGCTTTAACCTCCTCTTTACTCAAAACATTAGGTAATACTTTGGCGCGTTTTGGCCGATGAATTATATCAACATCAATTTTAGTGTTTCTTATAATAGAAAAAAACAATTTAATAGCGTTCACAATCTGATTTTGATAAGAAGCCGATAATCTATTTTTCAATATATACTGATTATTATATACAATAATATCCTCATTAGTGAGTTCAGCAATGCGCTTAGTATTATAAAACACTAAAAACGATTTCAGAGCATCACAATAGGTACTAATAGTATTCTCGCTATACCGTTTACTGCGCAAATACTGCCTAAATTTTTCAATAGCTTGTTGTCCTTCAGCATTGGGCCGTGTTGAAGTTATAGATGGTAATCCAAACAGTACCCGATAGGCTTCCGTGTCGGGAAGATGCCATTTACCCCGTAGGATAAAAAAATTGACGCATTCTATTTCTTAGATATATTTTACCATTACCCGATTTTAAATACTTTTCTCTCCGTGTAGCATCTTGTTGATGTAAACATCCTTCAAAATAAATTAGTTTTAAAGGCAATCTATATTTGGTTGAATGAACTTTACCCAATTGATGTTCATCTAATCTTCTTTTTAAATCAGAAGTATAACCAGTATAAAACTGATTATCCTTTTCGCTTAATAATACATAAACATAATAATACATAGTTTTTATTTTTTTATCCAACGGGGTGAAGATTGACTCCAACGCGAACCTTCTAACTGTTTAATCCTACCAATCAATTCAGCATCCTTTTCAAAATACACCCCAATCCGTTTTTCACCTTTATAACTAATAATTCGAGCAGTCCATTTCATCACATAAATTTATAACACTAAATTACAACAAACCCTTTCAATAAAAAAAGGGGGATTTCCCCCTAATTTTCATAAATCTTAAAAAAATCAAAAAATTCACCAACAAAAACAAATAATAACTAAATTAGTAATGCAAAATCTCTTCGCATAAGCGAAAAATTTAAGTTAATACTCAGGTAAAAGCGGTAGCCACAAACTACCGCTTTTATTTTTTAAAACAAAAAAAACTAAAGCAAGGCAAAGCCATGCAACCTTTTACGCCAGTAGAAAAAACCCGCCCAATAAAAAAAACCAAAGCAAGGCAAAGCCTTGCCACCTTTTACGCAGAATAGACTGAAAAAGCTCTGAAAACAGGAGCAAAGCGACGCAGAGTTTTTCAGTCGGTTTTAAACAACGTTTAAAAATTCCTCGTAAAAGTGTCCTTTTTTTGATTCGTTTTTTTGGACAAGCAAAAAAATGAATATAAAACCTGAGCCAAAGCAAACTGAGCGAAGCTAAATGAATAAAAAGAAATTACCACCACTTCTAAACTTCTAAACTTTTAAACCCATAAACTCATAACCAAAACAAAAACTCCCATCGCTTCAAACGCTGCTCTCATCTCTTCAAACGCTACTCTCATCACTTCAACGCAATTCTCCATCACTTCAACCGCTTCTCTCGTCGTTTCAAACGCCATACACATCCCTTCAAACGCCGCTCTCATCTCTTCAAACGCCGCTCTCGTCTCTTCAAACGCTGCTCTCATCGCTTCAAACGCAACTCTCATCGCTTCAAACGCATCTCTCGTCGCTTCAAACGCCATCTACATCGCTTCAAAAACCACCAACAAAACCCCAACAAACCCTTACCAAGCCACATAAAACACCCAATCACAAGCAATAAACATCAAACCATAAACAAAAAACATTTATCTTTGCACAACAAAACGGCTAAGCATGTTAACCACAACAATACAATCAGAATTAGAAACCTACTTCGATAAATTTCGCCAAAACATCATCGGCATCAACCAAGAATTCCAATCACCATTCGGCAACCAGAAAATAATCTACACCGACTGGACAGCAAGTGGCCGTTTATACCGCCCAATAGAGGAGAAGATGATTAATATCTTCGGACCATTCGTGGCAAACACACATACCGAAACCACCATTTCAGGAACCGCCATGACAATGGCCTACCACGAAGCCCGAAACATCATCAAGCGCCATGTAAACGCCAACGACAATGATGTACTGATTACCGACGGCACCGGAATGACCGGCGTAGTCAATAAACTGCAACGCATACTCGGTTTAAGAGTATCCGAGAACCTCAAGGAGTTCACCAACATTCCCGAAGCCATCAAACCCATCGTGTTTATTTCACACATGGAGCATCATTCCAACCAAACCTCGTGGTTAGAAACCATCGCCGACGTTGAAGTGATAGATTGCAACGAAGAAGGACTCTTCTGCCTCGAAAATTTTAAAACCACACTCAATAAATACAAAAACCGCAGCTTTAAGATAGCCTCAATCACTTCCTGTTCAAACGTAACCGGAATTCAAACGCCATACCACGAAGTCGCAAAAATAATGCACCAAAATAACGGCGTGTGCTTCGTCGATTTTGCCTGCTCCGGACCATATGTAGACATCAACATGCATCCCGATAACGAAAGCTACCTCGATGCAATATTCTTTTCACCTCATAAATTCTTGGGCGGACCTGGTACAACAGGAGTACTGCTCTTCAATAAAAATCTCTACAAGAATAATATCCCCGATTGTCCCGGTGGAGGAACCGTCAGCTGGACTAATCCGTGGGGCGAACACAAATATATAGACAACATCGAAGACCGCGAAGACGGTGGCACACCTGGGTTTCTACAAGTCATCAAAACAGCACTTGCCATACAGCTTAAAGAAGAAATGGGTGTCAACAACATCATCAACCGCGAGCACGAAATCGTAGAATACGTCTTCAGTCGTTTAAACAATATCAATAACATAAACATACTCGCAGGTCAGCATCAAGACCGTTTGGGTGTAATTTCATTCTACATCAATGATTTGCATTTCAACCTCGGTGTAAAAATCCTGAACGACAAATTTGGAATACAAACCCGCGGCGGATGCAGCTGCGCCGGAACCTATGGGCATTACTTACTGCATGTAGACCAGGAAACATCCCATGATTTAGTATCTCAGATCTCTCTAGGCGAACTCCTCAAGAAACCAGGATGGATTCGCATGTCTATTCACCCAACAACCACCAACCGCGAGATAGAATACGTCTGCGATAGCATCATTGCCTTAGCGCAAAACCACGAAGAGTGGAGCAAAGACTATAACTACGACGCCAAGAGCAACAACTTTTATCATAAAAACGACCAGCTACTCGAAAAGAACATGGTTAAAGACTGGTTTAAATCATAATTCGTTACTATGGATAACATCATTCTGTATGCAATCATTGCAATCAACGTTATTGTGAGTTTTAAAGGCTTTGAAGACCAGTATTTCTTCAGAAAATATCAGTTCCACGTAGGCAGTATTCGTGCCGGCGAACAATATAGAATGGTAACCTCGGGTTTTCTTCACGCCGACATCATGCATTTGGCCTTCAACATGATTACGCTCTATTTCTTTGCGCCTATAGTGTCGGTTTCATTAAGTAATTTTACGCTGGTACTCGTTTATTTTGCAAGTCTCATCTGCGGCAGTTTGCTCACCATGGTTTTCCACGGCAACGAGTACTCTTATAGTGCTGTAGGAGCTTCTGGAGCAGTAACCGGAGTGTTGTATTCGGCTATTTTAATGTATCCAGACATGGAGATAGGTATTTTTGGAGTTATCCCAATGCCTGCCTACCTATTCGGAATCGGTTATTTGCTCTATTCCATCTACGGAATGAAATCGCGCACTGATAATATCGGGCACACCGCACACATTGGTGGCGCCATAGGAGGTTATGTTATTACTTTGTTAAAAGTACCCATGCTTATTCAGGATAATACGCTGATGGTAATCTTATTAGCAGTGCCCATTATCATTTTATTCATCATGGCCAAGTCTGGGAAGTTGTAAATGGCACAACTTTTGTCTACTTTTAATAAATCAATTAAAAAAGATATTAGTATGAAAAAGTCAGTTATCCTAGCGATGATGTTCTTCACTGTTTTTGCCTTTGCACAAGACGGTAAGACGCAAGTTCCACAAATCACAGTAACCGGAGAAGGAAAAGTAAAAGTAACTCCCGATAGAGCTATCGTGAACGTTGGTGTTCAAAACTCAGGCAAAGATGCTAAGGAAGTAAAAACCCTTAACGATGAAACCGTAGACAAGGTTATTAAGTTCCTGAAGAAAAGCGGAATTAACCCTGCAGATTATAAAACAAACAACGTAAGCCTTAATAAAAACTACGACTACGAGAAAAAGAAATATTTCTTTCAGGCAAATCAATCCATCAGCATTACATTAAAAGACTTGTCTAAATATGATGAAATCATGATGGGATTAAACGATGCTGGTATCAACTCAATACAAGGTGTAGAGTTCAAATCGTCTAAGATGGAAGAATTAGAAAGAGACGCACGAAGAAAAGCAATGCTTAATGCAAAACAAAAAGCCGAAGACTATGTTACAGTCTTAAACCAAAAGATTGGAAAGGCGCTTTTAATCTCTGATAACTCACAAGTGTTCTATCCACAACCGATGTACAAGAACAGTATGATGACTATGGCTGCTGATATGGCTATGCCAGAAAGAGAAACGTTAGCCATTGGTGAAATAGAAATCAATGCCAACGTTACAGTTACCTTTGTCTTGGATTAAAAACAATCAACATAGCTTGTAATAAAAAATCTCCTTCATTGAAGGAGATTTTTTTTATTCTTTAGGCAAATCGGCACCAACAGGAATGCTACAAACATGACCTTCCTGACCATGCGGAGGATTTTTCCCTGGTTCAGTAACCACCGCAGTAGTTTCCGCAGTAGCCGGACTAGCAGCAGGAGTTGTGGTAAACATGCTTGGGTCTAAATGTTTTGCAGTAGCAGTTCCCATAGTTGCTGGTTTAGCACCTGGAGGCGAACTTAAAGGAGCACCAACCTGAATATCACAACGGTGACCTGGTTGCCCATGCGGTGGATTCATACCTGGCTTGGTTACTACTTGATTCTGAGCAACAGGTTGCGGAGCAGGAGTAACAGTTTGTTGTGGTTGTTGAACCGTTTGTTGTGGAGTAACATAACTACCCGTAGGGATAGGTTGTACTCTTGGTAAGATGATTTCTTTTGGAGTATCTGAAACAACAGCTTCTTCTTCCTTCTTACAAGAAATTAAAACTAGTGATAAGGCAAAAGCTGAGGCCAAAAATTTTATACTTGAATTCATAACAATTTTTTTAGAAAACCAAATATAGGTTTTATAATTAAAAGATAAAACTTAAACGGATGCTTTTTATGATATCTTGGAATTAATAAAATGATTTTTAACATTGAATATTTGGTAAGAAACAAGAACTAAATATGTTAAAAATTACATTATTATGAATTTATTACATCTAAAATTTGAAGATATAAAAATAAAATATATAGATTTGCGTAATCGATTGCACTAATTTGGAATTGATATCAAAATTATAAAGATTGAAAATAAAATTAACCCGATGAGAAAAATTATTTTAGGTTTTATTCTTCTAACTGTGACAGGTTTAACAGGTCAAAATATCAATATGTCGGCACCTGAAGGATTTGGAGCAGCTGCAACTGGTGGTGGAAATGGAACCCCAGTTACAGTAACAACCTATACCGCTTTTAAAAATGCGCTTCAATCAACAACTGCAGCTAATAGGGTAATTTTAGTTTCGGGTACCATAGACTGTATTTATACAAGTGTGACCTTAAACAATAAAACAATAATTGGATTGCCAGGAGCAAGATTAAGAAATACTCAAATTACTGTTGGAAATTCCACAACTTCTGCTAACAATTCAGGAATTTTAAATATCAAGCCAGGTTCCAATAATGTAATTATCAGAAATTTAATTTTTGAAGGTCCAGGAGCTTATGATGTTGATGGTAGGGATAATTTAACCAATGAAGGAACAAATATTTGGGTAGATCATTGTGAGTTTCAAGATGGAATAGATGGTAATTTTGATAACAAAGGTTTAGGAGATAATGTAACTATTTCTTGGTGTAAATTTACCTATTTGAAACCTGCAGTTCCAGGTGGTTCAGGAGGTTCAAATGATCACCGTTTTTCAAATCTTGTCGGTTCTTCTTCAACGGATGCGCCTGCAGATGGACATTATAGTATTACATTTCAAAATTGCTATTGGGCAACAGGATGTAAAGAAAGAATGCCAAGAGCTAGAAATGCTGAACTTCACATTTTAAATTGTTATTACAACGTTCAAACTACAAGTTCTAGAGCTATTGGACTGGGAGGAGGAATTAATAACAGTACTTGTTATATTCAGAATACTCATTTTGCCAATGTATCAAGTGTTTATACTAGTTATGTTTCTACCGATGGAGGAACCGTTGGACTTTCTTTTACAGGTTGTTTGGGAACTTCATTGACTAATGTTGGGACTACTTTTTCACCACCAAGTTATACAACTTCGGCATTTCCAGTTGCAGATGTAGCTACTTATGTTCCAGATCCAACTTGTGGTGCTGGTGCTACCTTAAATGTTTCTGCAAGTGGAGTAATTACTGCTAATCCATGTGCAAATTTAGGAATGAATCAAGAAGTTTTAGATGAAGAAATTAAATTGTATCCAACCTTAATTGAGAATGTTCTGAATATTCAATTCCCTAGTTCGATAAATGGAAAAGTTGATATTGGAGTTTATGATATGTTTGGAAAACAAGTATATGCATCTTCAAAAAATATCGAAGCTAATGAAAACTTAGAATTAAACTTATTTGGATTAGCAAAAGGAGTTTATGTGTGTAAGATTCAAATTAATGGTAAGTCGAAAAATTTGAAATTTATCAAAAAGTAATTATAAATAGTTTAGACTTTTTAACCAATTTATACAAGCATCAGTCCAAAATTTGCTTGTATCTTTAACTCCTAATCCAAAACCGTGTCCTCCTTTTTCATAAAGATGAATTTCTGCAGGAACGTTATTCTTTTTTAAAGCAAGATAATAGTTTATGCTATTCTCAACAGGAACTGATTTATCATCTGTTGCGTGAACGATGAATGTGTTTGGTGTTTCATTGGTTACTGAAAGCTCAACAGAAAAAGTTTCAATTTCTTTCTTAGAAGGCTTGTTTCCCAATAAATTAGCTTGAGAACGCTTGTGTGTAATTTCGTTTTTCATGGAAATCACAGGATAAATTAATAGAGAAAAATCTGGACGAGAACTAGCGGTATCACTTGTTGAATAAAAGTTTTCATTAAATCGAGTAGATAAAGATGCTGCTAAATGTCCGCCTGCAGAGAAACCAATAACACCAATTTTATTGATTTTCCATTCAAGTGCATTTCTTCGAATTATTCTAATTGCTTCTTGAGCATCTTGTAATGGACCAATGCTCTTATCTTTCATGATTTTATCGCTTGGCAAGCGGTATTTTAATACAAAAGCAGTTATTCCTAATGAATTCAACCATTTTGCTACTTTTTCACCTTCTTTACACATTGATAAATGTTCATAACCACCACCAGGAAAAATTAGAATCGAAGTTCCATTGGCTTTTTCAGGAAAATAAATTGTAAGAGTTGGAACTGATACATTGCTAGTTTTTTGAAATATACTGTCTTTATAAATTTGATTTTCTGTATATTGTGGGTTTATTATTTCATTTGGAATAACATCTTTCCAAACTGGAATAATTTTAACTTGAGATTGCATATTTATAGCAAAACTTATTGATAAAAAGAATGTTATAAAACGGAGTGAATATATGTTAGTTGACTTACTTTGCAAAACTTGATTTTTTTATAAATATATAATAATGAGGCTATTTTTTTATGAATTGTATTTTTTTTTGCAATAAATTTAAAATTATTATTAAATTATTTATGATATAAATATAATTAAATTTATATTTGTGCAATCGATTACATTGATTGAACGAATAGCTATTAAAAAACCACAAACAAAAATATAAACTGAAATGAAAGAATCAAGCAAAGTTGTTGGAAATTATCGTTGGACAATTTGTTCTTTATTATTTTTTGCAACAACTATTAATTATTTAGACAGACAAGTACTTTCATTAACCTGGAAAGATTTTATTGCGCCTGAATTTCATTGGACAAATAATGATTATGGAAATATAACAGCATTGTTTTCAATATTTTATGCTATTTCATTATTGTTTGCAGGAAGATTTGTGGATTTAATGGATACAAAAAAAGGGTTTCTTTGGGCTATTGGAATTTGGTCTGTCGGTGCTTGCTTGCATGCATTTTGTGGAATAGCAACTTCAGGAATAATTACTGGTGATTGGTTTGTGAGTTTTGGTGGTGCAAAAGAAATTATTAATACAGTTGATGATACCGCTTTGGTAATTTCTGTTAGTGTTACTCTATTCATATTTGCGCGTTTTATTTTAGCAGTTGGTGAAGCTGGAAACTTTCCTGCAGCAATTAAAACAACAGCTGAATATTTTCCAAAGAAAGACAGAGCTTTTTCAACAAGTATTTTTAATGCTGGAGCAACAGTTGGTGCGTTATTGGCGCCATTGACAATTCCATTTATTGCTAAAGCATATGGATGGGAAATGGCATTTATCATTATTGGAGCTTTAGGGTTTGTTTGGATGGGATTTTGGGTTTTTATGTATGATAAGCCTGAAAAACATAAAAAAGTTAGTGCTTCAGAATTAGAATATATACAGCAAGATATTATTGCCGACAGTAAAATTGTTGGTTATGTTGCTGAAACAACAGATAAAGTTTCTTTTGCTGATTGTTTTAAATACAAACAAACTTGGGCTTTTGCTTTTGGGAAATTTATGACAGATGGTGTATGGTGGTTCTTTTTATTTTGGACACCAGCCTATTTAAGTTCGGTATACGGCATGGATTCTACTGAAGCAGCACTGCCTTTATTCGTTTTATACATGATTACATTATTGTCAATAATTGGAGGTTGGTTACCAACTTATTTTGTTGACAAAAAAGGAATGAATCCATACGAAGGAAGAATGAAAGCGATGTTGATTTTTGCATTTTTTCCACTATTAGCTTTAGTTGCGCAGCCATTAGGACATTATACTTATTGGATACCAGTTCTTATTATTGGTATTGCTGGTGCAGCACACCAAGCTTGGTCAGCAAATATTTTTACAACTGTTGGAGATATGTTTCCTAAAAAAGCTATTGCAACCATTACAGGTATTGGTGGATTAGCTGGTGGAATTGGATCAACGTTAATCAATAAAGGTTCTGGAGTTTTATTTGATTACAGTAAAGATACCGATATGTCTTTCATGGGCTTTCACGGAATTGAAGCTGGTTATTTCATTATTTTCTCCATTTGTGCAGTATGTTATATCATCGGATGGAGTGTTATGAAAACTTTAGTGCCTAAATACAGCCCGATTACAGATTTATAAAAATTAGAAATACATTACAATGACAAATTACACTTCAAGATACGCCTCGAGTCCTCAAGCTGTAAAAAAGTATGATACTAAACAATTAAGAGATGAATTCTTAATTGATAACCTAATGGAAGAAGGAAAAATAAACTTAACCTATTCTCATTACGACCGATATATTGTGGGTTCTGCGGTTCCTGTAACTCCTTTGACTTTAGAAACTATTGATGCACTAAAATCAAGTTACTTTTTAGAACGTCGTGAAATGGGTATCATCAATGTTGGCGAAAAAGGAACTGTTGTCGTTGATGGAACTGCATACGAATTAGGTCATAAAGATGCACTTTACATAGGAAGTGGTAACAAAGAAGTTATATTTAAAAGTGATGATGCCAAAAATCCTGCAAAATTTTATATCAACTCTGCTCCAGCTCATACAAATCATCCAACAAAAAAGGTAGGTTTAGCAGAAGCAAATAAGTTAGAATTAGGTTCTATGGAAACGGCAAATCATCGAACAGTGAACCAAATGATTATTGGCGGAATCGTTACCACTTGTCAATTACAAATGGGAATGACCGAATTAAAACCAGGAAGCGTTTGGAATACCATGCCAGCTCACGTACATGACAGAAGAATGGAAGTGTACTTCTATTTAGATATTCCAGAAAATCAAGCAGTTTGTCATTTTATGGGTGAACCACAAGAAACAAGACACATTTGGATGAACAATCATCAAGCGGTTATTTCTCCACCATGGTCTATTCATTCGGGTTCAGGAACTTCAAACTATACTTTTATTTGGGGAATGGCTGGTGAGAATTTAGATTATGGCGATATGGACGTTTGTAAAATAACCGATTTAAGATAAGGCATGAATTTATTTGATTTAAAAGGAAAAAGAGCGCTAATAACTGGTGGAACGCACGGTTTAGGACAAGCAATGGCCGAAGGTTTGGCGCAAGCTGGTGCTGAATTGGTAATTACCGGAACAACACCTTCTAAAATGGAAGAAGCATTGTCTTATTATAAAAGCAAAGGTTACAAAGCATCGGGCTATTTATTTGATGTGACCAATGAAAATGCTGCACAAGAAAACATTGATTTGATTACAAAAGAATTGGGAGACATTCACATTCTGGTAAATAATGCTGGAATTATTAAAAGAGAACCAGCAATTTCAATGGCAGTTTCAGAATTCAGGCAAGTCATTGATGTTGATTTGGTTGGGCCTTTTATTATGTCACAATTAGTGGCAAAACAAATGATTGAACGTAAAGAAGGAAAGATTATAAATATCTGCTCAATGATGAGCGAATTAGGAAGAAATACAGTTTCGGCTTACGCTGCTGCCAAAGGTGGATTGAAAATGTTAACCAAAAATCTGGCGACAGAATGGGCTAAACACAACATTCAGGTAAACGGAATTGGACCAGGATATTTTGCTACTTCACAAACAGCTCCAATTAGAGTTGACGGACATCCATTCAATGATTTTATTATTAGTAGAACTCCGGCGGCACGTTGGGGTAATCCTGAAGATTTAGCTGGAGCAGCTGTTTTCTTGGCTTCAAAAGCTAGTGATTTTGTGAACGGACAAATTATATATGTTGATGGTGGAATTTTAGCCACCATCGGTAAACCTTCAAATGAAGAATAATATTTAGAAGAAATGAGTACAAGTTTTATACACGATAACTTTCTATTAGAAAATAAATACGCAGAAGAATTATATCATAATTATTCTAAAAACCAGCCTATCATTGATTATCACAATCATTTGTCGCCTCAGCATATTGCCGAAAACACCATTTTTGATAACATCACGAAAGTTTGGATCAATGGCGATCATTACAAATGGCGTGCGATGCGAACACTTGGAGTAAACGAACAGTTCATCACCGGAAATGCTTCCGATAAAGATAAATTTTTGCAATGGGGAAAAACGGTTCCCTATACGATGCGTAATCCTTTGTATCATTGGACACATTTAGAATTAGCGCGTTATTTTGATATCTATGATTTGTTAAATGAAAAATCAGCTGAATTTATTTACGAGCAAGCATCAGCAAAAGTAAATTCTGCAGCATATAGTACTCAAAATTTATTGAAGAAAGTAAATGCAGAATTGGTTTGTACCACCGAAGATCCAATCGATAATTTAGAGTTTCATCAACAATTGGCTAAAAGTGATTTTAGTGTAAAAGTAAGTACAGCTTTTAGACCAGACAAAGCTATTTTGATTAACAATGAAGGCTATAACGAATACATCAATACATTAGGCGAAGTCGCTGGAGTTGCTATAAATTCGTTAGTTGATTTATACGAAGCTCTAAAGAAAAGAATTCAATATTTTCATGATAATGGCAGCCGACTTTCAGACCATGGTTTAGAACATATTTACTTTGAAAACTTTACTGAAAGTGAAATCAATACTATTTTCAAAAAGAAAAGAGAAGGAAAAGAGGTTAGCCATGAAGAAGCATTAAAATTCCAAAGTGCGGTGTTATTGTTTTTATCTGAAACGTATCATGAATTTGGTTGGGTACAACAGTTTCACTTAGGTGCTTTACGTAACAATAATGCTCGTATGCACAGTATTCTCGGACCAGATACAGGTTGGGATTCTATTGGAGATTTTTCACAAGCTCAAAAACTATCAGCATTCTTAAATGCGTTAGATAGTAAAGATAAATTGACCAAAACCATTATTTACAACTTGAATCCTGCTGACAACGAAGTTATGGCAACGATGATTGGTAATTTTAATGATGGTAGCGTTAAAGGAAAAGTACAATTTGGTTCTGGTTGGTGGTTTTTGGACCAGAAAGACGGAATGACCAAACAATTAAATGCTTTATCCAATATGGGATTGATTAGTTGTTTTGTTGGGATGTTAACCGATTCTAGAAGTTTCTTATCGTTCCCAAGACACGAATATTTCAGAAGAATTTTGTGCAATCTTTTAGGAGATGAAATCAAAAGAGGTGAATTGCCAAATGATATGGAATGGATAGGAAAAATGGTTGCTGACATCAGTTACAATAATGCAAAAGAATATTTTAAATTCTAAAGAGATGATGGCAAGCGATGTTTTTTTCAAGTATCTAAAAACCGAATGGGAAACGGTTGATGATAAAATACAGCGACAAATCGTTGGTTTCGATGATAATGTCATGATGGTCAATGTACGATTTGAAAAAGGGGGAGTTGAACCATTACACAATCATCCTCATTCACAGGTTACTCACATATCTGAAGGAAGATTCGAAGTAACCATTGGAGATGAAACAACAATATTAGAAAAAGGAGATTCTTTTCATATTCCGTCCGAAGTTTTTCATGGTGTAGTTTGTCTAGAAGCCGGAATGTTGGTTGACGTTTTTAGTCCAATGAGAGAAGATTTTTTAAAATAATACTGAATAATGAATAAAGTAGTCACATTCGGAGAAATATTATTAAGGTTGTCGCCACCAAGTTATTTACGATTAACTCAGGCAACTTCCTTTGATTTATATTACGGATGTGCAGAAGCAAATGTTGCAGCATCATTGGCAAAATTTGGAATTCCGGTCAAATTTATCACAGCTGTTCCACCCAATGAATTGGGAGAATCTTCCATAAGCATGTTGCGTTCTTTTGGAGTTGAACCAATTGTAACTACACAAGGGAAACGATTGGGTATTTATTATTTTGAACAAGGTGCATCAGAAAGACCTGGAAAAGTAGTTTATGATCGCGAAGATTCTTCATTTTCGCTTTTAAGAAAAGGAATGATTGATTGGGAATCGATATTCAAAGATGCCCAATGGTTTCATTGGTCGGGAATCACGCCATCACTTTCTCAGGATTTGGCTGAATTGTGTGAAGAAGCTTTGATGGTAGCAGATAAAATGGGGTTGACGATTTCAGCTGATTTGAATTACAGACCAACACTTTGGAGGTATGGTAAAAAAGCCAATGAAGTAATGCCTAATTTGGTTAAATATTGTGATGTGTTATTAGGTGGTGCCGATGAAACTGAAAAAGTTTTAGGAATAGATTATAATGAAGACGATACGCAAGAAACTGTTTTTTCGAGTTGGATGAAAGCTTTTCCAAAGTTGAAAAATATTGTTACAACTCAAAGGATACAAGCTAATGCATCATCAAATGGTATAAGTGCTTCATTTTGGGATGGTAAAAACATGTTACAATCCAGAAAATACAATGTTTCGCATATTATTGATAGAATTGGAGCTGGAGATGCATTTATGGCAGGAATAATTTACGGATTATTGACATACAAAGAAGATTATCAAACAGTATTAGAATTCGCAGTGGCAGCAGCTTGTTTAAAACATTCCATTTCGGGTGATATTAATTTGGCAACCGTTAAAGAAGTAGAAGCATTGATGCAAGGTTTTGGTGGCGGAAGAGTTTCAAGATAAGAATAAAATAAATAGAATATAAAACAAAAATTTAAAAAGCAATGTCTAAAAAAGTAGTAACATTTGGTGAGATAATGTTAAGATTAGCACCACAAGGATTTTTAAGATTTTCACAAGCAGACAATTTTGATGTTGTATATGGAGGTGGAGAATCAAATGTAGCGGTTTCATTAGCTAATTATGGAATTCCGGTAGATTTTGTAACACGTTTACCAAAGAATGATATTGGAGAGTGTGCTATGATGGAAATGCGTAAAAGAGGAGTTGGTGTCGATAAAATTGTTTGGGGTGGAGAACGTTTAGGAATTTATTTTCTAGAAACAGGTGCCGTTAGCAGAGGAAGTAAAGTAGTTTATGACAGAGCTTATTCTTCAATGTCTACTATTCAGTCTGGTATGATCAACTGGGAAGAGGTATTTCAAGATGTTGAGTGGTTCCACTGGACCGGTATTACGCCTGCAATTTCTCAAAGTTCTGCTGATGTTTGTTTGGAAGCGGTGAAGGTAGCCAGCAAAATGGGAGTTACTATTTCAACCGATTTGAATTACCGTGCTAAGCTTTGGAAATACTGTGACGCTGCAAAAAGAGAAGAAATCATGACTGAATTGACTTCGTATTGTGATGTAGTTCTAGGAAATGAAGAAGATGCTGAAATGCACTTTGGTATCAAACCTGAAGGAGCAGCGGTACAAACTCATGGACATGATGTTAAAGCCGAAGCGTTCTTATCGGTTTGCCAACAAATGATGGAAAGATTCCCAAGAGCTAAAAAAGTAATTACAACATTACGTGGTTCAATTTCTGCTTCTCACAATACTTGGGCAGGAGTTTTATACGATGGAAAACAAATGTTACAAACCCGTCAATATCAAATTACAGATATCGTAGATAGAGTTGGTGGAGGTGATAGTTTTATGGGTGGATTAATCTACGGATTATTAACATATCCAGATGATGACCAAAACGCACTAGACTTTGCAGTAGCTGCTTCTTGCTTAAAACACACAATTAAAGGTGATGCTAACTTAGTAACAGTTGATGAAGTTCAAAAATTAATGGGAGGCGATGCTTCTGGTAGAGTGGCAAGATAATTATCATGATTGTAGATACACTAAATAACGGTTTAAAATACAGTAGTTTACATCCTTTGTTTGCCACAGCATTCGAATATCTTCAAGATAAAGATTTGAATTCTTTGGAAGATGGAAAACATGACATTGCTGAAGGTTTAAAATTGATTGTAAGCAACGGAAACGGAAAGACAGCTGAAACTAGCTTGGAAAAATTTGAATGTCATGACCAAAATATTGATATCCAAATCTGTGTAAATGGTTTAGAAACAATTGGTTGGAAACCAAGAGAAAAATGCAATATTCCAAACGGAGAGTACAATGATGAGAAAGATGTTCGCTTTTTCAATGATGAACCGGATATGTTTTTTCAGTTAACCAACAATCAGTTTGTCATTTTCTATCCGGAAGATGTACATGCGCCAATGATTGGCGATGGAGCAATTAAAAAATTAGTATTTAAAGTTAAAATTTAAAAAAATGAGCAACATACAAAAAGTAACCGATGCGATTGTACAACAGGGAATGCTTCCGTTGTATTTCAATGCCGATGAAGAGGTAACCATTGAAGTTTTAAGAGCAATTTATAGAGCAGGAGTGAAAGCGGTTGAATATACTAGTCGAGGTGATGCTGCATTGAGTAACTTCACTAAAATGGTGGAAGTTAGAAATGCCGAAATGCCTGATTTATTATTAGGAATTGGAACCATTAAAAATCTGCAACAAGCTGAAGAATATTTTGCGGTTGGTGCTGATTTTTTCATTAGTCCAGGATTTGTGCCAGAAGTAGCAGCATTTTTAAATAGTAAAGAAGTTTTATATAGCCCAGGTTGTATGACTCCAACTGAAATTATTGCTGCAGAAAATGCTGGAGTAAAATTCATTAAATTATTTCCAGGAAATATGTTAGGGCCAGAATTCTTGAGCGGTATTAAAGATATTTTCCCGAAATTATTGTTCATGCCAACTGGAGGCGTTGATACTACAAGAGAAAATATTGAAGGTTGGTACAAAGCAGGAGTTTCAGCAGTTGGAATGGGAAGTAAATTAATCAGCAAACCATTAATGGCTGCAAAAGATTATGCAACCATTGAAGCAGAAACCAAAAAAGTTTTGGAATTAATCCAAACCATAAAATAAATAATAACATCAAGTAATTAGCAATAAAATGGAAAAATTAAACAGAAAAAGCCAAGGGTTAGAAAAGAAGTTTCCAATTAAAGTGGTACAATATGGTGAAGGTAATTTCTTAAGGGCTTTCGTTGATTACGCTTTTCAGAGACTGAATAATGAACTCGATTTCAACGCCGGTGTTGCGATGGTTCAGCCATTGGAAAACGGGATGATGAATATGATCAATGATCAGGACGGTTTGTATACCTTGTTTATGAACGGAATCAAGAAAGGAACTAAAATTCAGGATATTGAGCTGATTACGAATGTTGTTAAAGGAATTAATCCTTACAAAGAATATTCAGATTATCTTGATTTAGCCAAAGAGGAAGAGCTTCAATTCATCATTTCAAATACTACGGAAGCGGGTATCGAGTACATCGATACAGATACCTATAACATGCAGCCACCGGTAGCTTTTCCGGCAAGATTAACGGTACTATTGCACGAAAGATTCAAGCATTTTAATGGTGATGTCAGCAAAGGAGTTACTATTATTCCTTGTGAGTTGATCAATTATAATGCGGATACGTTAAAAGAAATTATTTTGAAGTATTGTGCTCTTTGGAGTTTAGATAATGCGTTTAAAAACTGGTTGTTGGAAAGCTGTTCATTCCATAATACTTTGGTTGACCGAATTGTCCCGGGATATCCGAGAAACGAAATAGAAGAGTACAACAGCAAGTTGAACTATCAGGATAATTTGATTGTTACGGCAGAGCCGTTCTTCCTTTGGGTAATTGAAGGTGGAGATGAGTTGAGAAAAAAATTGCCGTTTGACAAAACCGATTTGAATGTTAAGATTGTGGATGATATGCAACCGTTCAGAACCTTGAAAGTTCGTATTTTGAATGGAGCGCACACCGCTATGGTTCCGTTTTCATTATTGTACGGAAACGAAACGGTAATGCAAACGGTTGATGGTGATTTTACCGGTAAATTTGTAGACAGCATCATTTCGGAAATCAATGGGACATTACCCTTTGACAAAAGTGAAGTGTTGGCCTATTCGGATGAAGTAATGGACCGTTTTAGAAATCCATTTATTAAACATGCTTTATCAGATATTGCCTTGAATTCGATTTCAAAATTCAAAGTTCGTGTTTTGCCAAGTTTGTTACAATATTATAACGACCACAAACAGCTTCCGACCAATTTGACGTTTTCATTTGCTTGTTTAATTCAATTTTACAAAGGAACATGGAATGGAAATGCTTTGCCAATAAAAGATACTCCGGAAATTATAGAAGAATTTAATGCAGCTTGGCAATTAAAAGATTTGGAATTAGTGGTAAACCGAGTTTTGGCTAATGAAGAATTTTGGGGAGAAGATTTAACTAAAATTAATGGCTTGGTTCAGGATATTGTTTTGGCATTATCAGAAATCGAAAGCAATGGGGTTGAACAAGGCTATTTGAATTTCAACAAGCAATTTCAATCATAAAGAAATTAATCATGCAAAAGAAAGTATTAAAAGTAAACCCAGCCGATAATGTAATTGTGGCCTTGACCGATTTGGTTGGAGGTGAACAAATTACCTTTGAGGGAACTACAGTTGTTCCAACAACTGATGTTAAAGCCAAACATAAAATTGCAGAGACTGATTTTGCAATTGGTGATGATATTATCATGTATGGTGTTTTGGTGGGTAAAGCTGCACAATCTATAAAAAAAGGAGAAGTAATTACGACCGAAAATGTAAAACATAAAAGTGAAGAAGTTTTTGGAAAGAAAGCAAATTTAGGTTGGACTCCTCCCAATGTAGATCGTTGGAAAGACAAAACCTTTATGGGATTTCATCGTGCTGATGGACAAGTGGGAACCAAGAATGTTTGGTTGTTTTTTCCATTGGTTTTTTGTGAAAACAAAAACATTGAGAAACTAAAAGAGATTTTCGAAAACGAATTACTGCCTAAAAAAGATGTTTTGTATAAAAACTTATTGCGCTCTTTGATTGAAGAAAAAAGCGTCGAAGAAGTAGCAGAGAAAAATCCAAATGAAAATCTTTTAGATAATATCGAAGTAAAATTCATCAACCATCAAGGTGGTTGTGGTGGAATTCGACAAGATTCGGAGTTGTTAGCTAAACTGCTTGCAGGCTATGTGAACAATCCTAATGTTGCAGGGGCTACGGTTTTAAGTTTAGGATGTCAAAATTTGCAAATAGATATATTTAAAAAGGCTTTGAAGGAAATAAATCCTAATAGTGACAAAGAAATTTTGATCTATGAGCAACAACAAATCGGGACTACTGATCAAATGTTCCAAATGGTAATTAAAGATTCGTATGAAGCGATTAAAAGAGCCAACCAAATTCAACGTAAACCTGCACCGCTTTCAAAACTAAATATTGGTCTGGAATGTGGTGGTTCTGATGGATTTTCAGGAATATCAGCGAATCCTGCTTTAGGAGTAGTTTCAGATATTTTTGCTGCTCTAGGCGGGAAAACCATTTTGGCAGAATTTCCGGAATTATGTGGTGTTGAGCAAGAATTGATGGACCGATGTGTCGATGAAGAAAAAGCCAACAAGTTTTTAACTTTAATGAAAGCTTTTGAGAAATCGGTTGTAGATGCTGGTTCAGGATTTGATATGAATCCGTCACCCGGAAATATTAAAGACGGATTAATTACCGATGCGATGAAATCGGCCGGTGCAGCCAAAAAAGGAGGAACTTCTCCGGTTGTAGATGTTTTGGATTATGGTGAATACATTTCAAAACCTGGGCTAAATCTTTTGAATACGCCAGGAAATGACGCCGAATGTACTACTGGATTAGTAGGATCAGGAGCAACGGTTGTTTTATTTACTACTGGCTTAGGAAATCCGATGGGAAATCCGATTGCACCTGTTGTTAAAATCTCATCTAATTCGGCTTTAATTAACAGAATGTCTGATATTATTGATGTAAATGCTGGAACAGTAATTACCGGTGAGAAAACCATTGCCGAAGTAGGAGCAGAAATAGTAGATTACATCATAGAGTTAGCGAGCGGAAACATAGAAACAAAAGCAGACCAGTTGAAACAAGATGTGTTTATTCCTTGGAAAAGAGGAGTATCATTATAAAAACAAAAAAGAGTGAATTTTAATTCACTCTTTTTTTATTTTGATTCTTTAGAAGAAGATTTTCGAATAAGTAATTCAGCATTTAAAACTACCTTTTTCTCAATTTTTGAGTTTTTATCGGTATTATTTATTTGTTCCATAAATACTTGTGCGGCCACTTTACCCATTTCCATAGTGTTTTGATCAACAGAAGATATAGAAAGTTCCATAAATTCTGTAAAAGGTTCATTTCCAAAACCTACAACACAAAAATCTTCTGGAATTCTTATTCCTTGTGATTTTAATTCTTGAATAGCTCCAAGTGCAGCAAAATCACTGGCAGAGAATATTGCATCTGGCTTATCTTTCAATTTTAAAAGTTTTTTTACTGCCATTTTACCAGCTTCAACATTACTCTTTGTTTGAATAACATAGTCTTCTTTTAAATTAAGACCACTATCAATTAAAGCTTGCTTGTATCCGTTAAAACGATTTTCATAAATTTCTAATGAACGATCACCTGTGAAATAAGCAATTTTTGAAGAACCTTGTTCAATTAGATGTTTAGTTGCAGCATATGCTGCACCAAAGTCATTAATGGTAACTGAACTTACTCCATGAATATTTTTTTTCCTGTCAAAAAATATAACAGGAACTTTCTTTTCTAGAACTTTTTCAATTACTCTATCATTTTCAGAACTCATATTTGAAACTGACATTAATATTCCATCAACTTGAGTGTTTAATAGTGTATTTATATTTTCAATTTCTCTTTTTTCGTCTTCATGAGTTTGACAGATAATGACATTATATTTGTGTGGATATAACTCTTCTTCAATTCCTCTGATAATAGAAGCAAAAAAATTGCTATCAATACGTGGTACAATCACACCAATATTGTGGCTCTTACCACTTTTTAAAGCTTGAGCTAATTTGTTTTGCTTGTAATTCATTCTTGCAGCCGTTTCTATTACTAGCTTACAAGTACTTTCACTTATTTTTGGATTGTTATTAAGAGCTCTTGATACAGTTGCAGCAGATATATTTAATTCTTTTGCTATATCGTAAATGGTTGCTTTTGGACTCATTTTGAGTTTTTTGTTTTGGCTAAAATAATAAATTAATTCGAAAAATATAATTTATGTAATCGATTACTAAATTGTTTGAAAATTATGTTATTTTTTTGAATTTCAGGCAAATTAAATAAATTTTTATTTGATAATAAATCTACTCCAATTAACATTTATATAAAATAATTGCTATATTTTTGTATTAAACGTTTTTTTATACCTTTTTTTTTGGTAAAATTAAAATTAATAATTACGTTTGTGTAATCGATTGCATTAAGCGACTTCAGAAGCTGTTTTTGAAGTTTTACGTAAATTTAACTAAATGTTTCAACAGAATTTTTTTAGAATAATCATTATTTTTTTCACACTCAACGTGTTGTTTGTTTCATGCGCTACAAAAAAAGATAAATCTGAAGTTTCAGATGTTGATTGGAGTAAAATGTATCAGATTATAAATAATGTTAAAGAACCTGTTTTTAAGAATAAAGTTTATTTAGTTACAGATTTTGGTGCTGTTGCAGATGGAAGTTTTGATAATACATTAGTATTTAAAAAGGCAATTCAATCTTGCTCTCAAAATGGTGGAGGTATTGTTTCTGTTCCTTTTGGTAAATATTTTACGGGACCAATCCATTTAGAAGATAATGTTAATTTTCATTTAGAAGATGGAGCAGAGGTTTTGTTTAGCACAAATCCAAAAGATTATCCAATTGTTCATACTTCTTTTGAAGGTATGGAATTAATGAATTATTCTCCTTTGATATATGCTTACAATAAAAAGAATGTTGCAGTTACAGGTAAAGGAGTTTTAAATGGTCAGGCTAATGAAACTAATTGGTGGCCATGGAAGGGAAGTACTTCAGAAGGTAGTTTTTATGGTTTTAAAGAAGGTCAGCCTTCACAAAAGGACAAATTAAATTTACCTGCACTAATGGATATGGCTCAAACTGATGTTCCAGTTGAAAAAAGAGTTTTTGGTGAAGGACATTACTTGAGACCAAATTTTTTCGAACCATTTGGATGTACAAACGTTCTTATTAAAGATGTAAAAATAATAAATGCTCCATTTTGGGTTCTTCATCCTATGAAATCTACAAATGTAATTGTAGATGGTGTTACAGTTCAAAGTCATGGACCAAATAACGATGGTTGCGATCCTGAATATTCTAAAAATGTAATAATCAAAAATTGTATTTTTAATACTGGTGATGATTGTATTGCAATAAAAGCAGGAAGAGATAATGAAGGCAGAAAAGTTGGAATTAAAAGCGAAAATATAGTTGTCCAAAAATGTAAAATGATTGATGGTCATGGTGGAGTTGTTATTGGAAGTGAAATGTCTGCAGGAGTACAAAATGTCTTTGTTGAAGACTGTAAAATGGATAGCCCAAATTTAGATAGAGTAATCAGAATAAAATCAAATTCAAGAAGAGGCGGAACAGTTGATGGTGTTTATGTTAGAAATATTGAAGTTGGTCAAGTAAAAGAAGCGGTACTTAAGGTAAATATGTTTTATGCCATTTACGGAGATCAAACTGGAAATTTTATTCCTAAAGTGAAAAATATTTTCTTAGAAAATATCACTGTAAAGAATGGTGGAAAATATGGTGTTTGGGCAAAAGGTTATGAAAGCGATCCGATTGAAAACATCATTTTAAAGGATGTTATTATAGAAAAAGTAGAAAATAAATACCTACTTGAAAATGTCAAAAACATTCAATTTATAAATACAAAAATCAATGGGACTTTAGTTGAAAGTCCAAATAATTAACTAAATCAATAACCAAATAATAATTATGAGTATCAAATGTTTGTATAACAAAGGAGCAAAATTCAATTTTGCTATTACTATTTTACTAGTATTGTTTATGAGTTCAAAAAGCATGGCTCAGAACGGTACTTCTGTAAGTGGAGTTGTTTTAGACTCCAATGGAATGAGCCTACCTGGGGTAAATGTTGTTGAAGTAGGGTCAAAAAATTCTGCAAGTACTGATTTAGACGGTAAGTTTAAAATCAATGTAGCAGGACAAAAAAGTGTTTTGGAGTTTTCGTATATTGGATATACAACTCAATCTGTAACTGTTGGAAAACAAACTAATATTAGTATCATTCTTAAAGACGCAACTTCAAAACTTGATGAAGTAGTAGTTATAGGGTACGGAACAGCACGTAAGTCTGATTTAACAGGTTCTATAACTTCTATTTCTGGTGAGGATTTGAAAAAATTATCGATGCCAAGTGTAGCTGAGGCTTTAACAGGTCGTTTAGCTGGTGTTCAGGTAACATCAACAGAAGGTTCTCCAGATGCCGATATTAAAATTAGAGTTCGTGGTGGAGGTTCATTAACACAGGATAGTTCTCCGTTAATTATAGTTGATGGTTTCCCTGTAGGTAGCATGAGTGATATATCTCCTTCTGATATTGCTTCGATTACTGTATTAAAAGATGCTTCTTCAACTGCAATTTATGGTTCAAGAGGTGCTAATGGTGTAATTATAATTACAACCAAAAGTGGAAATGATGGTAAGATATCTGTAAGCTATAATAATTTTATTGGATTTAAAAAACTAGCAAATTCTATCGATGTATTGCCAGTTCAAGATTTTGTAAAATGGCAATACGAGTATGCTTTATTATATAATGATCAGCCTTCATTTGATGATGTTTTTGGAACTTGGGATAATGTTAGTCAATATAATGGAGCAAAAGGAACTAATTGGCAAAAAGAAATTTACGGAAAAACGGGTACAGTTCAAAATCATGATTTGGGAATTCGTGGAGGAAGTGATAAACTAAGTTATAGTTTTAATTATACAAGATATAATGAAAAAACAATAATGGTTGGTTCTGACTTTAAGAGAGATAATATTTCATTTAATTTAAAGAATAAAGCGAGTGATAAAGTTGATTTAGCGTTTACAGCTCGTTATTCAGATACTGAAATTAATGGTAGTGGAGCAAATGAACAAAATGAAATTTCTTCTGCTGATGCAAGATTAAGGCATAGTGTTGGATATTCTCCAATTCCACTTCCAGGTATTACAACTGATGATACAGATGAAGCACTTTCTAGTTATTTAATAAACCCTTTTGTGGCTGTAGATGATAATCAAAGACTTCAAAAAAGAAAGAATCTTAATATGTTAGGTAGTTTCTCTTGGAAATTGGCCAAAAATCTAAAATTGAAATCTGATTTTGGTTTTGATAATTATAGTTATTTAGATTACCGTTTTTATGGTCGTTCTACTTATTATGTTAGAAATATACCATCGGCTGAAAATCAAGGATTACCTTCATTAGTAATTAATGATCGTAAAGACTCAAGATTTAGAAATGCTAACACTTTAAATTATGATTTCAAAAATATAGTAAGTGAAAATCATAACCTTACTTTACTTTTAGGTGAAGAAATGTTAAACTTTAAAAGAGAAACAGAAACTAGTGCTATTCACGGGTATCCAAAGTTATTCGATATTAGTGATGCTATTAATTTGTCATCTTTAGGTCTTCCGCAGTATATTAATAATTTTAAAGATCCAGAAGATAAATTATTGTCTTTCTTTGGTCGTGCTCATTATGATTATAAAAATCGTTATTTATTGGATGCTACTTTCCGTGCAGATGGTTCAAGTAAGTTTTTAGGAGATAATAAATGGGGTTACTTTCCTTCTGCTGCAGCTGCTTGGAAAATTTCTAAAGAAGATTTTCTAAAAGACGTTAAATGGTTAAGTGAATTAAAACTTAGAGCAAGTTATGGTCAAGCAGGTAATAATAATATTCCAACAGGACAAACTATTCAAACATTCCAATCTAGTAATTCTGCATGGATAAATAATGTAGATAGTTACTTAGCTGCTACAAAAATAATGGCAAATCCTGATTTGAAATGGGAAACTACAATAACTCAAAATATTGGTCTTGATTTTGATTTATTCAAAGGGAAATTTACTGGAACTTTTGAGTTGTATAAAAATTTAACTAATGATTTGTTAGTGAGATTTTTGACTCCAGGGACAGGTTATGATTACCAGTATAGAAACATGGGGCAAATTCAAAACACAGGTTTAGAAGCATCTGCTAATTTAGTAGTGTTAGATAAAGAAAATTACGGTTTGAGTTTATCTTTTAATATTGGTATGAATAGAAATAGAATTAATTCTCTCGGATTAATGAATGATTTCGGTGAATCAACAAACTGGGCTTCTTCTGCAATCGGAAACGATTTTCTAGTTAATGTTGGTGGGACAATTGGTCAAATGTATGGTTATGTTAGCGATGGCAGATACGAGGTTTCTGATTTTGATTTTAATAATGGTATTTATACTTTAAAATCAGGTGTTGTAAGTAATTCAACAGTAATTGGCAATGTTGTACCTGGATCTATGAAGTTAAAAGACATTAATGGTGATGATATTGTTGATATAAACGACAGAAAAGTAATTGGAAATGCAAATCCAGCAAGTACTGGAGGTTTTGTAATAAATGCAAACGCTTATGGTTTTGATTTATCAGCTGCTTTCAACTGGAGTTATGGAAATGATGTTTACAATGCTAATAAAATAGAATTCAACACAGCAGTTTCTAATAATGGTACAGGACAATATAGAAATTTAACTACAGATATGGCTGATGGTGTTAGGTGGACAAATCTTAATCCAACTACTGGTTTAATAGTCACTGATCCAACTGAATTAACAGCTTTAAATGCTAATACATCTATGTGGTCACCTTATATGCAACGATATGTTTTTAGTGATTGGGCTATAGAAGATGGTTCTTTCTTAAGACTTAATACTTTAACTTTAGGTTATTCATTACCAAAATCTGTAATATCTAAAATTGGAATCTCAAAATTAAGATTTTATGGTACAGCTAATAATGTATTTATAATTACAAATTATTCAGGTCTTGATCCTGAAGTTTCTACAAGAAGAAACACACCGTTAACACCAGGCGTTGATTATTCGCCTTACCCACGTAGTAGACAATTCGTTTTTGGGCTAAATCTTAGCTTTTAATAAATAAAAATTTTTAATATGAAAAAAATAGTAATAATTTCAGGAATCCTAATAGGTGGTCTTTTGGCATCATGCAATGACTATCTAGAAGCACCTTCTGTATCAAGTTTGGATGAACAAGTTATTTTCTCAAGTCCTGGTTTAGCAAAAAGTGCAGTTGATGGAATTAAAATCCCTTTTGGAGAAACAGATTCTTATAGAGGTCGTTTTTTACCTTGGTATGGAATGAATACAGATTCAGAATGGTATAACTCTTCTGAGTCTACATCTAGCGACAATGCTGATTTATGTACATATGATGCTAAGCCTAATAATAGCCAAATGAACAAAAATATTAACGCTTGGGCTATGATGTATTCTGGTATTGAAAGAGCTAATTTATGTATTAGAGGTTTAAGAACTTATGGTAATCCAACTCCAGGATCAGAATTAGGTTATTTATTAGGAGAAGCTTTAACTTTAAGAGCTGTGTATTACACAGATTTATTAAGAGCTTGGGGCGATGTGCCTGCAAGATTTGAGCCAATAGTTAACGAAACAGTTTATATACCAAAATCTAGCAGAGATGTGATTTACAAACAACTTATTGCTGATTTAGGTGAAGCTGCAACTCTTGTGCCTTGGCCAAATGGTAGTGCTGCAACTTCTGATGTAGAAAGAATTAATAAAGCATTTGTAAAAGGACTTCGTGCTCGTTTAGCAATGTATGCAAGTGGTTTTCAACAATATCCTGATGGTATAAGAAGAAGCAATGATCCTGAGCTTTCAGTTGAATTAATGTATAATTTAGCTTTAAATGAATGTAAAGATGTTATTTTAAGTGGGACTGCCCATTTAGAATCTTCTTTTGAAACTTTCTGGAGAAATTATAATAAAGAAATAACAACTGCTGGAGGTGAATCACTTTGGGAAATTCCTTTTGGAGACGGACGAGGCAGAATGTTATTTACTTTTGCAGTGAGACATACTACACCAGATCAATTTCATAGCAATGGTTCAAATAGAGGTGGACAAGCCGGACCACTTCCACATATTTTTTATGATTATGATGTTGCTGATACCAGAAGAAATGTTACTTGTGTGCCATATCTTTGGGGTGCAGCAGTAAATGGAATTGCAAAACAACAGTTAGGGTCAATAAATAGATGGTATTTTGGTAAATACAGATATGAGTGGATGACTCGTTTTGTTACTTCTACCAATGATGATGGAGTAAATAAAATTTACATGCGTTATGCCGAAATTTTATTGATGGCTGCAGAAGCTGCTAACGAATTAGAAGGACCTGCAGCAGCAGCACCATATTTAAAACAAATTAGAAATAGAGCTTTCCCAGCTGCTTTACAACCTGTAAAAGTTGAAGGTTATGTTAACGCATTAACTACAAAACAAGCCATGTTTAATGCTATTGTTGAAGAACATAAGTTTGAGTTTACTGGTGAAATGGAACGTAAAATGGCATTAATTCGTTGGAATTTATTAGGCACTAATTTAGCAGACGCTAAAGCAAAAATGGTTCGTTTACAACAACGTACAGGCGAATATGCAGATGTTCCTTCAACTTTATATTACAAGTATAATGCAGATAATATAACATTAAATGTTTACGGATTAAATCATGGTGAAACTAGTGATCCAGGTGCAGGGTATACTTCTGTAAGTTGGACTAATTTAACTGATGCCAAAATTAATGGTTTATGGAGACCAAATCAAAATCCTGACAATAGACAGTTTTGGCCAATTTGGCAAGTATTTTTAGATTCAAGTAATGGTTTATTAGTGAACGATTATAATTATTAATGATTAAAATTCAAGTAATATGATTTTTACAAACTATATCTGTAATGGCTTGTTAGATTATACTACTGAACTTTCAAAATTTAGAATATAATTTGGTTTTTTTAAAAGGGGCATGTTTTTAAATGTGTCTCTTTTTTATTTTTTAAAACCTATATAAAGTTTTATTTCACAAATGTTTTTCATTTTTGAGATAGATATGCAAACAAAAGTTATGAGAAAAAGAAAATCTTTTCCTAAAGTTAAAATCTTCTTTATGATGATTGTATTTTTTGTTGGATTTACGACCAATAGTCAGAATGAACAAGATTTTAAAATTTCATCAAAATTAAAATGGTCGGAAAGAATGGCTTTGTCCATTATGAAACGAAATCTTGAGGCTTATCAAATTGATGGGCAAAAAGAACCAAAATGGGATTACGTGCATGGTTTGGTTTTAACTTCGTTTGAAAAATTATGCAACAAAACAAAGAATCAAAAATATTACGATTATATAAAAGGTTATGCAGATGCATGTATTGATAATGATGGAACTATAAAATCATACAAGTTTGAAAGTTATAACATTGACATGGTTACAGCAGGTAGAATACTTTTTAATTTATACGATACTACTAAAGATTCCAGATATTTGAAAGTCATCAATTTATTGAGAAAGCAATTGCAAGAACAACCTCGAACACAAAGCGGAGGATTTTGGCATAAAAAAATATATCCTAATCAAATGTGGCTCGATGGTTTATATATGGGAGAACCATTTTATGCTGAATATACCTTGCGTTTTGAAAAAGGTGCTAGTTTTGATGATATCGCTAAACAATTTGAACTTATTCAAGCTCATGCTACCGACAAAAAAACAGGTTTGTTATATCATGGTTGGGATGAAAGCAAAGAAATGCCTTGGGCAGATAAAGAAACAGGTTGCTCACCAAATTTTTGGTCAAGATCTATCGGATGGTACATGATGGCATTAGTAGATGTATTAGATTATTTTCCAAAAGAACATCCAAAACGAAAAGAATTGATAACTTATTTAAATAACATTTCAAATAGCTTGGCAAAATTTCAGGATAAATCTGGACTTTGGTATCAAGTTACCGACAAAGGCGGAAGCGAAGGTAATTATCTAGAATCTTCGGGTTCATCAATGTTTGCCTATGCAATGGCAAAAGGCGCAAACAAAGGTTATTTACCAAAAAAGTTTAAAAAAGTAGCTTGTAAAGCTTTCAAAGGATTAACATCTCAACTTATAAAAGTGGATGATGATGGCGAAATAACTATCACTCAAGCTTGTGCTGTTGCTGGATTAGGTGGAAAACCATATCGTGACGGTTCGTATTCTTATTACATCAATGAAAGAAAAAAAGATAACGACCCAAAAGCAACTGGTCCTTTTATACTTGCTGCTTTAGAATTAAATAAATAGCCATTTTAATAATCTTTTAAACTAAAAATTAAGTAGTTAATGAAATTATGAAAATATATAAATTACTTTTTATTTTATTTTTTGTACAATCATTTTTTGCAGTTAATGCTCAAGTGCATAATAAAAAGTGGAGAAATATAATCGAATCAGATGATAAAGTTTGGTTTGCTTCTCCAGAAGCTGCTACTATAGCTGACAACGTTTTGTTATATCAGCGTAATATTGGTGGTTGGCCAAAAAATATTCAAATGCAAAATTCGCTTTCTGATAAAGAAAAGCAAGAACTGTTAGAATTAAAATCCGATCCAAACGGATGTACAACCGATAATGGTGCAACATGTCAGGAGATGATTTTTTTGGCAAAAGTTTACAAACAGCAACCAAATGAAAAGTATAAAGATTCTTTTCTGAAAGGATTGAATTTTTTGCTGGCTGCTCAATATGAAAATGGTGGATGGCCACAATTTTATCCTTTGGAAAAAGGATATTATACACATGTGACTTACAACGATGATTCAATGGTTAATATTCTTGAAATTTTCAAAGAAATCAAGGATAAATCATGTTTTATGACCATTAAGTTTTCTTCAGAAATAGTGAGTAAAATTAAAACTGCTTTTGATAAAGGAATTGATTGTATTTTAAAAACGCAGTACAAACAAGATGGGGTATTAACCAGTTGGTGTGCACAATATGATGAAACTACTCTAGAGCCAGCCAAAGCTAGAGCTTACGAATTACCGTCATTAAGTGGAAAAGAATCGGCTAAAATTGTATCGCTTTTAATGTCAATTAAAAATCCCTCTAAGGAAATTATCAATGCTGTTGAAAGTGCAATAGCTTGGTTTGAGAAAACTAAAATTACAGGAATAAAAATTGAAAGTATTCAAAACAGTGATGGAAAAAAAGATAGAATAGTTGTTAAGGATACAAATGCAGAACCACTTTGGGCTCGGTTCATGGAATTAGATACTAACAAACCTTTTTTCTGTGACCGAGATGGGATTAAAAAAGAAACATTAGCAGAAATTGGATACGAGAGAAGAAACGGATATGCATGGTATACCAATGAACCTCAAGATGTTTTGAAGAAATATCAAAAATGGAAAAATAAATTAAAATAATATAATTTCAAATCTATTATTATGAAAGCAAAATTACAAGTAATGGTTTTAATGATGTTGCTTTTAGTAACATCTTCGGTAAAAGCTCAGGACACTGATGTTTGGGATTTTGGAGGAGTTCAATTGGATACAAATGTATACAACAACCAATTGAACGAAACGGTCATCAATTCATGGTATGATGGTTCAATTACACCAGGAACTTCAGGAATTAGTTTTCCAGTAAGTTTTACTGTTGGTTCTTTATCTTGGGTTGGAAATGCAGGTGATAGACTTCGAACTGTCAACACAAATTTGACAAGATATGATGCTAATGTTGCAAGTGTAACTACTTATAATGGTAGAGTATATTGTAATGGTACACCTAATTTATCGGGTGGTGTTCCTACCAATAGATATATGAGAATGGTTCTTAATGAAGACGATGAAGTTACGGTAATATGTAGAACGGATGCCGCTGGTGCTTTTAATTTTGTTGATGAAAATAATCCAGGAGTACAGTCAGATGTATTGGATGTTACTTTTGCTAGTGGCGCAGTTACCGAAGCAAAATTTGTTGCCAAAAATGCGAGTAGTTTTAAATTATATTCTGCTAACGGAAAAGCTAGTTTTTATAGAATACTTAGAAAACCAGCAATCTATACCGCAGTTTCTGGAACTATCGATTTGACTCAAGCTGCAGGGATTCCTAGTAATTATGCTGTAGTGTTTACTAATGCTGCTGGTAAATCTTGGACTTCTACTATGAATATGGATGGAACTTATAATGTAAACTTACCGATAGGATATACTTATACAATTAGTTTAGTAAATGCCAATGGATACATTATAACTAATGGTACGACTTTAGATTTAACTCCTGTTACCACGCCAACTTTCATACACGATATTACTATTCTTCAAGTTAATTTATACCAAGTAACGGGTAATGTATCTGGTTTGGGTACTGCTATCTCTAATTTAAGTTTAACTTATGCTACTACTCCTGCTACGGTTTACACACCAACTCCAACAGTAAATACTGCTAATGCTACCTATGCTGTAAACCTTGAAGCTAATATAAATTACACTATTACCGCTAATGGTGTTAATGACTATGATTTGACCACGAATACAATTACTATTCCTGCGTCTAACATAACATCAGATTTAGCGTTTACTCTAAAACCTGTATATAATGTAACTATTAATACTACTGGCTTAACTACTACACAAGAAAATAGCTTACAACTAACATTTACTAATCTGAATGAAAGCGGATATGTTTATAATTTTACGGATATCAATAGTGTTGCATTGCGTAACGGAACGTATTCAGTTACCGCTAGCGGATTGAGTGCTTATCCTGTTCAATTGGCTTTGACTTCTAATTTAGAGGTTAATGGTGTAGCAACTTCTAAAACGTTAAACTTTGTACCGGTAACGGTTTGGCCATTTAATGACCAGGTTATTACAACTGCAAATTCATCCTATAAAGGATTGCTTTTCACAGGTAATATTTCTAATTCAGTTTCTCAAGGTCATTTAATTGGTCAACCAGGAGGAACGATTCAAGTTCCTGTAAATGCTGGCGATAAAGTAAAATTTACTTATTATTATTCGGCTAATTTCTCAATTGAAGGTGGAGCAACAAATACAACTGTTAACTCTACCGGAACTACTTCAACTACTGATTATGTTGAGTATACCTATGCAGGTTCATCGGCTGGTTTTGTTAATGTTGCCGTTGGTGGAACAACTTATTTTACTCAAATTGAAATAGGAGGAAGCATTCCTTATAGTCCAGTTATCACTGTTGGAGTTGATAAAGATTATCAAACTATCAATGCCGCTTTAACTGCTGTAGGTAACATGATCAGAACCAATACCGACAGAGTTACTATCATGATTGACCCAGGAAACTACGAAGAAATGTTATCCATCAATCAACCATTAGTTACTTTAAAAAATGCAGCTACAACTCCAAGCACTGCCTTGACAAACGCTGGAGTTGATATTGATGCAAATGCAGTTAGAATTACTTCTTATTATGGTCATGGTTATACTTATTATAGTATGTCTTCAGACCAAAAATGGCATGCAGATGTGTTGGCAGTAAATATTGCCAATGGTTATCCTTCGTATCAAAATGTAGGTGCAGGAACAACTAATAATTCATACTGGAATGCAACTGTAGTAGTTGGTGCTGATGGTTTTGAAGCAGAAGGAATTATTTTTGAAAATTCATTCAATCAATATATTTCTAACAAAGAAGCTCAGGATGTAGTAGTAGCTTGGTCATCAGGAAGTCCAGGCGTTCGTCCAACTAATGCTGGAAATACAATTGTTCAAAACAAAACGTATGTAGAAAGAGCAGCAGCTATTGCTATTAAAAATAATGTTCAAAAAGTAATTTTGAATAAATGTAGAGTAGTAGGTCGTCAGGATTCATTCTTTGGTGGTGTTGGTTCAAGAGTAGCTGTTTACAAAGGAGACATGATGGGTGCTGTTGATTATATTTTTGGAGGAATGGATGTCGTATTCTACAAATCAAACTTGAGTATGAACATTAGCGATGCTTCTAATGATTTGTGCTACATCACAGCAGCACAACAAAGCTCTGGTAGAGGTTATTTGATGTATGAATGTACCGTTACTTCTGCACAACCAGGTGTTGAAACCGCTTCAACCTATCGTGCAAAACCGGGCTATTTTGGTCGTCCTTGGCAAGCTAATACAAGCGAAGTTGTTTTTTACAATACCACTATTGAAACTTCTAACGCACCAGGATTTATAGACAATTCTTTAATCATGCCGTTAGGTTGGTTAAACACTTTAGGCGGAACTTCAAGTGGAATGTATGAATATGGTACTACCGAAGTTTCAGGAGTAAATAACGGGCCAAGTCGCGCACCGTGGGCAACCTATTTAACCAATCCTATTTTGAATGATGGCACACCAATTTCTACTTTTAATTTTACAAAAGGTAATGATGATTGGGATCCATTTCCTGCGCTTATAGCTAATGATCCTTTGGGAAACATTGATTTTAATCCAAGCACAACGGTTAAAGTTATTGCTTATAAAGATACGGTAGCCGTTACTAACGTTCAGTCGAATACTGAAGTTGCGGTATATTCAATTAATGGTGCTCTAGTAAAAAGCGTTCAAACTTCAGTAGATACTAATTTCAACTTACCATCAGGTTTGTGGATAGTGGTTGTTAAAGCTGTTGATGGACAAAAAGCATTTAAAATAGTTACTTTTTAATGGTGTTTCGAAAATAAATTAAAAACCTTTAAAGAAAGTTTGTAATGGTAGTCATTAGAAAAAAATTAAATATTTTTTCTTTAGTGAAACAGAAATTGCTGAAGCATAAATCTGATTATTATAATCAATTATTAACAAAATATCTAAATGAATTATAGTAATACTAAAAAAAAAATGTATTATTTTTGTAGTATAGAAAATTATTGTACTTTTATGCAATCGATTACATGTTGTAAAAGAGTATAAAAAACAATTAACGATAATACAAAAAAACAATTTATTATGAAAACAAAATTACTTTCTTTATTACTAACAGTAATGCTTTATACGGGTGTTACTAACGCTCAAACCGTTTGGGATTTTGGAAATGACACTACTAACTGGCCTTTAGATGCAACTGGTGTTGCAGGTAACGTTGTTAGAAGTAACTTAGGAATTTATATGGGTGTTACTTCTTCAAGTAATATTGGTATAGTTGAAAATAGTCCAAAAGTTTTTCCTGATGGGTACAGTGGTACAAATCGATTTAAATTTAATGGCGCTGGTTTTTCATCAACCCCTGGTTTTGTTCCAATGCCAACACAACGTTATATTTATTTTGCGACGGCTGGTAATTGTACTGTAAAAATTTGGTTTAGAACAGGTGGAAGTGGTACTAGAACATTATATGTAACAGATGGTACAAATGTAGTTGGATCTTTTGCAGGAACTGACTCAGCTCAAGGTTATTATTTTGAATCTGTTTATACTGGTCCAGCAACTAATCTTTACATTTATGGAGACCAATCGAATAATCTTTACAAAGTTGAGGTTGTGGGTACTTTAGCTACTACTACTTTATCAAGCAGCGAATTCCAAGCATCAACTGTAAACGTGTTTTCTAACGGTAAACAAATTAATGTTGCTAATGTAGCTTTTGCTACTCAAGTTAATGTTTACAGCATTACAGGTGCTTTAGTAAAATCAATCAATACAAGTGCTGATGTTACTATTAATGATTTAACTGCTGGTTTCTACATTGTAAATGTAAAATCTGCTGAAGGTCAAAAATCAGTGAAAGTAGTAGTTAGATAATACTTTGAAAAGATTCATACTTAAAAATTGATTTATTTTTAGTTAGAAATAGAATTATTTTTAGACAGCAGTGAGAAATCCTCACTGCTGTTTTTTTTGCCTATGATTGGATAAAAAAAACTTTCAACAAGATTAGTTGTATTAGTGAAAAGTATTTTTTGGCTGTCTTTTTTTAGATTTTATCCATCTTTAAGTAAAATAACGCCAGCTAAAATTATTTTTTACCCTTCATTATTCTAATTATTGCTGTCTTTATTTAAAATAAAGCAATCTTTATGTTGAATAAAGCTGTCTTTAAATAAAGTTTTGCTGGGTAAAATTAAAATAGCTGTGGGTGTTATCTATATTTTACCCAGCAAAAATTTTAATAAGAGTTGTTGATTTTAGAGAAAAACTAAATTTTTTTTATCTCTCAATACTATTTTGTACAATTTTACGTTATAAGAAAAGATGCATATAATGTTATTCTAACCTAAAAACCAATAAATTAAATGAAACACTAATTACTAAGCTACATTTTCTTTTGAAAAACAAATTAATTCTTAATTCAGAAGATTTGATGCCTAATGATTATTTAACTTATTGTTTCATTTAATTTGTATATCTATGGCTGGGACTATCATTCCTTCTTCTAACAATGAATTATTAGCTTGGGCTACCAATTACAAAACTAAAATTCCAGAATTTGTTGCTTTGTTAAACATGACGACTGAGCAAGTGGCAGAAGAAATTAGTTGGTGTAATGAATTCATTACTTCCATTTTTGAGGTTACTGCTCAAAAAAGCACCTACAAAAGTATTTTGAGCAAAAGAAATAACACCATAAAACAGGTTAAAAACAAATTCCAAAAAAGGATAGCACAACACAAAACCAGCGCAGGTTATACTAAGGCAGTGGGTGACGCAATGGGTATAGTTGTATCGAAGAAGGTATTTGATGAGAACACTTATAAAACTAGTTTAAGTGTGAGTATGAATGGAAATAAAGTTGCCATTCGGTTTAGAAAGTTAGGCGTACAAGGAATCAATATTTATTACCGAAAAGAATCAAGTGATGCATGGCATTTATTAAGTAGAGCAACCAAAAGTCCTTTTGAATTTACAGCTAAAATTGAAAATCCAAGGCAACCCGAACTCTGGGATTTTATGGCATTTGGTGTTATAAATGATAAAGAAATTGGCTTGGCAATCGATATCACTGATTTTATGATTGGTAGTCCGGTTGGTTAAAATAAAAAAGCCTTCTCAGAAATGAGAAGGCTTTTAAAACTATTTTTAAACAAACCAATATGAAATTATCTTTTGATAATTTTTCTATCTATAATACCTTGATTGGTATATACTTTAACAAAGTAAGTACCAGTATTTAAATCGCTCATGTCAATAGTTCTAATGTCACCATTAGCATTTTTAACTAATTGACCCAGAAGATTGTAAACCGCTACTTTTTCAATACTACTAGAATTAGAAGTAGTAATGTTTAATTCATTAGTTACAGGATTAGGATATAAAGTCAGTTTCGGACTATTGTTAATTTCTCCAACACCTAAAGCGGTATATTCTGTTTTGATATAAAATAAGTTTGCAACACTTCCTTTAGTGATAGCATGCGCACCAGCTGGCACAGAAGGTATAATTACTACTCCATTTGAAGCCGTATATGAAACATTATCAAGTTTAATTGTTCCGCTAAACGTTGGGTCAAACACTAATGTTAAAGTAGAAACATCAGGTGTGGTATAACTAACATTAGTAGCTGATTCTACTTTCATACGAGCTGTAAGTGTCAATCCATCGTAAGTAGTTGAACCAGCAGTAGAATTCATGTTACAACTTGTAAACGTGTAGAATGTACTGTTTAAAGTTTGTAAAGTAAAATTATGAATTTCATCACCATTAGGAACATTTGTAGTTGCAATAGTTCCAGAACCAGAAACAGGTGTTCCAGTTGGTCCACTGGTTGTAACTGTAAAAGTAACATCGCCAGTTGGAGTACCAGAAACAGTAACGGTTCTAGCAGTCATGTCTTTAACAAAGTCAATTCCATTTGATGGTAAACCTGTAACGGTTACATCAGTAGCAGTTCCTCCCCAAGTGAAAACCATGTCTGTCATTGCACCGCTTAAAACGGTTTGGTCGTTATTATTTGGGATTATCAAAGTTTGAGAACTTGTAGTTGATGGTGCATCACCTTGAATAGAAACAATACCAGATGAATAGTTGTTTAATAAAGCAGCTAATCCTGTATTTACAGTAGAAGAAGGATCGTCAACAGCATTGTTAAATGTCCAGCTGATATCTCCACCACCAACACGACCAGAAAAAGCAATAACTTTATCTTTAGCTACTGTTGGGTCATCAACAACCAATGAATTTACATATAAAGTAGGATTGGTGTCAAAGTTATTATAAGAAGTTCCACCAAGTAAAGCAGTAATAGAACTTGGAACGGTTTGACTTCTAGTGGTTACTTCGTAAGCATCAAACTGCACAGGATAATTAGTTGCATCATAAGGTACATATCTTGTTTGACCACTCATCACGTTGTTGAAAGCTTTAATGATACCTCCTTCTTCACCAGAAAAAGTTCCCACGGAGCCATTATAGATGTCAGTTCCTTGTTGAGAAATCAACATTGGATATTTACAATTTCTAAAATAATTACCTTCTAAGAAAAGAGAAGAAGCCATTGTAGAACCTGCACCATATTTAGAATTTCCATCAAAATAATTGTTGTATACGTGAGCAGAATATGTACGAACACGAGGATGACGCGAATCAGAATGGTCATACCAGTTGTGGTGATAAGTAGCATATAAACCAGGTCCGCTCTCGCTTAAGCCCAATAAGTTTGATTTACCTGTATCCCAGAAGTGATTGTAGGACATAGTTACGTAAGTTGATCTTTTGCAATCTAAAGCGCCATCGCCTTTTGCTTGGTCGGCATCGCCACCAGCTGCACCATAAAACATATCACAATTGTGAACCCAAATATGGTCGTTGTCTTGTTGTAAACCAACATTATCACCTTCGCTGGCATTTGTTAACATGAAGCCAAGGTTTCTAATTTCAATATTAGAACCTTTCTTAACACGAACTCCCCAACCATTTACAAGAGCATCTGAACCTACGCCTTCAAAAGTAATAGAGCTGTTAATATTATTTTTGTTTTCAATAACAATGTCTCCATTCAACATATAGTTTAAATCAGTGATGTTACCAATTAATCTAACGGATAATGGACGAGTATCAAGCCCTTTTTTGAATCCATCTAAAATGGTTTGCAAACCCACGCAAGGATTAACAGTAGCACCAGTAACATTCATAGAAACGGTGTTCTTGTTATTTTGAGTAATGTATAAAACTACAGCGTTCGCTTTTAATGTACCATTAAGATTGTAAGCACCAGGAATTCTTCCGCCTTCAAAAGCAAAACCGTTTCTATCGTGAGCGGAAACAGTAATATTATTAGAAACACTTGGAGTTCCTTCAACTCCACCCGTAACAGGAACAACTTTAATAGTATAGGTTCCAGGAGCAAGCCCTAAAACATCAGCACGATAGTAGCTTCCGTAGTTACGAATTAGTTGCGTATCAATAATTTGATTTGTGAAAGTACCGCCAGTATAATATACATTATAACTGTCTGCACCAGCTACAGGTTCCCATTTAACATAAGCACATTCCATCCAACCAGAAGATTGTATTATTACAGGTTGAGCCCATAAGTTAATTGAGGCAAACATGATTGTAACATAAAATAAGATTCTTTTCATAGTTTTTTTAATTGTTAAAAGTTTTATCGTTTTTCTTGCTGGTTTGGGTTTTGTGCAATCGATTGCGCAAAAGTATAATTCTTTTTCTATTAGGCAAATAAAATTTCAAAAGAGATGTGTTAAAATACTAATTATTATAGATTTAAATTATAAATAATATAATTTTCAGTGTTTTTTTTACAGAATATGAATATTTTTGTTTTTAAATTGCTTTACATTACAAAGTTATAACTTTAATTATTATAAATGTTTGATTTAGTCATGCTTTAACAAATTTAGGTTTCAAGACCTTTGGCAAAGTATTTGTTTTTATTTCATAATTTAGGATAACTTTAAGTTTTATTTTTTTGTAGAGTAGTCATTAATAATTACGTTTGTGTAATCGATTGCATTTTTGCAATCTGATTTAGAACAGTTATGAAGCATTTATTTCTTGTTTTTTTCTCTTTATCAACTTTTGTATTGTTCTCTCAAATTCAAAAAGATACTTCATATACAGTTATTAGTACTTTTAAAAAAGAAATTAAAAAATTCCCTTTTATTAAGATAGTTAATAGTGTAGAGGATATTAGTGTTACTAAAAAAGAAAACATTATTTATAAAAAAACGGGAGAAACAAAACTTCATTTAGATGCTTTTTTTAAAAATGATGAAAAGAATTTACCTGCTGTTGTCATTATACATGGTGGTGGATGGAGTTCGGGAGACAAAAAGCAGATGCATACAACGGCAAATGCAATTTCAGCAAAAGGATATGCATGTTTTTGTGTGGAATACAGATTAAGTGATGAGGCTAAATTTCCAGCATCTATTAACGATGTAAAAGACGCCATAAAATATATTAAAGCCAATGCTATTTCTTATAATGTTAATGCTACAAAGGTTGCTGTTTTAGGCTGTTCATCAGGTGGGCAAATGGCTGCTTTAGTAGCTACAACTAATGGTAAGAAAGAATTTGAAGAGAAAAGTAGTTTAAAGCAAAGTTCAGATGTTCAGGCAATAATTGATATGGATGGTATCCTTGCTTTCCATCATCCAGAGTCAAAGGAAGCTGCTTCTGCATCAAAATGGTTGGGCGGAACTTATGAAGAAAAAAAGGAGATTTGGGAAAATGCATCGACTTTAACGCATACGGATAAAAACACCCCGCCGATTTTATTCATTAACAGTAGTCAGCCTAGATTTCATGCTGGCAGAGACGATATGATTGCTATTCTTAATAAATTTGGCATTTATAATGAAGTAAAAGAATTCCCGAGTTCACCTCATTCTTTTTGGTTTTTTGAACCTTGGTTTGATGATATGATTAACGTTACAACACAATTTTTAGATAAAATATTTAAACAGAAATAACATAACATGAAAACATTAAAAATAGTTTTAGCACTACTGATAGTAAGCCAATTTAGTGTAAATGCTCAAGAGAAAAAAAAGTCCAAAAAGAATCAGACTTATGCTGAGCTATCCATTAAAGAAGGCGGAAAATGGAACGGACGAAAATATGAAGGAGGAACATTTAAAAATGTTACCAGTTTGAAAGTACCAAAATCGCACTGGGACCATTCTTTTTTTATTCGTTACGAAGGACCAGGTTGGGAATCGAGCAAAATTGGTTATCGATTGTATCTTGACTGGAGAAATTGTATTGACCTTTTTGGTAAAGTAACCGATACTATGGTTTTGTCAAAAGTAGGTTTAGACGGTTTTGAGTCTTATCACCATATGAGTCCATGGGGAATGGATATTCTTAAGGCAGGAAAAGGATTAGGAGTTGGAGCAATCGGAAGATATTCGGGTAAAGAAGTGTTGCATTTCCAAGAAGTTGATTCCACTTTTGCCAAAGTTGAAAATGATAAAAAATGTTCAACAGTAACCGTAAATTATGATGGTTGGAAAACAGCTAATGATAAAATAAATTTTGAATCAAAACTATCCATTAAGCCAAATGAACGAATTACTAAACACACAATAAAAGCTTCAAATGAAATTGATGGTATTTGTACAGGAATTGTAAGTTTTAAAAATGCACCATTAGTAAAAAAGGAAAGCAGTAATAAAAAATGGGCTTATATTGCAACTTATGGAGAACAATCTTTAGTGCCAGATAATTTGGGTATGGCGATTTTTTATGAAGTTGCCTCTGTTGAAAAACAAACAGAAGGTGAATACGACCATTTGTTGCTATTTAAACCAACAACAAAACCTGTAACTTTTTATTTTCTTGGCGCTTGGGAGCAAGAAAAAGATGGAATTAAATCGGAATCTGAATTTTATAAATATCTTGACAACAAGTTAAATGAATTAAATAGTAAAAATAAAATCTAATTTGAATAAATTGTAATGCGAAAAGTTATTGCCGTTATTTTATTTCTTCTAACTTCACAAGCATGGTTAAATTGCCAAACTCTTGGTAAAGATGCTTTTTATAAAACGGTTGCACAAGATGGCACAGGCGATTATACAACTATTCAAGCAGCTATTAATGATTCAAAATCGTTTCCATATCAAAGAATAACGATTTATATTAAAAATGGAAATTATCATGAAAAAGTAAAAGTTCATGAGTGGAATAATAACATTTCGCTCATTGGCGAAAGCAAAGAAAATACCATTATTACTTTTGACGATTATTTCAATAAAGTTAATTTAGGCATTAACAGCACTTTCTACACCTATACTTTATTGGTTGAAGCAAATGATGTTCTACTAAAAAATTTAACAATAGAAAATTCTTCAGGCGAAGTTGGGCAAGCCGTTGCATTGTCGGTCTTTTCAGATGGAGTAGCCGTTATCAATTGCCGTATTCTGGGTAATCAGGATACATTGTATGCTTCCGGAAAAGGAAAGCAATATTATAAAGATTGTTATATAGAAGGCACAACCGATTATATTTTTGGAAGTGCCACAGCATATTTTGAAAATTGTGAAATTCATTCCAAAAAAGATTCTTATGTCACTGCAGCTTCTACACCTCAAGGAACAGAATTTGGATATGTTTTTAAAAATTGCAATTTGACAGCAAATGATGGTACTTCCCAAGTTTATTTAGGAAGACCATGGCGTATTTATGCTAAAACGGTTTTTATCGAATGTAAGCTTGGAAAACATATCTCACCGGTTGGTTGGCACAATTGGTCAAAACCTGATGCTGAAATTAATGCCTTTTATGCCGAATATAACTGTTCTGGAGAAGGATTTTCTCCAAAAGCCAGAGTAAGTTGGTCACATCAATTAAGTAAAGCAGAAGCCAAAAAATACACAATCAAAACTATTTTAGGAGAGAAGTTTTTGAAAAATATTCAAGAATGGAACTCCGATTTAAAATGATATAAATACTAAATCAATGAAATATACTTTTCTTATTTTATCGCTACTGGCTTTAAATGTTTCGGCGCAAAAAGTTACTATTTATGGTATTGGCGATTCTACAATGGCAGATAAAGTAAAACCTAATGAAAATCCAGAACATGGATGGTTGCAAGTGTTTCCAAACTTTATGACCAACGATGCAAAAATTATAAACAAAGCAGTTAATGGTAGAAGTACTAAAAGTTTTATCAACCAACATCGTTGGGATAGTATTTATAAATACTTGAAAAAAGGCGATTATGTTTTTATTCAATTTGGTCACAATGATGCCAAACAAGAAGATTCAACACGTTATACAAATCCACACACGGCTTATCGCCATAACTTAATTAAATTCGTTACTGAAGCACGTCAAAAAGGAGCTATTCCTATTTTGTTTTCTTCAATCGTGAGAAGACATTTCAATGAACAAGGAACATTAATCAGCACACATGGAGAATACACACAAGAAGCAAGACTAGTTTCTCAAGAGTATAAAGTCCCGTTTATTGATTTAGAATATTACACCGAACAATTAGAAATGTCTTACGGACCTGAAAAATCAAAAGAATTGCATTTACATTTTAAACAAGGCGATGTTGCTTATTATCCCGAAGGAAAAGAAGATAATACACATTTATCAAAAAAAGGCGCAGAGGAAGTTTCTAAACTTGTTATTGCAGAGTTAAAGAAACTCAATATTTTGACAGAATACATTAAGAAATAAAAAAAAACGCTCAATTTAAATTGAGCGTTTTTGTGGGGAGAGCAGGATTCGAACCTGCGAAGACGTAGTCAGCGGATTTACAGTCCGCCCTCGTTGGCCGCTTGAGTATCTCCCCAAACCTTGTTTCGAGGATGCAAATATAATAAGTGTTTTGGCAGTAGCAAATAAATTAAAAGTAAATTTTACTTTCTATTTTTAATTTGTTGAAAACGAAATAAATAAAAAAATCTCCCAATGGGAGATTTTAAATTATCTAGTAAATAAGTATTAGTTTTTAGCTAATAACTCATTTACTTTAGCTTTTAATTGTTCGCCTCTTAAATCTTTAGCTACAATATTTCCATTCGCATCTAATATAATTGTAGCTGGAATTTGAGTAATATTGTATTGAACAGCAATTGGATCTTTCCAACCTTGCAGATTAGAAACTTGATTCCATGTTATATTGTCTTTTGCAATAGCTTCTTTCCATTTGTCTAAATTATCATCTAAAGAAACACCAATGATGTTTAATCCTTTTGGATGTAATTCGTTATACATAGCAACCACATTTGGATTTTCTTGACGACAAGGTTTGCACCAAGAAGCCCAAAAATCGATTACAGTTACTTTACCTAAACTCTCTTTTAATGAAATAGTTTTTCCTTCAGGATTTTTTGCTTCAAAGTTTGGTGCTGGTTCAGTTGGAGCCATTTTTGCAGCACTTTCTTGTTTTTTTACATTATTTATTGCTTCTAATGTCTTTTTAGCAGCGTGAGTCTTTTTTAAAGATTCATCAAGAGAGTTAAAAATCTTTTCCACTTCAGCAACTTTATAATCTGGATTACTTAGTAATCCTTCTATAAGTAAAATACTGATGAATGATTTTGGATGTGTTTTTGGATAATTTATCATAAAATCATCCCCTTCTTTTCTTAAATCTTTAAATTGTTTTCTTAATGAATTTATAACTACTGTATCATTGTTTTTTTCAGCTTCATTCATTTTAGCATCGTTTTCATCTCGAAACGTCTTCATCTTTTTCTGAAGATCTTTCTGTAAAACTATTAATTTGCTTCTGAAATTATAAAATTCATCATTACTGTAAGTTCCGCTAATCTTTGATTTAAAAATACTGTCTTTATCTACAGTAATATTAATGTCTCCACCTTCTAATACAAATGGAACATTGCCTTGAACATTTTCTATTTTAATAAAATGAAAACTTGGTTCAAACGCTTTTCCTTTAATTTCAAATTTTCCGTCAACAATTTTTACGGTATCAACAGGAATATTGCCCATTCCCATTTCTGATTGTTTTTCTAAATAGACATTTCCTATTTTCATTCCTTTTACAGTACCAGTAATAGTATATTCTCCATTGTTTTTACATGAAATAGCAATAACTGTTATTGCTAATAAAAGAAGTATCTTTTTCATTTTTTTGATTTTAATTTTGTGGTGCAAATGTATTTAAATTTAATCAACTACTACTTAATTTATAAAAACTTTAATTCTTCTTTTGAATAGTATCAACAGTTTTTTTTGGGGTAATGAATTTTTTGTAGTGTTTTTTTTGAATATTAGGTTCAAAGCTTTAAATAAGCGTTAATTATCTTTATAGATTAGGAAATATGACTTGTATATGAATAAATTTGACCTATAATTTTATTATTTAAAGATGATTAAAAATATACTCCAAATAGTTTGTTTGTTTTTAGCTTTCTCTATAAACGCTCAAGTTTTTATAAATGAATTGGATTCAGATACTCCAAGTGTAGATGATAAAGAATTTATTGAGTTAAAATCAGCAACTCCTAATTTTTCTTTAAATGGATATGTATTAGTTTTATTTAATGGTTCTGGTTCACTTGTAAATCTTAGTTATTACGTTATTGATTTAAGTGGTTATACGACTGATTTAAATGGTTTGTTTGTAGTAGGAAATCAGTTGGTTTCACCAGTTCCAGGAAAATTGTTGCCTGATAATATTTTTCAAAATGGACCAGATGGAGTAGGATTGTATCTTGGTTCTTCATCTGATTTTCCTAATAACACAATGGCAACCACAACTAATTTGGTTGATGCCTTGGTCTACGGAACTAATGATCCTGATGCAACTTCTTTAATGGCCTTACTTGGTGTAACAACACAATGGAATGAAAGTGCTGGAACTGGTGGAAGTACTGCAAATTCAATTCAAAGAAAACCTGATGGAACTTTTGAAAGTAAGTCACCAACTCCAGGAGCTAATAATGATGGCAGTGGTTTTGTATTTAATGGAATTACAATTTCTACACCAAATACTCAAGTAACAGAAGGAAACTCTACTACTATAACATTTACAACTCAAACTCCTGTAACGAGTGATTTAACATTCAATTTTACATTAAACAATGGCACTTTTACTAATGCTGATTTTACAGGAAGTACAACTGCTTTTATTCCAACTGGTTCAAGTTCATACACAACTACAATAACATTTGTTGATGATGTTTTAGATGAAGGTGATGAAGTTGCTGAGATAAAGTTTGGAGCATTACCTGCTCAATACAATAGAAGAAATGACTTTATTCAGATAAGAATAATAGATAATGATTTTACAGTTGCGCCTTTTGGAACTCCTTTAAATCCAACATATGGAATAGTAACACCAACAATTCCAACTGGATATTACAGTTCATTGGAAGGTTTGTCTGGAAGTGCATTGAAGCAAGCTTTACAAGATATTATTGCAAATCCTAACGTCGTTCATGCTCATACTTATGGTGATATAGTTGACATACTTAAAAAAGCTGATCAAAATCCTTTAAATAGCAATCAAGTTTGGATGATGTATGTTGAAAGTCCAAGAGCTAAATTAGATTATCAAACGGGTAGTAATAGTGCAGGAAAATGGAATAGAGAACACATTTATCCTCAATCACGCGGAGGATTTTCTAATGGAACTTCTGATACAGCTGACGGAATTAATGTTTGGTTACCAACTGGTCCAAATGATATTATGGCTGGTCATGGTGATGCACATCACATCAGAGCTGAAGATGGACCAGAAAACACCAATAGAAGTAATAAAGATTATGGATTAAATGATTATAACGGTCCAAATGGAACTCAAGGCTCATGGAAAGGTGATGTTGCTCGAGCTGTTTTTTACATGGCAGTAAGATATAACGGTTTAAGTGTCGTAAATGGAAATCCAGCAGATACAACTGTTGGACAATTAGGTGATTTAGCAACATTATTGCAATGGAACATGACTGATCCATCGGATGATTTTGAAATGAACAGAAATAATTATATTTATACATGGCAGGTAAATCGTAATCCATTTATTGATTATCCAAGTCTAGCAAATTATATTTGGGGAGCAAATGCTGGTCAACCATGGTTTGCTAATCTTTCGACTACACAAACTGATTTTGCTGCAGTTAGAGTATTTCCGAATCCGACAAAAAATAGTATTACAATTTCAGGAATTGATACCAATTCAAAAATTGAAATGTATTCTACTTTAGGGCAAAAAGTTTTGGAGCAAGAATTTACAGGAACGACTTCTATAAATTTCAATTTGCCAAAAGGAATTTATGTAGCAAAAATTGTTTCAGAAGGAAATTCTATTACACGAAAAATTATAGTAGAGTAATCTTAAAACAAACTCGTTTGTCCACCATTATTTGAAGGATTTCCGTTTAGTGGAAATCTTTCTTTTATTTCGTATTGTTTCAAGTCTTCATTAAAAACTCTTATGGCAACTGTGTCACAATGAAACATAAATTTAATTGACTTAATGATTTCAAAAGCTATTTTGAGTTTGCCTTCTTCTATTCTTCTACCTATACTTATATGAGGTTCGTAACTTTTATATACTTTAGAAACTGAATTTGTGGTCTTATAAAATTTTTTCATGATGGCTTTCAACTCATTTCTAGAGTCTTCATTTGGACCTATGAAAAGAGCACCATTTTCAAATGATTTAATATTTTCAAATTTAACATTTATAGCAGTTGTTTCATTAGCAGTTTCTTTAATCCTTGAACTAATTATATGAATTTCTTTTTCATCAGCCTCAAATTCTGAAATTGTAATATGAGCTTTAGAATTTCTGCTATGATACCAACCAATTTTATCAAATAATATTGTTTTTATCAAATCTACTAAAGTGATTATTTTTTCGGAGGGAATTATTGCAATTGAAACTTTTCTTTTCATGATAAACTATTGATATAAAGATTTGTATACCAAATTTAGTAAAAAATATTGTTGGAAGTTAAAAAGATTTTTTTTAATAAATTTACTTCCCGATACAGAAATTCGCGAAAATATTGCCAAGTAATTCATCGTTTGTAACTTCTCCAGTAATTTCTCCGAAGTAGTATAAGGCTTGTTTGATATCGATTGCCATTAAATCGGAAGAAAGATTGGTTTCCATTCCGAATTTTACTTTTTGGATTTCTTCTAAAGCTTTTAATAGCGAATCGTAATGACGCGTATTGGTTACAATCGTTTCGTTATTGCGCAATGCACCCGTATTTACAAAAGAAAGTAGAGTGTTTTTTAATTCATCGATACCTTCTTTGTTTTTGGCAGAAATTAATATTTGTTTTAAATGTAAGTTTTCAAGTTTTAAGTTGATATTTGAAATTTCTTCTTCACTTAAAACGTCTTTTTTATTAATCAGAATGACTAAAGGTTTTTGGGGATATTTGTTTTTAATCTGTTCTAATTCTATAACAAATTGAGAACTTGATGATTTGAATTTTGAACCATCAAACAGATATATTACAACCTGTGCTTGTTCTATTTTTTCGAAAGTTTTTTTAATACCAATGCTTTCAACAACGTCTTTAGTTTCTCTGATTCCAGCTGTATCGATGAATCGGAAGCCAATTCCATCGATGACCAATTCATCTTCTATAGTATCACGAGTTGTACCAGCAATATCGGAAACAATGGCGCGTTCTTCGTTTAAAAGTGCATTTAAAAGCGTAGATTTTCCAACATTTGGTTCACCAACAATGGCTACTGGAATTCCATTTTTAATTACGTTTCCAACAGCAAAAGAATCGATTAATCTTTTCAGAACAAATTCGATTCGGTTTAATAATTCTTTAAATTGAGAACGGTCTGCAAATTCTACATCTTCTTCTGCAAAATCTAATTCGAGTTCTATTAGTGATGCAAAATTTAATAGTTCTTCTCTAAGTTTTGCTATTTCGTTACTAAAACCGCCACGCATTTGTTGCATAGCAATTTGATGAGAAGCTTCGTTATCAGAAGAAATCAAATCGGCAACTGCTTCGGCTTGTGATAAATCTAATTTTCCATTCAAAAAAGCACGAAGCGTGAACTCACCAGCTTGTGCCATTTTTGCGCCTTTGCGAAGTAATAATTGTATGATTTGCTGTTGAATATAAGTTGAACCGTGACATGAAATTTCAACTACATCTTCGCCAGTATATGAATTTGGATTTTTAAAATTGGAAACTAAAACTTGGTCGTAAACTTTTCCTTCTTCTACTATGTGTCCAAGGTGAATAGTATGTGTTTTTTGTTTGCTTAATTTTTTACCAGAAACTGATTGAAAAACACTTTCAGCAATGCTAATAGCATCATTTCCAGATAGTCTAATTATTGCTATTGCTCCAGCGCCTGAAGGTGTTGCTAATGCTACAATAGTTTCGTGGTTAATCATTTTTTAAAATTTTTGACAAAGGTAAAACATTAGAAATAAAAAAAACCACTAAATAATGTAGTGGTTTTAATTTGTGTTTATGAATAATTAGTTATTCAACATTACTGGCATTACAAGCATAGTAACGGTTTCGCCTTCGTCTAAACCATCGATTGGAGTTAAAATTCCGGCACGATTTGGCATTGACATTTCTAATTGAATTTCATCTGAAGTTAAGTTAGTCAACATTTCAGATAGAAAACGTGAGTTGAACCCAATTTGAATATCATCGCCTTGGTAGTCACAAGTCAAACGTTCTTCAGCTTTGTTTGAATAATCAATATCTTCAGCTGAAATGTTCAGCTCTGCACCAGCAATTTTTAAACGAATTTGATGTGTAGTTTTGTTAGAAAAGATTGCCACACGGCGAACAGAATTTAAAAACAAAGTTCTGTTAATCATTAATTTATTAGGATTTTCTTTTGGAATAACCGCTTCGTAGTTTGGATATTTTCCATCAATTAATCTACAAGTCAACACGTAGTTATCAAATGAAAAGGTAGCGTTTGAATCGTTGTAATCAATTTTAACTTCCGAATCCGTTGCACCAAGAATACTTTTTAAAATATTCAATGGTTTTTTTGGCATTATAAAATCAGCAACTTGAGAAGCTTTTACATCGGTACGAGCATATTTTACTAATTTATGTGCATCAGTTGCCACGAATATCAAACCTTCAGGAGAAAATTGAAAAAACACACCACTCATAACCGGACGTAAATCATCGTTTCCAGCAGCAAATATAGTTTTGCTTATTGCAGTAGCAAGAACATCAGCAGGAACAAGTGTTGATGAAGGTTCTTCAATTACCTGCGATTTAGGAAATTCACTTCCTGGTGCATAAGCAATAGCATATTTTCCAGAGTTAGAACTAATTTCAATAGTGCTATTTTCTTCAACCGTAAAGGTTAAAGGTTGTTCAGGAAAAGTTTTTAAAATATCTAATAAAAGTTTCGCCGGAACAGCAACACTACCTTCGCTAGTAGAATCGATTTCCAAAGTAGCAGACATAGTTGTTTCTAAATCTGAAGCAGAAACGGTTAGGGTTTTATGGTCTAATTCAAATAGAAAATTATCAAGAATTGGTAAAGTATTACTACTATTGATAACACTTCCTAGAACCTGAAGTTGTTTTAATAAGTATGAACTCGATACTATAAATTTCATATAACTTTAATTTTTACAAATATATCTTAAACGAATAGATTTTGAAAAGTTTTTTATTAACATTACTTACTGTACTTTTTCTTTCTTAAAACGGTAAATAATACTCCAAAAATCAATAATACAACTAGCGGCAAACCAACGGTTATGACTTGTGAAAAAGTATATTCATCATAAACTTTTTTTGTGTCAAGCATTGGTAAATTAACTTCTTTGCTTCTAATGTTGATAAGTCCGTTGTCGTCTAAAAGATAGTTTACGCAATTAAGCATAAATTCTTTGTTGGCGTATAAATTATTAGTCCATTTATCAAAACCTAATTCTAACGGTTGACCATTTTTGTCCAATTGATTTTTGATTACATCACCATCCGAAATCACAATCATTTTATTGTCATTTCCAGAATTTTTAAAAGTGGAATCTTTGAATGCTAAAACTCTGTTTTCGAATGCAGAATGGAACTTTCCTTCTAATAAAACTGCCACTGGATAATTTCCTTTTCCTTCAAATTCTTTTTGTTCAGGTCTATCTTCAATCATGTTTACATTCACTTCTGAAGGAGTTCCAACCAGTTTGGAATATTGAGAAGAAGTTAATAAAACAGTTTTTTTAATGTCATTTTTCAGAACCTCAATTGGACTTGTAAATTCAAATTTTAATCCATCTAAGTTACTCACAATCGGATTTTTTATCGTTGGATAAACCATCGGTGAAAAAAACCAAGGAAATTGAGAATATTGCGTTGCACTTCCTTTTTCGCCTGTTGCTAATACAATTGGAGTGTTTTGAATATCATAAATCAAATCAGGTTGCATTCTAACGCCATATTTAAAAAACATATCGTTCAAATTTAAATCTCTAGGAAAGGCAAGATTATCGCCAGTTTCCATCAAGCTATCCATTTCGATATTTACTTGATCCATTAGCCAAATAGTTTTTCCACCATTGATAACGTATTGATCTAAAACTTGCTTTTCGGCATCGGTGAAAACTTCAGTAGGTTTAGCAATAACCACTAAATCATATTTCTTCAAATATTTTAAAGTTTCAGTCGGTTGTTTTGCCACTGAATCTAAGGTAAATGGTCCGATGTAATAATTATCGCGAACCGAGCGAACAAAGTCAGCAATATATCGGTCTTCTAATTCACCATTACCATTCAGAATGGCAACTTTCTTTTGTTTTTCTTTAGAGACTGTATTGAATGCATTGGCAAAAGCATATTCTAAATGCTGAACAGAACTTACCACTTTTTCGGCAGTTGAAGCGCCAATCATGTTTTTCAGTAATGGAACTTTCACACTTTTGTCACCACAAGTTGCAATTGCCCAAGGGAAAACTACTTCTTGTGTTTGTTGACCTTTATCGTTGACGGTAACATTCACAGGCATTAATCCACGTTCTATAAAAGATTGAAATACTACTTCTTTATCAATATCTTCATCTTCCAATGGATTGACGAACTGAAATATAATATTTGGATTTTGTGCTTTGAATTCTTCTAATAACTGTTGCGTTTCTGTTTGTAATTTTTTGAATTCACCAGGAAAATTTCCTTCTAAAAACACATCAACATATAATGGTTGTGTAATTTCATCTACTATTTTTAACGAAGTTTCAGAAAGCGTATAACGTTTATCGGCAGTTAAATCAAATCGTTTGAAAAAGAAATGACTAACTAAATTTACTCCTATTACAAGTAATAGAAGAACCGCTATTTTTTTGAAATTAGTTGTCTTTTTCATTATGATTTCAGCGCTTTTAATTTATAAACGGTCATTGATAAAAATAAAAATGATATACTCAAAAAGTAAATAACATCGCGAGTATCGATAACGCCACGAGCCATACTTTTATAATGATAATCCATTCCTATTTGAGCAATTACATCTTCAAATCCTTTTACTTGATTAGCAATTCCTTCAAATCCATAATAAAAAACAAAACAGATAAATACTGAAAGAATGAAAGAAACGATTTGATTTTCGGAAAGCGTTGAGGTGAAAATCCCGATGGAAGTATAAGCCGCAACTAAAAAAAGAAGTCCAAAATAAGAACCAAGAATACTACCTAAATCGATGCCTTGATTTTCTATGCTTAAATCAGAAATTACATTTACATATATAAGTGTTGGAATGATAGCGATGATGATTAATAAAAACGCACCCAAAAATTTTCCATTAACAATTTGCCAAACCGACAAAGGTTTAGTTAATAACAATTCAATAGTTCCTTGTTTGATTTCATCCGAAAAACTGCGCATAGTTACCGCAGGAATTAAAAAGATTAATATCCATGGTGCCAAGGTGAAAAATGGTGTTAAATCAGCAAAACCACTTTGTAATATATTGTATTCGCCATCAAAAACCCAAAGGAATAATCCGTTGAGCAGCAAAAAAATGGCAATTACTAAATAACCTATTGGCGAACCGAAAAAGGATTTTATTTCTCGTAATGCGATTGATTTCATTTCTATATTTTGTTTAAGAGTTTAAGGGTTTAAAGTTTAAAGTTGTTCGACATGTGAACAAACAGATATTCTTATAAAACTCCTTAAACAATAATTAAACTATTTTAAACAACTTTAAACTAGGTTAAACTTACTAATTTATCTACACTCCAAGCTTCGGGTTTGTCGTTGAATAGTTTTTTGGTAAATGTCCAAACATCATCAAAAAGAGCTGATTGTCTGTAGTTTTCCAAATCTTGTTCAGTTTCCCAAAAGCTATAAGTAAAAAATATACAAGGATTGTTTTTATCCTGATATAATTCTAGATAACGATTTCCTTCGGCATTTCGTATCTTTTCTTTCATTAAATTGAAGTTTTCTATGAATTTTGGAATATTTTCCTCATGAAAACTCATTTTTACTATTCTAATAAACATAATTTTAATTAAAAAAATCAATAGTTACAACATCGCGATAATTTAATCCTAGCAAACTTGCAGCAGAACCAATTTTTTCGGGATTACTTTTATAGATTGCAATTTCCAAATAATCAGCATCATTAAAAATCACAAGTTTTTCTCCTTCGCAATCTTTTATAGTTCTTTTTAAAACTTGTGCAATTTCACTATACTTTGCTAATATTGTTTTTTGAGATTTGTTTTTAAAACGAACTTCATAAGCTCTTCCTTTACTATGTTCTAAAAACAATTTTTTTGTGATATTTGTTACAACGTTTCCATAATTGTCAATATAGGTAACAAAACCTTTGATTTGATTTTCAGTAACAACAGGTTTTAAATCGGTAATTTCTTTTAAAGATTTAATTTCTTTACCAATAACGTTCAATAAACCACCTTTTGCTAAATGTACGGCAACAGTTTTAAAAACGTCGAGTTCAGAAGCGTCTGTAGGTAATCTATCATGAATATTGATTGCTACTATTTTTTGAGGAACAATTTTCTGGGTCAGTATGCTTAGAATGCCGTTGTCAGCACAAATAAAATAGTGATCATTCCATTGCATTGCTATGTGTTGAGGCGTTTCTTTGTTAATTTCAACATCAACACCAATTAAATGAACAGTTCCTTTTGGAAAACTTGAATATGCAGCACCAATAATATAACTTGTCTCAGCAATATTAAATGGATCAATTCCATGTGAAATGTCTACAATTTGCGCTTCAGGAAACTCAGTAAGAATTTTTCCTTTTAAAGCACCAACAAAATAGTCTTTTAGTCCGTAATCTGTTGTTAAAGTAATTATTGACATTGATTGTTTATAACTTCATTGAAATTGGTTCCAAAAATAGAAAAACCTAACCTCAAATTTGATTAAATTTGAATGCAAAGCTAATTTATTTTTAGCGAAAAAATTAATTTAATACTTACGCATTTGAACGAACGCATCATTGAATTACACGACATCGCTCCAAAAGAATTTTGGGGTGCACAAGATACCCATCTTGAAACTATTAAAAAATATTATCCAAAACTAAAGATTGTAGCTCGCGGAACAACTTTGAAAGCCTTTGGTGAAAAGGAAGAACTCGATGAGTTTGAAAACCGATTCAATAGGCTTATGCTGCATTTTACACGTTATAATAATATTGACACCAATGTTATTGACCGAGTGATTCAAAGTAATTCTCAAGAAGAACAAAGAATGCCTGACAGCGATAAAATTTTGGTTCACGGAATAGGAGGTAAGCTAATAAAAGCTTTGTCACCTAACCAGCAAAAGCTTGTGGAGTTTGTTGAAAAAAACGATATGGTTTTTGCAATTGGACCAGCAGGAACAGGTAAAACGTATACTGGTGTTGCTTTGGCTGTAAAAGCTTTAAAGGAAAAACAAGTAAAACGAATTATCTTGACTCGTCCTGCTGTAGAAGCTGGAGAAAATCTTGGGTTTCTTCCTGGTGATATGAAAGAAAAGCTAGATCCATATATGCAACCTTTGTATGATGCTTTGCGCGATATGATTCCACCACAAACATTGGAAGATTATATTCTAAAAGGTATTATCCAAATTGCACCTTTGGCATTCATGCGTGGACGAACTTTAGACAATGCATTTGTAATTCTTGATGAAGCCCAAAATACAACTCATAATCAAATGAAAATGTTTTTAACCCGTATGGGTAAGAACGCCAAGTTTGTAATCACTGGTGATCCAGGACAAGTAGATTTACCGCGAAGAACAATATCTGGTTTAAAAGAAGCTATATTAGTTTTGAAAGATGTTGATGGAATTGGAATTTTATATTTAGATGATAAAGATATTGTTCGTCACCGATTAGTGAAAAAAGTGATTGATGCCTACAAGAGTATTGAAAATCATGATTAGTACTTTTTAAAGTAAAATAATTTAGACCAATCAGGAAACTGATTGGTTTTTTTGTTTTTTATTTGATTGTCAATGTAATAAATAACTTGTTATTTTAATTCTGTAAACATTCATAAGAATCTTGTAAATTATACCACAGAGTTATTCGGATATTTGCTTATATAATTCAAAATTTGAAAATTATGAGAAAGTTATTTTTATTTATCGGACTGTTAGGGATGAATATGTTGTTTGCACAAGAGACTGAAATTGATATTACCCCAAAAAACTCTTGGTTAAAAGCTGGTTTGACTGCAGGTATACCAGTTGGCGATGCTGGCGATGTATCATCGTTTAATTTAGGATTAGATTTGCGCGGACAATATCTTTTTAATCCAAATTTCGCTATTGGATTGGCTTCTGGTTATACACATTATTTTGCTAAAAGTGATTTTGAAGATTTTGGAGTGATTCCAGTTGCAGCTTTTGCTCGTTATTATTTTACTAAAAGTGGAATATTTATCGGTACTGATTTAGGTTATGGTTTTTTAACAAATGTTGACAACAATGAAGGCGGTTTGTATTTAAACCCACAAATTGGATATCATAATAGAGATTGGAATATTTATGGATTTTTCCAAAATACATTTTCACAAAACGACACTAATATACAATCGGTTGGAGTTGGAGTTACTTATAATATAAGATTTAAGTAATTTTGGTTTAGTAATTTTAAAAAGGAGAAATTAATATTTCTCCTTTTTTTATTTTGATGTTGTTTAACAATTGTAAACAAAGTATTTTTGCCAAACAACTTCACACAACACAACTATATAAAATGAACACAATTACAACTACAGATTTTAATTTTCCTAATCAAAAATCAGTTTATCGAGGCAAAGTAAGAGAAGTTTATAACATCAATGATGAAATTTTGGTGATGATTGCTACCGATAGATTGTCTGCTTTTGATGTAGTTTTGCCAAAAGGAATTCCATACAAAGGACAAATTTTAAATCAAATTGCAACACGTTTTATGCAATTGACTGAAGATATTGTTCCAAATTGGTTGATAGCTACACCAGATCCGAATGTTGCCATTGGTCATTTGTGTCAACCTTTTAAAGTAGAAATGGTAATTAGAGGTTATTTATCTGGCCATGCGGCTAGAGAATATAGCGCTGGTAAAAAAATGCTTTGTGGAGTGGAAATGCCTGAAGGATTGAAAGAAAACGATAAATTTCCTGAACCAATTATTACTCCAACTACTAAAGCCGATAATGGATCGCATGATGAAGATATATCAAGAGAAGCTATTTTAGAAAAAGGAATTGTTTCAAAAGAAGACTATTTAGTTTTAGAACAGTATACCAGAGCTTTGTATCAGCGCGGAGCCGAAATTGCAGCCAGTAGAGGTTTAATATTAGTAGATACAAAATATGAATTTGGAAAAACTAGAGATGGAAAGATTGTTTTAATAGATGAAATTCATACTCCAGATTCATCAAGGTATTTTTATGCTGATGGATACCAATTCAGACAAGATAATAATGAACCTCAAAAACAATTATCAAAAGAGTTTGTTAGACAATGGCTTATAGCAAATGGTTTTCAAGGAAAAGATGGACAACAAATTCCTGAAATGACAGATGAATATATTGAATCGGTATCTGAGCGTTATATTGAATTATATGAAAATATACTAGGAGAAGAATTTGAAAAAGCCAATATCGAAAATATTCAAGAGCGAATCAGAATGAATGTTATGAGTTATTTGAATAGTTAATTATATCACTTATAATATACAAAGCCACGCTGAATGCGTGGTTTTTTTATGGCTTTAAATTACTGATAATAAGTTGATTTGTTAAAAATATGTTATAATTTTTATTTGTTGTAACATTTTGTAAACTCAGTAGTCTTACGTTTAATCATCAATTAAATTAAATCATCATGAAAAAAACAATCATTACCTTAGGGTTAGCGTTAGTGACTTTTGCTAACGTTGCAAATGCAAACAATGTATCAACAATTTCAACTTCAAAAGAAATTGTAAATTATGAAAGTACTCCATTATGTATCGCCGTTATGAAAGGTGATATGGATGCCGTTAAAAAATTTGTTGAATATGGAAGCGATGTAAACGAAGCATCTGATAATGGATTAACACCATTAATGTTTGCTGCTCGTTATAACAAAGTTGAAATTCTTAAATTTTTAATTCAAAAAGGAGCTGATAAACAAGCAAAAGATAATAGAGGAAACACTGCTTTAAAGCACGCCGAGTTATCCAACGCTCAAGAAGTTGTTGATTATTTGAAAAAATAATTTTTTAAAATTCAAAAAGCCACGTTAAAGCGTGGCTTTTTTATAAAGAGATGTTTTTTTTCTTTTTAAGTGTTACAAATCAAATCATTAATCGTCTAACTAGTATATAAATAAATTCTTTGACATTGTGTAGAAAAAATAAAAGTTGTTAAAATTTAGTTAAAATTTTAGTACTATGTAAAACAAAATACCTTTTTATATATCTTTGTGCAAGAAATAAATCATCAATCATCAAAAATCAATCATCATGAAAACATCAATCATTTTAATCGGAATGATTTCTTTAGGGTTCCTAAATGTAAGTCAAGCAGCAAATGCAAAACAAACAAGTTTCAATTATCAGTTAGAAAAAGAGCAGTTATTAGCAACTGATTCTTTAAATCAAAATTTCAAAGGTTTCGAAAATACTTCGGATGCTGATTATATCTTCAATCCATCTACAGTTATTCCTGTAGCTCAAAAAACTATTGAAGACGTAATTAGAGAAGACAATCAAATTATAGATAGTAAAATTGAAACAGATCCAACCGTATTTGGATTAACGGTAAAAACCATCAATCAAATCATTCAAGAAGATGTTCAAATAACTGAAGCAGTTAATTTGGATTTCAATCAACCATTAGATTTTGAAGCAATAAACAATAGTACAAATTGTTTTGTTGAATTTCAAAACAAATGTTCTTTAAAACAAGAGAACATTAAACTTTAAATTTTATCGTTGTAAAATTTGGTTTTAGTTAAAAAAAGCATCCTGTTTACGGGATGCTTTTTGAATTTATTTAAAGTAGGAGAAATTATGATTGTTTTCTATTTTTAATAAACTTTCATAAATCAGTTTAATGACATTTTCTACATCTTCTTTGTGAACCATTTCTACTGTTGTATGCATGTAGCGTAATGGCAACGAAATTAATGCAGAAGCAACACCACCATTACTATATGCAAAAGCATCTGTATCGGTTCCTGTTACTCGAGAAGTTGCATGACGTTGGAAAGGAATTTTCTTTTCTTCAGCAGTTGATACAATTAATTCTCTTAAAACATTTTGGGTTGCCGGTGCATAAGCAATAACTGGACCTTTACCCATTTTTAAATCACCTTCAATTTTTTTGTCAATCATTGGTGTTGTTGTGTCATGACAAACATCGGTTACAATGGCAACGTTTGGTTTGATGGTTTGGGTAATCATTTCGGCACCACGAAGACCAATTTCTTCCTGAACTGCATTGACAATGTATAAACCGAAAGGTAATTTCTTTTTGTTTTCTTTTAATAATCTTGCTACTTCTGCAATCATGAATCCGCCCATGCGGTTATCGATAGCACGACAAACAAACTTGTCTTTGTTTAATACCATAAATTCATCTGGATAGGTGATGACACAACCCACATGAACGCCTAATTTTTCTACCTCGTCTTTAGTAGAACATCCACAATCGATAAAGATGTTGTGTAACGAAGCATTTTGTTCTTTATCTCTGTTTCTGGTATGAATAGCTGGCCAACCAAATACTCCTTTTACAATTCCGTTTTTGGTGTGAATGTTTACTCTTTTTGAAGGCGCAATTTGATGGTCGGAACCACCATTTCTGATTACGTAGATTAAACCATCGTCGGTGATGTAATTTACATACCAAGATATTTCGTCGCTGTGACCTTCGATAACTACTTTAAATTCAGCTTCTGGGTTGATTACTCCAACGGCTGTTCCATAAGTATCGGTGATGAAAGTATCTACATAAGGTTTTAAATACTTCATCCAAATTTTTTGACCATTTGATTCATATCCTGTTGGTGAAGCATTGTTTAAATATTCTTCTAGAAAAGCTAATGAAGCTTTTGATAATAATGATTTTGATGCCATTTCTTTATTTTTTGCTAAAATATAAATTTGGCACTAGAATTGTAACTAATATTTTTAATTTTACATTAAAATGTTAAGCATGAAAAACTTTGTATTTGCATTGTTTGGTTTTTTTATAACAGCTCTTTCTTTTGGGCAAATAACGAAGGAACCAGTTAAAACTGAAATCCAAGAGGTTGAGGTTGATACTGCTTTCACTGACACGATTCAGTTGGAAGAAGTTTTTATCAACCGCGGGAACTTTGAATATATTGATAAAAAGGATTTTCAGCTGCTTCAAAACAGAGTTTATCGCGTTTATCCGTATGCTAAAGTAGCTTCAGAGCGTTTGACTTTTTTGAATAAGAATTTAGAGAAACTGAAAACGAATAAGGAAAAGAAAAAATACTTTAAGTTGGTAGAAAACTATATGGAGAATGAATTTACTTCCCAACTAAAGAAGTTATCCCGAAAACAAGGCCAAATATTGGTGAAACTGATTCATCGGCAAACAGGTTTTACTACTTTTGATTTGATAAAGGACTATAAAAGCGGTTGGAAAGCATTTTGGTCGCAGAATACTGCGAGAGTATTTAATATTAATTTGAAAACACAATACCAGCCTTTTCAGGTAAATGAAGATTTTTTGATAGAAGTAATTCTTGATAGGGCTTTTTCAATGGGTAGGTTAGTAGAACAGAAACCTGCTTTTGATATCGATATGGATGCTTTGATGGAGCATTGGGAAAAAGGAAAGAAATAGTTTCTGCTATACTCGTATAAAAAAAGCACTTCAATTGAAGTGCTTTTTTAGTTTATTGCTTAATGTTTATTCTTTACTTTCTTCTTTTTTAGGTTGGTCAGAAGCGCCCATGTCTCTTGTGCAAACGTATTTGCCATCTACTTTTTTAAACAATGCCATGTAGTTTCCACTGTGTAACACGGTACCAGTTGAATCGGCAGCTTTGTAGCTTCCCAGTTCAACCAGTTGTTCGCCATCAGAAGAAGCGTGGACTTCATTGGTAACAAATGCAACTTTCATTTTTTTAGCATTTCCATCGCCAGCTTCTTTTCTAAGTTTATCGTGAATAGCTGCTTTACCAACTAATGGTGGTTCATTTTGTCCGTAGCTTACAGCATCTTCAGCGTAGTAAACAATGTCGTCGGTAGTTCCTGTATTCAATCCTACTGCAAAAGCATCTTCCATGGCTTGAATTTCGGCTTTGATTTTTTCGGTGTCAACAGCTGCTGTTTCTGGAGCTGCTTCTTCTTTTTTTGGTTGGCATGCCATCATTAAAATAGCGAATAGGGTTAATGCGATGCCTTTTGTAATCTTGTTTTTCATAAATGATTAGGTTTTAGTTAAAAAATCATAGGTTTCCAACAAGACTTGGGATGTTAAATTTAAAAATAAATAATTGAATATCAGTTATAATGTTGATAAAATGTAATGTTGATAAAATGTTTTTAAGGAGATTAAGTGTTGGTTTCAGTTCTCGTTTTAAATAGTATTTTAGCAAAAAATTACTATTTTGAAGATTGTCATTTTAACCCCAATGCGCATCGAACAGGAAAAAGTGCTGTTGGCATTGGAACGTATTGCACCTACCAAACACACTTATGAAGTAATTGTTTCGGGTATTGGAAGGGAAAGCACAGCCAAAGCTATGATGCAGTTGCCACAACACGATGTTTGCATACTGATGGGGTTTGCTGCTATTGTAGGCAAAGCCACGCAACTGCCTGCAGATTTGCAACTTGGAAAACCTATTGAAATTACCAAAGCTACGCTTTATGGCTACGAAGGTGGTTTGTTTGAAAACGGAGCACCAATTACTAAACAAGAACAGTTGGCTAACGTGCCCAATTTAAGCTCGCTGACTTCCGATAAATTTGTTAGAACTACCGACTTGGCTGAAAAGACCGTAGTGAACATGGAAGATTATACGTTTATGTATCTGAAGAATCCTCAGGATTTTATTGTTCGGATTATTTCGGATTTCTTGCCGCATGAAACGGAGATTGATTTTTTTGAAGAAGTAAAAACGATTGACTTTCTCGAAGGCATCCGAGCGATTGATTTGTTTTTGAATGCGCATTATTAATGGCTGACGGTTTACATAAAAAAAGCGCTACCAGAAGTAGCGCTTTTTTGTATTTGGTATTTTTTACAATTTGAAGCCCATTCGCAAGAAAAACATATTGGCATTCTCCATTTTTTGCTCCAAACCATCTTTTTTCATTCTAGTTAAATCACTCATACCATCTAAACCTACAGTAACATTAAATATATCAGTTAGATGCAATTTAATACCTAATTGACTTGATAATCCAAAATTCCAACCTAGGTTGTTTTCTTCACTATCGCCGTTAAAAGTCTCTATTTCTTGATTATATAAATGATTGGCATACGCTCCAAGACCAATGATAAAAGCTACCTTTGAGTTTGCTGAAGAAGCATCTTTAAAAATAGAATATTCGGCAGTAAATTGAACAGGTATTCGAATATAGCTGTTTTTTAAACTTGCAGCAGTTCCGTTAACTATAGAGTTTGCATTAAACTCAGTTAAACTAATACCTGTTGCAACATCCCATTTTCTTGATTTTCCCAATTTATAAGCTATTAAGATGTCGCCACCATTTACGTTTCCGTTTAGGGTAGGTGCTCCTGAATAATTGATTTTAGCGATACCAATTTTTGGTGTGGCTACAAATTCAAAGCGGCTGTCTTTTTCGTCGGTGTTTGTTTGTGCAAAGGTTGTGATTGAGGTAATCAATAGGGCAAATAGAATAATTGTTTTTTTCATGTTTTTTGAATTATTTATGATTGATAATACCCTTTAGTAGCTATTGGGTGTTGATTGTTACAGGTTTATTTAAAAAAAAAGCAGGTTATTAAATACTTATTAAAGAAACATGAATGCTTCGCACCGAAACACGAATGCTTTGCACCGAAACACGAATGCTTCGCACCGAAACACGAATGCTTCGCTCTTCAATGGCTATGCTTTGCTCTTCAATGGCTATGCTTCGCGGGTTTTATGTAATTTTATTAATGAGAGGTGTAGTTTGTCGTTTTTTGTTAGCATTTTTTTAAAGAAATGGCTGTTTTGTTGCTAAAGTGATAAATAGAGGTGAAAAGTGTTTGTTATAAGGCATAAAAAAACGGAAGCCCATCGGCTTCCGCTCAAGTTTTACTTATGTATTTCCTTAAATAGGAACTACTAAAGTAGTAAAAAATTTTATAGGATGAAAATTTTTAACATTTGTTTTTTGATGGTGGTAGCACAAAGTCAGGAGACTTTGCGTAGCGGGGGTATATTTTTTTCATGCAGTGTTTTTAGTAAATTATTCTTGGAGCAATTTAATTACAATCTGCGGGAATAACAATTTTTTTATCGATGGGTAGGTAGTTTACCCGTTCTTGATGGTATTTAATTTTATTCAGATAATCAATAAATACTATTTTAGTAAATATCCCGTTGGGCACGCCTCTTTCTACTTTGTATTCTTCAAACGTGGTTGCTTGTTGAAAGATGGGTAAATGGAAATCGGTTTCTTTATCTACAATATATAAATAGGTACCTGTTTTTTTCTTTTGTTGTCTTTTTAAGTCATTGGCAGTAATGCTATACGTCTTGAAAATAGCATTATTAATAATAGTGTCTTTTGGTGTTGTGAAATGATAATTGTTTACTTGGTATTTATAGGGATTGGAATATTTTTTTACATCCTCGCATTTGATGTGAATAAATTCAGTTTTTTTGAAATCAGATTTGTTAATGGTTACCCGAGCGGTGGTTGAATTATGGTCTAGAAAATCTACCCAATAGGTCAGACTGTCTTTTTCGGTTAACTCAGCCAAATAGCTGTTGTTTTTTGAATTGGTCAAATAGATTGAATATGGTATTTTAGTTTGTTTTTTATTGTCATTGCCTTCAAAGTTTTTGTATTCAACCATGTAATCGAATGTATATTGTTTTTGTGCTAACAAAGTGAAGCAAGCGAACAGAAACAGGCAGGTGTAAATTGATTTCATATTTTTATAATAAGTATATCAAAGTAAAAGTATTTCAATCAATTATAAAAGGGGGAAATCCCCCTAATTTCAATAAAAATGAAAAAGTGCCCTTTTGAGGCACTTTTTTTTATATAAAAGTTGGGGTTATGGTGCTAAACCTGACAGGTTTTAGAAACCTGTCAGGTTTGATAGTTTAAAGTTTGTTTGCAATTAAACCTGTCAGGTTTGAAGTTATGCTATATTCCTAAAAATGTTTCAATAGAGAGGTCATTACTTTTTAGTTGATGTATGTGTTTAAAATTATCGAGGTCGCTAAAAATCTTTATAACTTCTTCTCGTTTTAGTTTTGTTGGTTTATTAGAAAGGCATGTTGTATAAGAACTCCAAGGATATTGTAATGGATGTTCGGTAATGTTATGATGAACAGGGTTATTGTGTATGTATGCAATTATGTTTTGCAGATAATTTTCAGTATTAATTTCTTTTCTTTTGAAAGGTCTTTCAAAAAGTGCTCCGTGTCTATTAAAACTTTTATTAAATGCTTTTGTATAGGCATTGAATAAGTTAGAGAATGATTGTGATGGAGGTATCTTTTTTTCGAAAGTATTTTCGTCAACTTCTTTAATTCTAACTAAAAAATGAAAATGGTTTTTCATTAAACACCATGCTAGAGTTTCAGCAATGGGATCGATATGTATATCGTAAAGTTTAAGAAAATATTCGAAGTTATTATTTTCTTTAAAAAGAATGTCGCTATTTATTCCTCTATTATAAATATGATAGTATTTACCATTTTCAAGAGGTTGGATAGTTGACATATTTAGTTTTTATTTGTTTATATCAATTTGTAAGCGTTTAAACCTGACAGGTTTTAAAAACCTGTCAGGTTTGATATGTTAACTTAGTCTTGCAGTAATACTTCCAAAATACTGATAGCGGCGTCGCTAATCTTGGTTCCAGGACCAAAGACGGCAACGGCTCCGGCATCGAACAGGAATTGGTAGTCCTGCGCAGGGATAACCCCACCAACAATGACCATAATGTCATCGCGACCGTACTTTTGCAATTCTTCGATTACCTGAGGCACCAACGTTTTGTGTCCAGCTGCGAGCGAGGAAACGCCAAGGATGTGTACATCGTTTTCTACGGCTTGTTTAGCGGCTTCGGCAGGTGTTTGGAATAGTGGTCCTATATCGACATCAAAACCTACATCGGCATAGCCGGTAGCGACTACCTTGGCACCACGGTCGTGACCGTCTTGTCCCATTTTGGCAATCATGATGCGTGGACGACGACCTTCTTTCTTGGCGAAGGCATCGGCCAGTTGTTTTGCTTTTTCAAAGCTTTTGTCGTTTTTAATCTCTTTGCTATACACGCCGCTGAAACTTCTGATTTGTGCTTTGTATCTGCCGTAAACGCTTTCGAGTGCATCACTGATTTCACCCAAGGTAGCTCGATTGCGGGCAGCTTCTACTGCCAAAGATAGTAAGTTATCGTTTTGGTTTTTAGCACAGTCGGTTAATTTTTCTAAACTGGCTTTTACTTTGGCGTTGTCGCGCGTGGCTTTTATATGGTTCAAACGTTCGATTTGCTGTTTGCGCACGGTTTGGTTATCGACTTCAAGGATGTGAAGCGGGTCTTCTTTTTCGAGGCGGTATTTGTTCACCCCAACGATGATGTCTTGTCCGCTATCGATACGGGCTTGCTTGCGTGCTGCGGCTTCCTCAATGCGTAGTTTTGGAATTCCGGCTTCGATGGCTTTGGTCATTCCGCCAAGTTCTTCGACTTCTTCAATCAATGCCCATGCTTTTTCGGCTATTTCAGCCGTGAGGCTTTCTACATAGTAACTGCCTGCCCATGGGTCGACAGTTTTGCAGATTTTGGTTTCTTCCTGTAAATAGATTTGTGTGTTACGAGCAATGCGCGCCGAGAAATCGGTAGGCAAGGCAATGGCTTCGTCTAAGGCATTGGTGTGCAAGGATTGTGTTCCGCCAAAGGCTGCTGCTGCGGCTTCGATGGTGGTTCGTGCTACGTTATTGAATGGGTCTTGCTCGGTTAAACTCCAACCACTGGTTTGACAATGGGTACGGAGTGCGAGTGATTTTTCGTCTTTTGGGTTGAACTGTTGCAATAGTTTTGCCCAAAGCATACGACCGGCTCGCATCTTGGCGATTTCCATAAAATGGTTCATCCCGATAGCCCAGAAGAATGAAAGGCGAGGCGCAAAGTCGTCGATATTCATGCCAGCGGCTAATCCGGTTCTGATGTATTCCAAGCCATCGGCTAAGGTGTATGCCAATTCGATATCGGCAGTAGCACCGGCTTCCTGCATGTGGTAGCCCGAAATGGAAATGGAGTTGAACTTGGGCATGTTTTTGCTGCTGTATTCAAAAATATCGGCAATGATTTTCATGGATGGCGTAGGCGGATAGATGTAGGTGTTGCGCACCATGAACTCTTTCAGAATATCGTTTTGGATGGTTCCTGAAAGCAGGTGAGGTGCAACGCCTTGTTCTTCGGCGGCTACAATATAAAACGCCATGATGGGCAACACGGCACCGTTCATAGTCATGGAAACCGACATTTCATCGAGCGGGATCTGGTTGAAAAGAATTTTCATGTCCTCAACAGAATCAATCGCCACACCGGCTTTACCTACATCGCCAACTACGCGGTCGTGGTCGGAATCATACCCACGGTGTGTAGCCAAATCGAAGGCTACGGATAGACCTTTTTGACCTGCGGCAAGGTTGCGACGGTAGAAGGCATTGCTTTCTTCGGCAGTGGAGAAACCAGCATACTGACGAATCGTCCAAGGACGACGCACAAACATGGTAGTATATGGTCCGCGAAGATTGGGTGCAAAACCTGCTCCGAAGCCTATGTGTTCGAGGTTTTCGATGTCGGCTTCGGTATAGGTTGGTTTTACTTCGATGCCTTCGGCTGTTAGGAAATTTTGTTTCAAGTTCCAAGTTTGCTCCGCCTGTTCGCTTTCGCTCGAGTCAGGTTTCAAGTTGGAATTGTCGAGTTTTATATGTTGGATGTTTTTTCTCATTGCTTATTCGCTTTTTTCAGAATGACCCAAAATGTCTAAATCTTTATCCAATGGTTTGTTGGAGTTCCAGTTAGGTTCGTCTTCGATGATGTTTGTGTTTACATCAGTTATATCTTCTTCAAACGTAAATGAATTCAGGAGTTCTTTATCTCTATCGGTTATTGAATCACTTTCCTCTTCATAATCAAACTTGTCTATAATAATCTTTTTGGAGATGGTTACTTTATCTGAAAAGTCTTCTTTGGACTTTTCGTCCTTAATTACAGGTTTAGGGTTTTTGAAAAGATTACTCCAAGCAGGAACATCGTCAATTACACTTTCATCAGGTTTTCGTGATAAATCGATGATAAAAAATGAATCTTCTTTTAGATTTCTAAACATTTCGTCCGTTTTGTCCACTTTCGGTTTTACAATCTTTGGTCTGGGAACTCTTGGTGGAGCAACCTTATCTGTAATTGTGATTTTTATATATTTACCAACAAAAACATCATCGATTGGTAAAATGATTTCATTGCTTGTTGCCGTTATTTTTATAATTTTTGATGCCATACCTAAACAGTTTAATTATTCTTCCTGAGCTAATCGTTCTTGTTCGAGTTTCTCGGCTAAACGTTTTTCGATGATTGGAACTATTAACGTTTTGCGAGGGTTTTGTTTTACAAATGGGTATAACTCCAAGTCGTGTTTCATTTTATCGTTTTTGTTTGGATACTTGTTGGTTCCAAGCAATACTTCTTTTCCGCTGTCGAACCATTCTTGTTCTTTGGCAGCACTTTCGCTGATTTTTCTTTGTATGGTTCCTTCGATAAGTTGCGTAATCAAACCGCCGTTTGCCTCGATGTCTTTGAATAACAGCAAAGCTTTTTCGGCTAGCTGGTTGGTGATTTCTTCGATGTAATAGCTGCCATCGGCGGCATTATTGACCAAGTCGAAATAGCTTTCGTGTTTGAGTACCAACAACTGATTACGCGCAATTCGGTCGCCAAACTCGTTGTCTTTGTGGTACAAGGCATCGTAAGGTAGGTTGGCAATATAATCGGCACCACCCAAAATGGCACTCATGCATTCGGTAGTTGTCCGAAGCATGTTGACGTTATAATCGTATAAGGTTTTGTTGCGTTTGGTTGGTGTAGCCACAATGATACAATCTAACTTGTGGTTGTATTCTTTGGCTAAAGTGTTGAATAGAATACGTAAGGCACGTAGTTTAGCGATTTCAAAGAAGTAATTGCTGCCTACTGAAACTTCAATAGTTATTTGCTGACTGATGTTTTCAACCCGATTGAAGTATTCGTTAACGTGTGCCAAGGTGTAAGCCAGTTGTTGCACCATGTTAGCACCTGCGTTTTGGTATAAGCTGCTGTTAACAGAAATGATGCTTTTGCCAAGCTTGGCTGTTTGGTTCAGTTTTTCGAAATCTTTATCAAGGTTTTCGAACCAGTTTCCGTCTTTTCCCAGTTGATGAATTGGGTCAATTAACACTATGCTTTTATAACCGTTTTTAGCGCTGAAATCGTTTATAGTTTTAGCGAAATCGATTGAAAGGAACGGCAAATAAAAAAAATAGGTGGTGTTATCTTTTGGAAGGTTCTGCATTAATTCCTCTACCGAAACGGATTCGTTTTCAATAGTAAAACGGATGCTTTCGGCACCGCGGTTTAAGGTTTCTAAAGCGCGCTTGTTGGATTTGGCAACGTCATGTACAAAGATGTTTTGCAGTATTGAAAATGGAGTAGCAGGAGTGGCAGATGGAACTTTGATTTCAAATTCATCATAGTGGTAAAAAGGTTTTACTTTGATGCCTTCTAAACTTTCCCAAACTAAAGTGTCGTTATAATCGGCGCCTTTCAGTTCGTATTGAATTTTCTGTTTCCACTGCTTGGAACCAACTTTTTCAAAGGAATCGAATAAATTTTTTTCCATCGGTTTGTATTATAATGATTTGGTTCTTGATTGTTCTTCGTGGATGGTATCGCCTTCGTATTCGATGATATAGATGTCCTCGCTGTCGCGTTTCATATAGTACTTTTCGCGAGCGTACTTTTCAATCTGGTCAGGGTTTCTGAGACGTTTGATGTCTTCTTCGTCTTTGCGAATCTCGTCCTGATAGTATTTTTTGTTGTTTTCCAATTCTTCGAGTTCTTTGTTTAAAACCCTATGGTCTAAATAAGAAGTGTTGTCAAGAAATAGCATCCAAACGGCAAAAAACACGGAAACAATTACATATCTATTGCTCAAAATCTTGAGAATAGGGTATTTGTCGGTCATGTTTTTAAAGTAACTCATTAAAAAGGAATAGGTGTAAAGTTACGTAATTCTTTGATTAATTACCGCACGAACTACATCAATAGCAACAGTGTTGTATTTATCGTTAGGAATAATAATATCCGCAAAACCTTTGGTAGGTTCAATGAACTGCTGGTGCATTGGTTTTAGTGTGGTTTGGTAACGGTTTAGGACTTCTTCCATATCACGACCACGCTCAGCGATGTCTCTTTTTAGTCGACGAATCAAACGCTCATCAGAGTCGGCATGCACAAATATTTTTACGTCAAATATGTCTCTAAGCTCAGGATTGGCAAGGATTAGAATACCTTCAACAATCATTACTTTTCTAGGATGTGTGATGATAGTATCTTCGGTTCTGTTGTGTGTGATAAACGAATAAACGGGTTGTTCGATGGTGTTTCCTTCTTTTAACTCTTTCAGATGTTTCACCAATAATTCGAAATCAATAGCTCTTGGATGGTCAAAATTAATTAGCGCACGTTCCTCAAAACTAAGGTTGTTGTTCTCTTTATAGTATGAATCCTGAGAAATGACACCTACTTCGGTTTCGGGTAATTCATTCATGATTTGGTGAACTACGGTTGTTTTTCCACTTCCAGTTCCACCTGCTATTCCTATAATCAGCATAAAAAGTTGTGTTATTTTGTATGGCAACAAAAATAGAAATTATATCGAGAGCATTTTTCTTTTTTTATAAATATTGTGGCTAATTTTTATTTCTAAATTATTTAAAAAACTTTTGAAAACTAATTAATAGTTCTATATTTGCACTCTCGTTTTTCGGGGTGTAGCGTAGCCCGGTTATCGCGCCTGCTTTGGGAGCAGGAGGTCGCAGGTTCGAATCCTGCCACCCCGACAAAAAATATTTATCAAACCTTGTAAGTTATAGTACTGACAAGGTTTTTTTATTTTTAGACCAAACATTTCAATAACGATTGTTTATAATTCTATAAATATTTGTGTTGTTCAAAGCAATGAAATGTTTTTATAAAAACATACATTTGCTTTTTTTAAAATCAAATTACAAAATGTCAGATACAATAGAAAAAGTAAAGTGCTTAATTATAGGTTCAGGTCCTGCAGGTTATACTGCCGCTATTTATGCTTCTAGAGCCAATATGTACCCAGTTTTATATCAAGGTTCTCAGCCAGGAGGACAATTGACCACTACTAATGAGGTTGAAAATTTCCCTGGTTATGTGGATGGAGTTACTGGACCAGAAATGATGGTTCAATTGCAAGCTCAGGCGCAACGATTTGGAACGGATGTTCGTGATGGTTGGGTTACTAAAGTTGATTTTTCGGGAAAAGTTCACAAAGTATGGGTTAATGATACTAAAGAAATTCACGCTGAAACTGTAATTATTTCTACAGGTGCTTCGGCTAAGTATTTAGGGTTGCCATCAGAACAACATTATTTACAAATGGGTGGAGGAGTTTCTGCCTGTGCGGTTTGTGATGGATTCTTTTATAGAAATCAGGAAGTGGTAATTGTTGGAGCAGGAGATTCGGCTTGTGAAGAAGCGCATTATTTGTCAAAATTATGTAAAAAAGTAACCATGTTGGTTAGAAGCGATAAGTTCAGAGCTTCTAAAATCATGGAAGAACGTGTTAGAAAAACCGAAAATATTGAAATATTGATGCATCATGATACGGTAGAAGTTCTTGGTGACGGACAAGTAGTTACTGGAGTAAAAGCTTTAAATAAAACTACTAATGAAGTAATTGAAATTCCTGCTACTGGATTTTTTGTGGCTATTGGTCATAAACCAAACACCGATATTTTTAAAGACTATCTTGAGTTAGATGAAACGGGTTATATTATAAATATTCCTGGTACTTCAAAAACTAATGTTGCTGGAGTATTTGTTGGTGGTGATGCTGCTGATCATGTTTACAGACAAGCGGTAACCGCTGCAGGAACGGGTTGTATGGCAGCTTTGGATGCAGAGCGTTATTTAGCTTCAATGGAATAAATCAGACACATTAATTGAAATAAAAAAATCCTGAATTACTTCAGGATTTTTTTTATTTGGTTGGTTTCTTTTCTAATCGAGCGCTATCGGTAAAACGCTTGATTTCTATTTTTGGTTCACCGTAGAGTTGTATTTCAGATTTTCCAGCGGCATCAATGACAACAGTTGTTTTAACATTGATTGATGAATTAGAATAACTTTCAGCAAAAACTTCAGCATTAACAGAGGTTAACTTTGAGCCATCAAAATTTGAATTATTATCGGCTCTAAGTTTGAAGTTAATAACATCGCCTTCAATTTTGGCTTCACCTTTTTGATACATGTCTATGCCAAAATCTGTTGAAGCGATTAGCGCCTTTATTGATGCACTTTTGCTTACATCAATAGTGACTTTTTCGCCTTTTAAATTAAGCTCTGCTTTAGATTTATCATTGGCCATCAATGTAAAATCTTTGGCTTTGGAATTTATAAATAATTTTGAAAAATCATAACTCTTGAATGTAACGACAGCCAAATCAATGTCTGATAATACCGTTACATTTGTTTCGTGTTTTGTGATTACTAAATTTAAAGAAGAAGTGTAAGTAACACGAACACTGAGTTTTTTAAAGCTGTTGATGTCTCGCGTGGTTGAAATTCTTAGGTTGTTTCCCGATACTTTATAGTCTATAAATTCGTGAAGATTGTCGTCGGCTTCGATTTCTAGTCCACATTCGTTTCCCTTTACAAGAAATACTTCAAGGTTGTCTTCAACTTCAACTGATTGGAAACTTTCTACTTGTTTCTGTTCCATTTTTACAATTCGGGAACCTTTTACCTTTTCTTTCTTTTGGGCAAAACAAAAAGATGAGGTTAAAATGAGTAGAAATAGTAAATTATTTTTCATGGTAGGTTATTATTGGTTTTCCAAAAATAGAAAAAAAAACATCCCAATTTTCATTGAGATGTTAATATTACCAATTAATTTCCAGAAACGCTTCCACCGGAACTTTCTTCTTTTGAAACAGATTTGGGTGATTTTTTATAATTAATTGAACTTCCACTTGAAGCTTTTGCTTTTAAATTAAGCACAGGATTTACTTCTGTCGAACTTCCGCTTGAAGATTGAGAAGTTACATCGTTTGCTACTAAATTTTCAGCATCTATATGACTTCCGCTTGATGATGCTGTGTATAATATCAATGCTTTTCCTTTTATTTTTTGATCGCTTCCGCTTGAAGATTCTAAGAAAATAGTATCTGATTCAACTCTTACATCCATATCACTTCCACTACTAGATTTTAGACTTACATTAGTTTCACTGATAGTATTTGGAGTTGTTAAAGATGAACCGCTGGTTGTTTCCAAACTCTTTACAGTAGGCATTTGAACAATGACTTTTTTAGAAGAAACATTGATGTAATTGTTATAATCTGTAGAAATAACCAAAGTTCCATTTTCAACACGAGTTTTAATTTCTTTTACCAAATTGTCATCGGCTTCAACAGTAACTTTAAAATCGGGAGCTTGAACAATTTCACACTCTAATCCGCAACAAACGGTGACTTTATCAAAAGAGCCAACATTTCTTTCTTCAGTAATTACTTTTCCGCTTCCATTTATTGATTTTCCTAAATTCATGTTTCCGTTGCATGAAGCAACTAAAAGACCAATTATAGCAGCTGAAATAGCTTTTACACAATACATTACAAATTTTACCATGATTATTCAGTTTTAATTATAACTCCTTCACTGTTTACTTGTAGTTTTCCTTTTTTTCCTTTTTTAGTTTCTGTTACTACTTTGCCATTAATTTTTACAGTAACAGTTTCAGTAGAATCATTGTCATTAGAAATGTTTATTTCTTGAGCATCTACATCATCGTATTCATTTTCATCTGCCGGACAATCCAAGCATTTAATTTGATTGCTTTCTACTTTATAAGTATAATTATCTGAACTGTAATGTAAATTAAAGAAACTATTGTCTGAATAATCAAATTCTTGAACAGTGTCATCTGCTTTGAAAATAGTTCCTACCGGAAGATATAAATACAATTCTACGTTTTGATTACGGTATTTACTTGCCATTTCTGTTAGTAAATAATTATCTAAAAGTAATTGATTTCCAGAAACTTTAAAAGAATATTTTATTTTTTCTGCTCTTTCATTTGCTTCTCTAAACGATTTTCCTTCCGCTAATCTTTCAATTTGTAAATATGCTTGAGGTTTATCTGTTTTTTTGATGTGGAATTTTACTTCGTTTGAATAAATCACTTCATTTTTTAATGAATCTTGTGTGAATTCAAAATCTTCACGATGAAAAACATCTTTTGAGAAGAAATCATTGCTTACAAATTTGATGTTCAAAGTATCATTAGGTTGTATAATGATATTTTCTTTGGTAACTGATTTTCCTTCAAATGCTCTTTCAGTTGATTGTTTTATTCCTATGACAACCAATGCTGAAACAGAGATAATCCAAATTGCTAATAAGCTATATTTGATTGGGTTTCCAATTGATTTCATATTAGTAACCATTAATTTTAATCCTAATAACAAGAAGAAAAACAATGGAATTCCGATAGCAAGGAATGATAATAATCCAAATACCCAAAGAGGAACATCAGTATAGTTCACCGCATTGATGTAACGTTGCCAAGGTGTATCTATAAATGAAGTACTACCAAAAGTGAATAATCCAACAAAAAGACCAACTAGAGAAAGCGATGAAAAGATTAGGATAAACGCACCTAGAACTTTTGCAAAAACTCCAAAAACTTTCATAATGAAATCACCAAGCCCAGAAGCTACTCTATCGGCACCATGCTTTACTTGGTTTCCCATTTTGTCATAATCAGCATTTTTAAATTTTTCAGAAACGCTTTCAAATTCTTCTCTTACCTTTTTTTCTATACTAGAAATTGTGACTGGTTGCCCAGTCATTTCTAGTTTTTCTGAGGTTGTTATTGCTTTTGGTACTGCAATCCACAATACGAAGTAAGCTATAATTCCTGTTCCAAATCCTGCAAAAACGAAGATTAAGAATAAAATTTTGAACCAAAGTGCTTCCACTCCAAAGTAGTGACCTAAACCAGTACAAACACCAGCAATTGTTCCTCTATCTTTATCTCTGTAAAGTTTTCTTCTTTTAGAATTAGAGTAATAGGTTTCTGTTTTTGGAGCTTCAGAATCATCGTCAATTCGATAATCTTCTGGTTGTCCCATTATTGTGATTACTTCTTCAACATCTTTGTTGTTGATAACGTGTTTGTCTGATTTTTGTTTTTCAGTCAGCAATTCTGCTACACGCATTTCTATATCTTTCATAATTTCATCTTGACCAGAAGAATTAGAAAGTGAGCGTTTTATCGCTTCAAAATATCTTGTCAATTTTTGGAAAGCATCTTCATCGATGTGAAAAATTAATCCGCCTATATTAATATTTACTGTTTTGTTCATGATTAGTTATTTTTTGTTGTGATGATGTTTACAGCGTCAGACAATTCAGTCCAAGTGCCGTTTAATTCGTTTAAAAATGTTTTTCCTAATTCGGTCAAACCATAATATTTTCTTGGCGGACCAGATGTAGATTCTTCCCAACGGTAATTGAGTAATCCATCGTTTTTTAACCTTGTAAGTAGCGGATAAACTGTACCTTCTACTACAAGCAATTTAGCGTCTTTTAGTGTGTCTAGAATTTCTGATGTATAAGCTTCTTTTTCTTTAATAATTGATAAGATACAGAACTCTAAAACTCCTTTACGCATCTGAGCTTTTGTGTTTTCAATGTTCATAATTCGATTTTGATTTAATCTGAATACTTTTCAGAAGTGATTAACTTGTCCATTTTTTGATTGATGATTGATGATTGATTTGATTGATTTGATTGATTTGATTGATTTGATTGATTGATTGATTGATGATTTTTTTATTTTATAAAATTGACTGTTAATGGATATTTATAAGCTTCTCCATTTGAAGCTTTTGCTGATGCATATATTATTAGAATAAATTCGATTACTTTAAGAAAACAAAATAACAATACTGTAATAATTGCCAGAATAACAATTCCTGAAACGTTTCCAGCATGAAAATGATCTATTATAAAATCGCGACCATCATGAATGTTTGTTATCGTTGTATTATTGAAAATACTGTAAATGAATACTGGAATAGCAATTACTGCCGCAACCATAGTGTATAAAAACATACTTAGTTGAAAATTGATTGCATTTTTACCATTCATATCAATAAATTCAGATTCATTCTTTTTTGAACTCCATATAATAATAGGAAAGATATAATTTCCGAATGGAATTATGTATTGAGACAAAGTGCTCAAGTGAATGAAAGTTGCTGTGTTTTTTTCGTTAGTTAAGACCATTTTTTGATTGATTTAATTGATAACTGAAACTTATTTTTGGCTATACTTTAGATAGACTATTAATTTCTTATACAAAGATAAAGCTAAAAAAAGGTATTGTGCAATACAAAGTACTAATAATTAACATAAAATTAACATTTGAAAGTATGTTTTAATTTCTTTTAAATAGTGTATATTTACAACAAAATCAACGCTTCATGAATGTTTCACCATCTAAATTAAACCTTTTTTTATTTTTTAATTTGCCATCGGCTTTTTGGTCAGGCGTTCGGGTTAAATCAATTTCAGAGAACAAATGTGTGGTAACAGTTAAACATCGTTGGTTTAATAAAAATCCATTTAATTCGATGTATTTTGCAGTTCAAGCAATGGCTGCCGAATTAACAACTGGTGCTTTAGTTATGATGAAAATCAGAGAAAGCAATAGAAATATTTCGATGCTTGTTGCCAATAATAAAGGAAACTATTCCAAAAAAGCTACTGGTAGAATAACGTTTACTTGTAATGATGGTAGTTTAATTTCAGAAGCAATTCAAAAAGCAATCGACACAGGCGAAGGTCAAACGATTTGGATGAAATCAATAGGTGTAAATCAAAAAGGAGAACAAGTTTCAGAATTGGATTTTGAATGGAGTATAAAATTAAAGGTTTAAACAAAAGTTAAAGCCAATCAAAATTCTTTCCCTTTACAATATAATGTGTGTACTTTTGGTTAAATTATAATAAATGAAACTTTTAATTACAGGAGCTACAGGTTTTATTGGAACTGCTTTGGTAAAAAAGCTCAACCAGAAAGGACACATCATTCATTATTTAACAACTTCAAAAGATAAACTTGAAAATAGTGAAAACTATAAAGGATTTTATTGGAATCCAGATACAAAAGAAATTGATGTTAGTTGTTTTGACGGAGTAGAAGCAATAATTCATTTGGCTGGTGCTAATATTGCTAAACGTTGGACACGTAATTATAGAAAAGAAATAATTTCCAGCAGAACTGAGACTAGCAGTTTGCTTTTGACAAGTTTGAAAGAGATTAATCATCAGATAAAACATATTATTTCTGCTTCAGGAACTGCAATTTATCCTGAAAGTTATGATAGAGTTTATGATGAAAACGATTCAGAAACTGCCGATGATTTTTTAGCAAAAGTGGTCAAAGTTTGGGAAAATGGTATTTCAAATTTTGAATATCTTGGACTAAAAGTTGCAAAAATCAGAACAGGTGTTGTTTATGGAAAAAACGGTGGAGCTTTTCAAGAAATTGTAAAACCCATTAAATTTGGTTTTGGCGCTGTGATGGGAAATGGTAAGCAAGTTCAATCTTGGATTCATCTAAACGATTTGGTGAATTTATATTGTTTCGTTTTAGAAAATAATTTAGAAGGAATTTATAATGCCGTAGCTCCAGAAACCATTTCCAATAAAGACCAAACCAAAGCAATAGCAAAAAAGTTACACAAACCTTTGTTTCTACCTAATATTCCAAGATTCATGATGAAATTTATTTTAGGAGAAATGTCTTTACTGCTTTTCACAAGTAAAAAATTAAGTTCCAAGAAAATTCAAGAAAAAGGTTTCCAGTTTAAATACCCCAATTTTGATTCAGCATTAAATGAATTGTTATAATAAAAAAAAGGTGCTGGAAATAGCACCTTTTAATATTTAATACGTTGAATTAATAATGTTTTGTAACCTTTGAGCCAAACAATTTTTCATTGTTATATCACAAATATATAATATTCGAAATCGATATAGTCTTAAAATTTTATTAATTTTTAGTAAATAAATCACATTTCGTCTTCTGCTTAAATATTTGAAGAAAAAAAGTGATGACAATTTGACATTTTTTAAGAAATGGCAGTACTTTTGCAATCCATTGAAAACGATATGAAAATTAAGAATGTTTTTAAAAATAAAAAAGCAATGAACACTGATAATACAGAAAAAGAACCAATTGAAAACGAGCAAGAAAATCTTGCTAATGAAATAGAAACAGCAGAAGAATTAACGGTTGAAGAACAATTGCAAGAAGATTTAGCGAAAGAAAAAGATAAATTTTTACGTCTTTTTGCTGAATTTGAAAACTATAAAAAAAGAACAACTAAAGAGAGAATCGATTTATATAAAACTGCCAATCAAGAGGTTTTGCAAGCCATGTTGCCAGTTTTAGATGATTTTGATAGAGCAATGGCACAAATTGCAAAATCGGAAGACGAAACTTTATTAAAAGGTGTTGAGTTAATTCATGAAAAATTAAAATCTACTCTTGCATCAAAAGGTTTAGAAATTGTTGATTTAAAATCAGGTGATGCTTTTGATGCCGATTTTGCTGAGGCAATTACTCAAATTCCTGCTCCAAGCGACGATTTGAAAGGTAAAATAGTTGACGTAATTGAAAAAGGTTATAAACTTGGTGATAAAATTATCCGTTTTCCTAAAGTGGTTATCGGGCAATAATTAAAAACATATGAGCAAAAGAGATTTTTACGAAATATTAGGTGTTTCAAAAAATGCCACTCAAGAAGAAATTAAAAAAGCATATCGAAAGAAAGCTATTGAATTTCATCCTGATAAAAATCCTGGAAACAAAGAAGCCGAAGAAAACTTTAAATATGCTGCCGAAGCTTACGAAGTTTTAGGCGACGCAACTCGAAGAGCAAAATATGATCAATATGGTCATGCTGCTTTTGAAAGTGGTGGTTATGGTAGTCATGGACACATGAATATGGACGATATTTTCAGCCAATTTGGAGATATTTTCGGAAGTGCATTTGGTGGAAGTTTTGGTGGTTTCGGTGGAAATTCAGGTGGACAAAGACGTGTAAAAGGAAGCAATCTTAGAATTAAAGTAAAACTAACTCTAGAGGAAATTGCAAATGGAGTAGAGAAAAAAGTAAAAGTAAAACGTAAAGTTCAAGCGCCAGGAGTAAGATACAAAACGTGTCCTACTTGTAATGGTCAAGGACAGGTTTTAAAAGTTACCAATACTATTTTAGGTAGAATGCAAACAGCCACTACTTGTCATGTTTGTGGCGGTGCAGGTCAAACTATTGAAAGCAAACCAAACAATGCCGATGCGCATGGAATGATATTGGAAGACGAAACCGTTTCTATCAAAATTCCCGCTGGTGTTGTTGACGGAATGCAATTAAAAGTTTCAGGAAAAGGAAACGATGCACCAGGAAACGGAATTTCAGGCGATTTAATTGTAGCGATTGAAGAATTAGAACACGAATTCTTAAAACGCGAAGGCGAAAATCTTCATTATGATTTATACATAAGTATAGCGGAAGCAGTTTTAGGTGTTTCCAAAGAAATCGAAGCCGTAAACGGTAAAGTAAGAATTAAATTAGAAGAAGGAATTCAGTCGGGTAAAATTCTGCGTCTTAAAGGAAAAGGAATTCCAAGTTTAAATAGTTATGGCAGTGGAGATTTACTTGTTCATATAAATGTTTGGACGCCAAAGACATTGACAAAAGAGCAACGTCAGTTTTTTGAAAAATCTTTAAACGATGAAAATTTCATTCCACATCCCGAAAAAAGCGATAAATCTTTTTTTGAAAAAGTAAAAGATATGTTTTCATAATTAAAAAAATAATTATACATTTGAATATTACTAGGAAACTAGTATTTCTTTTTCATAGCAATTTTTCCCATCCTTTTGTAAAAATCAGGGTGGGTTTTTTTTTTGTAACAAAAACAAAAAATTAATACTAAAAGAGTAATTTTACAAAAATCAAAAAATTAGTATGAACAATATACTTGAAGTTAAGAACGTGGTAAAAACCTATGGTGATTATACTGCTCTTAATGAAGTCTCTTTAACCATTCCTAAAGGTAGTATTTACGGATTATTAGGTCCAAATGGTGCCGGAAAAACATCCCTAATTCGAATAATCAATCAAATTACCATGCCCGATGGAGGCGAAATTCTTCTGGATGGCGAAAAACTAAACCTCAATCATATTCAATCAATTGGTTATATGCCCGAAGAACGTGGTTTGTATAAAACCATGAAAGTAGGCGAGCAGTGTTTGTATTTGGCACAATTAAAAGGATTGAGCAAAGCTGAAGCTACTAAAGAATTGAAGTATTGGTTCGAGCGATTGGAAATTCAAGGTTGGTGGAACAAAAAGATTCAAGAGCTTTCAAAAGGTATGGCGCAAAAGATTCAATTTGTGGTAACAGTGTTACATAAGCCAAAATTATTGATTCTTGATGAACCATTTTCTGGTTTTGACCCAGTGAATGCTAATTTGATTAAAGATGAAATCATCGAATTGAACAAACAAGGAACTTCGGTTATTTTCTCAACGCATCGTATGGAAAGCGTTGAAGAAATGTGCGACCATATTGCCTTGATTCATAAATCAAATAAATTGATAGAAGGAAAGCTATCCGACGTTAAGAAAGAATACAGAACGAATACCTATGATGTTGGAATTCTAACCGATAATGTTGAAGGTTTAATGTTTGATTTAACCCAAAAGTTTACATTAACACAAACCGATTTCAAATCATTAAACGACGAGTTAAAACTGGCCATCAATCTTGGTGATGCTACGCCTAATGAATTGCTGAACACATTAGTACAACGCGGTCAGGTGACTCATTTTGTAGAAAAAATTCCAAGTGTGAACGATATTTTCATTAAAACGGTAAGTGAATAATTATGAGTAAGTTAAGTTTAATTATCAGAAGAGAGTTTTTAGCTAAAGTTCGCAACAAATCATTTATCGTGATGACCTTTTTAAGTCCGTTGCTCTTTGTTGGAATTGGAGTTTTCGTTGGTTTTTTAAGCACCATGAAACCCGAAGTAAAAACCATTGCCGTACACGACGAAACTGGGAAATATTTTGAGCTACTAAAGAGCAGCGATGAATACCATTACACTAATTTTTCAGCCATTGATATTAAGACATTAAAAGATAGCATTGTTTCTGAAGCCTACGAAGGATTGCTTTTAATACCAAACGAAACCAACCCAGATTCTTTGGCAAAAAGCATCGATTACATCTCTAACGACAGTCCCGATTTTGATATTATTTCCGATTTAGAGAAAACCATTGGCCAGTCCATTACGCAACAAAAGTATGCTTCAAACGGATTAGACACGTTAAAGATTAAAGAACTTAAATCCAAAGTAGCCATCAACATCAAAAAGGCATCGGGTGAGAAATCCATTCAAGGGTTAAACTGGATAAAAACCATTGCTGGTGGTGCTTTTGGCTATTTAATCATGATGTTTATTGTCTTGTATGGCAACATGGTGATGCGCAGCGTAATTGAAGAAAAAACATCTCGAATTATCGAAGTCATCATCTCTTCAGTAAAACCATTTCAGTTAATGATGGGTAAAATTGTAGGTACATCGTTAGCAGGTATATTACAATTCCTAATCTGGGCAATACTTGGTCTGTCGGCTATGTTTATTATGTCTTCAGTATTTGGAGTACAAGTAGGAACAACCGCTGCCGAAGGTCAAAAAGCAATGGAAATGGCGCAAAATGAAATGAGCAACGCACAGTTATACTTCCAAGAAGTTTGGAACTTACCAATAGCAACTATTTTAATATCGTTTATACTTTACTTCATTGGCGGTTATTTTCTTTACAGCTCATTCTATGCAGCCATTGGCGCAGCTGTTGATAACGAAACCGATTCACAGCAGTTCTTGTTACCAATAATACTACCATTAATCCTCGGAGTTTACATTGGCTTTTTCACAGTAATCAATGATCCTCACGGAACTATTGCCACGGTCTTCTCATTCATTCCATTAACCTCACCAATTGTCATGATGATGCGCATACCGTTTGGCGTTCCTGTGTGGCAAATTGCCTTATCGTTGGTGTTGCTATTCGGAACGTTTATATTGGTAGTTTGGTTTGCGTCAAAAATATACAGAGTAGGTATTTTAATGTACGGCAAAAAACCTTCGTGGAAAGAATTGTATAAATGGTCAAAGTTTTAAGATGAAAAAGATAACTTTCTTACTGATATTGGTTTTGTATTCTGCAAATCTTTCAGCACAGAAAGAAGCAGTACAAAAAACTATCGAAACTTTCTTTGAAGGATTTCATGCAAAGGATCCCCTTAAAATCAAATCCACTTGTAGTGATGCCATCATTTTGCAGTCAATATCCGAAAACACTAAAGGCAATAAACTTTCAAACGAAACGGCTAATGCTTTTTATAAATCAATGGCCGCTATTGCTGCTGATGTTCAATTCGAAGAAAGAATATTGAGTTATAACATTCAGGTTGATGGTTCGATGGCTCACGTTTGGATGCCTTATGAATTTTATGTCAACGGAAAAAAGAGTCATGGCGGTGTCAATGCATTCACCTTGTATTTAGAAGGAACTACCTGGAAAATAATACATCTGATAGATACCCGAAGAAAATAAACGTTTAACAATCCGCCATATTCACCGCAATAGCAAGTCCGCCTTCCGAGGTTTCTTTGTATTTTGAGTTCATATCTTTAGCCGTTTGCCACATCGTGTTAATTACCTTGTCCAAAGGCACTTTAGCATTCTTAGCATCGGTTTCAAAAGCAAGTTCCGCAGCATTGATGGCCTTGATAGCACCCATAGTATTGCGCTCAATACACGGAATCTGCACCAATCCACCAATTGGGTCACAAGTTAACCCAAGATGATGTTCCATAGCAATTTCGGCAGCCATTAAAACCTGGTCAGGCGTTCCACCCATTACTTCACAGAGTGCGCCAGCAGCCATGGCAGATGAAACACCTATCTCGGCTTGGCATCCACCCATAGCGGCAGAAATGGTTGAACCTTGTTTAAACAAACTTCCTATTTCGCCAGCAACCATCAGGAACTGTTTGATTTCTTTTTCGCCAGCGTTGTGGTTTTCAATCACCAGATAATACATTAACACCGCAGGAATAACACCCGCACTACCATTAGTAGGCGCAGTAACCACTCTTCCTAGCGATGCATTCACTTCGTTAACCGCCAATGCAAAACACGAAACCCATTTCAGGATTTGGCGAAACTTTACTTCGGTTTTTCTTATCGTTTCCAGCCATTCCTGTGGCGTAGAATAATTAGCAAGCCCAATCAATCCTTGGTGCATATCAAAAGCGCGGCGTCTAACGTTCAAACCACCCGGCAAGATGCCTTCAGAGTGGCAACCAATGTACATGCATTCCAACATCGTGTGCCATATTTTCATCAATTCTTTATTGATTTCTTTTTCGCTACGCATCGATTTCTCGTTAATCCATACGATTTCCGAAATAGATTTCCCTTCCTCCGTGCAATAGTTCAAAAGCATGTCGGCATTATCAATCAAATAAGGGAAAGCACACTTGAATTCCATTTTCTTCTTCGCGTTGATCCGTTCTTCTACTACTACAAAACCACCACCAATAGAGTAGTAGGTGTTCGAGTAGTTGCCAAGCTCGGTAGTAGCTGTGAAAGTCATTCCGTTGGCATGAAACGGCAGGAAGTTTTTATTAAAAACAATATCAGTATCCGGATTAAACGTAATGGCGTTTTCGTTCCCCAGATTCAGTTGATGCGTTTTCTGTATCGTCTTGATGATGCTGTCAATATCTTGCACCGGTATCGTTACTGGGTCTTGTCCACTAAGCCCAAGCATCACCGCCAGGTCAGTAGCATGTCCTTTTCCGGTTAGCGATAGCGAACCATACAAATCCACTTTCACCGAAACAATAGTATCCAGTATTTTTTCTTCACGAAGCTCGTTCAAAAAACGTTCTGCGGCGCGCCACGGACCAAGTGTGTGCGAGCTTGATGGCCCAACACCTATTTTTAGCATGTCAAATACAGAGATACACTCTTCCATTACGATAACGATTTAGTTAGGGCAAATATAAGTATTTATAATTACCAATTTCCAATTACAAATCACGTTTTAACCAACCCAATAAGGAACAATCCAGTATAAATAAATTACAATCCAAACGTACAAGCAAGTATTCGAAACGTACAAGCAAGTATTCCAAACGTACAGGCAAGTATTCCAAACGTACAGGCAAGTATTCGAAACTTACATCAAAGTATTCCAAACGTACAGGCAAGTATTCGAAACGTACAGGCAAGTATTTGCAAATGACAGGCAAGTATTAGCAAATGACATCAAAGTATTTGCAAATGACAGGCAAGTATTCGCAAATGACAACCAAGTAATTGCAAACGACAACCAAGTATTTGCAAACGACAGGCAAGTATTCGCAAATGACATCAAAGTATTTGCAAACGACAGGCAAGTATTAGCAAATGACATCAAAGAATTTACCATGAATAAACTGCTTTTTTTGCTCAAAGTGAGGAAAACCGTAAAACACTTTAAAAGTTTTTTTAGTACTTTGATAAAATTAGAGGGAAATCCCCCCTTTTTTTTGAGAAAGAGATTGTTTACTTTTGGAAATATAAAACGAAACAAACATTCGCTAATCTACCCGATTTTGGGTGTATAGACGAAACTTTGTTGCGCTTATACACAAGTTGGCAGACATATTATGACGAAACTACTAAAAATCACATTTATCTTAATATTAATACTTTCTACGAGTTGTGAAAAGACTATGAGCGAAGTAGATTTTGAAAAAAATGTGATGACTGAAATTTTACCGAGTTTAATTGATTCAACATGTATGGACAGAAGAATGATGTTGAATTTTCCACCGAAATATGGCGAGTTGATTTTTGACAAAGAAGGTCGATACATAAGAACTGACTCTACAAAAGCAACTAACGAAGAAAAAAAGGCTTTATTAGAATGGAAAAGAAGAAATTTAGAAATTGAAAACGATACTTCAAAAATTATAGTTGCATTTGAATCAAAAATCAAGTTTAACAATGAAGACTTAAGAGAAGACTTTGAAAAGCATTTTAAAGGAGCAAAACTTCAAAAACTTAAGAAAGAAGATAGTTTAGAATATAAAATCGATATTGAAAAAATTAAACTTAAAGGCAAATTCAAACTAATGGATTTAAGTAAGTTTCCCGAAAAAGATAAAATATGGGGAACCAAATACAATTTCAATTTTTCAGGTGTAGCATATTTTAGAAAAATACAGTTTGATACAACTAAAAAGTACGGAATCCTTGACGGAGGTTTTGTTTGCGGCGGAAAATGTGGTCAGGGATTTAGAATATACATTAAAAAAGTAAACGGAAAATGGAAAGTTGACAAGATTGATGGAACTTGGATAGTTTAGAATAAATACGTCTGCCAACAGCCGTTAACCGCTATTGCTGGATTTTCGTGGTTTCACGTCTTTTTTTCACGTAAAAATATTATCTTAGCTGACAGTACGCAGTTCGCTGGAATCGCAACAGTCGGTTAGCGGCGAAACGTTATACCGCATTTAACCAAAATTGTTATGAAGAAGTTTATCTTTCTATCGATTTATTTAATCACAATTTTTCATTTGAATGCTCAAGTCAAACTTGACGGCAAAATAATTTCTGCCAAAACAAAACTAAAACCAAGTGAAGAAGTAATGATTACTGTAAAAGAAACCAATGAAAAATCTTTTACAGATTCTTTGGGAAATTTCACTTTATACAAGCTTGACAAAAACAAACAATATTCAATGGAATTATTTTCATTTCTGTATGGAAAAGTAAGCATAGAATTTGAAACTCAAAATGAAGATCAATTAACCAAAACTTTTGAAGTTATTGCTAATTGTGATTTTGATGGTGAAACTGCCAAAAATGAATGGAAAAACAAATCGGCAAAACTTTACTTGATTGGTTCAATTGCTCCGATTGCTAATTCCAAAAATGATAAAAAGTTTGAAAAAAAATATAACATACAATATTTTGATTTTGGTTGCACTCCGGCGCCGTTAGAGTGTATAATAGAATATAACAATGAGATTTTAAAACTAATGGAAATAAAATACGGTGAAGAATGGAAAAAAGAAATCCGAAAAGATGTCGTAATAAACTAAACGCGGTATAACAGCGGTTTGGCGCAATGGCTACTTTATTTTTCTTTAGCCGGAAACTACTAAGTTCACTTTTTTGCTATATTTACAACTATCAATGAATACGCGCCACTGCGTCCAAGCCGCGGCACGTTAGCCGTGATTTTGAATAACCCCCGCTACCGCGCGAGTCTTTCGCGTGGTTTAATTAATAACCCAGCTCCACAAAATCTCCCAACTTCCTATCTATAAAAACTTCAAAGCGAGAGGCAAAAGCCTTTCGCTTTTTTATTCAACTCAAAACCTAAATCAAAAAAAGGGGGAAACCCCCCTAAAAAAAGGGGGAAATCCCCCTATTTTATTTAAAAGGAACTAACTAGCTTTGGATAAGCGTTCCTTTTATACTTAAAAGCATAAAAATACTATCAGATAATCCAACAAAATAATTAAGTAGTATTTTAAATAATTATGTATTTAAACGATTATTATATACTTTTAATCGATAGTAAAGCTAAATTCATACTATTAATTTGTAATCCGATTACATATAAATCTTCAAATTTTGTGCATTTCATCGATTTTTTAACCAAGATTAAAAAATTTTGCTAAAGCTTTGTAACCAGCAAGTTAAAGATTCCCAGATCTACTTGAAAACATTTTTTATAACCTTTTAAATTGTAATGCTATGTCAGCACGAAATGAAAACATCGTAACGATGCAAAGAGCAGTAGTCTCTTTTAATGCAGAACAGCCAGCTTCTATCAAGGATTCAATGCCTGGCTACAACCTCTTAAACGATTCGTTGAACGCAAAAACCAACCAAATTGGTGCGCTCACGGGTAACCAAGGGCTAAGTCTCGTTGGTTTCCGTCTCAACAAATCCAACAGTAAAGAAAAATTAGTAACAGAAATCATGACAATTGTCTTTGCAGCGCGTGCCTATGGCGCAGCTACCAACGATAATGTGTTACTAACTTGGATGAAAGCCTTCTCTCAAACTAGTTTAGTTAGAATGAGAGACACTTACACTATCAATTACTCAGAAGAAATCATTAACAAAGCTACTGCTATTCAGGTAGATTTAGAACCTTACGGTATTACTACTGATTTTCTACAAAAAGCAACCGATTTATGGAATGAATACAAAGTCGAACTTTCTATTCCTAGAAATCGTCTTTCAGACCGTAAAACAATAAATTCTCAAATCAGTCAGCTATTAAAAGAGTGTAAACCAATCCTGTTCCAAATGGACGCTTTGGTAAGTTCAATTAGAAATTTACAGCCAACATTTTGGCGTACCTATTTCAACAACCGTATAATTGTCAATCATCACGGCAGCGTGCTTTCAGTGCGTGGTTACGTTACAGATGCAAACGGTAATCCGGTAGATAAAGTAATAGTTACTGCCGCTAATGGCGAAAGAACTACCAAAACTACTGCCAAAGGCTATTTCGAGTTCAAAAACTTACCATTAGGAATTGACACTATCAAATTCTCAAAAGTAATGTACATCGAAACCGCTCAAACAGTGGGTATCGTAAAAGGCGAAAGAATACAACTAAACATCACCTTAGAAAATGCGCAAACCAATGAAGGCGCAGCATAAAATTCAATTAGTCTTTCCATCCATGAAAATCCTGTTTCAATATAGATTCAGGATTTTTTTTATGCAATCATTCTACCACTACCAAATTTAAAGAAGCAGTTTCCAGTTCATAGAATAAATACTATCTTGCAATTACTAAACAATAAGTTCATAAAGAAACCAATAATAACATGAAAAAATACACATTACTACTGTTAACATTTTTTGGAATGACGCAATCACAAGCACAGGAAGACCAATACTTATGGCTCGAAGAAGTTGACGGCGACAAGGCTATGGAATTTGTTAACGAGCTAAACCAAAACACCTTTGAAGAGCTGAGCAAGTGGAAAAGCTATAAATCAATCTACAACAAGTCCTTAGAAATTTATAATTCCTCTGATAAAATTGCCACTCCAAGCATCAGAGGAAAATACATTTACAATTTTTGGAAAGACAAAGACCATGTTCGAGGCATTTGGAGAAGATGCTTATCATCAGAGTATAAAAACAAAAACATACAATGGGAAACCCTCATAGACATTGATGCTATGGCAAAGAAAGACAATGTCAAATGGGTTTTTAAAGGAGCAGTAGGCTTGAGTCCTGAGTACAACCGTTTTTTAATTCAGCTTTCAAAAGGCGGTGGCGATGCCGTTGAGGTTCGTGAGTTTGACGCCGAAAAAAAGCAGTTCCTCAAAGACGGTTTTTACCTCGAAGAGTCTAAAGGTAGCGTAGCTTATCTGGATGAAAATACATTAATCGTTTCTGTAGATTTTGGAAGAGGAACCATGACTACTTCGGGCTATCCAAGCCAAGTAAGACTATGGAAACGCAACACGCCACTAAAAGAGGCAAAATTACTATACGAAGGAAGAAATAAAGATGTAGGTATTGGCGGAAGCATCCTTCGCGATAACGATACAAAATATGTCTATATCAGCAGAGCAACTACTTTTTTCACCAGTACCAAAATAATTTGGAAAGACGGCAAAACAGTTGAGTTAGACCTACCAGTAGACAGTCAGATCAATGGTATTTTAAACAATCAGCTATTAGTAAAATTAAAATCAGACTGGCAAATATTTTTTAAAACCTATAAAAGTGGCTCACTGGTAAGCTTAAACATGACTGAGCTTTTAAATGGAAAAAAAGAAGTTTCCCTGGTGCTTGAACCCGATGCACTTTCAAGTATAACAAGTGTTGCTAAAACCAAGAACAAATTGATAATTAATCTGCTAACCAATGTTACCAGTCATCTTTATAATTGTTCGTTTAATAACGGTGTATGGAAAAGAGAAGAGGTAAAAGCACCTGAATTAGGTACTATAGAAATTGAAACCTCAGACGAGAACTCCGATGAATACTATTTTACTTTCGAGAATTTTTTAACTCCGTCAACTTTATATGTGGCAGATGCAAGTCGCAACAATGTTACACCTATCAAACCATTACCATCCTTTTTTGACGCCAGCAACTACGAAGTAAAACAATACCAAGCAAAATCAAAAGATGGAACCATGGTGCCTTATTTCATGGTTGCTTCAAAAGGAATGAAACTCGATGGCACAAACCCAACACTTATATATGCCTACGGAGGATTTGAAATAGCAGAGCAACCTTTTTATGCTGCTTCTTACGGTGATTCATGGTTAAAAGAAGGTGGTGTTTTTGTCTTGGCTAACATCCGTGGTGGTGGCGAGTTTGGTCCAAAATGGCATCAAGACGGGATGAAAGAAAAAAGACAAAATGTTTTTGATGATTTATATGCCGTATCCGAAGATTTAATTGCAAAAAAAGTAACCACACCACAACATTTAGGCGTTATGGGTGGAAGCAATGGTGGTTTATTAGTTGGAGTGGCATTTACACAACGACCTGATTTGTATAACGCAGTGGTTTGTGAAGTTCCATTGCTCGATATGCAACGCTATAATAAACTGTTGGCAGGTGCAAGCTGGATGGGAGAATACGGAAACCCTGATGTTCCTGCCGAGTGGGAATACATTCAAAAATATTCGCCTTATCAAAATGTGAAAGAAGGAGTAAAGTATCCTGAAGTACTTTTTATAACCTCTACCCGCGATGATAGAGTGCATCCTGGTCATGCCAGAAAAATGGCGGCTAAAATGAACGACATGGGGTATAAAATCTATTATTACGAAAACATAGAAGGAGGACACGCGGGTTCGTCTACTAACGACCAATTGGCCAAAAGAAATGCTATCCGATTTTCGTATTTGTTGATGAAGTTGAAATCGTAAGCAATTAAAAAAAATATGTCAAAATTAATTATGTGGAACGTCATCACGTTAGATGGCTATTTTGAAGGAAATGAAAAATGGGATTTGTCTTTTCATGAGAAAATATGGGGAGACGAACTCGAGAAACTATCAGTTGAGCAATTGCATGCAGCCGATTGTTTGATTTTTGGTAGAGTAACCTATGAAGGTATGGCCGCCTACTGGAAAGATGGTGTTGGCGAAATAGCCGATTTAATGAATTCCATTCCTAAAATTGTTTTTTCAACTACATTACCATCAGCCGATTGGCAAAACACTACACTTATTCAAGAAAATGTAGCTGCGGTTATAAAGGAACTCAAAGCCAAGAGTACTAAAGATATTTATGTTTTCGGTAGCGCAAACCTTTCTGAGACTTTTGTAAACGAAAACCTCTTTGATGAATACCGCATTGGGATTGCTCCTGTAATTTTAGGAAGTGGTCATCCACTTTTTGAACAAGGTATTGTACCAAAAAATTTAACTTTAATTTCTACACAACCACTTGCAACTGGTGGAGTAGTGCTTACTTATGTTTCAAAGTAACGTTCAATAACGGTTTTAAATAATAATTACCAATTAATAAATAACCAATTTCAATCAAAAGCTTTTAGTGATATTGCATTCCAATTTGTACATTTGGGAAAAAGAAAATAAACTATGAAAATTGTAATCTCTCCAGCAAAATCGCTGAATTTTGATAAAGAATTACCAACTACTCAACATACAGAACCTGCTTTTTTAAAACAAGCAGCAACCATACAAAAGACCTTAAAAAAGAAAAAGCCAAAACAATTGATGGCTTTAATGGATATTTCAGAAAAATTGGCTGAACTGAATTGGCAACGTAATCAAGAATGGAATGTTCCCTTTACTACTGAAAATGCAAGACCTGCAGTCTATACTTTTGATGGCGATGTTTATGTTGGTCTAGATGTGTATAGTTTACCATTGGATAAGTTAGATGTTTTACAGTCTAAACTAAGAATATTATCAGGATTATATGGTTTGCTGAAACCGCTTGATTTAATGCAGGCTTACCGTTTGGAAATGGGTACAACTTTACCAATCGGTAAAAACAAAAACCTTTATGAGTTTTGGAAAAAAACAATCACCAAAACTTTAAACGAGGAACTTCAAAAAGGTGAATTATTTATCAATTTGGCAAGTAATGAGTACTTCAGTGCGGTAGATACAAAAGCATTAAAAGTGCCAGTAATCACTCCAGAGTTTAAAGACTATAAAGACGGAAAATTGAAAATGATTAGCTTCTTTGCTAAGAAAGCACGTGGAATGATGGTGCGCTACATCATTGATACCAACGCAGAAACGCTAGAAGATTTAAAAGGATTTAATTATGAAGGTTATGCTTTTGATGCTAACCTAAGCAAGGGAAACAAACTAGTTTTTACGAGATAAATTATACGTAAAGATACTCTTCATACTCACGGATTGTTTCACGAGTTGCTTTCTTTTGGTCACGCGCTAATTCGCGCATGGCTTCTACACCTTTTTTAGCACAGCGTTTTACTTTTGCCAATCGAGTAGAGAAGGAGTGTAGTTTTTTAATTTCTTCAGGAGAAAGTTTGTTTTCCAATTCATCAATGAAAGAACTAAATTCATTAATAACCACTTTGCTTTCATCGTAATCTGATTTTAAATCATCAAAAAACTCATTGATTTCTTTGCTTATTTCGTTGCTAATATCTTCACTCTTTTTACGAAGTTCTACTAGTACTTTCTTTTCGTGACTGTTAAAAATCCCCATGATTGATTAAAGTTTTGGTTAGTAAACAAAATAACGTTAATTTCAAAGTTAAATAATATTTATTATAAAATAATAAAATTGTTAATAACTTGTAAATTAATAAGTTGCTTAATGCATGGCATCGCTCATGCTCACTTTGTTTTTCGACCTTTTAATCAATAAAGTTATTGGAATACACAGAAGAAACAAAACTCCCAAATAAAGAAATACGTCCATATATGAAAGTACTGTGCTTTGTTTGGTCACGCCAAAATCTAATACTTTATATGCTTTTTCAAGCGCAACATCATAACTGAAACCTTTTGACATAAAACCTCTTTGCAAAGCAGCTATTCTTTCTTGAACTACTGTTTTTGCAGGATCAAGATGACTGATGAGGTTTACTCTATGTTCTTGGTTAAATCGTGCGATAAAAGTTGTAATAATAGCAATTCCAAAAGAACCACCAAGCTGACGCATCATTCCGGTCATTGCTGCACCTTCGCCTATGCTTTTTCCAGATAATGTGGATAATGCTAAAGTGGTAATAGGTACAAATAGCAATCCTAATCCAACACCACGCATGATTAATGGCCAAAAGAAATTTTCTACACCAGTATCGGGTGTCATTTCGATATGCATCCAATAAGAAAAAATAAAGAAAATAAAGAACCCAATGGCAACCATATACGATTGAGGTATTCCTTTTTGTATCATTCGCCCAATAAAAGGCATCAATATGGCAGTGGTTATTGAACTTGGAACTAATATTAATCCAGCATCAGTTGCAGTCCAACCCAATATAGATTGCGTATAAAGCGGAATAATAAAAGTTGAACCATACAATCCAAAACCTAAAATGAAACACATAACAGTTCCTATTCTAAGATTTCCGTCTTTTAACACTCTTAAATTCACAATTGGAAACTCATAAGTCATTTCACGCCAAATGAAGAAAAATAAACCTAATAAACTAACCACCGATAAGAACGTAATGGTTCCATCGTTAAACCAATCATCTTGTTGTCCGTGTTCTAAAACGTATTGTAACGAACCTACAAAAGCAGAGAGTAAAAAGATACCAATCCAATCCACTTGATTGGCTTTTAATTTGTTACCGTATTTTGGACTTCTAACAAAAGTTAATGTCAGGAACGTAGCAATAATTCCAATTGGGATATTGATATAGAAAATATAAGGCCAAGAATAATTATCAACCAAATAACCACCTAACGGCGGACCAAGAGTAGGACCAACAATTACACCCATTCCGTAGATAGCTTGTGCCATTCCACGTTTTTCAACAGGATAACTTTCGGTTATAATGGTTTGTGCAGTTACTAAAAGTGCACCACCACCAAGACCTTGAATAAAACGGAAAGCTACTAATTCCCAAATGTTGGTTGCCTGTCCACACATGAACGAAGCAACTGTAAAAATGATAATTGAAGTAGCAAAATAGTTTCTTCTTCCAAATTGTTGTGACAACCAACTTGTCATAGGTATCACAATTACATTGGCAATGGCATAAGCGGTAATTACCCAAGCAATATCGGTTAAAGTAGCGCCCAAAGTACCACGCATATTGTTTAGCGCCACGTTAACAATAGTGGTGTCAACAATTTCGAGCAAGGCACAAAGCACTGCTGTAATGGTAATGATTACTCTGCGAAAACCATATTCAACTAAATCTTCTTGAACAACTGCTGTTGACATCTAGTATTATTTTAAAATTACATCAACTTCAGCATTCATCCCTGAACGTAGCAATTGCAATTTTTCTTTATCATTATTACTCGTAAAATTAATTCGAACAGGAAGCCTTTGAACAGTTTTTACAAAGTTACCACTGGCATTATCTGGTGGTAAAAGCGAAAATTTTGAACCTGTTGCTGGAGAAAAAGAAGTCAATTCGCCTTCAAATTTAATATCAGGAAAAGCATCAATAACTAAATTTACTTTTTGTCCTATGTGCATTTTGTCCAATTGAGTTTCTTTAAAGTTTGCAACAACCCATGTTTCCTGATTGTTGATGATGTAAAACAACGATTGTCCAGCTTGAACCAATTGTCCTGGTTGAATGTCAATAGTTGATACTTGTCCATCTATACTTGCAGTAACAACAGTGTAGCCTAAGTTCAGGTTAGCTGCTTCAAGCATAGCTTTAGCTTTTTGAACATTTGCTGAGGCTACATCAACTTGTTTTGAGCTTACATTGTTTCGGGCAGAAGCAACAGTTTTTTGATAAGATGAAGCTTTTTGTTGATTTTGTATAATTTGTAATTGGCTTTCTGCTTCTTGTTTTGCAGCTTCAGCTTGTTCATATTGTTGTTTTGTAATCGAATGATTTTTATACAAATTGCTGTAACGTTCAAAATCATTAGTTGCTCTGCGAAGTCTTATTTTAGCGGTTTCAATTGAACCATTTGCCGATTGAATATTTGCATCAGAAACAGAAATTCCCGCTTGCGATGTTCCAATATCAGCTTTAGCAACTTCCAAATTGCTTTCTGCAATAGCAACTGCAGCTTTGGCTTCTTCAACTTTAACTACATAATCGCTGTTGTCGATAACAAAAAGAGTATCGCCTTGTTTTACAAGTTGGTTGTCTTTTACATAAACCTTAGTAATATACCCTGAAACTCTTGGAATAATTGGATTCATTTTTTTAGCAACCTGTGCATCATCTGTAGTTTCATGTGATAACGAATGAAAAAATTTGTAACCACCATAGGTTAACCCTAGTGCAAGAATTACTATAAAGATTAATTTAAATTTTGTATTTGTTTTTTTAGTTTCCATATCTGTTGCAGTAATTTTTTAGTTGATGTTTAATGATGATGATAATGTTCCGTTTGCAAATTGAAGCTCGTAATATTTTTGGGCAACGTCTGCTTTTGAAAGGGCTTGATTTATTTTGGCTTGTAGCGCTTCAAAATCAGCTTCCAGTAAATCGTTAGTATCCGATAGACTATTGTCGTACTTGTCTTTTACAATTCTATAGTTTTCGGTTGCTTGAACAACTGCTTTTTCATAAACAAAGCTTTGTTTCAAAGAAAGTTTATAATTTTCATTGGCTTGAAATACTTCTTCATTAATTTGATTTTGAAGTAAATTGATAGCGATTTCAGTTTCTTTAGCTTTGCTTTGAGCTAGTTTTACCTCTTTTCCATTTTTAAATATTGATGAAAGGTCATAAGAAAGACCAATTCCAAAATTCATAGCATTAGTAACGGTTATAACATTATTCAAATCCAAAGCAATATATCCGGCAGATAATGCTAACGATGGATAATAGTTTCCTTTAGCAACTTTTACAGCACTTTCTGAAGCCGATTTTTTTAATTCCAAAGCTTTTAAATCGTTGCGTTCACCTGAGAATTCTTTTTGATTTTCGGTCAATTCTTTTTTGATTGCTTCAATGTCAATTTCAACCTGTGTTGACTCAGGTAGTTTTAAAAGTGTAACCAACTTGTGGTTTGCAATTGCTGTATTTTTCTTTGAGTTTTCAAGTGCTAACTCAATGTTGGATTGTTGTAATTGAGCTTTCAATAAATCGTTTCGAGCAATCAAACCATTTTCTTCCATTGCAGTAAAATCTTTGACACGTTGAATGGCAGTTTTTAAATTCTCTTCAATGATAAGTGTCATTTGTTGTGTTTTGTAAAGCGAAGAAAACAATTCAACTACATCTAGTCCAATTTGCTCTTTAGAGTGCTTTTCTGTGAACTTTTCAGATTGATATAGGCTTTCAGATGTTTTGATACTATTCTTAAGTTTAAAACCGCTAAAAATAGGTAACGATGCATTTACTTGTCCTAACAAAAGTTGGTCAACTTTTAAAGGCTTGCTCGGTTCAGAAGATGAATTTTGATTAGAGCTCAAGTTTGAATCAACATTTGCATTTGATAATCGCATGTATTGACCAGAAGCTTTCAAACTTGGATAACGGTTGTTTTTAACGTTTTCTAATTCCAATTCTGAAGTTTCTACTTTGGTTTTAGCTAAAGTTGCAGCATCACTATTGGTTACGGCAATTTGGATAGCATCTTTTAAGGTTAGTAGTTTCTTTTCCTGCGCTTGATTGTTAACAAAAACCATCAGAAAGAAAATCAGGAAAGCTATTTTATTAATTTTCATAAACTAAAAGTGCTTTAATTGTTTTTTGTATGTGAAGAGTTAAATCGTTTAAAACATAGTTTTCAAAAGCTGCTTCACTATGTAAGCCAAGCAATTCTTTGTAGTAAACAGCATTCATTTGAAATTGAAGATAACTTCCCATGATAATTGTTGGAAGTAATGGAACATTAATGTTTTTCTGAAAAAGTCCTTGTTGTTGACCTTCTTTTACAATATTTTCAATCAGTCTTAAATTTTCGTTTTTTGCTTTTGTGAATGTAGCCAAATCAATATCTCTTTTTTTAGAAGAAATTTCAAAATGCAAAATTTGATAAATGCATTTATTCTTATTGATTCGTTTGATGTAAAACTCAATTAGTTTTTCCATCTTTTGAATAGGAGAGATGTTTTCTTGATTTAGGTTTTCTAATTCCAATTTGAAAGATGAAATTCGATATAAAACCAAAGCTTCTAAAAGCTTTTCTTTTGAGCCAAAATAATAAGATATCATGGCAACATTTATGTTGGCAATTTTGGCAATATCTCTAACCGATGTTCCATCAAATCCTTTCTCTGCAAATAGCTGTTCGGCTACCTGAAGTATTTCAATTTGTTTCTCGTTAAAATCAGTCATGATTTTTGAATGTTTATTTAACGACTGCAAAATTAAACACTTGTTTAAATTAAACGTTTGTTTAATTGTTTTTTAACGAAATATTAACAAAAAAAGCATCATAGAGAATATCTATACTTAAAATTTATTATATTGTAAGTCAATAATATATTATGTAATTATTAAAGTATAAGTTTTAGTAAAGGAAAATTCGATTAAGATTAAAGCACAAGATTGCTTTTTTAAAATTAATCAAAGAAATAACATCTCAATAAACAATTTTTTTGTTCGAATAATTGTTTTTAGTGATAAATTTAAATGAAAAATGGGATTCTTATGGTGATTAAAGATATTGTTTGTGAAATAGTTTAGATTAAGTGTTTTATACATCTTTAAATCAACTACATGATGTAGTTTTAAAAAAATATTTTTTAATTGTTAATCCAATTTTCTAAAATCTTCTTTCCAAATGGTGTTAAGATACTTTCGGGATGAAATTGAACGCCTTTTACATCAAAATTTTTATGTCTGATTGACATGATTTCACCATCAAAATCGGTTGAGGTTATTTCTAAACTTTGAGGAAAATTGTCTTTAGAAATTACCCAAGAATGATAACGACCAACTTCAAATTGATTGGGTAAATCTGTAAAAAGTTCTTCGCCGTTTACTGTTAGATTTACGGTTGTTGCAACACCGTGAAATACTTTTTCGAGGTTGATTAAGCTTCCGCCAAAAACTTCTCCAATGGCTTGCTGACCTAAACAAATCCCTAAAATACTTTTTGTTGAATAATATTTTTGAATAATTGCTTTTAACATTCCTGCTTCATCAGGAATTCCTGGACCAGGTGAAAGCAGTATTTTGTCAAAAGATTCTAGTTCACTTAGCTCTAATTCGTCATTTCTAAAGACAGTGACTACTGCATTCAAATCCTCTAAATAATGAACCAAATTATAGGTAAAACTATCATAGTTGTCAATAACAGCAATCTTTTTCATAGTGATTTGAATTGTGACAAATTTAGTATTTTATCTTAATTTAAGTAAAACAAAAAACCTCGAATAAAATTCGAGGCTTTTCTTTTCATAGCAATTATTCCCTTTATTAGAATTGTAGATTAACGTTTAATTCAAATTCATCGTTAATAGCTTTATCTCCTAAGTTATCAAAGAAACTTCCAGAACCGTATTTGATATCAAATTTAGTTCTATCAACCATTAACTTAGCTGAAGCAGTATTTCCTTTTACTGTAATGTCAAAAGATACAGAATTTGTAATTCCTTTGATTGTTAAATCAGCAGTTACTGTGTAAACTCCATTTCCTTTTGAACCAATTTTTTTGAAATCTAAAGTTGAAGTTGCAAATTTATCTGTTCCAAAAAAATCATCTGCTTTTAAATGTCCTTCTAATTTTTCTTTTCCTTTTCCAGCTTCTAAATCAGTTACATTAATTGAAGTCATATCAACTGTAAAACTTCCACCTTTTAAAGCATTTTTTTCAAAAACTAAAGTTCCGCTTTGAAAAGAAATAGTTCCCGAATGTTGGCCAGTTACTTTTTTACCAACCCAGTTAATGATACTTTTATCAGTGTTAATTTTTTTGTTCTGAGCTGTAGCAATAGTTGTTCCTAAAGCTACTACTAATGTTAATGCAATTGTTTTTAAATTTTTCATTGTAATTAATTTTAAAGTTATAGTTATATATTAATAAATAATTCTTCATTTGATTTGCGAACCTTCGCAAAGTTTTGGGTCATGTCTTCTTCATGACGATAGCCTATTGTAGCTATAATGCTAGTATTTAGGCCAAGTTCGTTTAAACCTAAAATTTCATTTACTTTTTCAGGTTCAAAACCTTCCATTGGTGTAACATCTATTTTAAGTTCTGCAGCAGCATTTAATAAGTTTCCTAATGCTAAATAGGTCTGTTTTGATGTCCAAGTGTTTTTCTCTTCTTTTGATAAAGGATTAATTTTCATTTTCATAAAATCAGCATATCCTTGAACTGAAGATAATTCAATACCACGAGTAGTGGTTAAATTTTTAATGTAATTATCGATTTGTTCATCTCCAAAATCAACTATGTTAGCAAAAACAATTACTTGTGAAGCATCAACAATTTGAGCTTGATTCCATGCAGCAGGTTGTAATTTTGCTCTTAATTCGGGATTATCAATTATAAATACTTTGTAAGGTTGTAATCCATAAGATGATGCACTCAATCGGATGGCTTCTTTCAACGTTTCTAAATCTTCATTTGATACTTTTTTTGAAGCATCAAATTTTTTTGTGGCATAACGCCAATTGGCATTTTTTATAAAGTTTGACATAATTTATTGTTTTGAAATTCTATATTTTTCTAATAATCTGTTTAATTCTTTTAATTCTTGAGCAGTCAAATTTGAAGCAAGTAATTCTTCATGTTGTATAACTATTGGATCTAATTCAGTCAATAAGTCTAATCCTTTTTGAGTAATTTGAATCTCAATTTTTCTTCTGTTTTCAGAGCAAACTTCTCTAGTAACCAAGTTTTTTAATAACAATTTATCTATTAATCGAGTAGTGTTACTGTTTTTTGCAATCATTCTTTCTTGAATGACACACATATTTGCTGGATTTCCTTTTTGACCTCTTAAAATTCTTAAAACATTATATTGTTCACTTGATAAATCAAATGGTTTTAAAATCTCTAAGAACTTTTCGCCTACAATAGTATTGGTATACATCAAATTTAAAATCACTTTCTTCGCATCACTAATGCTTACGGTAGATTTTATAATTTCTTCTATTTTCATAATTGTACTTTCAATATTTGTAGGTACAAATGTATAACATTATTTTATTTGTATATACAAATGTTTGTTATTTTTTTGTTAAAATTTAAAATCACGCATAATCGATAAACTTTTTATATTTAGTATTTTTGAAAAAAATATACTTTATGGACTTATTACAAAACGATTGGGTAGAGCAATTATCAAATGATTCTAATGCAGTAATTCTTGATGTTAGAACAGAAGATGAATGGAGTGAAGGAATTATACCAAATGCTTTAATGATTAATATTTATGAAGGACAAGGCTTTATTTATAAAGTAGATGAATTAGATAAAAATAAAAATTACTACGTTTATTGCAAAGCTGGTGGAAGAAGCGCTCAAGCTTGCGCAATTATGAATCAGTTAGGTTTTAAGAATACTTATAATTTGGTTGGAGGATTTTCACAATGGAATGGTGAAGTAACTTTTCCTGAAGAAAACTAATATGAATATTCCACATTCAAAATATCCTAGAGTTGTAATTATTGGTGGTGGATTTGCCGGAATTGCTTTAGCAAAAAAACTTAGAAATAAAAAGGTTCAAGTTGTTCTGATTGACAAACACAATTATCATACATTTCAACCACTTTTGTATCAGGTAGCAACTGGCGGATTGGAAGCTGGTTCAATTGCTTATCCGCTCAGAAAAGTAATTCAAGAACATACCGATTTTTATTTCAGATTAACATCTGTAAAAGAAATTGACACTGAAAATCAAAAAATAATTTCTGAAATAGGTGATTTGCATTATGATTATTTGGTAATTGCAACGGGTTCAAAAACAAATTTTTTTGGTAACAAAGAAATTGAAAGGAATGCGATGTCTATGAAAACCATTCCACAATCATTAAACATTAGAAGTTTAATTTTAGAAAATTTTGAACAAGCGGTTTTAACCAATGACCAAGCAGAAAAAGATGCTTTAATGAATTTTGTTTTAGTTGGAGCAGGACCAACAGGTGTTGAGTTAGCTGGTGCTTTGGCTGAAATGAAAAAAGCAATTCTCCAAAAAGATTATCCAGATTTAGATATTTCTAAAATGGAAATAAATTTAATTCAAAGTGGCGATTTAATACTCAATACCATGAGTGAAAAATCATCAATAGCTGCTGAAAAGTTTTTAAATAAACTTGGAGTAAAAATTTGGAAAAATGTTAGAGTAACTAATTATGATGGAAGAACAGTTACTACAAATTCTGATTTAACTTTTGAAACTGCCACTGTTATTTGGACTGCTGGAGTTCAAGGCGCTGCAATTCCAGGATTAAGTAGTGATGCATTGGTTGAACGAGTTGAGCGAATTAAAGTAAATGAGTTTAACCAAGTTAATGGTTATGAAAATATATTTGCCATTGGCGACATTGCTTCAATGGAAACGAATGATTTTCCAAAAGGACATCCAATGATGGCACAACCAGCTATTCAACAAGGTAAACTTTTGGGTGAAAATATTATAAAGTTAATCAACCATAAACCTATGAAACCATTTGAATATAATGATAAAGGTTCGATGGCAACGATAGGAAGAAATTTAGCAGTTGTAGATTTGCCTAACTTCCATTTTAATGGAGTTTTTGCTTGGTTTGTTTGGATGATTGTGCATTTACTCTCATTGATAGGGTTTAAAAACAAAGCAGTTGTGTTTCTTAATTGGTTATACAATTACATTCGTTTTGATCGCGAAGGAAGGCTAATTATTCGTCCTTATAAAAAGAAAAGTTTTATAACATTTACTAGCGATGAAGTTTAAAGTGTTTTTGGTGTTTATTGTTTCAGGATTATTTTTTTCCTGTAAATCAACATATCTTGATTCTAAAAAATCACCTGTTTTACTTAATATTTCTGCAGAAAAAGATGAAAACTCTTTTGTGAATCTTAAAAACTATAGCAATGATTTTGTGTTTGACATGAAGTACGCTACTGCGGATAATTTTCTAAAAGAACAAGTTTATCCTTGTAGCGAATGTTTTTTAAGAGTAAAAACAGTTAAAGCCTTGCTGGCAGCAAATTCAGTTTTTCTTGAAAAAGGATTTAAAATAAAGCTATTTGACTGTTATAGACCAAAAGCTATTCAAGAAAAAATGTGGAAAATCGTTCCTGATGCAAATTATGTTGCCAATCCAAAAAAAGGTTCCATTCACAATCGTGGCGGAGCAGTTGATATTACGTTAGTTGATTTAAATGGAAAAGAACTTGATATGGGAACAACCTTTGATTTTTTCGGAGAAGAAGCAAGTCATAACTTTTCAAATCTTCCAGAAAATGTTCTAAAAAATCGTAAATTTTTAAAAGAAATAATGCTTCAAAACAATTTTAAATCTTTCGATTCAGAATGGTGGCATTATAATTTAAATGGAAGCAACACGGATGAAATTTCTAATTTGAAATGGAATTGTAATTAGTTTTCAATACAATTTAAATAATCCATAAAATATGTTTCAGGAAAATAAGACTTACCATCTATTTCAGAAACAAACTCAGTTTTAAAAGGATAATCTAAAGTTTCTCCTGAATATTGAATGCGCATAAAAGTAACTTTTGAAGTTTTTAAATCCGCATAATTTTCTTTTGAAAAAACAAACGTACTAGTTGTTATTCGGTTGTTTTTACCATCATCACTTCTCAATAAAGTACCACAAGTATCTGCACCAATGTTCAATAAAGTAACAATTTTTCCGTTACTTAATTGAAGGTGTATTTTTGAATTTTTATCAAAACAATTTGCCTTTATAAACTCGCTACTTCTTTGTAAAGATTGGAATTCAAGATTTAAAACACCATTACTTGAAGCCAATGAAAAATAAATGTTGGTTGAGTTACCCGCAAAACTACGTTCGTAAATTAAATGCTGTTTTGTTGATTTATAAGTACCCAAACTATCGGTAATATTTGTGTCAATTTCACATGGTTTTTGAGCAAAAGCAAAAAAATTTAGTAGTAAAAATGTTATTGAAACAATCTTCTTCATGGTTTATTTTAATTTTCTGCAAAGTAAAACTATTTTACTATTATTTACATCAGTTGTAAAAAAACAATACAAATTTCCACCATCTTTTATTTTCCACTTTTTTCTAATGGATTCAACTGTTTCTGGAAAATTTCTAGTTGTAATATTTGCTTTTTGGTTTAACAGATAATTTTTCATTGAAGATTTATCATAATTGATGATTGTTTCAATTTCAAAAACTCTGCCAGGAAAATCAATTAACTCATCAGATGTAAATAAATGTGAATGTTGATGCAGTTTTTCTAATTCTAATTGAACACCAATTTCATCAAAACCACCTGATTTCATTATTGAAGCATTAGGTTCAAATAAATATTTTTTGGGTAAAGAATAGGAAGCGGTTTTGTCATTGTTTAAGATAAATGAAAATGCTTCAATGTTATCTTTTTTTATGTTTGAAGTAATAATTTCAATTGTTGAATTGTAGTTTTTTTTCAAAGTCCAAATTAATTCTTTGACTTCATTTTCAACTGCAACGATGTGAATTTTTAATACATTTTTTAATTCTGATAATCCAGCAGAAATATCCAGTATTGGTGCGGTTTTTATCATGATGTTGTTCGATTTTTCAAAATAAAAATCTAATAATTCAGGAACATTCGGTAAGCAATCTTTTAGCATGAAAACTTTGCCTTTTGCATCATTTCGTCTCGAAGGATCGATATAAATCCAATCGAAACATTCGTCATTTTTTTTAAGAATGGTTAAACTATCACCAGTAAAACATTCGACATTTTGTATTCCCAATGATTTGTAATTATGATTTACAATTTCGGATAGTTCTTCGTTAATTTCGCAATGATAAACTTTAGTAATTTTTTTGGAAAAATATAAATCATCAACACCAAATCCACCCGTTAAGTCAATTAATGTTTCTCCTGAAACTAAATTGGCTTTGTATTCAGCGGTTTTTTCAGATGAAGTTTGTTCAACCGAAATTTTGCTTGGATAATAAATTTTTTTGGTTTCAAACCATGTTGGAAGTTTGGTTTTAGCTTTTTGTTTAGCTACAATTTGATTTAAAATTGTTGCCCAATCAGCGTTTGGAAATTTTGGTTTTTGCAACGCTAATTTTGAAATATCACTAACAAGATTATCATCAATGAATTTTTGAATTTCATCGGAAAGAATGGATTTATCCATGCTTATAGATTTTTTGTAAGCAATTGAATTATCTTATTTTCAGGAAAAAACTCTTTTCCAATTACTTTTAGGATTGTATAAAACGGTACGGCGATAATCATTCCAACAATTCCAAATAGAAAACCAGCAATTAGAATAATCAAGAATATTTCTAACGGATGAGATTTTACACTATTTGAGAAAATTATAGGTTGACTTATGTTATTATCAATTAATTGAACAATAAAAAATCCAATTAAAACATAAATAGTAGTTGGTAAAATTTCGGTTTGAAAATCTCCATTTATGTTGCTCATCATTGTTAAAATTGCAGCTATAAAACTGGCAATCAATGGACCGATGTAAGGAATAATATTAAGAATGGCGCAAAGCAATGCTATTATTAAAGCATTTTGAACACCAAATATTAATAAAACAATCAAATACAAGATTAGTATAATTACTAATTGTATAATTAATCCAATGAAATATCTGGAAAGAAGCTGATTTATTTTAGAAACCGAGTTTAAAATTTGGTCTTCGTGTTTGTCAGGCAATAAGGTTTTAGCGCCAGCAATAAATTTCAATTTATCTTTCAGAAAGAAAAAAGCAATGAAAAAAACAGATGCTAATCCCATTCCAATATTACTAATTGTAGAAAGTAAGGAGTTGAAAAAGTTGGTAAATAAATCGAAATTAATTTTTGATAACCATTTATCTGGATTTAAAATGTTGTTGCTGTTAAGGTTATGATTCTTTAGAAATTCATTAAAATTACTTGTGATATCAATGATGTTGTTTTCGATTTCTTTAGTATTTAAAAGTGATAAATTACTGCTTTGAGATAGAATTAATGGTACAAACATTGAAAAAATTCCAACTATCAAAAGAAGAAAAATAAATAAAGTAGTAACGACCGCTAAAGTATTTTTGAATTTTAACCTACTCTTTAAAAACTCAACAATTGGATTTGCTATTAGACTAAAAATTAGTGATAAAACTAAATATAGAATTGCTGTCTGAATTTTATAAATAAACAATAATAACAGGCCAAATAAAAGAAGAATACTTACCGCTTTTACTATACCAAAAGCAATTATTTTTGAATTGTTCATTGTTTAATTTTTTATAAAAATAAAAAAAACTCGTCTAGTATTTGCTACTTGACGAGTTTTCATTCAAAACTTTTTAAATATTATGGTTGCGCGAAAGAAAATCTTGGTCCACCAGAAAGGAAAATTGCATCCATTCTTGCTTTTTGTCCGTTTGTAAACATATACATTCCTCTGTCATCGGTATAATCCATATAGTTCATTGTCATTTCAACTGGATTTCCTGAACATGTGCTGTAGTGAGGATAAGTTGGAACTCCATAATTAGCAGTATTGTGTAATGGCGTATCTGCTACTTGGTCATTACCACAAGTTGTATCTCCCCAAATATGACGTAAATTCATCCAGTGACCAACTTCGTGAGTTGCAGTTCTTCCTAAGTTGTATGGGTAACTTGAACCTGAATTATTTGTAACTCCGAAATATCTAGAATCAACAACAACTCCATCAGTAGCAGAAGAACCACCTGGAAATTGTGCATATCCTAAAATTCCACCACCGATTGTACAAACCCAAAGATTTAATTTAGTAGTTGGAGATGTTGGATTTAAACCACCTTTTTTAGTGCTTTTCATTGCATCTCTTGTTCCCCATGAAGTTTTAGTAGTAGACTTTCTGTTAACTTGATCTAAAACAAATGAAATTCCAACATTTGCTTTTACACCAGAAAAAATTGAAGGAACTTGATTGAAATCTGAATTTTGAGCATTAAAATCGGCATTTAAAACATCGATTTGTGATTGGATTTGTGCATTTGAAATATTTTCAGCAGAAGTTCTATACAAAACATTAACTACAACAGGAATTTCAATCTTTCCATTTACTAAACGGTTTTGAGTTAGCATTGCTTTTTCAGTAAATGCTTCAATTTGATTCATTTTTAAAGCCAATTCAGGATTTTCGCTTAATTGTCTCTCTAAAACTTCATAAGAAGCACAACCTCTTTTGGCAACTCTTTCCTCAGAATTAGTGTTTTTGTCATCATTTTGACATGAAAACAAAACTAACAATGCAGTTAGTGATAAACAGATTTTTTTCATAAATAATTTGGTTTAGGTTAATTTATAATCACAATAATATTAAAATTGTTAATATATTGAATAAATCATAAATTCTTATTGTCAAAAAGTCGATGAATAACATCTTTTTTTAACGAATGCCTAAAAGCCAAACAAAAAATTAATAGAAAAAACTTATGGTTTTAATTGTTGAATATATAATTCAAGATGTTTGTGCCCATTTTAAGTGCTTTTTCGCGTACTTCTTTTGGGTCATTGTGAACTTCTGCATCTTCCCATCCATCGCCAAGGTCACATTCAAAAGTATAAAGTAAAATTAATCTATTGTTTTCAAAAATTCCAAATGCTTGTGGACGTTTGCCTTCGTGTTCATGGATTTTAGGTAATCCATTTGCAAAGATGTTTGGTTTTTGAAATATTGGATGATTTGAAGGTATTTCAACCAATTGATTGTTTGGAAAAATTCGTTTAATTTCTCTTCGAATAAACTCATCCATTCCATAATTATCATCAATATGAAGAAATCCACCAGAAAGAAGATAATTTCTAAGATTTATAATTTCTGCATCATTAAAAACAACATTTCCATGACCAGTCATATGAACAAAAGGATATGAATATATTTCTAAACTTCCTGGTTCAACAGTTGCAGGTTTTGCTTTGATTTTAGTATTTATAGTTTGATTTGAATACTTAATCAAATTTGGCAATGAAGTAGGATTAGCATACCAATCGCCGCCGCCATTGTATTTTAATAATGCTATTTCTTGAGAATAAATATTGAAGTTAATCAGTAAAAAAAATATAAAATAGATTTTGAGGATAATTTTCATGTTTTTAAATAGATTTTATCTGATTTTTTATTCTTCATTTTTAAAAACTACACTATGGCAAGCAACAATTGCGGCTGTTTCTGTTCTAAGTCGTGTGTTGCCCAAAGATACTGGAATAAAATTATTAGCAATTGCTAATTGGATTTCTTTAACAGAAAAATCTCCTTCAGGACCGATTAAAATCAAAACATCTTTGTTTGTTTTTAACTCATTTTTTAATGATTTTTTTTCTGTTTCTTCACAATGCGCTATAAATTTTTGGCTTTTGGTATTTATTTTTAAAAATTCTTTGAAACTAATTGCATCATTCAATTTTGGTATATAAAAGTGTAACGATTGTTTCATTGCACTTTCTAAAATTTTTTGAAATCTATCGTTTTTAATCACTTTTCTTTCGGAGTGTTCACAAATAATAGGGGTAATTTCTTGAATTCCTATTTCAGTAGCTTTTTCTAAAAACCATTCATAACGATCGTTCATTTTGGTTGGAGCAACTGCCAAATGTAAATTGAATTTTGGTTCTGTTTGCTTTTCAAATGAATTGATTTTTACAGTACATTTTGAGTCTGAAGCAATTGTTATTTCAGTTGTGAACAAATATCCTAATCCATTTGTAACATGTAAAATATCACCAGTTTTTTTGCGCAATACTTTAATTATGTGTTTGCTTTCTTCTTTTTCGAAAACGAAAGAAGTTTGTGTTTCTGTTAAAGCTGGATTATAAAATAATTGCATATACTAAAATTCTATTCGTGCTTTTGAAACTACTTTGGTATTTTCAAACTTATCATGCAAAAACTTTTGGTAGCCTACAATACCAATCATTGCAGCGTTGTCTGTAGTATACTCAAACTTAGGAATAAAAGTTTTCCAACCGTATTTGTTTTCTGCATTTTTGAGTGTTTCTCTGATTCCAGAATTTGCAGAAACACCACCACCAATAGCAATCTGTGTAATTCCAGTTTCAGCAACGGCTAATTTTAATTTTTCCATTAAAATGTCAATAATAATTTGTTGAACCGAAGCGCAAATATCATTTTTATTTTCTTCTACAAAATTTGGGTTTTGGGCAACATTTTTTTGGATGAAATAAAGAATTTGTGTTTTTAATCCCGAAAAGCTAAAATCCAAACCATCTACTTTTGGTTTTGTAAATGGATATTTTTTTGGATTTCCTTCTTTAGCAAATTTATCAATTAATGGTCCGCCAGGATAAGGTAAACCAAGAATTTTTGCAGTTTTATCAAAAGCTTCACCTACGGCATCATCCGTTGTTTCACCAATGATTTCCATGTCAAAAAAGTCATTTACTTTAACTATTTGAGTATGACCACCAGAAATTGTTAAAGCCAGAAAAGGAAATACAGGTTTATCAAATCCTTCTTCATCGATAAAATGCGCTAAAATATGTGCATGCATATGATTGACAGCAATTAACGGAATATTTAATGCTAAGGATAATGATTTTGCAAAAGATGTTCCAACCAATAGTGAACCCATTAAACCTGGACCTTGAGTGAAAGCAATGGCAGAAAGTTGTTCTTTGGCAACATTAGCTTTTTTTAAAGCTACATCTATTACAGGAACAATATTTTGTTGATGTGCACGTGAAGCCAATTCAGGAACAACACCACCAAATTCTTCATGAATACTTTGTCTTGCTACAACATTTGAAAGTACTTTATCGTTCTTCAAAATTGCAGCTGCAGTATCATCGCATGAACTTTCTATTGCAAGTATAAAAACTTCTTCTTTAATCATAAAAAGGCACAAATTTTGATTTATATTTGACAAACCATTGTGAAATGCCAAAAATAGTGATTTTTTACAAAGGAAATTGTCTTTGCCAAGCCGTTTTAATATTTGGAAGAAAATAAAAAAAATAGTCGCTCCAAAAAAATCAAAAAGATTTTCTTGCGCACAATTGTTGCGTTGATTTTGTTATTGTTATTACTTGCAATTGCATTGTCAATGCCTTTTGTTCAAACAAAAATAGCACATTACATTACTGACAATTTGAATAAAGAATACGGAGTTAATATTTCTGTAGATAAAGTTGCTGTGACTGTTTTTGGAAGTGTGAAGTTAAAAACGGTTTTAATAAAAGATCATCATCAAGATACTTTAATTTATTCAGAACGAATAAACACTAGCATTTTAGATTTTAAAAGATTAGTTGATGGAAAATTAGAATTTGGCGATTTACGGTTTAATAATTTCTACTTAAATATCGTAAATTATAAAAATGAAAAAGATACTAATCTTGATTTATTTGTAGATGCTTTTGATGATGGTAAACCAACTTCGGGTAAATTTTTATTGAAATCAAGTAATGTTTATGTTACTGATTCTCGATTAGTAATTATGGATTATAATAGAGAAAATCCAAAAGACCTTGATTTAAAGAAGCTTAATACTCACTTAAAAGACTTTAAAATTAAAGGTCCAAATGTTTCTGCTCAAATTGCAGAAATGTCATTTTTAGATCATCGAGGATTATTTGTTGAAGATTTAACTTCCGATTTTGTTTACACTAAGCGAAACATTAAACTCGAAACTTTAAAAGTAAAAACTAAAAACTCTTTCTTTCAAGGTAAAGTCATTCTAAGTTATGTTAAAGAAAATAAAGACTTTAGCGATTTTAACAACAAAGTAAAGTTTGACATAGTTACCAAAAATTCAACAATAGCTACTAATGATATTCGCTATTTTTATGAAGAAATGGGCAAGAATAGAGTGTTTACTTTAACTTCAAATCTAAAAGGAGTTTTGAATGACTTTTATGCTACTAACTTATATTTACGAGATAACAGCAATTCAGTTATTAGCGGTGATTTAAACTTCAAAAACCTATTTCCGCGTAGTCCTGGAGAATTTTACATGAAAGGAGATTTCAAAAAAATCACTTCAAATTATGATGATTTAACAAAATTACTTCCAAATATATTAGGAAAAAAATTGCCAACTTCATTACAAAAATTGGGTCAATTTAATTTTACTGGTGATGTAGAAGTGACTCAAAAATATATCATTTCAGATTTTGTTATGAATACTGCTTTGGGTATTGTAGAATCTACTTTAACTATAAATAGTTTGGATAATATTGACAATGCAAATTATACTGGTAATGTAATTTTAGATCAGTTTGAATTTGGAAAACTAATTGAGCAAAATGACATTGGAGCGGTTAGTTTGAATATTGATGTTGATGGAAAAGGATTTACCCAAAAATTATTGAATACAACCTTTGTAGGCGATGTTTATAAATTAAAATTCAAAGGATATAATTATCAAAATATAGTTGTGGACGGAAGTTTTAAACAGCCAATTTTTAAAGGGAAATTCTTTGTAAACGATCCAAACTTGTATATGGATTTTGATGGTTTAATTGACTTAAGTAAAAAAGAAAAGACCATTAATTTCCATTCAAAAATTGATTATGCAAATCTTGATAAATTAAATATTATTAAAGACTCAATTGCTGTTTTTAAAGGTGAAATTGTAATTAACTCAAAAGGAAATGATTTAGATAATTTCAAAGGCGATGTGTTTTTGACTAATGCAATGTATCAAAATAAAAAGGATATCTATTTCATTGATAATTTGTCTGTGAATTCAAGTTTTGATGAAAATAATGAAAGGAAAATTTTAGTTAGTTCGCCGGATGCTATCAATGGAACAGTTGTAGGTAAATATAAATTTGACCAACTGAAAAGTATGGTTGAAAACTCAATTGGAACTTTATACGCCAATTATAAACCTAATAAAGTTGAGAAAGGACAATACATAAAGTTTGATTTTGATATTTACAGTAAAATTATTGAAATTTTTTATCCAGAAATTTCTCTTTCAAAAAACACTAAAATAAAAGGAAGTATAAGTTCTGAAACTGCTGACTTTAAACTTGATTTTAAATCTCCTAAAATAACTTATTTAGAGAATAGTTTTGATGGTTTGATTTTGCAAATTGATAATAAAAATCCATTGTATAAATCATATGTTCAACTTGATACGATAAAAACTAAATATTATAAAATAAGAGATTTTAGTTTGATTAATAATATTGTAAAAGACACATTATATTTCAGAACTGAATTTAAAGGTGGCAATCTTGGAAATGATTTTTACAATCTGAATTTATATCATACAATAAATTCAGAAAATAAAAACGTGGTAGGTTTACAAAAATCAGAAGTTCAGTTTAAGGATTATTTGTGGTATATAAATGAAAGTGATAATAATAAAAACAAAATTATTTTTGACAAAAAACTCGAAAACTTCACATTCGATGACATTAGATTATCTCATGAAAATCAAAGTATTGATTTGAACGGAATACTTAATGGAAAAGACAATAAAAATTTAAAGTTGACCTTTCAAAACGTTAATCTGAATAAGATTACTCCCGATGTTGAAAAATTTAAGTTTGATGGAAATGTAAATGGTGAAATTGATTTCAAGCAAAATCTTGAAGTCTATCAGCCGACATCTTCATTAGAAATTGAAGATTTAAAAGTAAACGATATTTTATTAGGAAAACTTAATTTAGAGATAAAAGGCGATGAAAGTCTTCAAAAATTCTATGTTAAATCTAACTTACTAAATAAAAATGTCGAATCATTTGAAGCAGATGGAAATATTGAAATTATAGGCGGAAAGACTTCGTTAGACGTTGATTTAAGATTTGATAAATTCAATTTAGGTGTTTTAGGAAAAATAGGTGGAGATGTTATTACCAATATTAGAGGTTTTGCATCAGGAAATGCAAGAGTTGACGGACCAGTTGATGAATTGGATTATAATGGAAGACTATATGTTAACGACACAGGACTAACAATTCCTTATTTAAATGTTGATTATTCTTTTAGTGATAAATCAATTGTTGATATTACAGAAAATAAATTTATAATTCGTCAAACTACAATAACCGATTCTAAGTTCAATACCAAAGGGGAATTATACGGATATATTAAACACAAACAATTTGGAGATTGGGAATTAGATTTAAATATTAGTTCTAAGAATTTGTTAGCATTAAATACTGCTGACCATGAAGATGCTGCTTATTTTGGTACGGCTTACATGAATGGAACAGCTTCTATAAAAGGACCAACAGAAGGTTTGGCTATAAAAGTTGATGCTGAATCGGTAAAAGGAACAGATATTAAAATACCAATTAATGATAGTGAGATAGCCGAAGAAAATGGATATATTCAGTTTACTAAACAAAAAAACAGTAGCGAAAAGAGTAAAGACGAAAAGAAATACTATGGCTTAGAACTTGATTTTAACTTTGATATCTTAGAAAATGCAGATATCGAAGTTATATTAAATCGCGATTCTGGTCATGGAATGAAAGGAAATGGTCGTGGTACATTACTTTTTGAAATTAATACTTTAGGAAAGTTTAATATGTACGGCGATTTTCAAGTTTATAAAGGTTATTATAATTTCAAATATGGCGGTTTAGTTGGTAAAACTTTTGAAGTGAAAAAATATGGTTCAATAGTTTGGAATGGTGATCCTATGGCTGCAACATTAAACCTTGAGGCAGTTTATAGAACTACTGCTAATCCAGCTGTTTTGATTGAAAATCCATCATTTAACAGAAAAATTGATGTTGAAGTAATAATTGGAATAAAAGGAAATTTAATGAATCCTGAACCAGAATTTTCAATAGAATTTCCAAAAGTAGCTTCAACTTTACGATCAGAGTTGCAATATAAATTGGACGACAAAGACGTTAGACAAACACAAGCATTGTCGCTATTATCAACCAATTCATTTTTAAGTCCAGAAGGATTAAGTCAATCTCAATCATCCAATTTATTATATGAAAAAGCAAGTAGTGTTTTTTCAGATATTTTCTCAACCGATGGAGGAAAAGTTACTCTTGCTCCAGAATACGTTGGTGGTGACACACGACCAGGTTACGAGACCGATGCTAGATTTGGTTTAACTCTTCAATCTAAAATCAACGATAGAATAACTGTAAACGGAAAAGTAGGTGTTCCTGTTGGTGGAGTAAACGAATCTGCTGTTGTTGGTAATGTTGAACTTCAATATAGAGTAAATGATGACGGAACACTTAACTTAAGAGTTTTTAATCGAGAAAACGATGTTACTTACATTGGTCAAGGTGTTGGCTACACTCAAGGACTTGGGATTTCTTATGAAGTCGATTTTGATACTTTTAGAGAACTAATCACTAAAATTTTTAATAATAAAAAATTGAAAGAAGTTATTCCTTCAAAAACCGAGGTCGATGATTCTATTTTACCAGATAGTTATCAATTCAAAGCACCTGCTAAACCTGAAAAAAAAGAAGAAAAAACACCTGTAAATAATCAAGGTCTTCCTCCTGATGACTATTGATTTTTAATTTTTTAGCACTTTATTTTTAAAACTTATCAACGAAAACGTTTGAAGTTTCTTTCTTTTGTTAATACTTCAATAATATAGGTGTAAAACTGCTCCATCTTTGTTAATTTTACATTTTAACATATAAAAAAATGTCAAATACAATAAAAAAAATAGGAGTTTTAACATCCGGAGGTGATTCTCCAGGAATGAACGCAGCAATACGTTCTGTTGTTAGAACCTGTGCTTTCCATAATATAGAATGTGTTGGAATTTACCGTGGATATCAAGGTATGATTGAAGGTGATTTCAAAGAAATGGGACCAAGAAGTGTGAACAATATTGTAAACAAAGGTGGAACTATTCTTAAATCGGCTCGTTCAAAAGAATTTATGACGGTTGAAGGAAGAAAAAAAGCACATCAAAATTTAGTAAATGCTGGTGTTGATGCATTAGTTGTAATTGGTGGTGATGGTTCATTTACGGGTGCTGAAATTTTCAACAATGAATTTGGATATCCTGTTATGGGAATTCCAGGAACTATTGATAATGATATTTTTGGTACAAGTCACACATTAGGTTATGATACGGCTTTAAATACTGTAGTAGATTGTATCGATAAAATCCGTGATACCGCAAGTTCTCATAATAGACTTTTCTTTGTTGAAGTAATGGGTAGAGATGCGGGTCATATTGCTTTAAATGCTGGAATCGGAGCAGGAGCGGAGGAAATTTTAATACCTGAAGAAGATTTAGGATTGGACAGATTATTAGAATCTTTAAGAAAAAGTAAAGCTTCAGGAAAATCATCAAGTATTGTGGTTATTGCCGAAGGTGATAAAATTGGTAAAAACGTTTTCGAATTAAAAGATTATGTTGATGAAAACATGCCAGAATATGACGTTCGTGTATCGGTTCTTGGTCACATGCAACGCGGTGGTTCGCCTTCATGTTTTGATAGAGTTTTAGCATCAAGACTTGGGGTAAAAGCAGTCGAATCTTTATTAGAAGGAAAATCAAATTTTATGGTTGGACTTCTTAATGACAAAGTAGCTTTAACACCTTTGGAGCAAGCCATTAAAGGTCATACAGAAATTGATAGAGAATTATTGAGAGTTTCAGATATAATGACTACATAAGAAAAAGAAATAATAGATTAAGAAGTAATAACTAATATAAAAAATAAAAATGTCAAAAGTAAAATTAGGAATTAACGGGTTTGGAAGAATTGGAAGAATAGTTTTCAGAGAATCAATGAACAGAGATAATGTTGAAGTAGTAGCAATAAATGATTTGTTAGATGTTGAACATTTAGCTTACTTATTAAAATATGATTCAGTTCATGGAAGATTTAATGGAAAAGTAGAAGTAAAAGATGGAAAGTTATATGTAAATGATAAATTCATAAGAGTAACTGCTGAAAGAGATCCAAAATTAATTCAATGGGATGATAAAGACGTAGATGTTGATATTGTTGCAGAATGTACTGGTTTCTTCACAACTGTAGAAACTGCAAGCGCACATATTACTGGTGGAGCAAAAAAAGTAATTATTTCGGCTCCTTCTGCTGATGCGCCAATGTTTGTTATGGGTGTAAATCATGAAACAGTTAAACCTACTGATTTAGTAGTTTCTAATGCTTCTTGTACTACTAATTGTTTAGCACCTTTAGCCAAAGTAATTCATGATAATTTTGGAATTGTTGAAGGTTTAATGACTACAGTTCACGCTACAACATCTACACAAATGACTGCAGATGGACCATCAAGAAAAGACTGGCGTGGTGGTCGTGCTGCTAGTGTAAATATTATTCCTTCTTCTACAGGTGCTGCAAAAGCTGTAGGGAAAGTAATTCCTTCATTGAACGGAAAATTAACAGGAATGTCTTTCCGTGTACCAACGGTTGATGTTTCAGTAGTTGACTTAACAGTTAAGTTATCAAAAGAAACTTCATATGAAGAAATTATGTCAGTATTGAAAAACGCTTCAGAAAATGAAATGAAAGGAATTTTAGGATTTACTGAAGATGATGTTGTTTCTCAAGATTTTGTAGGTGATTCTAGAACTTCAGTTGTTGATGCTAAAGCCGGAATTGGTTTAAATTCAACATTTTTCAAACTAGTTTCATGGTATGATAATGAATATGGATACTCAAGTAAATTAATTGATTTAGCAGTACACATTTCAAAAGTATAATTTATTTAAAAATCCTGATTTCATTTTAGAAATTAGGATTTTTATTTTCTATAAAGCCAAAAATTTATGAAACTACTTGTAGATAGCGGTTCAACCAAAGCCGATTGGATTGCCATTGACGAAAATGGTAAAGTACTTTTTACTACTCAAACGTTAGGTTTGAATCCGGAAGTGCTTGAAAAAGAAGAAATAATCGAACGTCTTGAAGACAAATTTGATATATCTCACAATAAAAACAAAGCAACTAGTTTATATTTTTATGGAGCAGGTTGTGGAACAGATAGAATGAAAACATTCTTAGCCAATGTTTTTGAAGAATATTTTTCTAATGCAAAAGTAGAAGTTTACGAAGATACTTATGCAGCGGTTTTTGCCACTACTCCAAAAAACGAAAAAGCAATTGTTTGTATTTTAGGAACAGGTTCAAATTGCAGTTATTTTGATGGCGAAGTTTTACATCAAAAAGTGCAATCATTAGGATATATAGCAATGGATGATGGTTCTGGAAATCGTTTTGGAAGACATTTACTTAGAGGTTATTTTTTTAATAAAATGCCTAAAGAAATGGCGCTCGAATTTGAAGAAGAATACAATATTGATGCAGATTATGTTAAAGCCAATTTGTATAAAGAGCCAAATCCAAATGCGTATTTAGCGACTTTTGCAAAATTTATAATCAAACACAAAGATGATGAGTTTTGTAGAAAAATAATTAAAAAAGAATTGAAGTCTTTTACTAAAAATTATATCATGCAATATGATAATTACAAAGACGTTCCAGTTCATTTTGTAGGTTCAATTGCTTTTTATTTAAAAGATGAATTGACCGAAATATTAAACAAATATGATATAAAAATTGGTAACGTTTTACGCAGACCAATAGATGGTTTGATAGCGTATCATGTATTAAATAATTAAATTTAAAACCACTTTTTTAAAGTGGTTTTTTTATTTTTACAAAAACAACTTCATGGAAATAGCAATAATAGCACACGATGGAAAGAAGGCTGACATGGTTCAGTTTATCAATAAAAACAAACATCTTTTGCATAAAGAAAATATCAAGCTTATTGCCACTGGAACAACAGGTTCAAAAGTAGAAGCCGTTGGTATTAAAGTTAAAAAATACCTTTCTGGTCCGCAAGGCGGAGATGCTCAAATTGCTGCTCGTGTTGCCGAAGGAAAATGCAAAATGGTATTGTTTTTTAAAGACCCAAATTCGAGTCATCCGCACGAACCTGACATTTCGATGTTAATCAGAATTTGTGATGTGCACAATGTTCCTTTAGCAACTAATGAAGCCACAGCTCAACTTTTATTATTAGGATTGGATGATTTGAAGTAAATAACTTCATCATTAAGGAAAATAACTTCGTCTTTCAAGTAATTAACTTCGCTAGCCGAGTTCAGAACTTCATCGTTGAAGTTAATAACCTCGTCAGTCAGGTTCAAAACCTCGATGTTAAAGTAAATATCTTCACCGTTGAGAAAAATAACCTCACTGTTCAGGTTCAGAACCTCGCTTTTGAAGTAAATAACCTCGTCGTCGAAGTAAAAAGCCTCGTTTTTAATGTTGGATTAAGTGATTTGAACTTTTTGTGTGTGGTTTGAACTTTTTGTGAGTGGTTTAAACTTTTTTAAGGTGGTCGGTTCTTTTTTTAAGTGGTTAATGTGTTAAATTTTCTCCTGCAAAACCTGAATCTCATCTCTAAACTTGGCAGCTTGAATAAAGTCTAAATCTTTGGCTGCTTTTTCCATTGCTTTTCGAAGGTCGCGGATTTTTTTCTCTATTTCGGGTTTTGATAAATATAAATTTTCGGGTTCGGCAGCTTTAAAAGTTTTTTCTTCATAGTAAGCCGTAGAAATAGAGTTTCCACTCAATGCATTGCCTAAACTTTTGTTTAACGCCTTTGGAACGATATTATTATCGGTGTTGTATTTTATTTGTTTTTCTCGACGGTAATTGGTTTCGTCTATGGTTTTTTGCATGCTGTTAGTGATTTTATCAGCATACATAATGGCTTTACCATTCACATTTCGCGCAGCACGACCAACAGTTTGCGTTAATGAACGATGACTTCGCAAAAAACCTTCTTTGTCTGCGTCAAGAATGGCAACTAATGAAACTTCGGGTAAATCCAAACCTTCACGCAAAAGGTTAACACCAATCAATACATCAAACAAACCTTTACGCAAATCTTGCATGATTTCTACACGTTCCAAAGTATCCACATCCGAATGAATGTATCGACAACGAATGGAAACTTTGGTTAAATATTTGGTCAATTCTTCTGCCATTCTTTTGGTCAAAGTAGTTACTAAAACACGTTCATCAGCTTCACATCGTACTTGAATTTCTTCGATTAAATCATCAATTTGATTTAAACTTGGTCGCACTTCAATAATTGGATCCAATAAACCTGTTGGACGAATTACCTGTTCTACATAAATTCCTTCCGATTTTTCCAATTCATAATCGGCCGGAGTTGCTGAAACATACAAAACCTGATTTTGCATCGATTCAAATTCTTCAAATTTCAATGGACGATTGTCCATTGCGGCAGGAAGTCGGAAACCATATTCTACCAAATTTTCTTTTCGGCTTCTGTCGCCACCATACATAGCATGAACCTGTGAAATCGTAACGTGACTTTCGTCAACAACCATTAAATAATCTTCTGGAAAATAATCGAGCAAACAGAACGGACGTGTTCCTGGTTGTCTTCGGTCTAAATAGCGTGAGTAATTTTCGATTCCAGAACAATATCCCAATTCTTTTATCATTTCTAAATCAAAATTGGTTCGTTCTTCCAATCGTTTTGCTTCTAAATGTTTACCAATTTCTTTGAAATAATCAACTTGTTTTACCAAATCTTGTTGAATATCCCAAATGGCTGCATTTAAAACATCTGGCGAAGTCACAAACATGTTCGCAGGATAGATATTCAGTTTTTCATAGCGTTCAATTACTTTGGAAGAACTCGCATCAAAAGCTTCAATTTCTTCAATTTCATCACCAAAAAAATGGATGCGAAAAGGTTCATCAGCATAACTTGGAAAAACATCAACCGTATCACCTTTAATTCTAAACGTTCCAGGTGTAAACTCAGCTTCGGTTCTTGAATATAAACTTTGTACCAATCGATGTAATAATTTGGTTCGAGAAATGACTTCGCCTTTCTCAATTGAAACTACATTTTTTTGAAATTCAACTGGATTTCCGATACCATATAAACACGAAACCGAAGAAATAACAACAATATCTCTACGACCAGAAAGTAAAGCTGAAGTTGTGCTTAAACGTAATTTTTCTAGTTCTTCATTAATCGATAAATCTTTTTCTATATACGTTCCAGTTACTGGAATAAAAGCTTCAGGCTGATAATAATCGTAATAAGAAACAAAATATTGAACGGAATTATTTGGAAAAAACTGTTTGAATTCAGAATATAATTGTGCCGCTAACGTTTTGTTATGCGCCAAAACTAAAGTAGGTTTTTCTACATTTTGAATGATATTTGCAACTGTAAAAGTTTTACCCGAACCTGTAACACCAAGTAATGTTTGGTATTTTTCACCATTGAGAATTCCATTGGTAAGTTTTTCAATAGCTTGCGGTTGATCGCCAGTAGGTTTGTAATCGGATACGACTTGGAATTTCATAATACAAAGTTACAAAGTTAATCCCAACATTCCATTAACAACAAATCGCCATCTTTGTGTTCGATTTTAACAATTCCATCGTTGGTTACATGATTACTGCTTCCGGTTCGATAACCAATAGTTAAATCTTCATTATTTAAGGAATAGAAAAGATTTAGAGTAGTTATTCCAGTTACTTTTCCAATAGGAATTAAGGAAATTATGGTGTTCGCGGTATACCATTTTTCATATTTGTTGGGCAACAAAAATACTTTTGAATGGTCATCTAGAATTACAATTTTCAGTTGATTTCTGTAAGCAATAATATTTGTGATGTTTGTAATGGTATGGTCGGCACGTTTTCCCGTTGCCCAAATAACGTTTACAGCTTTGTGTCCTTTTTCAATAAGATAATCGAAAGCTTTTTCTAAATCGGTTTTGTCTTGATTTGGCGTATGGACAATTTCAATTGGATATTGCTTTTCTTTTACTTTTTCTGCATCAAAATCTCTGTCAAAATCGCCCAATAAAACGTCAACTTTTATATTCAAATCTAAAACTCTATCAATAGCTGAGTCTAAAACGATTACGAATGGTGACCATTCTAGCAATTGCCCTAATAATTCATTGCTACAACTTGCGCCATTGGCAATAATTAAAGCTGGTTCTTGGTCGTCTCGAACGATATGGTGTGATGACATTATTCTATAATATATTCTTTGATTTCGGTTTTGCTTAATCTAAAGTAACCTAAAGCAAAGTTATCAAAATTGGTTTGATTAATAATGTTTCCACGAATTGTTGAAGTTGGAGTAGAAAATGGTCCGGCATTTCCACCACCAGCTTGCGAAAGCAAAATATTCATGTAGTTATAATAGTTTAAAGTAATACCATTATTGGTAAACTTCAACGTATCACCATTTTTTAAATCTTCGCTAAAATACAATCCGAACATTTCATTATTTTGAAAAAATCGGTCTTCAAGAACTCCATATTCTGGAATTACTTTATAAGGATCATCAATTCTTAAAAAATAATGATTGGTTTCATTAGGCAAATCATCAAAAAAGAATTTTACTTCAATTTCGTTGCCCAAAATTCCGCCATCATTGTTTTGTTCTACTCTTTTTACAATTGGTGTGTTCAATAGTTTTTCGGAAGCTGTATAGATTTCACCTTGATAAATAACAGTTAAAGTATAAGTTTCATCTAAAACAGGAATAAAATTAGAACATTTATATATTCCAGGTTCAGTATCTTGAACAAAATCAAATTGCAGATTGCTACTATTGGTAATATAAACAACTGCATCAGTAACAGGCGGAATTGTATTTGAAAAATAATCGGTAGTGGTTGAAAGTCTCACTTTTTGTTCATTTCCATCAGTTCCAATTACCCAGTTTATAGATGCTTCAATTACTAATCTTGGTTCAGCTGTTTCTAAACCAACGTCAATTACTTTTTCGCATGAAATTAAAAGAAATGTGATTAAAATTAGAATATATTTTGATGTTTTCATGATTTAAAATTTAATGTTATAAGTAGCACTTGGAACAATACCAAAAATAGATAGTCGGATGGCTTCGTTTCTTGCTGTTTCATCATTTTGCCTGAAAGTTATGGATGCAGCATTTTGTCTATTGTACAAATTATATATTCCAAATACCCATTCTGATTGCCATTTTCGACCTTTATTTTTTCTCGGAGTTAATGTTGCCGAAACATCAATTCGATGATATGCTGGTAAATTATTTTCGTTTCTGGTGCTGTAACTCGGAACTGTAATTCCTTCGTATTGATATTGTCCATTCGGAAAAGTTACAGGTTGACCAGTTTGTAATGTTAATGTGCCACCAAATCGCCATTTTTCATTGAGTTTATAACTACTAACTACGGCTAAATTATGAGTTTTATCAAAACCAGTTTTATACCAGTTACCATTGTTAATTCCTGTTTCTAAAGGTGTTCTTCCTGCTACTTGTTGCTCAGTTCTTGATAAAGTATACGAAACCCAACCTGTAAATCGACCAGTATTTTTTCTGAAATATACTTCCAATCCATAAGCTCTTGCTTTTCCGTTAAGAATAACTCGTTCGATGGCTTCGTTGGCAATCAAATTCGCACCATCAATATAATCAACCCGATTTTTTATTTTTTTATAAAAAGTTTCTACTTCCAAAGAATATTCGTCTTCTTTAAAATTTTGAAAATAACCTAATGCTACTTGGTCCAGTAATTGTGGTTTCAAATAAGTGTCACTTGGCGCCCAAACATCTAAAGGAGTTGGTGATTGAGTGTTTGAAATTAAATGTAAATATTGCGACATTCTGTTATAGCTCGCTTTAATGGATTTATAATCACTCAAAGCATATGAAATTGCAAATCGTGGTTCAAAATTCTCAAAATGTGCAATGGTTTGGTTTTTTCCATAAGAAACAGTTCCAATTGGTTCAGCGCTTTCATAAATCTGGAAGTTAGAATTGAATAAAACCGGTTGATTGTTTTCGTAAACATTCAATGTTTGTTGACCTAATCGTAAAAAATTACTCAATCTAAAACCATAACTAACCGTTATTTTTTTTGATAAATCTTGTTCTACATCAAAGTAAACTGCATTTTCTAATGCATATTTTTTATCCAATTGGTCAGGATTAATTCCAGAATCTTCACTTGTTGGTTCAATTTTTCCTGGATTGAAATCGTAGTAATTACTATGAATTCCGTAAGTTAATTTTAGTTTATCGCTTACATAATGTTTGAAATCATATTTTATATTGTAATTTTTAATTCCACTATCCCAATTAAACCCAATAAAATCAAGCGTTAATCCATAATAATAATCAGAATAAATTAATGAAAGATTTGAAAATAATTTATCGGAATACAAATGATTCCAACGGAAATTAAAGACTGCATTTCCATACGTATTTTTGAAACTATCATTTAAAGTAAAAACATCTCGACCAAAATATCCTGAAAGATAAATGTTATTGTTTTTGTTAATGTTATAACTCAATTTGGTGTTCAAATCATAAAAATAGGCCGAATTTGGATTGTTGAATAGTTTTAAAAATAAATGAGCATACGTTCCACGACCAGCAACAACAAAAGAACCTTTTCCTTTTTTTATTGGACCTTCGGCTAATAATCGGCTTGAAATTAATCCAATTCCGCCATTCATGTGAAAACTTTCTTTGTTTCCTTCTTTTTGATAAATATCCAAAACAGAAGATAATCTTCCGCCGTATCGCGCTGGAATTCCACCTTTATAAAGTTTTAAATCTTTTATAGCATCAGGATTAAAAACAGAAAAAAGTCCAAATAAATGAGAAGAATTATAAATAGTTGCTTCGTCTAATTGAATTAAATTTTGATCAGCTGCACCACCGCGAACATTAAAACCCGATTGACCTTCACCTGCATTCGTTACACCGGGTAATGTTAGAATAGATTTGATGATGTCTACTTCTCCAAGAATAACAGGCATTTCTTTTATTTCTTGAATAGAAAGCTTGTTGACACTCATTTCAGGTTTTCGAATATTAACTTTTTTTACATTGTCAGTAATAATGACTTCTTCTAAAAGCTGACTACTTTGCGAAAGCAAAAAATTCTTTTTTGTATCTTGTATCAAACTTATTTTTTCTTGTATGTTTTGATAGCCAATATAACTTAAAATAAGTGTGTAATCTCCTTTTGGTAAGGTTATAGAGTAGAAACCGTATTCGTTAGTAGAAATTCCAGTTTTAGTTTCGTCTACATATATTGAAACACCGATTAAAGTTTCCTTATTTTTTACATCTGAAACGATTCCACTTAAAGTAACTTTTTCTTGAGAAAAAACAATTGAAGTTACTAAAAGCAGCAATATGAAGTATATTAATTTTTTTGGCATAGAATTGGTAGGTTGTTTATGCAAAAATCTTAATAAAATTAACCAAATACTAGTAATCAGTTGTTAATGTTTGGTTAATTAAAACTTTTAATTTTCAGTATTTTAAATACTTTTACAAAATAAAAAATCATTTTATGAAAGCAGTCCGTGCTTTAATTATTATCTTGTTTATTTGCTTTCAAGGTTTTTCACAAATTGAATTACCTAAGAAAACATTAAAAATTGCTCCTGTTTCAAATCCTACTGGCGAAATTGCTCCAACTTCATCAAAGTCGATTAGCTATCCTAGCATTTTTGATAAAAAAGATAAACTGTTGGATGGTGTTTCTTTGTTGAATAAAAAAGAAGAAGAAACAAAAAGTGTTTTGGAAAATGAACAATTTGAGAGTCAATCCAAAGAATACACTGATAGAATGAACAAGAAAAAGGATGGAGTGTTTGATGAAAAATATAAGAGCGATAATTTTTTAGGTCAGTTTAAAGTAGGTACAAAAACAATAAGTATTGCTTGTCGTGACCACGAATACCCAGACGGAGATTTAGTTAGAATTTGGCTGAATGATAAAATTGTAGTTAATTCAATGTTGTTGGATGTTGATTTTAAAGAAGTTTATTTAGAATTAAACGAAGGAATAAATAAAATTGAGATAGAAGCTTTAAATCAAGGTGAATCAGGACCAAACACAGCCCAGTTTACCATGTATGATGCTAAAAAAGGTATAATTACAAATAACAAATGGAATTTAACTACTGGAGGAAAAGCTAAGCTAATTATTCTAAAAGAAGATGGGATTTTGGAAGAAAAGAAATAAAAAAAGCGACCAATTGGTCGCTTTTTTGTTAGTTTAACTTTGCTAAGATTGAATTTAAAGTTTCGCTTGGTCGCATTGCTTTATCTGTTAATTCAAAATTAGGATGGTAATAACCACCAATATTTTGAGGTTTTCCTTGAGAATCAATTAATTCCTGATTAATCTTAGTTTCATTGGCAGTTAATGCTTCAGCAATAGGAGTAAAGGTTGCTTTTAATTCAGAATCTTTATTTTGGTTTGCTAAAGCTTGTGCCCAATATAAAGCTAAATAAAAGTGTGAACCACGATTATCGATACTTCCAATTTTTCTTGCTGGCGATTTATCGTTTTCTAAGAACTTCTCAGTTGCTTGGTCTAATGTTTCTGATAAAACTTGAGCTTTTTCATTATGAAATACATTTGCCAAATGTTCGTAAGAAACACCAAGCGCTAAAAATTCTCCTAACGAATCCCAGCGTAAATATCCTTCTTCAATAAATTGTTCAATGTGTTTTGGAGCTGAACCTCCAGCACCAGTTTCAAACAATCCACCACCATTCATTAAAGGAACGATAGAGAGCATTTTTGCTGAAGTACCAACTTCTAAAATTGGGAATAAATCAGTTAAATAATCACGTAAAACATTTCCGGTTACTGAAATTGTATCTAATCCTTTAACAATTCTTTCTAATGAAAAATTAGTAGCATCAATAGGATTCATTATACGAATATCCAATCCATTTGTGTCATAATCTTTTAAATAGGTATTTACTTTTTCTATTAGTTGTCTGTCATGAGCGCGATTTTCATCTAACCAAAATACTGCTGGATCACCAGTTGCTTTAGCTCTGTTTACGGCTAGTTTTACCCAATCCTGAATTGGAGCGTCTTTTGTTTGACACATTCTGAAAATATCTCCAGCTTCCACTTTTTGTTCCATTAAAATATTACCGTTTTCATCTTTTACTTTTACAGTTCCATTAGTTGAAAGTTGGAATGTTTTATCGTGAGAACCATATTCTTCAGCTTTTTGAGCCATCAAACCTACATTTGGAACACTTCCCATAGTTTTTGGGTCTAATGCGCCATTCTTTTTACAAAAATCAATTGTAGCTTGATATAAACCAGCATAACATCTATCTGGAATGATTGCTTTAGTGTCTTGTGATTTTCCTTCTGCATTCCACATTTGACCAGAATTTCTAATCATCGCAGGCATTGATGCATCAATAATTACATCAGATGGAACATGAAGATTTGTAATTCCTTTATCTGAATTTACCATCGCTAAAGCTGGACCATTTTCGATTGCTTTTGCTAAATCAGCTTCTACATCAGCTTGTTTTGGATGACCTTGAATTTTAGCATAAACATCACCTAATCCATTCTTTGTGTCAACGCCTAATTCTTTGAACAAATCGGCATATTTTGAAAAAACATCTTTAAAATAAACTTCAACAAATGCTCCAAAAAGTAAAGGATCAGAAATTTTCATCATGGTAGCTTTCAAATGCACAGAAAATAATACTCCTTTTTCTTTTGCATCTTTTACTTGTTCAGCAATAAAAACTTTTAATTTGTTTAAATTCATTACTGAACTATCAATAATTTCTCCTGCTTTTAGTGGAGAAGTAGATTTTAAAACTTTTGAGTTTCCATTTTCATCTGTAAATTCAATAGAGAAACTTCCAGCATTTTTAATGGTTACTGATTTTTCAGTTCCATAAAAATCTCCACTTTCCATATGAGCAACATGAGTTTTTGAATCAGATGTCCATTTTCCCATAGAATGTGGATGTGCTTTTGCATAATTTTTCACTGCTTTTGGTGCACGTCTGTCTGAGTTGCCTTCACGTAAAACTGGATTAACAGCTGAACCTAAAACTTTAGCATATTTTGCCTTAATGTTTTTTTCTTCATCCGTTTTTGCATCTTCTGGAAAATTTGGAACATTATAACCTTGTGATTGTAATTCTGCTATTGCTTCTTTTAATTGAGGCACTGATGCAGAAATATTTGGTAATTTAATAATGTTTGCTTCAGGTTCTGTAGCTAATTGTCCTAACTCAGTCAAAGCATCATCTATTTTTTGTTCATCTTTTAGATATTCTGGAAAATTTGCCAAAATTCTTCCAGCTAAAGAAATGTCTCTGGTTTCAATTGAAATGTTTGCGGGTTTTGAAAATGCTTTAACAATCGGTAAAAAAGAATGTGTTGCAAGCATTGGCGCTTCATCAGTAATCGTATAAATGATTTTTGCTTTGTCAGACATAGTTGTTGTATAAAGTGTTTCTTAAATTTACATTTTGGCAAATATATAGAATTAGAAACTATTTTAAAACTAGAATATAGTATAGCACGAATAAAAAAAGAGTTTCAACATTTGCTGAAACTCTTTTATACTTTAGAATGAAAAAGTGATTATCTTCTTCTTTCTTTAATTTTTGCTTTTTTACCAGTAAGTTCTCTGAAGTAGTAAATACGAGCTCTACGAACTTTACCTCTTTGATTCACTTCCACTTTTTGTAAAGCTGGCATGTTAACTGGGAAGATACGCTCTACACCAACAGCACCAGACATTTTGCGGATAGTAAAAGTTTCAGTCATTCCTGAACCTTTTCTTTGAATAACAACTCCTTTAAAAAACTGAGTTCTTGTTTTTTCACCTTCTTTAATTTCGTAGTATACTGTGATTGTATCACCAGCTGCGAATTCAGGGAAATCTTTCTTTGTTGACAATTCGTTATTAACGAAATCTACTAAATTTGCCATTTTGATTACTAATTATGGTTTAAATCTGAGTAACATTCACGCATTTCGCCAGAGGTTAGTCAAATGTGGGTGCAAATATAAAAAATAATTAGTAATTGACAATTGATAATTAAGAATTTTTTTAGTGCTAAACCAATAGCTTTAATTGGTCAATTATTTGTTCGTCAGTAACTGAAAATGGTTTGTCATTCCTGATTGATTCATAAAGGTTTTCAAATAACTCATAGAAGTTTCCTTTTATTGAAGGAATGGTTTCGGTTACAGTTTCATTATTTTCATTTACATAAGTCAACTTTCCTTCTTTATTTTCCTTTTCTTTTCCAAATTCAGAATCATCAGGTTTCATCCCATCAATAAGATGATTTTCTTGTTCGTCGCAAAATTCTTTTACAAAAGTTCCTTTCGTTCCATGAACAACTATTCCAGGTTGTGCATCAATAACTAACAAACTTGTTGTGATAAAAACATTGACTTTCTTTAGGAAAATAATATGCATAAAAGCAAAATCATCAACTTGAGAATTTATTCTGTAGCTGTTTTTATAACGATAATGCTTTTCAGGTTTTCCAAAAATGGAAATTGCTTGGTCAACTAAATGCGAACCTAAATCATACCAAATTCCGCTGCTTGGAATAGGATTTTCTTTAAATGCTTTTACGCCTATTGATGGTCGATATCTGTCAAATCTTAGATGCATTTCTATAATTTCACCTAATTTTCCACTTTCTATAATTGATTTTGTAGACATAATATCGCTACTCCAGCGTCTATTTTGGTAAACAAATACTTTTCTACTGACATTTTTTGCAATAGATAATAATGTTTCAAATTCCTCTGGTGTTGAAGTAACGGGTTTTTCAATTAGAACATGTTTTTTGGCTTCTAAGGCTTTTTTTGCATATTCAAAATGAGTATCATTTGGAGTATTAACTACAACTAATTCTATTGATTCATCCGAAAGTAAATCTGAAATTGATGAGTAACTTTTTATTTCAGGATAATCTAAAGATGCTTTTTGTTCATTTCTTTCTAAAACAGCATATAAATCAAATCCTTTATGAACTTTAAAAAATGGCGCATGAAAAACTTTTCCTGACATTCCATAGGCTAAAAGTGCTGTGACAATTGGTTTTTCTGCCATAATTAATCTTCTAATAAATCAGGACGACGATTTTTAGTATGCTCAAATGCTTTTTCTTCACGCCATTGCTCAATTTTTGCAAAATGACCACTTGTTAAAACTTCTGGAACTTTCCAGCCTTTATAATCAGCTGGTCGAGTATAAATTGGTCCAGAAAGTAAATTATCTTGAAAACTATCAGTCAAAGCCGAAGTTTCATCTGATAAAACTCCAGGAATTAAACGAATAATTGCATCGCATAAAACAATAGCTCCAATTTCGCCACCAGATAGAACATAATCTCCAATTGAAATTTCTTTGGTGATAAAATGGTCGCGAACTCGTTGGTCAACACCTTTATAATGGCCACAAAGTATGATGATGTTTTCATAAAGCGACATAGAATTTGCCATTTTTTGGTTCAACGTTTCTCCATCAGGCGACATATAAATTATTTCGTCGTAGTTTCTTTGACTTTTTAAATAAGTTATGCAATCATCAATGGGTTGAACCATCATTACCATTCCTGCGCCACCACCAAATTGATAATCGTCAACCGATTTTTGTTTGTTGGTAGTATAATCTCTTAAGTTGTGAAAATGAACTTCCACTAATCCTTTTTCAATGGCACGTTTCATGATTGAACCTTCAAAAGGACTTCGTAATAAATCGGGTAATATGGTGATGATGTCTATTCGCATGAGGCAAAGATAAGGTTTACTTTTTAGTAGCTAAAATGGAGTATATCATTGGGATTTTATTTTCAAAATGTGAAATTCTAAATTTTCCTTTTTCAAATTCTTCCGTTTTATTGAAACAATTATAAGGCGAATAATCAAATTCGTTAAATTGATTTAAGACTAAATTGTTTGAAATTAAAGCATTTAAAAGTTCAGAAATAGAATGATTCCAAGTTATTGTTTTGGCTTCGATGTTAGAATATCTGTCTGCATAAGTTCCAGTTTCATTTTCGATAATTGGTTCAATATTGAAATAATTATAAAAAATTTCTTTGAAATCATTGTCATACATCCAAACCACTGGATGAAAATCAGCCATTATAAATGTTCCATTTGGCTTTAAAAAATGCGATACAACTTTTGCCCATTTATCTAAATCGGGTAACCAACCAATTGTTCCATAACTGGTAAAAACAATATCGAATTTTTCATTTAAAATATTTGGTAAATTATAAACATCAGAACAAATAAATTTGGCGTCAAGATTTAATTCTTTTGCCAGTTCATTAGCTTTTTCAATTGCTTTGTCTGATAAATCAACTCCTGTAACTTTTGCACCTAATCGTTCCAATGATAAGCTATCTTGTCCAAAATGACATTGTAAATGCAATATTTTTTTACCTTCAACATCACCCAGAAGTTCTAATTCTATTGAGTTTAAAGTCGATTTTCCTTTTATAAAACTTTCGTTATCGTAAAATTCAGATGCAACGTGAACATCGGTTTTGTTGTTCCAAGTTTGTTTGTTGATGTTAATGTAATTTGAAATGTTTTCCATTTTTTGATGAAATGATTTTGAAATTTATAGTAAGCTCATCTTGACATCGCAATTTCGTTTAAATATATTATATTTAAAATATTTTTATAATATATGAAAAAAATCATAGTACTATTTGTATCAATATCTATTTTACTCTTAGCGATAATTTATCTCTTAAAAGTTTTATTATTTAGTTTAAAAAAAGATGAAATTAATAATATTTTAAACCCTGATAATACTGAAATAAAAGTACAAAATTCAGTATATAGATTTAAAGAAATTTCATTGAAAGATAGTTTAACTCATGATTTTTATATCAAAAATACAACTGACAAAGAATTGTTGTTAAAAAATGTAATGTCAAATTGTAAATGTATTATTATTGATTTTGAAAAGAAGCCAACAACTAAAAATGATTCCACTAAAATAACGGTGAAATTTAAGCCCGAAGTAGTTGGATTTGCTGAAAAAAATATTGTAGTTGAAGCTAATACAGTTCCACCTTACACAATATTAGCATTAAAAGGAAATGTAACAAATTAGTTTTTATACTCCAAATTGTTTTAAATGATGGTCAAGATGCATCGTATGCAGTTTACTCCATTCATCATAAGTCATTTTACCAAAAAAAGGATGTTTAGTGGTTTTTATAGCTTTTTCGCCTAATTCAGAAAAAGTATTTATTCTTTCAATTAAACCATTTTTAACATCTTCAAAATCATACGTTTCGGTTCTAATAAATGCTGGCGCTGTTGGGCTATTTTTTTTGAATTCGCTCGAATTTAAAATTTTTCCTTTTAACATTTTTCCAAACATTCGCATAATAAAATTTGCTTTCATAGGTGTTTTACCAAAAGCAAAATCCATTGGAGCTTGACAGTGAGAAAGCATTTGATCAACAGTCATTTTTCCCCAAAGTGCTTTACTGTCAGGTGATAAATTCTGTATTCTTGCAATTATTAAATCATTATCGGTTTTATTATAAATAGAACTCATGGTTTTAGGTTTTTGTTAAACAAATTTACAATATAAATAGTAAATTTGCACTTCATTAAAAAAATCAAAGTATGGAAAATGGAATATATGCTAAATTCAACACTACTAAAGGTTCGATTTTAGTAAAATTAACTCACGATTTAACACCTGGAACAGTTGGAAATTTTGTTGGATTAGCAGAAGGACAATTAGAAAATGATGCAAAGCCTATGGGAAAACCTTATTATGATGGTTTAAAATTTCACAGAGTGATTCCTGATTTTATGATTCAAGGCGGTTGTCCTCAAGGAATTGGAACTGGCGGTCCAGGTTATAAATTTGATGACGAATTTCATCCAAGTTTAAAACATGATAAACCAGGAGTTCTGTCAATGGCAAATGCTGGACCTGGAACAAACGGTTCTCAATTTTTCATTACGCATGTTCCAACCAATTGGTTAGACGGAAAACATACTGTTTTTGGTCATGTTGTAGAAGGACAAGATGTTGTAGATTCAGTTGCTCAAGGTGATGTTTTAGAATCTTTAGAAATTGTTAGAGTAGGTGATGAGGCAAAAAAATGGAATGCTATCGAAGCTTTCAGAACTTTTGAAGGTTCACGTTTAAAAAGAATTGAAGAAGCGAAAAAACAAGCTGAGGAAGCAATGGAGAAATTGGCTGCAGGATTTGATAAAACAGAAAGCGGTTTGCGTTATAAAATTATTCAGAAAGGAAACGGGAAAAAAGCTGAAAGCGGAAAAACGGTTTCTGTTCATTACACAGGACAATTAGATAATGGTAAAACTTTTGACTCATCATATCCAAGAAAAAAACCAATTGAATTTCCTTTAGGGAAAGGACATGTTATTGAAGGTTGGGATGAAGGGATTTCTTTGTTGCAAGTTGGTGATAAAGCTCGTTTTGTAATTCCATCTTATTTAGGATATGGTTCAGCTGGTGCTGGAGGAGTTATTCCACCAGATGCAACATTAATTTTCGATGTTGAATTAATGGATGTAAAATAAAGAAATATTAATAATTGCTTAATAAAAATACTCAACAGCTTTCTGTTGGGTGTTTTTTTTATATTTAGCCCAACCAACTAAATAAAAAGATATGAAATTTAAAGTAGTAAGTTTTACATTATTAGCTGTTCTAATTTATTCATGTGCTTCAAAATCTGCTGTAGCTACAACTACTGAAGCCGTTAAATCGGAAGAAAAAGTTGCTGTATCAACCGTTTTGACTCCAGAATTAGCTGAAGGAAAAAATTTGTATGAAAATAATTGTGCTAAATGTCATAAACTATATGAACCAAAACAATTCTCAGCCGAAGAATGGAAACCAATAGTTCAAAGGATGCAAAAGAAAGCTCATTTAGATGATACTCAAGGAATGAAAATATATAATTACGTTTCTATGAACTAATAAAAAATCCCGATTTTATCGGGATTTTTTATTTAAACTTCAAAGCCATCAGGAATTGTAACTCCTTTTTTGACAACAATTATTCCGTCTTTGATTGTGTAAAGTTCAGTGTTTTGATCTTCTAAATGTTTTCCGCCATTTAGTTTTACATTATTACCAATTCTACAATTTTTATCTACAATTGTATTGTTGATATAGCAATTTTCACCAATTCCAATATTGATAATATTATTTTGAAGGTTATGACTTATTTCATCTAAATTTTGATAAAAATCATTTCCCATCAAATAAGTGTTTCTGATATAACTGTTTTTCCCAATTCTACTTCTAATTCCAACAACTGTATGTTCTATTTTAGAGGAATCAATTATACAGCCTTCAGCAATTATTGATTTATCAAAGGAAGATTCACCTGTAATTTTTGATGGAGGCAAAACTCTGGCACGAGTATAAATTTTACAAGAATTGTCAAATAAATTGAATTTTGGAATTTCATCAGTTAAGCCAAGGTTTGCCTCAAAAAAAGAATCAATGTTCCCAATATCAGTCCAATAGCCTTCGTATTGATAGCTTAATACTTTTTTATTTCCAATGGCTTGAGGAATAATTTCTTTTCCAAAATCTTTAGTATCTGGATTTTTCATCAAATCAATCAAAAGTTGTCTATTGAAAATGTAAATTCCCATCGATGCTAAGTAATTTCTACCTTCATTTTTCATTTCATCACTAACTTCTGATGTCCAATCTGGTAATAAATCAGCAGCAGGTTTTTCAATAAATGAGCTAATAAAATTATTTTCATCCGTTTTTAAGATTCCAAACTCTGTGGCTTCTTTAGCAGTTACAGGTAAAGTAGCTATTGAAATGTCTGCTCCATTTTTTTGATGTGCATCAATCATTTCATTAAAATCCATATGATACAATTGATCGCCAGAAAGTATTAAAGCATATTCAAATTCGTGATTCAAAAAATGTGTCATACATTGACGAACTGCATCAGCAGTACCTTGAAACCAAGTAGGATTTTCAGGAGTTTGTTCGGCAGCAAGAATATCAACAAAAGCTTGACTAAAATGACTAAAATGATAAGTATTTTTGATATGCTGATTTAATGATGCCGAATTAAATTGTGTCAAAACAAACATTCTTTTAATATCAGAATTAATGCAATTTGAAATTGGAATATCAACCAATCTATATTTTCCAGCAATTGGTACCGCTGGTTTTGAACGACTTTCAGTTAATGGTGCTAATCTTGAACCTTGTCCGCCACCAAGAATTATAGCTAATGTGCTTTTAATAATCATTTTGTTGGTTTTTAATAGTTTTATTATGCTTTTTCTTTCTCGAATTTAGATTGTACTTCTTGATAAAAATTATAGGTAGTTTTTGCAATTGATTCCCAGCTAAAAATATCTAAAACTCTTTTTCTTCCTGCTTTTCCCATTTGTATAGCTAAAGTTTTATTTTCTAGTAAACAATTTACTTTTTCTGCAAAGTGTTTTTGAAAAACTGCTTCATCTTTAGGGTAAAAATCAGTTCGTGATTTGCTTTCTAAAGGAATTAAATAACCAGTTTCATTTTCAATAATTATTTCTGGAATTCCACCAACAGCACTTCCTACAACAGGTGTTTCGCAAGACATTGCTTCTAAATTGATAATTCCAAAAGGTTCATATAATGATGGACAAGCAAAAACTCTCGCATGACTATATAAAACTTTTATTTTTTCACGTGGTAACATTTCAGAAATTAAAATTACACCATCACGAGTTGATTGTAATTCTGTAATCAATTCTTCGGTTTCTTTGGCAATTTCTGGTGTGTCTGGTGCGCCAGCGCAAAGAACTATTTGACAATTTTTTGTAAAATATTGTGCAGCACCAATCAGTTGCGAAATTCCTTTTTGGCGTGTAATTCTTCCAACAAACAAAACAAATGGGATATTTGGATTGATGCCATATTCTTCAAGCAAATTATTATCGAAAGTTGGTTTGTAAAACTCAGGGTCAATTCCGTTGTGAATCACCTTTACTTTTTCAGGATTTATTCCATAAGCTTCTACTACATCAGTTTTCATTTGCTCGCTAACAGCAATTACTCCATCAGCTGTATTGTAAGCTTGGTGTTCAATCCAACGAGAAAGAAAATATCCATTTCCTAATTGTTCAACTTTCCAAGGACGATGAGTTTCCAAGCTATGTGTTGTTAAAATCAACGGAATTTGAAGCAATTCACGGGTAAAAATTCCAGCTAAATGCGTGTACCAAGTGTGACAATGAACAACGTCAGCTTGCATGGTATGTTGCGACATTTCTACATTTCTGCTCAGATTATGAAACATTTTAATGTGTGAATTGTTTTCATCTTCCATTTTGGTCAATGAAGATTGAATTCCTAGAACATTCATAGAGTCTAGAGTTTCATTTTGATTACCAAAACATCTAACTTCAACATTGGCTAATTTGGCTAATTCTTGACTTAAAAAATCGATGTGAACTCCTGCGCCGCCATAAATATTTGGTGGAAATTCGTTGGTATAAAGAGCAATTTTCATTTATAGAAAAAAGTAGTTTTTGGTTTATTGTTGTTTTACTTTTTAAAGTTAGGGAAATTAATTGTTTTTATTACATTTATACTGATATAAAAACTATAAAAAAATGTAAATTTTATGGAAAATAATCTTTCGTGGAGTGATTTTGAAAAAGTTGATATACGTATTGGAACTATTATTGAAGTAAATGATTTTCCAGAAGCCAAAAAACCTGCTTATCAATTAAGTATTGATTTTGGTAATGAAATAGGGATAAAAAAATCATCAGCTCAAATTACGAAACGTTATGAGAAGAAAAATTTGATTGGAAAACAAATTGTTGCAGTTGTAAATTTCCCGAAGAAACAAATTGGAAATTTTATGAGTGAATGTTTGGTTTTAGGTTCAGTTGGAGTAGATAACGATATTGTTTTGTTAAGTTCAGATTTAAAAGTGGAAAATGGTTTGCGAATTGGATAAATAAAAACCCAAAACTAGAGTTTTGGGTTTTTATTTTTTTGATTAAATATCATCAAAATCGATATCGGTAAAACTTTTTTCTGAAGTTGGTTTTTCTTCACTAGTTTCTTGATTGTATTCTCTTTTGAAATCTTTTTGGTGTCTTTCTGAAATTACTTCTTCGCCTTTGTGTTGTAAAACGTAGTCAGTCATTTCGCTTAGAATTTCTGAAAAGGCAGCAAAATCTTCTTTGTATAAATAGATTTTATGTTTTTTGAAGTGAAACGATCCATCTTCTTCAGTAAATTTTTTACTCTCAGTAATGGTAATGTAATAATCATCTGCTTTTGTAGCTCTAACATCAAAGAAATAAGTTCTTCTTCCTGCTCTCAAAACTTTAGAAAAAATTTCATCTTTTTCTAACATATCATTTTCTCTCATATTTTTTTCAGTCTAATTTTATGTTACTGTAATGTTCAAAAATGGTAATTTTTTCGTTACGAAACAACATTTAATTTAATTCTTTTTCAGAAAGTTGTTTCAAATATAATTCGGCATAATAACCTTCTTGGTTTACTAATTGATTATGAGAACCTTCTTGAATGATTTTTCCATCTTCAAGAATAATGATTTTATCGGCATTTTTGGCTGATGAAACTCTGTGACTTACAATTATTGTGGTTTTATCTTTTGAGATTTCAAATAGATTATTCAAAATTTGTTCTTCGGTTTCTGTGTCAACAGCCGATAAACAATCATCAAACAGTAAAATTTCAGGATTTTTAATAATTGCTCTAGCAATTGATACTCTTTGTTTTTGTCCGCCAGAAAGTGTAATTCCGCGTTCGCCTAAAATTGTCTCGTATTGTTTATTGAATTGAATAATGTTTTCGTGTACAACAGCTTGTTGAGCAACTTTTATAATTTCATCATCAGTAGCGTTTTCTTTTCCAAATTTAATATTGTTTTTGATGCTATCAGAAAATAGAAAAGCATCTTGAGGAACAATGCCAATACTATTTCTTAAATCAAATAAGTTTACATTATCAATTTGATTTCCGTCAATTGTAATTTTGCCTTCTTTTACATGATACAACCTGGTTATTAAAGATAAAATAGTTGATTTACCCGAACCAGTTTTCCCCAAAATGGCTAGAGTTTCACCTTTTTTAACCGTGAAAGAAATATTTTCTAAAGCTTGAATATTTGTGTCATCATAGGTAAATGAAACATTTTTAAATTCAATATTTCCTTTAATTTCAGTTCTGTTGGTTGCTTTGTTTTTGATTTCTGGCTCAATTTTCAGGAATTCATTAATACGTTTTTGTGAAGCTTCGGCTTCTTGAACCAACGAAGAAACCCATCCAATTGAAGCAACTGGCCAAGTCAACATGTTTACATATAAAATAAATTCGGCAATGGTTCCAATGCTTTCAATGCTTCCGTTGATATACATTACTCCGCCAAAATAGATAACAACTAAGTTGCTAATACCAATCAAAGCAATCATTAACGGTCCAAAAAGCGATTGTACTTTGGCTAAATTCATGCTTTTGGTTTTGCTTTCATTAGCTAAGTCAATCATGTTGTCTTGATGTTGTTTTTCTAATGAATACGCTTTTACAACACGTATTCCAGAAAAAATTTCTTGTGTAAAACTTGAAACTTTGGAAAGGTATTGTTGAAAAATAGTACTTCGTTTATTTATTTCTTTGCTAAGTTTAAATATTATATAGGACAAAATTGGCAATGGAAGAATTGTATATAAAGTCAATCTTGGAGAAACATTATACATATAAATAATTACAACTGTAAAACGAATTAATGTATTAATGGTATACATAACAGCAGGACCAACATACATTCTTACTCTCGAAACATCTTCACTAATTCTATTCATCAAATCACCAGTTCTATTTCTTTTATAGAAATTTTGGTCTAGTACTTCATAATGTTTGAAGACTTCATTTTTTAAATCAAATTCTACATGTCTAGACATTACAATTAATGTTTGTCGCATTAAAAATGTCAATATACCAGCAATTAAAGCTGTTCCGATAATTAAAAGTATGTTTTCAATTAATTGTCCTTTTATAATTTCAGAGCTAATATTTTGATTATTAAAATCTTCAATTGCTTTAAAAGATTTGCTGATTAGTTTGGGTGTAAACAGCATGAAAATTTGTGCGATAATAGTAATTATTATGCCTAGAAGAAACCTGTATTTGTATTTAACAAAATATTTGTTTAGGTGTTGAAGTTCTTTCATAGAAAAATGATAAAAGGCAACTTTTTTAAATGATAAATGTTAAAATGTTAAAAAATGTGTAATTGATGAATTTTTAGTTAAAACCATTTTTATTAACAATTTCATAATTATTTCTATTTAAAGCAAATATTATTGAATAATATTATAATTTTGCGGTATGTTTTTGAAAAAACAATAAATACCAATTAATTTATTACAGCATGAATTTAGAAATTACAAACCCAGCTGAGTTGCAAAAAATGGATCCTGTTTTTGGACAATTATCATTTGATAATCATGAACAAATAGTTTTTTGTCACGACAAATATACAGGTTTAAAAGCAATTATTGGTATTCATAATACGGTTATGGGACCAGCTTTAGGTGGAACAAGGATGTGGAAGTATAACAATGAATGGGAAGCTTTAAATGATGTTTTGAGACTTTCTCGTGGAATGACTTATAAATCTGCAATTACAGGATTGAATCTTGGAGGAGGAAAAGCCGTTATTATTGGAGATTCTAAATTAGATAAAACTCCAGAAATGATTACTAAGTTTGGTGAATATGTAAATTCATTGAGCGGAAGATATATTACAGCTGAAGATGTTGGAACAACTACTGCCGATATGGATAGAATTCACGAAGTAACACCTTTTGTTACCGGAATATCTGAAGAAAAAGGTGGTTCAGGAAATCCATCGCCAGTTACAGCTTATGGAGTTTACATGGGAATGAAAGCTGCGGCTAAATATCAATTTGGTTCTGAAAGTTTAGCTGGTAAAAAAATATTAGTTCAAGGGACAGGACATGTTGGAGAAACTTTAGTAGAATACATCACTAAAGAAGGCGGAATAGTTTATGTTTCTGATATTAATTATTCAAGAAAAGAAGAGGTTGCAAAAAAATATGGAGCTATAGTTTTTGAAGGAGATGATATTTATGGTGCAGATGTTGATATTTATTCACCTTGTGCGCTTGGAGCTACAATTAACAACGATACAGTTTATAAAATTAAAGCAAAAGTTATTGCTGGTGCAGCTAATAATCAATTAGCAGTAGAAGAAATTCACGGAAAAATTTTAAGAGAAAGAGGTATTGCTTATGCTCCAGATTTCTTAATTAATGCAGGTGGAATTATAAATGTTTACGGTGAAATTGTAAAATATTCTAAAGAAGAAGCAATGCGTAGAACAGAAAACATCTACAATACTACTTTAGAGATTTTCAAACACGCAGATAGTAAGGCAATTACAACGCAACAAGCTGCTATGGAAATAGCAGAAGCTAGAATTGAGCAAAGAAAAAAAGAAAACGCTAATAAATAATAGCAAGTTTTTAAAATAGTATTATTTTTGCAAAGCGAAAGGTTATCTTTCGCTTTGTTAATTTTTAAAGTTCTTACAAGTGCTAAACAGAAGACATATTCGACTAAAAGTGATGCAATCTATTTATGCAATGCATCAAAAAAAATCAGACGATATTGAAAAAGAAGAAAAGTTTCTTTATAATAGTATCGACAATATATTGGATTTGTATCTAATTATGATTTCGGCACTAATAGAAATTCAAAAAAAAGAAATTCAATTTCTTGAAACTTCCAGCAAAAAACATCTTGCAACTCCAGAAGAAAAAAATCCTAACAAAAAGTTTGTAAACAACGCTTTGTTGAATCAATTGTCTGAAAGTAATACGATTAGTATTGCGCTTAAAAACAGAAAAATTGACAATTGGGAAAAAAATGATGATTATATTATCATTTTATTAAACGAAGTTAAAAAGAGTTTGTTGTATCAAAAATACATGCTTCAAAAAACTACTTCATACGAAGACGATAAGCAATTTATAGTTGATTTATTTACTGAAGTTATTGCGCCAAACGAAAAATTATATGAATATCTTGAAGATCATAAACTAACTTGGATTGACGATATTCCTGTTGTAAATACTCAAATTTTAAAACAGTTAAAACACATTGAAGAAGGCGAAGATTTTAAAGTTTCAAAGCTTTACAAAGATGAAGAAGATAAAGAGTTTGTGAGTAATCTGTTTAGAAAAACAGTTTTGAACGAAGCTGAGTTCTCCAAGGAATATGAAGACAAAACACCAAATTGGGATACAGAACGTATAGCCGAAATAGATACAATTATTCTAAAAATGGCAATATGCGAATTTTTAAAATTCCCTTCAATTCCAGTTAAAGTAAGCATTAACGAATATCTAGAAATTGCAAAAGAATATTCTACTCCTAAAAGTAGTATTTTCATCAACGGAATTTTAGATAATTTGGTTAAAGAATTTAACATGGAAAATAAAATCAAAAAAACAGGAAGAGGTTTGTTATAAATTTTAAATTATATGATTAAGAAAATTAATTTTATGTGTCTTGTAGCCATTTTGGCATTGCAAGTTTCTTGTAAAAAAGAAGTTGGTCCTTCAGAGAATGATTCAAATCCAAGAATGGATGAGAAACATGGATTAATTAGACCAGAAGAAATCCAGAAAGAAGAACTTTCAAAACCAGTTGACGGTAAATATCCTGTAATGACTTTTGCAGAAACTGAATTTGATTTTGGTGAAATTAATCAAGGAGATAAAGTTGATCATATTTTTTCGTTTAAAAATACAGGAGAAGCTGATTTGATAATAACTCATGCTCAAGCATCATGTGGTTGTACTGTGCCAGAATATCCAAAAGAAGCAATTAAGCCAGGAGAAAGCGGAAAAATAAAAGTAACATTTAATTCAGCTGGAAAAAGTGGCCAAACTATGAAGACTATTACAATATCTTGTAATACAGAATCTAGAAATGAATTACTAAAAATAAAAACCTTTATAAATGTTCCGAATAAGGAGCAAAAAAAATAATTACTATGGGAAATTTAAATCAGTTTTTACCTTTTTTATTAATGTTCGTGGTTATCTATTTCTTTATGATTAGACCACAACAAAAGAAAATTAAACAAGAAAAAGAGTTTGATGCGTCGTTAAAAGTAGGTGATAAAATAATTACTAAAAGTGGTTTTCACGGAAAAATAGTTGAGTTAACTGATTCTTCAGCAGTTATGGAAACTATGTCAGGAAAGTTAAAGATTGAGCGTTCTGCAATTTCTTTAGAATTAACTGCTGCTTTGAACAAAAAAGCATAATTAATATTTGATTAATAAAAAAAGTCCTTTCATTTGAAAGGACTTTTTTTATCGGTATTTATCATTCAAACCTCTGTTTTCTAAAATCATTGGTTTTATTTTTTCAAAACGAGTTATTTTTGTTTTTTCTTGTTTTGCAGTTGCCATATATTCCCAAAATTCTTTTTGCTTATATGGTGTGAATTTAAGAAAAGCTTCGTTTAGTAATGAATTATTATTCAATTCATTCTCAAAAAAATCACATTTCATTGCTTCCTTTTTCTCGGGTTTTATTGAAAGTCCTTTTTTCTCGTTTTCTATGGCTTCATTAATGTACTGAAGAATCAATTTTTCATTAATTTCAGAAGCAGATGTTAAACGCCATTGGCGTAAACCTTTAGTAACGCCTTCATTGGCATTAATCAAAACTTTGGATTCATCTTTTAAGAAAACACCATTCCAAAACCAAATAGTAAAATAGTTTTTGAAACCTGCAATTCCTAAAACATTTTTGTTGTTTAACGTATAAACTTCACCACCCCATTTATTGGTTTCCACCAACTCAGTTTTATGGATAATTTCCCGAAGTTTACCCAATTCTTCAGCCCATTGATTGGTTTTATCCCAAGTTTTCCTTTCTTCCATTGTTGAAAAATTACTTTTTCTTTTTTCCTTTTTTTTCTTTTTTCTTTTCAGTTTTAGAAAAATCAGTTGTAGCAGTAAGTTCGGCAATTTTCACAATTACATCTACTGCTTTTTGCATACTTTCTACAGGAACATATTCGTATTTTCCGTGAAAATTATGTCCGCCAGCAAAGATGTTCGGACAAGGCAAACCCATGTATGAAAGACGACAACCATCAGTTCCGCCACGTATAGGTTTAATTATTGGTTTAATTCCTAAGTTTTTCATTGCTTTTTCGGCCAAATCAACAATAAACATTACTGGAACTACTTTTTCCTTCATGTTATAATATTGATCTTTGATTTCGCAAATCACAATGTCTTCGCCAAATTGTTTTTCAAACTGCTTATTGATTTTTTTACATATTTTATGAACTAATTCTTTACGCTTGATGAATTTTTTCATATCATGGTCACGAATAATTAATTCCAATTTGGTTTCTTCAATGCTTCCTTGAATATCTGTAACATGAAAAAATCCTTCATAACCTTTTGTTTCTTGAGGAATTTCATTTTTTGGTAATTCATTAATGAAATCATTAGCAATCAACATCGAATTAATCATTTTCCCTTTTGCGTAACCAGGATGAACACTTTTTCCTTTGAATGTAATTTTTACGCCTGCAGCATTAAAGTTTTCATATTCTAATTCACCAATTTGACTTCCATCCATAGTGTAAGCCCAATCGGCACCAAATTTTTTCACATCAAATAAATCGGCACCACGACCAATTTCTTCATCAGGTGTAAAGCAAACTCTAATTTTTCCGTGCTTAATTTCTGGATTCTGGATTAAATATTCCATTGCAGTGACAATTTCTGTAATTCCAGCTTTGTCATCTGCGCCAAGTAGCGTTAAACCATTAGTAGTAATTAAAGTTTGACCTTTGTATTGCAACAAATCTTTGAAATAATTTGGAGAAAGTATGATTTTTTCTTTTTTATTTAAAACAATATCGCCACCATCATAATTTTTTACAATTTGTGGTTTTACATCTTTTCCGGTAAAATCTGGCGTTGTGTCAAAATGAGAGACAAAACCAATAGTTGGTACTTTTTCTTTAACATTTGAAGGTAATGTTGCCATTACATAACTGTGTTTGTCAATTGTAACCTCTTTCAATCCAATAGATTTTAGTTCTTCAACTAATTTATTGGCAAGATTCCATTGTTTTTCAGTACTTGGAGTTGTTGTTGAATTCGGGTCAGATTCTGTGTCAATAGTTACATAACTAATAAAACGGTCTATAATATGTTGCATGAAAGTTATTTTTTTCAAAGATACTAATTCAAAAAAAACAAATTCAAAATTCTTTACATAGGTTTCGGATTAATTTCTTTGGTAGATATCGCAGAAACTTTGTCCTCTTTATTTATGGTAACATACAATTCTCGCTTGTATAATTTTTTTTGATAAGAAATCATGTATCTGAAAACATGCTCTTCGGTCACAGGATTAAAAGTTATTTCTATTAAATCCAAACCAAGATACTTTCCGTTTCTCATGTTTATCTTTTTGCAAGTAGCCGAAATGCGTTCTGGAGTTGCATTATCAATGACTTTTTGAGTGGCTTCGTTTGGACTAAAAACTTTAAATTTTGAAGTGTTACAAGTTTCTAAAAGACGATTGCCTAAATCAAAAGCTCTGTCTTTTTTAATTGATTCAACTTCACTTGGAGAAACGGTTTTTATAGCTTTTGAATCAAAAGAATCTGAAGTTGCTTTTTTTGATTTACACGAAGCGATAAACAATAAGACTAAACAAAAAACAAATATTTTTTTCATGAGCATGGTTTATTTTAAAACGAAATAAATAGGTTTTTAGTATAGAAAATTTTCAATTAACATTACTGTTGTTAATGTTTTTCTGTTTTATTTCATTAAAAATCACTATCTTACAAAAATAACTTAAAATTTGAAATCATGAAAGAGAGTAATTTGGAAAGTATTCAGAGTCATTATAACAAATTGGAAGACATAAAGAATTCCTATGAAAGTTTGATGCAAAAAATTGGTCAGTTACAAGTAGATTTATTTAACAAACCAGACAGAGATTTAGAGAAATTCCTTGGAACACTTAATGGTAAATTAAGTCAGGTAAACCAAGATTTAGTTGATAAAACGCATGAATATTATAATGAAAAACTCTTGCCAGCTCAGGGATTAGAAGCGAGGAATTCGGCAGAAGAAGATGCTGAAGTTTCTGAAGAACAAAATAGATAATTCATTTTACGTATTAAAAAAAAGCCAAAGTACTTTTAGTGCTTTGGCTTTTGTATTTTGGTTCAAATTTGTTTAGTATAAGCTCGGATAATCACTCGGATTAACTTCTTGCATAATCGAGTAGATTTTTTCAAAAATATCCTCAGCAGATGGTTTTGAAAAATAATCTCCATCGGTACCATAAGCTGGACGATGCGGTTGTGCAGCTAATGTTTGCGGTTGACTGTCTAGAAGTAAATATCCTTTTTGAACTTCGAGAATTTGTTGTAAAATATAAGCACTTGCACCTCCAGGAACATCTTCGTCAACAACTAAAAGTCTGTTGGTTTTTTCTAAACTTTTTGCGCAATCATGATTTATGTCAAAAGGCAACAAAGATTGTGCATCGATAATTTCTACATCTATGCCAAAATTCAATAATTCTGCAGCAGCTTGTTCTACAATTCTCAATGTTGAACCATAAGAAACAACAGTAATGTCACTTCCAGATTTAACCGTTTCTACAACACCAATTGGAGTTTTAAATTCACCCAAATTGGTTGGCATTTTTTCTTTTAAACGATAACCATTTAAACATTCAATTACCAACGCAGGTTCGTCTGTTTCCAATAAAGTATTATAAAAACCTGCTGCTTTGGTCATGTTTCTTGGAACTAAAACATGAATACCACGAACAGCATTAATAATCATTCCCATTGGTGAACCTGAATGCCAAATTCCTTCTAACCTGTGACCACGCGTTCTAATAATTAATGGCGCTTTCTGTCTCCCAGCAGTTCTATATTGTAAGGTTGCTAAATCATCACTCATGATTTGAATGGCGTAAAGCAAATAGTCTAAATACTGTATTTCTGCAATTGGACGCAAACCACGCATAGCTAATCCAATTCCTTGTCCAAGAATTGTAGCTTCACGAATACCTACGTCGGCAACACGAAGTTCACCATATTTCTCTTGCATTCCTTCTAAACCTTGGTTTACATCACCAATATTTCCTGAATCTTCTCCAAAAATTAAAGTTTCAGGATATTTAGAAAAAATAGCATCAAAATTATCTCTTAAAACCAAACGCGCATCAACTTCTTCAGACGATTCATTATAGTTTGGTAAAACTTCTTTTGAAGTTAAAACATTTGAATTTGATTGTGAAAATAGGTGCGAACTAAATTTTGGCTGAATTTTTTCAGTATAATTTTTAATCCAATTGGCTAATGTTTGTTGTCCATTTTCTCCTGCAACTAAACGCAGCGTTTTTCTAGCAGTTACTAATAAATCTTTTCGAATAGGTTCTTTTATTGCAGCTAAATCATTAGCATTTTTTTGAATAAATACTTGATTTGGACTTGAATTTGCAATTGAATTTAATAAAGTTACTAATTCATTTTGCTCAGCTTTCATAGGAGCAACAAAGGCATTCCAAGCTGCTTTTTTTCCTTCTAAAACTAAGTTTTTTGAAATTTCATCGATAGAATCTAATTCAATTTCGGTTGCAATATTATTTTTCAATAACCAATTACGCATTTGAGCCAAACAGTCAAATTCTGTTTCCCAAGCCAATCGTTCTGCATTTTTATAACGCTCATGCGAACCCGAAGTTGAATGTCCTTGCGGTTGAGTTAGTTGTTGAACATGAATAATTACAGGAACATGTTCTTCTCTCGCAATAGCAGAAGCTTTTTGATACGTTTCTACTAATGAAGGATAATCCCAACCGTTTACTCTGAAAATTTCAAAACCATTATTTTCTGAATCTCTTTGAAAACCTTTTAATATTTCTGAAATATTTTCCTTAGTTGTTTGATGACGTGCATGAACCGAAATACCATATTCATCATCCCAAACACTCATAACCATTGGAACTTGTAAAACTCCAGCAGCATTTATGGTTTCAAAAAATAATCCTTCAGAAGTTGAAGCATTACCGATTGTTCCCCAAGCTACTTCGTTTCCTTTGTTAGAAAAATTAGTGAACTTTTCTAAATCTTTTACATTTCTGAATATTTTTGAAGCTTGTGCCAATCCCAATAAACGAGGCATTTGACCTGCTGTTGGAGAAATATCAGCACTTGAATTTTTTTGTTGCATCAGGTTTTTCCAGTTGCCATTTTCATCCAATGAATGTGTGGCAAAATGTCCACCCATTTGACGTCCAGCACTCATTGGGTCAAAATTCAAATCGGTATGACCATATAAACCAGCAAAAAATTGTTCTACCGAAAGTTGACCAATTGCCATCATAAATGTTTGGTCACGATAATAACCCGAACGGAAATCACCATTCTGAAATGCTTTGGCTAAAGCTAATTGAGGAACTTCTTTTCCATCGCCAAAAATTCCAAACTTTGCTTTACCAGTTAGCACTTCTTTTCTACCTAATAAGCTGCATTCACGACTTATACGAGCAGTTTTATAATCATTTAGCACTTCGGCTTTGAAATCTTCAAACGTCATTTCGGTTTTTAATAGCGTTTCGGTCATAGTCTAAAAAATATTTCGGAAGACAAATTTAATTAAAAACTATCTAGTATTTGTTGCTATTACTAAATAATCGATGAAGTATAACTAATTTTCGGCTTAAATACCTCCAAATTATTAGAAAATAATCAGAAAACTATTTTAATGAATGATAATAGTTCAAAAAAATATGATTAAAACCACTTTCTGGTGAATAAACTAATTAAAGTTTCAGGATTAAATGTTACAATAAAACGAATTCGTTCTCCATAATTTTGCTGACCAATTTCCCATCCATTACTTGAATAAACTGGAAAATAAAGCTCAAAATAATCGGTAACCAAATTTAGTCGAACACCACTATCATAAACAAATTTAGCGTCGGTATTTTTATTTTTTATAACACCCAAATCGCCATAAACTTCTATCCAATTCCAAATGTTAGTACTTGCATTTGTAGTAGTCATCCATTGGTTGGCAAACCTGGTATCAAGCTTGGATTTGAAAAAACCATCCATAACAATAATTTGTTGGCTAAATAATCCTTTAGTTTCTGAACGACCGAGATAATCGGATTCGAATAAATAATCTGAAGGTCTATCCAATCCGAAATCAAAATAGTTTGAGATTGTATTATTGTAAACAAATGTTCCTGCAAAAAAGCGCAAATTTACCTGACGGTTATTGTCAAATAATCTTCTGTATTGCATTTCTGCGGATAGTTTTCCAAATGTTTTTGAAACTTGAACATCACCAAGAAAGTTAAAGTGATTGGTTACTTCTGTTTTTCCATTATAATATTTTGCATTAAAAACTTGATAACTTTCTGTGTTTTCATCAGTAATAAATGCAGATTTCTCTCTATTAACTATTATTTCTTTTATTTGAATACTTTCTTTTCGATTATCTCTTAAATTAGCAGGTCTAAACCGCATTGAAACAGTTGGGTTTAGTTTTGTATAATAAGCATCAGGTGCATAATGAAGGTAATGTCCACCCATTATGTATCGGATATTATACAGCTTACTATCTCTATTGTATTGGTTTACATAGAAAGCACCTTTTCCTGAAATATTTTTAGTTTTTGTAGAGAATGTCGGGTTTAAATCAAAAATAAATGGTTTGTCTAAAATGGTTTTATTGTGAAAACGCATTCCTGGTTGAAATCCGTCATAAAGATTGTATTCTAGTGTTGGTACATAAATAATTTGATTATAAAAAGGATCTTCCAAATCTTTAAAAAAGTTAAACTTTATAGGACGATTATTCAATCGAAATCCACGAAGCGATTGCCAATTGTTTCTCAAATTAAATTCAGGTACTATATTTTCATAATTGATTACAATTTTTTCAGCATTATTTCGAGGAAAAGTATAAACGCTGTCTTTAGTAACCGAATCAATCCAATGTTTAAATACAATTTCTTTGTCTTTAATTCCATAAACAGGAATTGGAACATTAGTTTCAGTTTTGTTTTTTATGGTAAAACTAACGCTGTCTTTAGTTTTTGAAATAGAATTGAATTTGTAGTCAATGATATCTCTGGAGTTAATAATTTTGTCAAAAAACCAATCTAATTTCTTTCCTGATTTTAATTTTAAGATGTTTTCAAAATCAGATTCAGAAGTTTGCTGTTTTTTGTTTCTTTCATAAAACTCTTTAATACTTTCAGGAACAATAGTATGATTTAGATAGCTATCTAGATACTTTAAACTCAAACCTGCTCTATATTTTGAAGCAATTTTTTCATTAAATTTTATCAAAGTATTTTTTGGATTTCCAAGAGGTTGATCTAAATTTTTTCGAGCCATTAACATGTAGAAATAACTGTATTGTCCGTTAAAATCTAGACTAACTAAGTTATAACCACGTAGTAATTTAAGTTTAGAAACATTCCCCATCATTTTACTATCTGGATGAAATTCTTCGATGTATTTCATCATCAGATACACTTGAATTCCATCATAAATCCAGTTTTCGTTTCTTTTATTTAATTGCAAAGTGGAATGCAGATAGTTGTTCAAATAGGTTTTTAAAAACTTAATTTCATAAATGAATTCATCTGGAAAAGGACTTATAAAATTTGGCAATTGATTCAATCCATAAAATGGATTTTTTTCATAATCGGCTTGAGAAAGTGTTATTTTTTTATGCGGATATTGTCCTAAATTTTCGGTGACATAATTGACAATTTTATCAATAACAATAGCTCGTTGAATATCATTTAATCTGGTGTCTTTTAAGTTAGTAATTACTTCAATGTTACTATTTTTAAAACTCAAGAATTCACCTTTTTCATCAAGGTATAAACTAAAGTTTAGTCTTTTTTTACCACTTAGCTGATAGGTTTTTTGGTTATGATTTTCAGTAACACTTATTTCATCTAAGTCAGTAGATAAAAATAGATTTGAAGGTGTTTTTATAACTACATCAAAATCGGAAAGTGCATTAGCATCATCATCTAAATCAACATTGTTTTGTTTTACAAATCCATGATTTTCATATCTTGAAGGTGTTAAATACCATTCTTTTACGTTAAATTTTCCATTTTCTCCATAACCATATTTGGTAAATTGATTACTTGGTAATTTAACTATATAGGTAAGTTTTAAAACCCTTTTTTCATTTGGTAAAAGTTTATTTCGAAGTCTTACCTGAATAACATCAGGATAGTTTTCATCTCGTTCCCAAGTTAGAAACATATTAGTTTCATTTAGAATCGTAATGTTGGAAGTATTTCCTCTTTCTTCTCCTTTTGCCAAATGAAAACCTCTTTCAAATTCGTCTGAAAATCTTCGGGCTAATGGAGTATTTTTACTGGAATAGGCATTATTCCAATCATTTAAAACAATAGCTGATAAAGTATCATTGGTTTGATTGAAAAAAGTCAGCTCTTGCATGACTGTTATGGTTTTCTTTTCTTCATTGTATTCAGCAACTAGTTTTGAATGATGTTGAGAAAAAGAAGTAACAGAAAGCAAAAGCATGCTCCAAAAAAGTTTTAACGATAAAGTTCGGTTATTTAGGTTTTTTGGAGCAAGCATTTTTTATGAATTAGAAGTTTGGACTCAGATTGTATTTTTTATAGAAATTATCTAAAGTTTCAACTACTTCATCGGCAGTATCAACAATCTTGATTAAGTGCATGTCTTCAGGACTAACCGTTTTTTCTTTTTCGATTAGTACCGTTTTTATCCAATCAATCAAACCTGACCAAAATTCAGAACCCACTAAAATAATCGGGAATTTGCCAATCTTTTTTGTCTGAATTAAAGTAACCGCTTCAAATAATTCATCTAACGTTCCAAAACCACCAGGCATTACCACAAAACCTTGTGCATATTTTACAAACATCACTTTTCTAACAAAAAAGTAATCAAAGTTCAGGTTTTTGTCTTTATCAATAAATGGATTGAAATGTTGTTCAAAAGGTAACTCAATGTTTAACCCAACCGAAGTTCCGCCACCATGATGTGCACCTTTATTTCCTGCTTCCATAATTCCTGGTCCGCCGCCAGTTATTACACCATAACCAGCTTTGCTGATTTTATAAGCAATTTTTTCAGCCAGTTGATAATATCTGTCATCAGGCTTTGTTCTTGCAGAGCCAAAAATAGAAACACAAGGTCCAATTCGAGCCATTGATTCATATCCATTAACAAACTCAGACATGATTTTAAAAATAGCCCAAGAATCGTTGGTTCTTATTTCATTCCAATCTTTTTGTTTTAATTTTTCATGAATTCTGTCTTCTTCATTTTCAAATTCGTCTTTCATAGTGTTTATTGTTTTTAATATGTTTTTATTGTTAGAGCAAACATGCTAAAGTAAATCTTTTTTTAAATCATTTAATAAAAAAGAGAATGTTTTAACACAAGTTATTTTAGTAAAACGCTTTATAATAATTATTCTCAATAAAATCTACTGATTGTTAATGGTTTATTTAAATAGTGTTTTTAATTTCTTTTTTAATAATTAGTTTCTTAAAAATACGTTACGCACAAATAAGTGGATTTTAAATGTTTTGAACTTTGTTTGATTCTTTTTTTAAATCTATATTTGTGAAAAGTAACCTATAAAATATTTAAAAGTGGCTAAAAAACTAACTATTCTATTTTCTCTTTTTTTGTGTGTCTATGCATCTGCACAAACTTCTTCATCTATTGTAAATCAGCTTAGTTCAGAACTTCAGGTTGTTGAAAACATTAAGACTAAAATAAGTCAAACCGTTAAAGAAGTTCAACCGGGATTACTTCAATTAGAAATGACTTTTACAAACATTAAAGACGGTAAATCTGTTGTTGAAAGTTATGAATTTAATATGGCTGATATCGATTTGAACACCATCAGATCTTTCACAAACAAGGATGTTATTCAGGTTCAGTTGTTGGCTGCTAAAAAGCAAAAAGTAATTAAGAAAACAACCGATAACACTAAAGTAAAATTTGAAGAAGAAGTTTTTGTCTATGCTAAAAACATTGATAACGGAAGAAATTTAGTTGATATTTTTAAATCATTGGTTCCTGTATCTATTGATATTGTCGAAAAAAGATTGTCTTTAAAAACTTTTCAGGACCATATTGATTGGTTGGTTAATAATGTTAAAACCGTAACTTTAGAAAACAAACAATTCGTTCAAAAAATAACTCAAAATTCTAAATATGCTAGCAAGTTAGAGTTTTCAGTAGATGAAGTTGCAAACCAGAAATCGGTAAACACAACTTATGTATTCAATTTGGCAAACATTAATCCTAATTCGGTTTTTGCTGAAGTAAAAGGAGATTTCATAGAAGTAAATCTGGATACAAAAAGAAAACTAAAAACAGTTAAAACATTAGTTGCTACAGAGCAAAAGGACTATAAGAATAACTTATCAATTTATTGCGAAAGCATTGAGAAAAGTAGAGACTTGCAAAAAGTTTTAAAAGGAATTATTGCTTTGGCTGAAGATAAAATTGAAAACGCTGTTCCTAAAATAAAAAATGTTTCAGAAGGTCTAGCAAATATTAATGATTATATTAAAACAGTCACAGTAAACAATGTGGCATACAATCAAAATATTGTTGGAGATTGTGTAGCCACTATTAATTTAAAAGAATCTACACCTTCAAAGACAACTGATGAATCGTTTACTTTAAACTTTAAAGATTTGGCAAAAAACTTAGTGAAATACGACACCAGCGGTAAAAATGTTTATGTAGAAATTCAAACCAAAGGAGGAAAAAACTTTTTGAAGCATGTTGTCAATCAAGAGCTTAAAAATTATGACAAATCAGTAAGATTTGAGTTCTCTGAAGTTGAAGATGCAATTATTTCTGCCAAACTATTTGAAACGATTATCGAAAAATGTGAAGCTGCTGAAACAAAATTAGTTGGTACCAAAAAAGATTTACTAAATCAGGTCAAAAGCACAATTAAAAAAGTTACCATCAATACGCTAACTTATGAGCAGTCACTGGAGATTCAGGATAATAATATCTTATTGTTTAAAAGTACCGAAGTAACTCCAAAAAACAGTAAATCTAAGGTTTATGAGTTTAACATGAAAGACATTAATCCTGCTAATTTAAATTTTAATACTTCTGGAACTACGGTATTTGTAACGTTAAACACCAATTACTCTGAAAAAATTATAAAATATTATGAAGACGGAGCTATTAAAAATTATCAGAATACTATCGATATTCAGGCAACTGATATAGAAGAAGCTCGATTAATTTCAGATTTATTTAAAAAGATATTAAATCAATAAAACAAAAAAGTCGCTTTTTAAAAGCGACTTTTTTATTGCAATTCTTTTTTCAGGAATTTAGCCGTATAGCTTTTATTGTTTTTAATAATTTCTTCAGGCGTTCCTTTGGCTACTACTTCGCCGCCGCCTTTTCCGCCTTCCATTCCAATGTCAATGATGTAATCGGCAAGTTTAATGACGTCCATATTGTGTTCAATTATTAAGACAGAGTTACCTTTATCAACCAGTTTATTTATTACATCCATCAGCACACGAATGTCTTCAAAATGCAAACCAGTTGTTGGTTCGTCCATGATATAGAAGGTGTTTCCCGTGTCTTTTTTAGATAATTCGGTTGCCAATTTGATGCGTTGTGCTTCACCACCAGAAAGCGTTGTGCTTTGTTGCCCGAGTGTGATGTAACCCAAACCAACATCCTGAATAGTTTTTACTTTTCTATATATTTTCGGAATGTTTTCAAAGAAGTCAACTGCTTCATCAACGGTCATGTTCAACACATCCGAAATAGATTTTCCTTTATATCTGATTTCAAGAGTTTCACGGTTGAAACGTTTACCCATACAGGTTTCACATTCTACATAAACATCAGGAAGGAAACTCATTTCAATAGTTCGAACTCCCGAACCTTCACAAGTTTCACATCTTCCTCCGGCAACATTAAAACTGAAACGTCCTGCTTTATAACCACGAATCATGGCTTCAGGTGTCATGGTGTATAGCTTTCTGATTTCTGAAAAAACATCAGTATAAGTTGCTGGGTTGCTTCTTGGCGTTCTACCAATTGGGCTTTGGTCAATATCAATTACTTTATCGATGTGTTCTAAACCTTCAATCTTTTTATAGGGTTGTGGCTTCTTTACCGCATTAAAGAAATGTTCGTTCAGAATAGGATAGAGGGTTTCATTAATCAAAGTCGATTTTCCACTACCCGAAACTCCTGTTACACAAATGAGTTTTCCTAAAGGCAATTCTATCGAAACATTTTTTAGATTATTACCAGTTGCTCCAGTTAGTTTTAAAAATTTGCCATTGCCTTCACGACGTTTTTTAGGAACTTCAATTTCCATTTTTCCACTCATGAATTGCGCAGTAATGGTGTTTTCCTGCATCAATTCTTTTGGAGTTCCAATACTGATGATTTCGCCACCGTGTTTTCCTGCTTTCGGACCAATATCAATAACATAGTCGGCGCGTTCTATCATGTCTTTGTCGTGTTCGACAACAAGAACCGAGTTGCCAATATCACGAAGATTTTCAAGTGAATTGATTAAGCGTTCATTGTCGCGTTGATGCAAACCGATACTTGGTTCATCTAGAATGTATAAAACACCAACCAACTGCGAACCAATTTGCGTAGCCAATCGAATGCGTTGTGCTTCACCACCAGAAAGTGATTTGGAACTTCGGCTTAACGCTAAATAATTCAAACCAACATCCATCAGGAACTGAAGACGCGATTTGATTTCTTTCAGTATTTCCGTAGCGATGGTTTTTTGTTTTTCAGATAAATGCTTATCCAATTCCTGAAACCAAACAATTAGCTCCGAAATGTCCATGTTGGATAAATCGGCTATGTTTTTCTCGTTGATTTTAAAGTAAAGCGATTCTTTTTTTAGACGTGAACCTTCACAAACCGGACAATTAATTTCGTCCATGTATTCTTTTGCCCAGCGTTTTAAAGAAGTTGAGTTGCTTTCGTCGTATTGGTTTTTGATGAAATTAGAAATCCCTTCAAAGTCAATTTTATAGTCTTTGGTTACACCAGCCGCTTTTGATTTTATGGAGAATTTTTCATTACCGCCATTCATAATCATGTCTATGGCTTCGGCAGGTATTTTCTCTATTGCATCGGTTAGTGTGAATCCGAATTTTTCTCCAATGATTTCTAACTGTTTAAACATCCACGATGATTTGTATTCGCCAAGCGGAGCAAAACCACCATTCTTGATGGATAGTTTCGGATTCGGAATGATTTTCTTTTCGTTGATTTCGTGAACGATTCCTAAACCGTTACAAGTATCGCAAGCACCTTTAGGCGAGTTGAATGAAAAGTTATTCGGTTCCGGATTAGGATACGATATTCCAGTGGTTGGACACATCAAAGTTCGGCTGAAAAAACGAACATCATTACTTTCGTGTTCTATAACCATCAGGATATTTTCGCCGTGATACATCGCTGTGTTGATGCTTTCTGCAAGGCGTTTTTGAGTTTCTTCGCTGTTGTTTACTTCCAATCTATCGATTACAATTTCGATGTCGTGGGTTTTATAACGGTCAAGTTTCATGCCCGTAACGATGTCTTGAATTTCTCCGTTGACACGCACTTTTAGAAAACCTTGTTTGGAAATTTGTTGAAACAATTCGGCATAATGTCCTTTTCTGGCTCTGATGACTGGAGCAAGGATATTGATGCGTTTTCCGTTGAAGTTTTCGATGATTAAGTCTTTGATTTGTTCATCGGAATAGGAAACCATCTTTTCGCCAGTGTTGTAACTATAGGCATCGGCAGCACGGGCAAAAAGCAAACGCAGGAAATCGTAAATCTCAGTGATTGTACCTACTGTTGAACGCGGACTTTTACTGGTGGTTTTTTGCTCAATGGCAATAACTGGCGAAAGCCCATCTATTTTATCAACATCTGGTCGTTCCAATCCACCAAGAAATTGACGCGCATAAGCAGAAAAAGTTTCGATGTAACGGCGTTGTCCTTCGGCATAAATGGTGTCGAAAGCTAACGATGATTTTCCCGAACCCGAAAGACCAGTAATGACTACCAGTTTTTCGCGGGGAATGTTGACATCGATGTTTTTTAGATTGTGTGCTCTCGCACCAATAATCTCAATAACTTCTTCTGGATGATTCATAGCAATGGGCAAAACGCAAAAATACAATTTTCAAAGCAGATTTTAAAGGTACAGTTTAGAAGAATTTTATATTTTTGGGGAAATAAGAGAATAGAATATAGATGGTAGACAATTAAGTAGTAATTAGTGATTAGTAGTAAACAATAAACTTTTAACCTCTTAAACACATAAACTTTTAAACTATAAAAAATGAAATTACTAGGCATAGGTTCAAGATTAAAGCATTCAGAGTATGGAGTAGGCGTGGTGACTAACGTAACTTCTAAACATTATTGGGTGACATTTATTGAAAACGGATTGGAAACCATAGCTATTGATAGCGAGTTTGAAGTGATTGAAGCACTGGAAGACGAAGTAGACACGATTAGTTTTTATGAAGTAGAAAAAACATTGAAAAACCTGTTGATGCGCTGGAGCGATGTTTCGCCTACAGTGGCTATTGCTGATAAATGGAAAGGCGGAAAACTGGTGATGGAACCAGGAACGGCAACGCAAAACAAGGAAGTGCCTATTGATACTTTTTTTAATAAGATTGTCATGGTTCGTGACCGACTGCGCGTGATGGAACAAAAAATAAATTCAAGTAGTTTAGATAATTCTGAAAAAGTGGAATTGCAGCAATACATTACAAGATGTTACGGTAGTTTGACTACTTTTAATGTGTTGTTTAAAAACACCAGCGATTATTTTGTAGGTGAGAAGACGAAGTAAAATTAATTAGCAACAAAAAAGGAAGCTCTAAAGCTTCCTTTTTTTACAGATAAATTTTTTTTTCTCATCCTGATTAAAAAAAATACAACATTTCTGAAAAACATATATATTCGCAAAAAATTAAATAGTATAATAAATGAAAAAATTAATTGTTGTAGCACTTGCTGTTGTAGCCCTGTTTGCCTCTTGTTCATCTGATGATTCGGTAAAAGTTACCGAAGAAAAACTAGCCAAAAAATGGTATTATAAAAGTGACCAAGCCAACGGAAACACTTATCCGTATGAGCACATGAGTTGCGCAAAAGATTATATCCAATTTTTAGCCGATGGAAGTTATTTAGAATATTACATTACTACTTGTACACCATTAAATTTTGGTACCTCTACAGGCAACTGGGTTTTAGATGGTAACACAGTTACGGTTTCCATTGATGGAGATATAAATTCAGGAAAAATAACCAGCATTAGCGATACTGCTTTACAGATATCTGTAGTTTATGATTATGATGGTGATGGAGATGAAGAAACAGTTAAAGTAAATTTTACAAGCAATTAATTATTTGTTTTTAAGATAAAAAGAAAAGGAAGCTCTAGGGCTTCCTTTTTTTGTCCTTTAAATTCATAACAACAAATTATCCGATTCCAACTTCCCATTTTACAATTCTTCTAACCATTTAACCTCATAAACTCCTAAACTCAAAAAATTCCCATCCTTTGGAGGGGTTAGGGGAGGCATCAAACAGTAAAACATTGCCATCAAACAGTAAAGAAATGACATCAAACACTAAAGAAATGCCATCAAACACTAAAGAAATGACATCAAACAGTAAAGAAATTGCATCAAACAGTAAAGAAATGACATCAAACAGTAAAGAAATAGCATCAAACAGTAAAGAAATTGAATCAAACAGCAAAGAAATTGAATCAAACACTAAAGAAATGACATCAAATTTCAAAAAAAATAACTTGAAACTTGAAACTTGAAACCTGAAACCAAAATATTCCGTAAGAAAATTATATTAAAATAAATCACTACCCAAAAAATATTTTTATCCTACAAAACCTTACAAAATAAAACTTCCTCGACAAACTACATTATCATATAATCAACAAGACTACAAAAAAACTGAATTATATTTTGCTATTTAACAGTTTTGCCTAATTTTACACCACCAAATCTATCATTTTAATATTAATCTTTTAAAAACCTACAACTATGAATCGTAGATATCTTAGAAAAAGCGCTATGTACAAAGCCGTAAAAGACACGGTTAGAGATGCAAACCCAGCAACCTTGGCACAAATGCCACAAATGGATGCCGCATTATCCCAACTCGAACACAACCTCGAGCTAATCAACGAATACGGAAAAGACCAATCCGAAAACCGAAAAGGAATTGCAGCCGACAAAGAAGCAACCAAAGAAAACGTAGCAAACACCTGCTTCATCCTTGCCGGTAAAATACGTTCTTTCGCTGTCAACACCAGTAACCTAATCCTGCGCGACAGCATGAATTTCACATTGTCAACACTGCAAAAAATGCCCGACGAAGACATCGTCGATGCAGCCGAGTTAATCACCCAAAGAGCCGACGAAAACATTGGCGACCTTGCCGACTATGGCGTAACACCAGCATCATTAGCAGAAACAATCAACCTTGTCAATTCCTTCAATGCCAAAATCGCAAAACCAAGAGAAGGAATAACCCAAAGAAAAAATGCAACCAACGATTTAAAACAAATCTTCAAAAACACCGACACACTGCTCGAAGACACTATGGATACATTTGTAATCATCGTAAAAGAAACAGACAGCGTCTTCTACAAAACCTATCAAAGCAACCGTATCATTGTCGACCCGGCAACAATACCACTCGCAATGCGTTGTTTTGTAACCGATGAAGAACAAAACCCACTCCAAAACGTAAACATCACCATCGAAGGCTACACCAAAAAACACAAAACATCCGCCAAAGGAAAAATACACATCAAATCACTCCCAAGCGGAATCTATGCAGTAACCTGCAGTAAATTTGGCTACATCACCCAAGTCCTGTCCGTACCCATCAACAAAGGCGAACGAACAGACCTCCGCGTAGTCCTAAAACAAAACCCATAAAAAAAGAGCATCCATAATTTTTAAGTTAATAAATTTTTTACAAGTATTAGGGCAGAAAAGCAGCGAAAGCTGCTTTTTTTATTCCACAAATTAGCTGATAGGTTAATTTATTATTTGTCATTCCGTAGAAAACCTAACCCCAAAGTTTGTCATTCCTGGGAAACCTAACCTCAAAGTTTGTCATTCCTGGGAAACCTAACCTCAAAGTTTGTCATTCCTGGGAAACCTAACCCCAAAGTTTGTCATTCCTGGGAAACCTAACCCCAAAGTTTGTCATTCCGTAGGAATCTCTTTTTTGTCTCTCTCTCCAAAAGAAGGTTTTTTTATATGGAATGAGGAAAACCACATATTACCAAAATAACTTTTTTTTACATTTGATGAAATTAGGGGGAAATCCCCCTTTTTTATAAAAATGGAATTGATTAGATTTGGTGGAATAAGTTTTGTAAACTTATATATGTAATAGAAACTAAACATTTTAAAAGAGTTTAAATAAAATAATAAAGCATATGAATAATTGCGTAATGTGTTCAACGGGATTAAAGTTTATGAATACACCAACATTTGGCGCTGGAAAACTGAGCGATGGTGGGATAGTTTGCACTAGTTGTTACAAAAAAATAAATAATGCAAATCCAAGTGTTGCATTTAAATTAAAAAAATACACTTTACAACAAGTACAAGAAATATTACAAGTCAAAGCTGATGAAAATAATTCTAAAAATTCAAAGCTTGATGAAATTAAAACTGAATTAAAAAATCTAAATTTAGGAAACACATCATTATTTTTAGGAAGGAAAGAAATAAATGAATTACCTCAAATACTTGCAGAAGGTGAAAAAATAAATAATGTAATTCAAGGAACCTATAATAATGGACATGGAATTCTTGTTTCAACAAATAGACGTTTAATTTTTATAGACAAAGGTTTAATTTATGGATTAAAAGTTGAAGATTTTCCTCTCGATAAAATAAGTTCAATACAATATGAAACAGGTTTATTACTTGCAAAAGTAAAAATTCATACTTCTGGAAATATTGCGGTAATTGATAATGTTGAGAAAACTTCTGCTAGACAATTTGCAGAATTTGTTAGAAATTACATTTCACAACCAAAAGAACAACAAACAGTTTTTGTACAAAATAATGGAGAACCATCAATTTTAGACCAAATTGAAAAATTAGCTAAACTAAAAGATAATGGTATTCTATCAGAAGACGAATTTACAGAACAAAAGAAAAAGTTGTTAGAAAAATTATAGAAACTCAATTGTACAGATTGTAAATTCACAATATTAGGTGTAGTTGCAAAATATAAGTAAATCTAGAAAATAATTATTACTTTTTTAAAATCAATTATAATGAAAAAAATCTTAGCTTTCACAATTCTTACTTTAATTTTTAGTTGTTCAAATAACAACAGTTCGACCTCTGAAAATGCTTCAATCCAAATACTTGGTAAATGGAAATTGACTAGTCAAGGTTCTTTGATTAATGGTGTTGAGCAATTACATTCTCCTGAAAATGCAGCTTGTAATAATGCCTATGATGTTAACTTTATTGATGCTGGTGTTTTTCAATCTATTCTATGTAATCCATACAGTACACCTATTACTTCTTCTACAGAATCAGGAAGTTGGACGATAACAACGCTAAATAATGTTAGTACCCTTTACATTGTCTATCCATCTAATACAGCTCAAAACACAACTTGTACCATAAAACAATTAGACTCTCAAACATTAAAATTATATACTCTTTTTGGAAATAATATTAATATCGCGCTATATCATAAAACTCAGTAAACCTCCGCTACCGCACGACACGAGCGCAGCGACTAGCAAAGCAATCCTTTCGTGTGGTAAATAAAATCTCCCCCGCTACCGCACGAATCCTTTCGTGTGGTAAATAATATTGTAGGATAGTTATGTATCGCGCTAATCCCCCGCTACCGCACGAATCCCTTCGTGTGGTAAATAAAATCTCCCCCGCTACCGCACGAATCCTCTCGTGTGGTAAATAAAAATCCCCAACTTAGAGCAATTAAGTTTAAACCTGACAGGTTTCTAAAACCTGTCAGGTTTAGTTTTTATCAGCATTATGCGATTGCCACGCTTCGCTCGCAATGACAAGGTTAATTAGTAAAATACCTTCTCCTAAACCAAAAAGCAACATTCCCCCGCTACCGCACGAATCCTTTCGTGTGGTAAATAATATTGTAGGATAGTTATGTATCGCGCTAATCCCTAAAATACCTTCTCCTAAACCAAAAAGCAACATTCACTAAAGCAATAAGTGCGGGTACTTCCACTAACGGGCCAATAACACCAGCAAAAGCCTGCCCACTGTTAATGCCAAAAACACCAATAGCAACGGCTATAGCCAGCTCAAAGTTGTTTCCTGTAGCGGTAAAGGCAATGGCAGTAGCTTTAGAATAATCGGCTCCAAAGTACTTCCCAATAAAGAAACTAACCACAAACATCCCCCAGCTACCGCACGAATCCCTTCGTGTGGTAAATAAAAATCCCCAACTTAGAGGAATTAAGTTTAAACCTGACAGGTTTCTAAAACCTGTCAGGTTTAGTTTTTATCAGCATTATGCGATTGCCACGCTTCGCTCGCAATGACAAGGTTAATTAGTAAAATACCTTCTCCTAAACCAAAAAGCAACATTCACTAAAGCAATAAGCGCAGGTACTTCCACTAACGGGCCAATAACACCAGCAAAAGCCTGCCCACTGTTAATGCCAAAAACACCAATAGCAACGGCTATAGCCAACTCAAAGTTGTTTCCCGTAGCGGTAAAGGCAATGGCAGTAGCCTTAGAATAATCGGCTCCAAAGTACTTCCCAATAAAGAAACTAACCACAAACATCACCCCAAAATATATCACCAACGGTATGGCAATGCGCACCACATCCATTGGTATTTGTACTATCAATTCGCCTTTAAGGCTAAACATCAATAAAATGGTAAACAAAAGAGCCACGAGCGTTATGGGTGAAATAATAGGGATATACGTTTCCTGAAACCAGGTTTCGCCTTTGAGTTTAATCAGCGCATAGCGGCTGATGATGCCCAATGCAAAAGGAATACCCAGATAAATGCCAACACTTTCGGCAATTTGCCCAATACTGATGTTGACTTCAAAACCGGTATACCCAAAATAAGGAGGCAAAACGGTGATGAACAAATAGGCATAAACGCTGTAGAGCAGCACCTGAAAAATGCTGTTGAGCGCTATCAATCCCGCGCCATACTCACGGTTACCATCGGCAAGGTCGTTCCAAACCACTACCATGGCAATGCAACGCGCAAGGCCAATGAGGATTAATCCAATCATGTATTCGGGATAACCACTCAGAAAGAGCAGGGCAAGGGCAAACATTAGTATTGGGCCAACAATCCAGTTGAGTACCAAGGAAGCCGTTAGTATTTTAAGGTTTTTAAACACTTTACCCATTTGTTCGTACTTCACCTTTGCCAACGGCGGATACATCATCAGGATTAACCCAATAGCCAACGGAATGTTGGTAGTACCACTTGAAAACGAGTTGATAAAACCACTGCTTTCGGGCATCAGATAACCAATGGAAACGCCAATTGCCATAGCAAGGAATATCCAAAGGGTTAAATAGCGGTCAAGGAAGCTCAGCTTTTTGCGTTCGTGTGTTGGCGTGCAGTTATTGGCAGACATAACTATTGTTTTATTTGAGAAAAGACATAGAACATTTCGGTAGCAATTTGGATGCTGCGTTCAAGGTATTTTTCGGCTTGTTGTGGTGTGTTATCAAACGTTTTTGGGTCATCGTAAGTAATGGGAATTCTTTTTTCGGCACCAGGAATGAACGGACAACCTTCGTCCGCTTGCGAGCAAGTCATGATGGCAGCAAACTGGCTTTTTGGGTTAAAATCATCGTCATATTTTTTAGAAAAAGCGATAATCGGGTGTCCACTTTCCGTGAATTTAACAGCATACACCGGATTGGCATTTTCGGATAGCTTGTGGATAACAAACCCCTGACCTTTGAGCGTAGTAGCTACCATTGGAAACATAGCCGTGGCTTCAGTTCCGCCAGAATAGCAATAGGCATTACAAATATTATAATAAGCCGCAGCGGTTTGTGCCCAAATTTGAGACAAATGACTGCGTCGGGAATTGTGTGTGCAAATCAAATTGAGCCTGATCTCTTTTTTGGTATCTACTTTAACTTGAATGTAATCAATAAGCGGTTGCAAAATGGCTTTGCGCTCCGATGATATAGCGCTGATGTCTAAACTCGAAATAGTTTTTTTAAGCTCAGGAAAAAGGGTTAGTTGAGTTGTTTGTGTTTTCATATAAGCTACTAATTAACAACAACCACCGCCTGGAGTGCAACAAGCATCAGCAGTAAGCTCAGATAGTTTTACTTTAGGTTTTTCGGTGCCACATTTATCGCTAGCCAAACAGGCAGTTTGCTTGTTCAATAACTGAAAGTTCTGACCGTCAAAATCCAAATCATATTTACCAATAGTAGTGTTTTGGTATTCCACTTCAATTTCAAAATCATCAATACCCAAGGTTTTTTGAGACAACTCGATAATGTTGATTAGTTTTTGAGGTTTTAGTTTGTGGTCGTAATCGTTGGCATCCCAAAGCTGAAAGTTAACTACGGTTTCTTTGCGCACCGTTCCGCCACAATCGATGAAGTTTTTGGTTACCAAACCTACTTCGGTAACATGAAAATGTTCGGGAACAAAAGTTCCATCAGGCAACTGAAAGTTTACTGCTTCAACTGATTTTAGTACTTCTTTTATTTCTGATAGTTTCATAATATTGATTTTTAATTAACAACAACTGGTTTTATTTTTCTTGATGGTTTGATGGATGTTTTCAAAAAAACCTTTTACTTTCTCAAATCCGTTTTCGTCTATGCAGTAGCAAATGGCATTGCCTTCGATGTTTCCTTTTATTAATCCAGCGTTTTTGAGTTCTTTCAGGTGCTGAGAAACAGTAGGCTGCGCCAGTGGTAACTCGTTTACAATATCACCACAAATACAAGTATTCACTTTAAGGATGTATTCAATAATGGCAATTCGGGCAGGATGACCAAGTGCTTTTATCAAGATAGCGAGCTCGTTTTGTTGGTCGGTGTAGAAATCTGTTTTGGTAATTCCCATAGCAATATATTTATATTGCAATATTACGATATAGTTTTAAACTGCAAAAGATTTTTAACAAAAAAAAAAGAGAAGCACTCTCAAGTACTTCTCTTTCTCAATATAATAACCTTAAAATTATTGCAAAGAAGACATATCAATCACGAAGCGGTATTTTACATCGCTTTTAAGCATGCGTTCGTAGGCATTGTTGATGTCTTGCATTTTAATGATTTCAATATCGGAAACTATGTTGTGTTTACCACAGAAATCTAGCATTTCTTGAGTTTCAGCAATACCACCAATCAAGGATGCCGCTACCGATTTACGTCCCATAATCATTGGAACCGTATTAAGCACAGGTTCTAATCCGCCAAGATAACCTACCAACACTAATGTTCCGCTAGTGCTTAGCGTAGCAATATAAGGATTTACATCGTGCACATAAGGAACAGTATCGATAATAACATCAAACTTTCCGGCTACGGAATTCATTTGGTCTTCGTCTGTAGATATGATTACGGAATCAGCACCAAGGTCTTTGGCATCTTGCGTTTTATTAGGAGTACGCGAAAACAAAGTTACTTCAGCACCCAATCCTTTTGCCAGTTTGATAGCCATATGACCTAATCCTCCAAGTCCAACTACGGCAACTTTAGTTCCTTTGCCTACATTCCAATGACGTAATGGTGACCAAGTGGTAATACCAGCACAAAGCAACGGTGCGGTAGCAGCTAAATCAAGATTAGCAGGTACTTTCAAAACAAAATGTTCTTCTACTACTACTTTTTGAGAATAACCACCATAGGTCATTCCGCCTAAATATTTGTCTTCACTATTGTAGGTTCCAACCCATCCGTTCTGGCAGTATTGTTCCAAGTCTTTTTGGCAATTAGAGCAAGTACCACAAGAGCCAACTAAGCATCCCACGGCAGCATAATCGCCAACTTTTAATTTGGTTACTTCGCTACCAACTCGGGTAACTTTACCCACGATTTCATGTCCTGGCACGGCAGGATAAGTAGTGAAACCCCAATCGTTTCGGGCAGTATGCAAATCAGAGTGACACACACCGCAGTACATGATTTCGATTTCGATGTCTTTAGTGGTTGGTTCTCTTCTTTCAATGTTCATTTGGTTTAAGTCTTGGTCTGCAGATGGCGTTCCATAGGCTTTTACAGTTGTTGTGTTCATTTGTTTGGCAGTTATTTAATTATTTAATTTCGTTGTTAAATTCGGTGTCTTCGGTTTCCACACCTTCGGCTTCATCAATAAAATGTTGCTCGACTTCTTTCTCGTCTTTTAGATTTCGACGCACTAAGAATATTATTAAAAGCAGTGCTAAAACCGCAATTGGGACAATGACGTTAATATTGATTTCCATACGTTATAGATTTCTATAAAGTTATGAAAAATAGCGGAGATGATGATTATTAAATTGTTACTTTTTGAGATAAAAAAAGGTACTTCCAACAAACTCATATTGTTGATGAGACTTGTTTGTTAGAAATACCTCCAATGAGTTTAGTTGTTCTTGTTTATTCTGCTGTGGTTGGGTCAATAATAGTTGCAATTTCAGTAACTAAATTGGCAGGAAAACCACCTTGCTTAGCATGTTCATACACCAAATCTTTGTTAGGTGCAATGTAAACACAATAGATTTTATCTCCAGCAACATAACTGTGTAACCATTGTATTTCGGAACCTAAATTTCGTAATACTCCACAGGATGTTTGTGATATACCATGTAATTGTTCTGAGGTTAAGCTTGCAGCGTTGGGAATTTCTCTTTCAATAAGATACTTTGGCATAGTGTTGATTTTTGTTTTCCTACTCGTATGGCTTTTCGGATTTGCCCCGTTTTTGATGGTCTCTGGATTCCATTTGTTGCGTTATCAAATGTAAGTTTCTGATAATGAATACGAATTTAATCAATTAAAGCTTATGTTGTTGAGAAAAAATGAAATTAAACACTTACTCCAAAAAGATATCCTACTAAAGCAGTTAACCCCATAGCGATAGTTCCCCAAAAAGTGATGCGAAGTACTGCTTTGACAACATTTGAACCACCTGTTTTTGCAGCCATAGAACCCAAAAGCACCAAGAATAAAATAGCAGTAGCATAAAGGTAATACTCCATGTTTTTCAATGGCAGAAATAAAGCGGCTATCAAAGGTAAAACACCACCTACGGTAAATGCAGCTCCAGATGCCAGTGCAGCCTGAATAGGATTGGCCTGACTGATTTCATTAATTCCCAGTTCATCTCTAACGTGTGCTCCAAGTGCATCGTGTTCTGTCATTTCGATAGCAACCTGCATAGCGGTTTCTTTTTTTAAACCTCTTTGCTCATATATTTGTGCCAATCGTTTTAATTCTAACTCAGGCATTTCAAGAAGTTCTTCTTTTTCTCTTTGAATATCTGCTTTTTCAACATCAGTTTGAGAACTTACCGAAACATATTCTCCCGCTGCCATAGACAATGCACCTGCAACCAACCCAGCTAATGTAGCCAAGATAATAGGTTCTCTAGTAGAGCTTGCAGCCGATACACCAATAGCAATACTGGCAGTAGAAAGGATGCCATCATTGGCACCCAATACAGCTGCACGTAACCAATTGCTACGATGTATGTAGTGATTGTCTAAGTAGTCGTCAAGATGTTTATTGGTTTCTTCAGAACTCATGGTAATAGTGTTTTATTTTGTTGCCAATTTTCCACCGAAGTAAGCCATAGGTATATAAGCCAATCCTAAATCAACCAAAGTAAACCACATTGGCGATGGAAGCATAATGATGTTGGCAAGACCACCTAAAAAGAACCAACCACCAACAATCAGAGCCAATCTCATTTTGTTAGTCGCTCCAATTTTAGCAGCCACAAAAGCGCCCAATAGCGTTCCTAAAGCATGTGCTAAAAAAGGAAGTAAAAAGTGTTTGGCTTCCATCAAAGGCATAGCGGCTTTTAGTCCTTCCATAGTAGTTAGGTCTGCACCTTCAGGTGGTGGAATGATAGAACCACTAACGGTAATGATTGCCATGTTGAGTATTCCACCAGCAAATACACCTGCCAGTACTCCAAGAATGTTTTTTAAAGTTGGATTCATAGTTTATCTTTTTTTGATTAATGCATTGCTTTACTTGGGTCGTCATAATTCACCATCCAGTTGATGCCAAATTGGTCAGTGAACATCCCAAAATAAGCACCCCAAAAAGTATCTTCCATAGGCATAGTTACAGTACCATTGGCCGAAAGTTTGTTAAAAAGCGTATCGGCTTCATCCTTGTTTTGTGCATTAATAGAAATTGAAAAGTTGTTACCTTGTTTAAAAGTTGGTGCCCATTCGCCACCAGCATCGCTACCATACAAATAGGTTTCCTTACTGATTGGAAGCGAAACATGCATTACTTTTTCTTTGTCTTCATCGCTGATTTCAAAGTTAGGATCGGCAGGCATGTCTTTGAATTTGCCTATAAAATCAAACTCTCCGCCGAATACTGATTTATAAAAATTAAAAGCTGCCTCGCAGTTTCCATTAAATGTAAGATAGGTGTTTACTGTTGCCATAGCTAGTTTTTTTGGTTGATTATCAAATGTACAATTTATGTTCAAATTTTATTAATTTATGCCATAATATTTGCAATTTAGAAATTCTTAAAGTTTGTTAAAATGTTTCATTTTCTGTGAAGTAATCCTTAACTTTAAAAAAATCAAAAATTATGAGACACGTATTTAGACCTATTTTTATGGTGGCTACACTATTGTTTTGCTTTTTGATGGTTAATGATAGTTATGCCCAACGATTAGAAAATAATGTACCAATAGCAGTAATGGAAGCTTTTCAGAAAAAGTTCCCAATAAAAGACCCAGTTTGGTTTTCTGAGTTTCATGGTCGCTTTGACCAAAAGCTGACTTTTGAAGCCCGTTTTATGTTTGATAACCGATATTCAAGAGCCTATTATGACAGTGAAGGCAACATGAAAGCATTTGCAGCTACTGTGGAGACTAAAGAGTTGCCCGCAAAAGCAACTGCCTATATGAAAGAGAATTATCCAACCTTCCCAATTGCAGAGGCGATAATGGTTACGCACTCAAGTCAGAAAGTAGAATATGAAGTAGGGATTTATATTGACGGCGTTTTCAGCGTGGTTACCTTCTCTAAAGATGGAGATTTTATCAAAATGGGTAGAGGATAAGCCTACTCTATCACCATTTGTTTCAATTTGATGCGATAACTTTCGAGTATGCTCAGTTTGGTAATACAACCATAGTAAACACCATTCTTAAGGATTGGTAATTCTTGTGTTTTGGTTTTGTCAAAAGCTCTCAGGATTTTTATCATACCGTCTTCAATAGCTATTTTAGCTTTTGGAGCAGTCAGTAATTCCTTTATCATCGTAAACTTCACACGATACGGATTGTAAATGTATGTTTTTACATTTTCATATTCTATAACTCCAAGAAGAATCTTCTTTTCATCCAGTATAGGGATAATCTTTTGGTTGGAAGATGAGAAAATCTCAACCACTTTTTCCAATGAATTATCCAGTGTTAAAGTTTTGCAATCGGTGGTTACTAAATCTTCAATGGCTATATTCAACAGGATGTTTCGGTCTTTATCGCCAGTGTAAACATCTCCTTTATCCGCCAGATTTTTTACATCCATAGAGTGCGTTTCAAAGCGTTTGGATACGGCAAAGCTAATTGAAGAAACAATCATCAACGGTACCATTAGGTCATAACCTCCGGTAATTTCACCAATAAGGAAGATTGCCGTCAAAGGAGCATGAAACAAACCACTCAATATTCCTGCCATTCCTACTACTGTAAAATTGGCTACGGGTAAATGAGTATTTATACCTGTCAAATCAAAAAACTTAGCTACAAAGAACCCAAGATAACTTCCAACAAACAATGAAGGCGCAAAGTTTCCTCCATTTCCGCCACTACCCAATGTTAATCCTGTGGCTACCGATTTAAGCAATAAAGTGACACCAATAAAGCATAACAAAACCCATTCTTTGCTACGGTACTCATCAAGCAAAGTGTTTTCTAACAGCACACTTGGATTAGCAGAAGACAATGTTTTGATGCTTTCGTAACCTTCCCCAAAAAGCGTTGGGAAAAAGAAAATCAATAAGGCTAGGAGCGAAGCACCTAATAATGCTTTGTTATAGAGTTTCATCTTCTTTCGATGGAAATAACCCTCAATAGCTCTGAAGTTTCGGGCATACAAAACAGAAACAAATCCCGCCAGTAGTCCCAATAAAACGTAATAGAAAATATTATGATAGTCAAAAAGCTGTTCTTGTCGGAACGACAACAATACATCTTCTTTCAAAACTACGGTTGCCACCAAAGCTCCCGTTGCCGCTGAAATCATAATCGGAATAAATGCCGAAATGGTTACATCAACCAGCACCACTTCAATAGCAAACAACACACCAGCAATAGGAGCATTGAACGCCGCACCAATACCTGCCGCAACACCACATGCCAATAGCAATACGCGCTCTTTTTGACTCAAATGGTATTTCTGGGCAAAGTTAGAACCGAAGGCTGCACCAGTAATCACAATTGGGCTTTCCAATCCTGCCGAACCTCCAAGACCAACAGTTAAGGAACTGGTAACAATTTGCGAATACATTTGTTTGCTGTTGATGAAACCGCCTTTTTTGGCAATCGCATAAAGTATTTTGGAACTTCCTTTTTCAATATGTCCACCAAGGAAATGCTTCACCACAAATACAGTAAGTAGAATCCCTACTATAGGTAAAATACTGTTGATGTAAGGAAGTTTCAGATAGGTGTTTACGTAAGTAGCAAAAAGGAATACTTTGTGTGCAAAGTATTTTAACACAATCACCGCCAAAGCACACGAAACCGCAATCAACACACAAGCCAGATAAATAAACTGTCGCTCAGTAAAACGCTCCTTGAAGAGATAGATGGAATTCTCTATTCTTCTTAGAATGTTTCGGGTAATGATTTTGGCTAACGATGCTTTTTTAGTCGGCATAAAGTAGTGTTACTATCGCAAAAGTAATCATTTAAAGTCTTACTTAAAAACCAACAGCTTTGTCATCGCCACGACCATCAGCACCTGCTTCAAGTTTTCCGTTGGGTAATACTAATATGGCATCTATTTTTCCAATCACAGGAGCAAACTTCTCGTTGGTATGATAACCTTTATCGGTCAGTTGGTTGATAACCTCTTTCGAAAATTTATTGGGTTCTAGCATAATTTCATCAGGTAAGTATTGATGATGAAAACGATGTTGATTCACTGCTTCTTGCATTCCCATTTTAAATTCATACACATTCAAAATCGTTTGCAATACCGAAGTTATAATCGTTGAACCACCAGGCGAACCCAATAGCATGAGTAGTTTTCCATTGCGTTCTACGATGGTTGGCGTCATTGAGCTCAGCATTCTTTTTTGTGGTGCTATGCTGTTGGCTTCTTCACCCAATAATCCATAATAATTTGGAATACCAGGCTTAGAAACAAAGTCATCCATCTGATTGTTTAAAAAGAAACCCAGTTCGTCGCAGTATATCTTTGAGCCATAAGCACCATTCAAGGTAGTAGTAACCGCAACCGCATTTCCAAAGCTGTCCACTATTGAAAAATGAGTGGTTTCATCGCTTTCAACAATTTGAGTATCACCATGACTAATTTCGCTTGAAGGTGTTGGTTTGTCAAAGGAAAATGAAGCCATACGTTGTTTCAAATAATCATCATTCAGTAGCTTTTGTTGAGGTATTTTAACAAAATCAGGATCGCCCAAAAAGTAGTTTCTATCTGCATACGCTCGGCGTTCGGCTTCAGTGATTAATTGAATGTATTGTGTAGTGTTATGTCCATAATTGTTCAACGGATAGGGTTCAATCATTTTCATAATTTGTCCCAAAGTAATACCACCGCTACTTGGTGGCGCCATCGAAAAAACGTTTAAATCTTTGTATTGAAAGGTAATTGGCTTCCGCCAAACGGTTTTGTATTGCTTTAAATCTTTCTTCGAAATGATGCCGCCTTTGCTCTGAATGAATTCTACTAATTTCTTCGCAGTTTTACCAGAGTAAAATTCCTTTTCGCCTTGTTTTACTATTTGCTCTAAGGTGTTGGCTAAAGCCAGGTATTTAATAGTATCACCAACGTTAAAAGTCTTATTATACAACGTCTTTTTACCACTTATTTTTACAATGTCGGCTTTGTATTCATCTAACTTGGCTTTCTCTTTTTCGGTTACTACGATGCCGCGTTTAGCTAAGTCAATAGCAGGTTGAAAAAGGTCTTTTAGCGGAAGGCTTCCATATTTTCTATGCACTTCAAAAATAGCCGCTACACTACCTGGAACGCCAACCGATAAAGCACTATCGGTACTAAGATTGGGAATTACATTTCCATTTTTATCCAAATACATGTTTTTGGTGGCTTTGAGTGGCGCTTTCTCTCTGAAGTCAAGTGTACCCGTTTCACCATTGGCTTTTCTGAACACTAAAAAACCACCACCCGAAATATTACCAGCATAGGGATAAGCAACCGCCAATGCCAGTTGTGTGGCAATCATAGCATCAAAAGCATTACCGCCTTTTTTGAGAATAGCAACACCAATTTGTGAAGCTTCTTCACGTGCCGAAACCACCATTGCTTTATCGGCAATTAATCCATTTTGAGACAATAAAAGAGTAGGAAAGAGTAGAAAAACTAACCAGTGTAACCTCATCGAAAATCGTTTAAACTTGAAACCTGAAACTTGAAACTTCACAACATCCTTATTTTTTCTCTACACGCCATTTGCAATTCATCAAAAAAGATAAAAAACTCCTGTTCAAATTGTGCATCAAACTGTTTCAATTCAACTATCGATTCGTGCATGGCAACACGATTCTTAGTTCTGTGGTCCATTTGAAACATAATCATTTCCAATCCTTCCAAGGTAGCATAACTCACCAACCAGTTCCGCCCAATCATATAAGGCATCATACCATGGATACGCTCCGTAAGCAAATGACGTTTGCTTTGAATCAGTTGATAAAAACGCTCGGCATAATCTTCAAGTTTTTCGTTGGAATAACGACTCCAGTTTTTCGCCAAATAATGGTCATAAAAAATATCCATAATCACACCCGAGTAATGACCATATTTTTCATGCAGTCGGTGTTTGCTTTGACGATATATAGGATGAGTATCGGTAAAACTGTCTATAAAACGATGCAGCAGGATTCCTTTTCTGATTTCCTTGGGATATTTTTTATAACTCTTTCCACGGATGCTATCCGCCATGAAGTTACCAATCTTGAGTTGGTCGTTTTCACCAGAAAGAAATATATGGGCTAGGAAATTCATGTGACTAATTTAGCTTTTTTATTTCATTTCTAATCACATGCTTGATTTTTAATCAGTAATTTCTATTTACAGTAAGCTGTTTCAGCTTGCAATATTATGGAAAGTTACAAATTTTAGTGAAACCATTTATTACTTATTGTAATGATACTTGTAGCTCTTCATTTTTTAAATCTCACAAAAGATGTTCCATTGAATTTAAAAGCACCGTTTTCGTGAGTTCCCAACCAAAGGTCGCCATTGTTGTCTTTATAGATGCTGAATAGCGTAATGTCTTTTGAATTATCTTGAACTGCATAATGGGTAATTTTCGTTCCATCATATTTCCAAACGCCGTCACGGTAGGTTACAAACCACAAATTATCATTGTTGTCTCTTACGGTTGATAGATATTCGTCTAAATTGCTGTCCTTTTTACCATCTAAACCACCAATGCTTTCGTATCTGGCATAAAATTTATTACTTTTTGATGTCGTATTGTTGTAAACACTATAACGATATTCGGTATTGAACCAAAAGTCACCATTTTTGTCTTCCGTAATTGAACGCACTCCGTTGGCACCTTCGTTTCGAAATTCGGTCACATCTTCTTCTGTAATCCATTCAAAAGATTTTCCATCATAACGACATACACCTGATGGATTTGTGCCAAACCAAATGTTTCCTTTTTGGTCTTTATAGATGCTGTAGATTTCAAAAGGATTGGAAAGGTTTTTGGGTTTAGGCAACTGCAATTCGTGCAAAGTAGTACCATCATACCGATATACTTTCTCGGCAGGATAAGCATGTCTAAACCACATATCTGTGGAATTAAGTCTCCAGTTATTGGTAGGTATTGCTAATAATGTAGTAAACGTATTTCCGTCAAACTTAACTACAGTCGAATTTGGGTGGCAACTGCTGAAGTATAGGTTGCCTGATGCATCTTCTTTTATTTCGTCTATTCTATTGTTTGGCAAACCATGCTTGGTAGTAAAATTTATCAATGTCTTTCTATCATATCGGTAAACTCCCGTTTCCCAACTTCCGAACCAATAAGTATTCTTTTTGTCTTGATAAACGACCATTATACTGCTTCCAAGTTCTTCAACAACATCTTCTTTTACATTATTGATTGTTTTATCTCGTTGTTGAGTGGTTTGCCCATTGCACGACGGCAACAGCATTGAAATGCTTAGCAATAAAAATATTTTTAATTTCATTATTTCTGTTTACAGGTACAGAGTCAGCATTATTTTACTGCTAAAATTACCGCCACTTATAATAGTAGCGGTAAGTTAACAAATATAAAATATATCTTCTTAGCATCCATCTTTGTTAATTGGGCGTTCATATATAATTTTACCGTCTTGTTCTATATAATCACCTGCAATTATTGGATACGAATATTTAGGCGCTTTTGATATATTATGACTTCTTACACCTATGGTGTCGTTCACTTTCAGCTTGTGTAAATGCTCAAAATCTTTGCTAAAATTGTAACTATCCTTTTCATACTTTTCAGGACCAAAAGCAAGAATATAATCGTCGCCGTTAATGTTCACCATAACTCCAAAACCTAGCCTTGAACCTGGCGGAAGTGATACAGAAGTTACAACTGCCTCCATAGTACTAAAGTCTTTAATCGACTTACTTATTTTAGCAGAACTGGCAATTACTTTTTGACCTGCAGGCGATGCTTCCCATTCTTTAAAATGTATACCATCAGGTGAAGCTTCCCATTTTTTTAAAGCCTCATCCTTTTCAGCAACTGTGAGTGGTTTTGCAGTTGGTTTTTTAGAAGTTTCATTTTTAATTTTTCCATTAGCAAATACTAGTCCGCCTACCACAACCAATGATAATAGCAGTACATAAATGATTTTTTTCATATTTTTGTTTTTATTAATTAATAACATCGTTTGATCTACTTTTAAAGTTTGTACAGTAAAATTAACTGACTATTCTACAAAATCTGTACTCAAAACTGTAAATAAAAATGTAAACTTTGTAAATAAAATAGTGACACTATGTTTACTGGTAGAAACATCTTTTCTGGAAAACGAAAATACCTGTTGGGTTTACTATTGCTTTCTTTTATCTGTATAATCTGTGCAGCTTTTAGTAGAAATGATGGTGACGACTTTGACTTTGCGAGAAGAGAAATTTTACTCCGCAGAATAGGACACGAACTACTTCTACAGTCGGGCGATAGTATATCAAGAGTGCTTCCTGTCGAAAAAATTTCAAACGATGAATACCTCATTCGCTTTGAGAATGAGTTTACGTTTCAACCAGATTCATTATTAAACACCACCCGACGTTTCTTAGACAAAGCTCCGTTTGCAAACAATTATATCGTTAATGTTTTAAACTGTAACAACGCAACGGTAACCTATGGCTATGCGATATCCAAAAACAAGGAAGATAATATTGTAGCCTGTTTAGGAAGAAATCAGCCCAAAGCCTGTTACACAATTTCCATTAAATTCAAACCAGCAAACCATAGTATCGTAAACAATGGATACCTGTTGGGCAGTTTGTCCTTTTTAGCATTGGCAGGGTTTGTTCTTTTGCTGTCTTTTAAACCGCCAAAAGCAAAACCTTACAGTCAGCATGAAAATAGGTTTACGTTAGGTGCGGCGGTGTTTGATGCAGAAAACAAAAAGCTTATTGCACAGGATACAACCATAGACCTAACCGGAACAGAAACCCGTTTACTACACATTTTTGCAATTTCTCCCAACGAGATTATACCAAAAAAACGAATTCAAAAAGAAATATGGGAAGACGAAGGAGTTATTGTTGGGCGTAGTCTTGATATGTTCATTTCCAAACTTAGAAAAAAACTCGAATTTGATCCTAATTTAAAAATTGTAGCCATTCGCAGCAAAGGATATAAGCTTGAGATTAGTTGAACTAGATAATATACTAATTTGTAAAAATTTCTATTTCTTCAGCGACTTTCCAAGATTCTGAACACTCAGCTTCAGATTACTTCTATCTTACATAGTTCATCACCAACTTTTAAAGTACCTATCAATCCAGATGTTGATAATACTTTTCCGTCGGTAAGACATTCGAATTCCATTATATGATTTTTAGTTTCAATTTCACAAATTACATCTCCTTCTTTTACAATGTCGCCTGGCTTGATGTGCCATTTTTTTAAAGTAATATTTTTTAGATTTCCTAAATCTGGAACGCTTGTTATTAAAATTTCACCTTTAGTCAATTTGCGAGTTGTGTTATTGTTTGAATTAGAGGAATTATTTAAAATTTCTTCTTTTGTTTTAAAATTTGGAATAGATTGTAAATCCTCAATATAATTTTCTTCTTTATTTTCGTACTCACCAATAAATAGATTGCGTATAAATTTTAGTATCATTTGTTTTTTGTAAAATTATCTATGGTTTTTGAGTTTTCTGATAAGCTCTTCATTGATAAAAGTAAAGATAACAAAAACTTCTTATTACTAGAAAAGGGTGATTTCCCCCTTTTTTAATTTTTAACTGCAATTACTTGCTTGTACGTTTCGATTTCTTTGATGTACGTTTCGAATGATTGCTTGTACGTTTCAAATGATTGCCTGTCACTACACAATGTTTGTTCGTCACTCCGTAATGTTTACGTGTCACTCCGTAATGTTTGTTCGTCACTCCGTAATGTTTGCATGTCACACCGTAATGTTTACGTGTCACACCGCAATGTTTGTTCGTCACACAGTAATGTTTGCATGTCACACCGCAATGTTTGCATGTCACACCGTAATGTTTACGTGTCACACCGTAATGTTTGCATGTCACACCGCAATGTTTACTCGTCACTCCGCAATGTTTGCATGTCACACCGCAATGTTTGCATGTCACACCGTAATGTTTGCATGTCACATCGTAATGTTTATGTGTCACACTCAATTACATGTATGTTCAAGTTCATTACACATTCGTCTCTTCGAGTGATTTTGAGTAGCAAAATAGTATCGAGAAGCTAATTCCTAATTCGAAATATTTATATTTGCATCACTAGCACAAAAACCAAAATTTAAAACACTACAATGACACTTATAAAATCAATCTCAGGAATACGTGGAACCATCGGAGGCAAAGTAGGCGATAATCTAACACCAGTAGACGCTGTAAAATTCGCTTCTGCCTATGGAACCTTCCTGAAAAACAATTTCAACGAAAACCGAAAACTAAAAGTAGTCATCGGTCGCGATGCGCGCATCTCAGGACCAATGATACACAACCTGGTAGTCAACACACTAGTAGGACTAGGAATAGACGTCATCGATTTAGGTCTATCCACAACCCCAACCGTAGAAATAGCCGTTCCACTAGAAAAAGCTGACGGCGGAATCATACTAACCGCTTCCCATAACCCAAAACAATGGAATGCACTAAAGCTTCTCAACAACAAAGGCGAATTCCTCAGCGGTAAAGAAGGCGAACAAATACTAGAAATTGCCGAATCCGAATCCTTCAACTTCTCTGAAGTAGACGATTTAGGTGAAGTATTTGCCAACGATGCCTATATGGATATTCATATTGACGAAGTATTAAACCTTTCATTAGTAGATGCCGAAGCAATTGCTAAACGCAAGTTCAAAGTAGTAGTAGATGGTGTCAATTCATCAGGAGGAGTAATCATCCCAAAACTATTAGAACAATTAGGGGTAGAATGCATCAAACTTTATTGCGAACCAAACGGACATTTTCCACACAACCCAGAGCCATTAAAAGAACACTTGGGCGACATCTGCAAATTAGTAGTTGAAGAACAAGCTGATTTTGGTATTGTAGTTGACCCCGATGTTGACCGCTTGGCATTCATCTCAAACGATGGAGAAATGTTTGGTGAAGAATATACATTAGTAGCCTGCGCTGATTATGTGTTAAGTAAAACACCAGGCAACACAGTTTCTAACATGTCATCGTCAAGAGCATTACGCGACATCACCAACAAGCACAACGGAAGCTATCAGGCAAGTGCAGTAGGCGAGGTGAATGTAGTAGAACTGATGAAAAAAACCAATGCCATCATCGGCGGCGAAGGCAATGGAGGAATCATCTATCCGGAAAGCCATTATGGTCGAGATAGTTTAGTAGGTGTGGCTTTATTTCTAACCCATTTAGCATCGCTAGACATGACCGTTGCACAGCTTAGAGCTAGCTATCCACAATACTACATGAGCAAAAACAAAATAGAGTTAACACCTCAAATAGATGTAGATGCCATTCTAGTAGCCATGACTGAGAAATACAAAAACGAAGAAATAAATACCATAGATGGCGTAAAAATTGACTTTGCAGACAATTGGGTACACCTTCGAAAATCAAACACCGAACCAATTATTAGAATATATACCGAAGCACAAACACAAGAATCAGCAGATGCTTTAGCGTTACGCATAATAGATGAGATTAAAGCAGTAGCGGGAATATAATTTCTTTCTAGATCATAAAAAATAAACCCTTTCCAGCTAGAAAGGGTTTGTTTTTTTGATTAAAAACTGAGAAAATCCTAGTTTATTTATAAGAATAACTTTAAACAGCACCGTTTAACTGCTCTTTTTTATCGATAATCTACAAAAAATTATAAAATTAGTGCTACTGACGTTTTTTTATGTATTTCATCGATAAATGGTACCCATTCATGGAATGTGAAATAATTTTGCAGAAGAAATTAATCTGGTTTGTGCCCCCAAAAAACAGGTTAATTATATCAATTAACTAACAATTTATTAAACAATGAACAAAAAATTACTTTTAAGTATCGTATTTGCTATTGTGGGGATGATTGCAAATACATCAGCGCAAAATGGTTGTGCAGGTCAGTTCAAAACATTCACCATTGGTGGTTGGGGAACTGTATGTAATGGAGGTAACCCAGGTTGTTACCGTGATGCAAACTTTGCTGCTGCATTCCCGAATGGTTTAACCATTGGGTGTGGTAGTAACACTTTGACCTTAACATCTTCGTTAGCGGTTCAAAACTTTTTACCTTCAGGAGGAACACCTGCAGTATTATCTGGAGCAAGTGTAAACCCAGGAGGTTCTATTAGTAATACGTTAGCTTCTCAACTAGTTGGTGTTACTTTAGCATTAGGTTTCGATGCTTATGATCCAAACTTTTCGGCTAGTGCAAATAGCTTTGGTTCTTTAGTAATTCTTCAAGGTCCACATGCTGGGATGACAGTTGCACAGTTTTTACAATTGGCAAATAATGTTATTGGAGGATGTTCTTCAGCGTATACACCATCTCAAATAAATGCTACGGCAACTGCTATCAACGAAAACTATGATAATGGAACCATTGACAATGGTTATTTAGATTGTACTAATTTCAGAATTGGTTTAATTGTAGGTTCTGATGTCACTTGTAATGGTGGACAAAATGGTCACGTTGATGTAACTGTTACTGGCGGAGTACCACCTTATTATTATATGTTAAACAACGGATCTGCTTCTGGAGCTACTAATCAAACTACCTATACTTTCAACGGACTAGGAGCAGGAAGTTATACAGTAACTGTAACAGATTCAAATAATCAAATGGCTTCGGGTTCAAACACATTTTCAATTGGACAACCAAGTTTAATTACAGCTACTACAAGCTCAACTCCAGTTTCTTGTTTTGGAGGTTCAAATGGAACAGCTTCAGTTTCAAACATTGCTGGTGGAGTAGGACCTTATACTGTTCTTTGGTCAACAGGAAGTTCAGCTAATACCATCACAGGATTGACTGCAGGAAGTTATACTGTTATAATTACAGATAGTAACCAATGTTCAGTTGAAAAATCAGTTATGGTAAATCAGCCGACATTGTTAGGATATTCATCTTCTACTAATGATGCTTTATGTTATGGTGTAGCTAATGGTTCTGCAACAATTACTCCAAATGGAGGAACGGCACCTTACACTATTTTATGGAGTAACGGAAGCACTTCTTTCACAAGAAATGATTTAATGGCTAATACTGTTTACACAGCGGTTATTACTGATAATAACAGTTGTACTATTAATGTTAGTGTATCTGTAGGTCAACCAAGTCCTGTTGCAATTGGAACTACAACTTCACAAGCTGTATGTGTTGGCGGAAATGGTTCTGCAACAGCTACTCCGAGTGGAGGAACAGCACCTTATTCATATTCTTGGAATACAAATCCAGTTCAAACTAGCGCTACTGCTCAGTTACCATTAGGTACTTGGACAGTTACAGTTACTGATGCTAATGGTTGTGTTTCTTCTGCTCAAGTAACGATTACTTTATTAACTTGTGAAGGATTTACAACAGTTACTCAAGGTGGTTATGGTGCTAAATGTGCTGGTAATAACTGGGGTTGTTATGTGAAAAATAATTTTGCAACAGCTTTCCCAACAGGGTTAACAATTGGTTCAGGAACTAGATTCTTAAGATTAACATCAGCTACTGCTGTTCAAAACTTCTTACCTTCAGGTTCTACACCTAGAGCATTAAATCCTGGTACATTGGTTAATCCTTCAAGTAATGCATATTCAAATGTTTTAGCAGGACAAACAGTTGCTTTGACACTTAGCTTAGGTTTTGATGCTGCTAATCCTAATTTCTCATCATCATCAACTCCACTAGGTAGTTTGGTTGTTACTTCAGGTACTTTTATAGGAATGACAGTTACTCAATTATTGAATATTGCTAATACTGTTTTAGGAGGTGGAACTTCTCCTTATACTGCTTCACAAATTAATGGAGCACTTGATGCAGTGAATAATAATTATGATGGTGGAACAATGAATTTAGGGTATTTAGCTTGTCCATGTCCAACTAATAGAGCAGAAGCGGAAGCATTATCTCAAGTAGTAACAAAATTTGACATGTATCCAAATCCATCTAGAGCGGCATCAACTATTGAGTTTATGATGAACTACAATACTACAGCAAAAGTGATGATTTATAACATGAATGGTCAATTAATAAGTTCATTATTTGATTCTAATGTATTGGCTGAAGTGAAAACGTCTATCAGCATTGATACTTCAAATTTGAAAACAGGAGTTTATATAGTTAAGTTAGTTACTGTAAAAGAAACAGTAAACAAATCATTACTTGTTATTGAATAAATGTTTTTTGGTTAAAAAAGTTAAGCCTGCTATTTTAGCAGGCTTTTTTTTATGTGATAAATCAAAAATTAGAAACTTATTTTATAAGTAACACCTGCGGTGAATGCACGAGTTAAACCATCAGGTCTTTCATCACGAACAACAAATGGAGTAGCCAAAGAAAGCTCTAAAGAACTTTTTGAATTCAATTGATAAATAGTAATTAGATTTCCGTTAAGCGTTAAACCATCCGAATTTTTAATGGTTTCTCTATTGCTGAAAATATTTTCATAAATATCTTCACCTAAATGATAAATGAATAAAACGTTTGGTTTGAAACTCCATTTTTTATTTGAAGTAGCATAGGTATAAGTTGCTCTAAATAATGCATCGGGTTTACGCTCAAATAAATTAGTAGAGTTAAAATCATCAGTTCCAGAATATTCAGCAAAATAGGAGTTTTTATTATTATTGAACACAGGCAGTTGCAAACCAGCATTAAAATCCCATTGCTTGATATTATAATTTACTCCCAGAATTAAATCAAATGTTCCCAAACTGGCTTGATAATCCATTGGCAACGGAACATCATTAATTTTAGCATTAGCAGTTGTGAACGGAAATTTAAAACCAGCCAAAGCACTCCATTGTTTTTGATCTTTTTCAGCAAATTTATAATTACTAATTAAATAAGCATCACCAAATTGTCCTCGCGTTCCAAAATCACCTTTGGCATTAAAATAGGTTACTTTTACACTCATAGCAAACGATTTTGTAAATTCTCTAGAGTAAGTTATATAACCAGTTACTGAAGTTACGTCCGCATCGCCAACGCCATAAACAGCGCCTGTTTCTATGAGGTTTTTAGTTGTTTTTTCGGTTGTGAAACTATTCCCTATAGAACAAATTCCTGCATCGCTGCAACCTTGACTATATGTAATTTGAACTCCGATAAAGACTGATAAAATAGTTAGGATTGATTTTTTCATAATAGTTTAATTTTCTTGTAAAGCAGCAACTGCAAACAAATGATTGTATTGTTGACAATGAATTAAAGCATATGGATAATCGGCAAGATTTACTTGCGATGGAATAGTATAAGTGTTATCAGGATTTACAGCGCCAAGATTCACAAAGTCGGAAGGTGTATCATTTTTTGATAAATAGACTTTCAAATCAGGACCATTTTCAATAGTATAATTATCAAGTCTAAGATAATAAGTTGTGTTTTGTTGGTAAATCTTTACCATTCCAGAACCAGAAATCCCAGACGTAGGTTGTAATGTACCACTAAATTTCAGTACTGCCTGATTGATATCAAATTCAGTATTAACTGGATTTTCGGTTAGTTTACCTTCAGATTCACATGAAGTGAAAAAGGTAAAAAACATTAATAGAAGAATTAATTTTTTCATAGCTTTTGTTTTTCAATTTTATCAAAGTTACAAAAATGTAAAAAAGGAAATGTCGGCTAGTTTACATTAAGCAGTTGATTTTGAATGAAAAACATCGATAAACGACAACTGAGAGTTTATTTATCGAGAATTATAGCAGAACATCGAGTATTTGATATTCAGAGAGATAAACAATTTACTTTTACTAAGTAATCAGAAATGATTTTAGAAAATAAGGTACTTACTTAATAATAAAACGTCAAAAACAAAAAATCAAACAATGTTTGAAAAACCACTTTCCCAAGAAGTGGTTTTTTTTTATGTCAATTTTTTCCAAGTTTTTTTAATCACTTGATTAATTTCTTCAGAAAGATTGGTTTTATAAATTAGACCAACATAAAGAACAGTAACCAAAACAGATTTTAGTGCAATGCTTATGAATGGATGAAAAGGAAAATCCCAATAATAGAAAACAAAAAAACAAATTAGCCCAATGATTAAAGCATAAAGGTTTTTTAAAGTAAACGGATAGAGTTTCATTTTGGTTACTACAAATAATAGTTTCGCCAAACTGTATAATGTTATTGAAATCAACGTTGCTAAAGCAGCACCATTAATTCCAAATCGAGGAATGAACAACATATTGAGCGTTATAGCAAAAAAGGCTAATAATAATCCCAAAAATAAAACTGCTTTATAATACTTTGAATTGAAAATTATGGCATTATTGTTTCCTAAAATCAAATCAAAATATTTAGACAATCCAATCACAAAAACCACAAAAATACCATCACGGTAACTCGAAGGTAAAAAAGTATAAATCTGGTTGAGGTTTACCAAGATTCCAACCAATACTAATCCGCCAACAATTTGAAGTGTAATGGATGTTTTTTTATACAAATCATTTAGTTCGTCATGTTTGTTTTCAGTCATTAATTTTGCCGTAATAGGATACGTAATTTGATGCATCGCACGACTTGGAACCGAAACTACTATTGCCATAAAAACCGCTACCGAATAATAAGCAATATTTTCAATCTTTATATACTGATTAATCATTGTTTTATCAATATCGAGTAACATATTAGCAACGCTTCCTGAAAGAATGATAAAAGCGGAATACGTAAAAATAGCTTTAGCATTGTGAGGAATAACCAAATCAAATGTGATGCGTTGAACTTTATTGGCATAAAAAAGCATAATCAACATACTTGCAAAATAGATTAGCATTGTAGCAATGATGAATTCATATACCGTAATCCAATCAAAATAAACCGCAAAAAGGAAAATAGTAATCAAAACTCGAAGTACAATTTCTTTAACAAAACCGCCAAAAACAGATTGCATGTGAACTTTTACCCAAGCATAGAATATCTCAAAATAACCCATGCACAATCCAATGACTGGAATTTGCCAAACGTAATCGTATACTATTGGATTTTCTTTGGATAGAAAACTTGCTATCCCATCATAAAAAAGAAACTGAATGATAAAAATGGGTATAATTGCAAGTAAAGGCAAAAACATCACAAAGCTGAGGAACTGACTTTTTTCTTTTTCAGTTTTATAATGAGAAAAGAATTTCACCAACGTATTGTGAACACCAAATGCCATCAATGGAAAAATAACATTGGCTGATGAGAGCAAATAACCAGTTAATCCATAAAACTTAGCACCCAAAAAATGTGGATACATAAACAATGTATTTGCCGCGCCAATAGCAAAACCTATATAGGTAATGATAGTGTTTTTGATAGATTGGTTGACGACGATTCCCATAAGTTATTTACGAGTTACAAGTTTCGCTAATTGTTCGGTTAAATTCTTTCTGGAATATTGTTGTAAACCAACAGCATGTACTTTCAGGTTGTTATTTTGATACAATTCGTAATAATTCAAAAGTACTGTTTTTAGTTTTTCTTTTTCATCATAGGTAAAGAAAACGCCTGTATTGGTAGTAGTAATAATTTCAGCAAAATCAGAACCTTCAGGTCCAAGCGCAATTATTGGTCGTTCGGAAACCATATATTCAAATACTTTTCCAGGAATTATGCTCTTAGTTTCCTCTGAATTGATTTCAATTAACAATAATACTTGCGATTTTCTTTGTTGCTCAATGGCTTCCTGATGAGAAACGTAACCTAAATTCAACACATAATCATTGAGTTTAAATTCTGAAATCGTATCCAAAACTTCCTGACTAACGGCACCAATGAGTTTTAATTGAAAATCATTTTTAAAGTCTTTATTTTCTTTAATCAATTCGCTTAATGCTTTCCATAAAATTCTCGGATTTCGTTCAGAAAGAAAAGAACCAATATGTGCCAAAGTAAACTTTTCGTCGAGTGGTCGTTTGGTTACTTTTTCCACATCATAACCGTTGGTAATAACTTCAATAGGTTTTGAAGTCAATTCTTGGAATTCGGTTTTTGTAGTTTTACTGGTAACTAATATGGTATCGGCAGCATTTAAAACTGCTGATTCTAAAGCTTTGTGTTTTTTTTCGGCATAAGATGAAAGTTTCAAGGCTTTGTGATAACCAATCGTTGTCCACGGGTCGCGAAAATCGGCAAACCATTTTACTCCCAAATCTTTCTTCAATTGTAATCCAATCAAATGCAAACTGTGTGGCGGACCAGAAGTGACAATGGTATCAATATTATTTTCTTCAATATATTTTTTCAAATACTTTACCGAAGGTTTTACCCAAAGAAAACGAGCATCGGGAATGAATAAATTTCCACGAATCCAAAGCAAAGTTTTCTCTAAAAACGATTGCTTCTTTTTATTCGGAATAATTCCAGAACTGATTTTTTTGGTTTTGTTTTTTCCAAAAAATGAGGCAAAACCATAAGGTTCTTTGATTTTGTTTTTTAGAATAATGGTTTCATTAGAAACTTCGCTTTCCAAACCTTTATCAATAATTGGATAGGTTGGGTTTTCAGGAATGTAAACTATCGGTTGAATATTGAAATCGGGTAAATATTTGACAAACTTTAACCAACGCTGTACTCCTGGTCCACCAGCTGGCGGCCAATAATAGGTTATGATTAAAAGTTTTTTTGGTTCAGACATTTACTCTTTCTTCTTGCCTTTTTGTTCAAAATAAACGCCACCAATAATTAATAATACCATTCCAATTGAACTAAATAATGTTATTGTGCTTCCAGTTTTTACAACTTCAGGTTCAAATTTGAATTCGATGGTATGTTTTCCTTTTGGAATATCTAATCCACGTAAAGTATAATTTACTCTGTAAATTGGACGTTCTTCTCCGTCAATAGTTGCTTTCCAACCTTTTGGATAATAGATTTCAGAGAAAACAGCAAAACCATTATTTGAGTTAATTGAAGTATATTTTAAATGGTTTGGCTTATATAAATCGAGCTTGATTGTTGCTAAGCTGTCTTTGGTAAATATTTGATCTTTTTTTGGTAATACTTTAAAAATTCCACTATCTGGAAATTTGTTTTTTATTGCAACATTTTTGCTGTCCAATTTATCCAAAGCTTTCATTTCTTCATCAGCTGAATTAACCATTTTCACTTCTTTTACAAACCATGCATTACCATTTGCATCTGGATTCATAGTTGGGAATTCTTGACCTTTTTCGTCGGTTTGAATGATGTATTTGATGTTCAACATGTCCAAAACTTCTTTATTGTTTTTGGCAATTTGATAGTCAAATAATTGTTGTATTCTTCTTGGTTTAGCAGCATGATAACCACCAATCGATTTGTGGAAAAAAGAAGCACGTGCGCTACTCATATTTCCAGAAACTTCAAATACACGATAATGCGTTGTGTCTTGCAGAATTGCCATATCAGCTTCTGTAGCTTGAAAAGGTTCGTCAACTTCGCGAGCGCTAACAAAATCTTCTTTGTTTACATAGTTTTTATCTACAAAAAATAAATCGCCAACCATGAAAATTCCAATAATGATAATAGCCGTATTTTGAGCTAATTTACCTTTGTAGTAACTCCATAAAACTCCAAAAGCCACCAACATAAAGAAACCAGAACGCAATAAATCAGCTGAATATAAACTTGCTCTATCTTCTTTTAAAGCATTTACAAAAGCAGTTCCCATTTCTTCACCATAAGCTTGAACATAGTAATTGTCATTTATAGTTGTAAAATCGAACATTCCTTTTGCTAAAAACAATAAAACTACTAAACCTATAGTGACAATTCCAGTTAATTTTAGGGATTTCCATTGATTTTCTTTTTCGGTAAAAAAGGATTGCAATCCCATAATGGCTAAAACCGGAATACATAATTCTAGTAAAACCTGAATGGATGAAACTGCTCTGAATTTATCGTACATCGGAACAAAATCAATGAAGAAATCGGTAAGGAAACCTAAATTTTTTCCCCAAGAAAGCAGCAACGAGAAAATTGCACCTGCCAAAAAAGCATATTTAACTTTGCGTTTGTCATGAAATAAAGCCAAAATCGCTAAGAAGAAAACAATGGCACCAATATAAGCCGGTGCAGCAACAATAGGTTGATTTCCCCAATAGGTTGGAACGTTTTTAGCAAATTCTTCCGCTTCACTTGGCGATGCACCTTGATTGATAATAAATTCATAAAGTTTGCTATCGGTTCCAACATTTTCGGCATTGGAACCACCAAAAAGTCTTGGAGCAATTAGATTTAAACTTTCTGCTATACCATAACTATATTCTGTGATGTATTCTCTTGAAAGTGCATTGTCAGTAGTAACTTTTGAACCATTTGGATTAAACGTTAATTCGTTTTTACTTCGAGTACTAAAATCTGCATATTCTTTGGTTGCTAATAAATTTGTAGCATTTGTTCCAATAGCAAATAGAACAGCGATTAGAAAAACGCCTAAGATTTTTGGCAATTCTTTAAGCTCTTTATTTTGGTAAAGTTTGTAGACAAAATAAACTGAAAATACTAAAAGCAATAACAACAGATAATAGGTCATCTGAAAGTGATTTGCATTAATTTCTAATGCAACTGCCAACATGGTTAGAATTCCACCATGAAGATATCGTTTTCTAAAAACCAGAATAAATCCAGCAATAACCAATGGCATGTAAGCTATTGCGTGCGCTTTTGCATTGTGACCAACTCCGAGAATAATGATTAAATAGGTTGAAAACCCAAAGGCTAAAGCTCCAAAAAAAGCTTTCAGTGGATCAACTCTGAAAACCAATAATAAACCATAAAACCCTAAGAAATATAAAAACAAATAATCGGCTGGTCTTGGCAAGAAACGTAAAGCATCATCAAGCATTCCGATGTAATCATTTGGATATTTTGCACCTAATTGATAAGTTGGCATTCCACCAAAAGCAGAGTTAGTCCAATAAGGTTCCGTGTTGTTTTCGGCTCTGAAATCTATTTGTTCTTTTGCCATTCCGGTATATTGGGCAATATCCGATTGATAGATTTTTTTTCCTTGTAAAACAGGATAGAAATAAACTAATGAAATAATTACGAATCCAATTACTGCAAGTAAATGTGGATAAAATTTTTGAAGTTGTTTCATTTTTTTGGTTAGGTATAGTTTGGCTTAATCAATTTCTTCAAAATCTACATATTCACCGACAATCTTTTTTTCTTTAGGTTTTTCGGTAGTATCTGATTTTGTTTGATTTTGTTGTTGGTATTGTTGCTGCTGTTGCTCAAATTGTTGACTTGCTTTTTCAACTACTTTTTTTGCAAGAACAGGTAAAAATAAACGTGCTAAAAACTTAAAAGCATAATAAATAAAAAATATCCAAAATATAGTTTTTAATAATCCTGGCATTGATGCAGTTTCCATTTTATAAATAAATTTTTGTCAAAAATACGAATTTCAATGATGTAAAAATCGCTTTACCTTCTTAAATAAATGATAAAATGTATTACTTTTGAGGAAGATAATAAAATAGCAAAACATACATGCAAAAAGTAAAAGCGCTTTTATTGATTGGTTTTTTAATGAGTTCAACCTATCAATTTGCACAATATACAGATATAATTAATTCAAACCGACCAGGAAAATCACAATCAGCTTTTTCAGTTGGTAAAACAGTTTTTCAGGCAGAAGGTGGAATTTTTGGAATTAGAGAAAAACACGATTTAGCGCGTTATCAAGCAAACGGATTTGGTTCGGAACTAAGTGTTAGATATGGTGCTTTTTTTGAACAATTTGAAATGATGCTTGATATGCAATATCAATACGATTGGTATCAAGCACCATTAATTGACGATACTCGTGGTGGATTCAAACAAATGACTTTTGGAGCAAAATATTTGGTTTATGATCCTTTTAAAAACCTTAGAGAAGATAAGCCAAATCTTTACAGTTGGAATGCTAATCATAGTTCAAAATTTAATTGGAAACAATTGATTCCTGCAGTTGCTTTATATGCAGGACTTAATATAAAAGTTGGTAATAATCCTTTTTATCCTGACGATAGTTTTATAAGCCCAAAAGCAATGCTAATTACTCAAAATCATTTTGGAACTAAATGGGTTTTTGTTAACAATGTCTATTTTGACAAATTATTTACAGACTATCAAGCCTTAGGTGTTGTTTCTACATTAACTCGAGGATTTAATATGCGTTGGTCTGGATTTTTAGAATTTCAAGGTATAAAAAGCGATTTGTATGCAGATTATTTGTTTAGAGTTGGTGCTGCTTATTTGATTAAAGAAAATATTCAAATTGATGCATCGATATCAAAAAATGTAAAAGATACTCCAGAGATTTTATATGGTGGAGTAGGACTTTCTTGGCGATTTGATCAAAATTATGAAAAGGTTTATTTGAGAAGCACAAAACCTGTTGACAAAGAAAAAGGAAAAGATAAAAAATCTAAGAAAGACAAAAAGAAGAAAAGAAAAGACGCAGTTGAACCTGAAGAATTAAATCCATAAATGATTACTATTGTTGAAGCCAATTCACCAAAGCTTATAAAAGACTTTGTCAAATTCCCATTTGAATTATATAAAAACCATCCTTATTGGGTTCCGCCATTAATAGCGGAAGAATTAGAAACTTTTGATAAAACAAAAAATCCAGCATTTTCTAGTGCTGAAGCAACTTTTTATTTAGCATATAAAGAAAATAAAATAGTTGGTAGAATTGCTGCTATCATTAATTGGAATGAAGTAAACGATCAAAATAAAAAGAAAGTTCGTTTTGGTTGGTGGGAAACTATTGATGACATTGAAGTAACAAAAGCTCTGCTTGAAAAAGTTTATGAACTTGGCAAAAAAAATAATTTAGACCATGTTGAAGGTCCAATGGGTTTTTCTAATCTTGATAAAGTTGGAGTAGTTACTGAAGGTTTTGACGAATTAGGTTCAATGATTACGTGGTATAATTATCCATATTATAAAGAACATTTGGAACAATTAGGATTTGTAAAAGAAAAAGAATACCACGAAAATAAGTTTCCTTTTTCCAATGTTAAACCTGAATTCTTTTTTAGAGTTCAAGATATGATAAAGAAACGTTACCAACTTACTCCAATTAATTTCAAAAACACAAAAGAAATAATGCCTTATGTAGATGAAATGTTTGATTTGTTCAACAAGTCGTATGCTGATTTATCTTCATTTGTAGCTATAACAGATATTCAAAAAGAATATTTTAAAAAGAAATACATCAGCTTTATTAATCCCGAATTCATCAAATTTATAGTTGATAAGGATCATAAAATAGTTGCTTTTAGTATCGTTATGCCTAGTTTTTCAGAAGCATTGCAAAAAGCAAAGGGTAAATTATTTCCTTTTGGATTTTATCATTTATTGAAAGCAAAGAAAAACAGTAAAGAAGTTCTTTTCTATCTTATAGGTGTTGACCCAGAATATCAGAATAAAGGAGTTACTGCTATAATTTTTAATGAATATTACAATTGTTTCAAAGAAAAAGGAATTCAAAATTGTATCAGAACTCCTGAATTAGCAGATAACCATGCTATTCATAATATTTGGAAACATTTTAATCCAGTAATTTTCAGAAAAAGATGTACCTATAAATTAGATTTTTGATATTTTCTTCGATAAACTTTTATTTATTTTAAAATTATTAACTGATTTTATGTCTTAAACTTAAAGTTTGATTAAAAAATAAAAATTATTTACCCTTCAATGTGCATTTTGTCGATGAAATCATATTGTTCATAGAAAACTTACAGCTTTTTTAACGTTTGTTTATAAATGTTGTTAATTTTATAATCCCTATTTGAAAAATCTACTCAATAATTTTTAAAACACCTATTTGTGATGTGGCATTTATTAAATGCTTAACATTATGAAAAACATTACTTTATTTAAGTTTTTAGGTTTCTCTAGTAGTGACAATTGTGTTGTTAGTAGAAGAGAAAATGGTTTCAAATTGGATTTTTCCAAAGTCACATCTGTAGAAGAATGTTGTAGTGAAACAAAAAAGAAACCTAAAGGCGTGATGGGTATACTAGTACTTCTCATGCTTTTTTTGTTTTCCAACATTTCCACAGCACAGATTACTTTGGATGGAGATCCAAATGATTGGGGAACGTTATTATCCACACCAGGAGGAATTAAGGCTAGAATTACTGACCCAATTGACGGCACAGATGATATTTGGACTTTAGGTTCAAAAGATGTGCAACAGATAAGTCAATGGGCATGGACGACAAATAGTTCTAACGATAAAAATAATATGGCCAATGTTGGTTATTATTTTGATGGTACTTTTTTATATTTCTTTGCTGATAGACGAGCTAATAATGGTGATTCAGCAATTGGATTTTGGATTCTTCAAGATAGTGTTGGTAAGTTAGGTGTAACTAGTGGTGGATTTAGCGGACAACACATTGATGGTGATATTCTAATGATTAGTCACTTCGTAAATGGCGGAGCTGTAGCTGATATAAATGCTTACAGATGGACTAATGGAGCATTAGATCCTACACCAATCCCTTTACCAACCTCAGGTTTAGATGCAAGAGTTAATGTTAATACAGTTAATTCTCCTCCATCTTGGAATTATGTTCCTAAGTTTGGTGCTGCAGGAACTTATCCGCCTTCATCATTCTTTGAGGGTTACATAGATTTAAGTAGTGTAAATTTCAATTTGAGTGTTTGTTTAGGAACATTTTTAGCAGAAACAAGAAATTCACAATCATTAACAGCTTCTTTGGAAGATTTGGCAAGAGGAAGATTTGGTTCAGTGCCAGCTCCTAAAACTTTAGTAGGAAGTAGTTTTTGTAGTTCATCACCAAATAGTGGAACTATAACTTTAGCAAATTCTGAAACACAAGTAAGTTATCAGTTAAAAAAAGATTCAGATGATACCAATGTACAAGTAGCTCAGCTAGGAACTGGTGGAACATTGACATGGTCTAACCTGCCAGCTGGAAATTATTACGTCGTTGCTACTAATACAATTTCAGAATGTACTACATTAATAGGTAGACCGACAGCAGTTACTGTAGTTCAGTCTCCAACGGTTTCAGTTAATTCACCTTCTAAATGTTCAAATGATCCTGCGGTCAGTATTACTGCAACAGTAAATCCAGCAGGAACATATACATATGTATGGACTGTGCCTCAAGGAGCTTCAAATCCAGGTAATGTAGCATCATTTAATGCAACTGTTGGAGGAAGTTATTCAGTTGTTGTTACTAATGGTTCAACCAATTGTTCTGGCTCTGGTTCAGGAACTTTAACAGTTAATCCAAGTCCTAATCTTGTAACTAATAATCCAGCACCAGTTTGCGCACCGTTAACGGTTGATTTAACACTTCCAGCTGTTACTACAGGAAGTAATCTTCAAGGTGGAACACTTACTTACTGGACAAATTCTGGGGCAACAACACCTTTAAATAATCCAAGTGCTGTTTCAGCATCTGGAACTTATTATATTAAAGTTACAACTTCAGCTAATTGTACGGACATAAAACCTGTTACAGTTACAATTATACCTGTAATTCCTATAGTTATTAATTGTCCTCAAAATAGTTCTACCAGCGCTTGTGCCTATGCAGACCAAGCAGCAGTTAATGCAGCATTTGCAACCTGGTTAGGAGGATTTACAGCTTCAGGAGGAAATGGTACTTTAGTTACATCAGGTCTACAAAACTTATCAGCACCTAATTTGTGTGCTGGAGGTAATGTGACTGTAAACTTTAGTGCCTCTGATGATTGTGGAAAACAAGCTACTTGTTCTGCTACTTTCACTATTACCGCAGCACCACAAGTAACGGTGAATGCACCAGCTGCATCATCAACAAGTGCTTGTGCTTATGCAGACCAAGCAGCAGTTAATGCAGCGTTTGCGACGTGGTTAGGTGGCTTTACGGTAAGTGGCGGATGTAACCCACAAGGCAGCTATGGAGAAGTAAGTGCTCCAAATGCTTGTGGCGGAACCACAACAGTTACTTATACTGTAATGGATAAATGTTACCAAACATCAACAGTAACGAGAGCCTTTACTATCACACCAGCACCACAAGTAACGGTGAATGCACCAGCTGCATCATCAACAAGTGCTTGTGCTTATGCAGACCAAGCAGCAGTTAATGCAGCGTTTGCGACGTGGTTAGGTGGCTTTACGGTAAGTGGCGGATGTAACCCACAAGGCAGCTATGGAGAAGTAAGTGCTCCAAATGCTTGTGGCGGAACCACAACAGTTACTTATACTGTAATGGATAAATGTTACCAAACATCAACAGTAACGAGAGCCTTTACTATCACACCAGCACCACAAGTAACGGTGAATGCACCAGCTGCATCATCAACAAGTGCTTGTGCTTATGCAGACCAAGCAGCAGTTAATGCAGCGTTTGCGACGTGGTTAGGTGGCTTTACGGTAAGTGGCGGATGTAACCCACAAGGCAGCTATGGAGAAGTAAGTGCTCCAAATGCATGTGGCGGAACCACAACAGTTACTTATACTGTAATGGATAAATGTTACCAAACATCAACAGTAACGAGAGCCTTTACTATCACACCAGCACCACAAGTAACGGTGAATGCACCAGCTGCATCATCAACCAGTGCTTGTGCTTATGCAGACCAAGCAGCAGTTAATGCAGCGTTTGCGACGTGGTTAGGTGGCTTTACGGTAAGTGGCGGATGTAACCCACAAGGCAGCTATGGAGAAGTAAGTGCTCCAAATGCTTGTGGCGGAACCACAACAGTTACTTATACTGTAATGGATAAATGTTACCAAACATCAACAGTAACGAGAGCCTTTACTATCACACCAGCACCACAAGTAACGGTGAATGCACCAGCTGCATCATCAACAAGTGCTTGTGCTTATGCAGACCAAGCAGCAGTTAATGCAGCGTTTGCGACGTGGTTAGGTGGCTTTACGGTAAGTGGCGGATGTAACCCACAAGGCAGCTATGGAGAAGTAAGTGCTCCAAATGCATGTGGCGGAACCACAACAGTTACTTATACTGTAATGGATAAATGTTACCAAACATCAACAGTAACGAGAGCCTTTACTATCACACCAGCACCACAAGTAACGGTGAATGCACCAGCTGCATCATCAACAAGTGCTTGTGCTTATGCAGACCAAGCAGCAGTTAATGCAGCGTTTGCGACGTGGTTAGGTGGCTTTACGGTAAGTGGCGGATGTAACCCACAAGGCAGCTATGGAGAAGTAAGTGCTCCAAATGCTTGTGGCGGAACCACAACAGTTACTTATACTGTAATGGATAAATGTTACCAAACATCAACAGTAACGAGAGCCTTTACTATCACACCAGCACCACAAGTAACGGTGAATGCACCAGCTGCATCATCAACAAGTGCTTGTGCTTATGCAGACCAAGCAGCAGTTAATGCAGCGTTTGCGACGTGGTTAGGTGGCTTTACGGTAAGTGGCGGATGTAACCCACAAGGCAGCTATGGAGAAGTAAGTGCTCCAAATGCATGTGGCGGAACCACAACAGTTACTTATACTGTAATGGATAAATGTTACCAAACATCAACAGTAACGAGAGCCTTTACCATCACACCAGCACCACAAGTAACGGTGAATGCACCAGCTGCATCATCAACAAGTGCTTGTGCTTATGCAGACCAAGCAGCAGTTAATGCAGCGTTTGCGACGTGGTTAGGTGGCTTTACGGTAAGTGGCGGATGTAACCCACAAGGCAGCTATGGAGAAGTAAGTGCTCCAAATGCATGTGGCGGAACCACAACAGTTACTTATACTGTAATGGATAAATGTTACCAAACATCAACAGTAACGAGAGCCTTTACTATCACACCAGCACCACAAGTAACGGTGAATGCACCAGCTGCATCATCAACCAGTGCTTGTGCTTATGCAGACCAAGCAGCAGTTAATGCAGCGTTTGCGACGTGGTTAGGTGGCTTTACGGTAAGTGGAGGCTGTAACCCACAAGGCAGCTATGGAGAAGTAAGTGCTCCAAATGCATGTGGCGGAACCACAACAGTTACTTATACTGTAATGGATAAATGTTACCAAACATCAACAGTAACGAGAGCCTTTACTATCACACCAGCACCACAAGTAACGGTGAATGCACCAGCTGCATCATCAACCAGTGCTTGTGCTTATGCAGACCAAGCAGCAGTTAATGCAGCGTTTGCGACGTGGTTAGGTGGCTTTACGGTAAGTGGCGGATGTAACCCACAAGGCAGCTATGGAGAAGTAAGTGCTCCAAATGCTTGTGGCGGAACCACAACAGTTACTTATACTGTAATGGATAAATGTTACCAAACATCAACAGTAACGAGAGCCTTTACTATCACACCAGCACCACAAGTAACGGTGAATGCACCAGCTGCATCATCAACCAGTGCTTGTGCTTATGCAGACCAAGCAGCAGTTAATGCAGCGTTTGCGACGTGGTTAGGTGGCTTTACGGTAAGTGGAGGCTGTAACCCACAAGGCAGCTATGGAGAAGTAAGTGCTCCAAATGCATGTGGCGGAACCACAACAGTTACTTATACTGTAATGGATAAATGTTACCAAACATCAACAGTAACGAGAGCCTTTACTATCACACCAGCACCACAAGTAACGGTGAATGCACCAGCTGCATCATCAACCAGTGCTTGTGCTTATGCAGACCAAGCAGCAGTTAATGCAGCGTTTGCGACGTGGTTAGGTGGCTTTACGGTAAGTGGCGGATGTAACCCACAAGGCAGCTATGGAGAAGTAAGTGCTCCAAATGCTTGTGGCGGAACCACAACAGTTACTTATACTGTAATGGATAAATGTTACCAAACATCAACAGTAACGAGAGCCTTTACTATCACACCAGCACCACAAGTAACGGTGAATGCACCAGCTGCATCATCAACAAGTGCTTGTGCTTATGCAGACCAAGCAGCAGTTAATGCAGCGTTTGCGACGTGGTTAGGTGGCTTTACGGTAAGTGGCGGATGTAACCCACAAGGCAGCTATGGAGAAGTAAGTGCTCCAAATGCATGTGGCGGAACCACAACAGTTACTTATACTGTAATGGATAAATGTTACCAAACATCAACAGTAACGAGAGCCTTTACCATCACACCAGCACCACAAGTAACGGTGAATGCACCAGCTGCATCATCAACAAGTGCTTGTGCTTATGCAGACCAAGCAGCAGTTAATGCAGCGTTTGCGACGTGGTTAGGTGGCTTTACGGTAAGTGGCGGATGTAACCCACAAGGCAGCTATGGAGAAGTAAGTGCTCCAAATGCATGTGGCGGAACCACAACAGTTACTTATACTGTAATGGATAAATGTTACCAAACATCAACAGTAACGAGAGCCTTTACTATCACACCAGCACCACAAGTAACGGTGAATGCACCAGCTGCATCATCAACCAGTGCTTGTGCTTATGCAGACCAAGCAGCAGTTAATGCAGCGTTTGCGACGTGGTTAGGTGGCTTTACGGTAAGTGGAGGCTGTAACCCACAAGGCAGCTATGGAGAAGTAAGTGCTCCAAATGCATGTGGCGGAACCACAACAGTTACTTATACTGTAATGGATAAATGTTACCAAACATCAACAGTAACGAGAGCCTTTACTATCACACCAGCACCACAAGTAACGGTGAATGCACCAGCTGCATCATCAACCAGTGCTTGTGCTTATGCAGACCAAGCAGCAGTTAATGCAGCGTTTGCGACGTGGTTAGGTGGCTTTACGGTAAGTGGCGGATGTAACCCACAAGGCAGCTATGGAGAAGTAAGTGCTCCAAATGCATGTGGCGGAACCACAACAGTTACTTATACTGTAATGGATAAATGTTACCAAACATCAACAGTAACGAGAGCCTTTACTATCACACCAGCACCACAAGTAACGGTGAATGCACCAGCTGCATCATCAACAAGTGCTTGTGCTTATGCAGACCAAGCAGCAGTTAATGCAGCGTTTCGTGGTTAGGTGGCTTTACCATGTAACCCACAAGGCAGCTATGGAGAAGTAAGTGCTCCAAATGCTTGTGGCGGAACCACAACAGTTACTTATACTGTAATGGATAAATGTTACCAAACATCAACAGTAACGAGAGCCTTTACTATCACACCAGCACCACAAGTAACGGTGAATGCACCAGCTGCATCATCAACCAGTGCTTGTGCTTATGCAGACCAAGCAGCAGTTAATGCAGCGTTTGCGACGTGGTTAGGTGGCTTTACGGTAAGTGGCGGATGTAACCCACAAGGCAGCTATGGAGAAGTAAGTGCTCCAAATGCTTGTGGCGGAACCACAACAGTTACTTATACTGTAATGGATAAATGTTACCAAACATCAACAGTAACGAGAGCCTTTACTATCACACCAGCACCACAAGTAACGGTGAATGCACCAGCTGCATCATCAACAAGTGCTTGTGCTTATGCAGACCAAGCAGCAGTTAATGCAGCGTTTGCGACGTGGTTAGGTGGCTTTACGGTAAGTGGCGGATGTAACCCACAAGGCAGCTATGGAGAAGTAAGTGCTCCAAATGCATGTGGCGGAACCACAACAGTTACTTATACTGTAATGGATAAATGTTACCAAACATCAACAGTAACGAGAGCCTTTACTATCACACCAGCACCACAAGTAACGGTGAATGCACCAGCTGCATCATCAACAAGTGCTTGTGCTTATGCAGACCAAGCAGCAGTTAATGCAGCGTTTGCGACGTGGTTAGGTGGCTTTACGGTAAGTGGCGGATGTAACCCACAAGGCAGCTATGGAGAAGTAAGTGCTCCAAATGCTTGTGGCGGAACCACAACAGTTACTTATACTGTAATGGATAAATGTTACCAAACATCAACAGTAACGAGAGCCTTTACTATCACACCAGCACCACAAGTAACGGTGAATGCACCAGCTGCATCATCAACAAGTGCTTGTGCTTATGCAGACCAAGCAGCAGTTAATGCAGCGTTTGCGACGTGGTTAGGTGGCTTTACGGTAAGTGGCGGATGTAACCCACAAGGCAGCTATGGAGAAGTAAGTGCTCCAAATGCATGTGGCGGAACCACAACAGTTACTTATACTGTAATGGATAAATGTTACCAAACATCAACAGTAACGAGAGCCTTTACCATCACACCAGCACCACAAGTAACGGTGAATGCACCAGCTGCATCATCAACAAGTGCTTGTGCTTATGCAGACCAAGCAGCAGTTAATGCAGCGTTTGCGACGTGGTTAGGTGGCTTTACGGTAAGTGGCGGATGTAACCCACAAGGCAGCTATGGAGAAGTAAGTGCTCCAAATGCATGTGGCGGAACCACAACAGTTACTTATACTGTAATGGATAAATGTTACCAAACATCAACAGTAACGAGAGCCTTTACTATCACACCAGCACCACAAGTAACGGTGAATGCACCAGCTGCATCATCAACCAGTGCTTGTGCTTATGCAGACCAAGCAGCAGTTAATGCAGCGTTTGCGACGTGGTTAGGTGGCTTTACGGTAAGTGGCGGATGTAACCCACAAGGCAGCTATGGAGAAGTAAGTGCTCCAAATGCATGTGGCGGAACCACAACAGTTACTTATACTGTAATGGATAAATGTTACCAAACATCAACAGTAACGAGAGCCTTTACTATCACACCAGCACCACAAGTAACGGTGAATGCACCAGCTGCATCATCAACAAGTGCTTGTGCTTATGCAGACCAAGCAGCAGTTAATGCAGCGTTTGCGACGTGGTTAGGTGGCTTTACGGTAAGTGGCGGATGTAACCCACAAGGCAGCTATGGAGAAGTAAGTGCTCCAAATGCTTGTGGCGGAACCACAACAGTTACTTATACTGTAATGGATAAATGTTACCAAACATCAACAGTAACGAGAGCCTTTACTATCACACCAGCACCAGTCTTGGTATTAAATTCACCTGACAGCACAATAATCAGTTCATGTGATTATGCAGACCAAGCGGCAGTTGATGCAGCTTTCGCTACATGGTTAAGTCAATTTGGTGTGACTGGAGGATGTGATCCAAAAGGTAATTATGGTGAGCCATTAGCTCCTCAATTATGTACTGGTGGAACTACAACAGTGACATTTGTTGTGACTGATACTTGTAATACAGCAGATGTAACTGAAACATTTACAGTTGTACCAGCTGAAACATTAACTGTTACATGTCCAGCTTATAGATTTGTAAAATGTGGAGAAAATCCAAGTATTGCATTTGAGGAATGGAAAAATGGATTTAGTTATTCAGGAGGTTGCGTTAATGTAACTGTTACAGATTTGACACAATACCAAATTCCAGAACCAGGTACTGAGTTGGTTATAACTTATACGGTATCCGATAATTGTCAGTCAGCTTCTTGTACAGCAAGATTTATTATTGAGGTGTGCGGTACTGAAGGGTGTACATTAGGATATTGGAAAAACCATACTAATAGATGGTGTTCTTCATATACTACTTGTGATTTATTCGGTGCAGTGTTTACAAGTGCACCAGCAAATTTATCTAATTTGACGCTGTTGCAAGCATTAAATTTAGGTGGCGGAGGAATTTACAACTTGGCTCGTCAAGGAGTTGCAGCTTTATTAAATGCATGTAGTGATGATGTGGATTATATTGGATATCAAGATAATGTACAATCAATTATTGATGCCGTTAACCAAGCTTATGCAACTGGAGGCAGTGCACCAGGAATATTAGGTTCTGAATTAGATACTTTTAACAATGCTGGCTGTCCTTTAGGAGGAACAAGAGCTACTACAGCACCAAATTGTAATTCATCTGTAGCTCCAAACTTATTTACATCATTAAATAGAATTGGAGTAAAAGTATATCCTAATCCATATACAGATAACTTTAATATAAATGTTTCTACGACAAACAATTCTAAAGTATCAGTATCAATCTATGATATGATTGGAAGATTAATTGAGACAATAGAAATTAATCCAACTGAATCAAACGAAATTAAAGTTGGGGATAAATATCCATCTGGAGTTTACAATGTAATAGTATCTCAAGGAGTTGAAGTGAAAACACTAAGAGTTATTAAAAGATAATTTAAAAAAGTAAATGATCAAAAAAACCTCTTCAGTAATTGAAGAGGTTTTTTTATTGTTATCCATGTTAAAAAAAAGTATAAATCAATAATATAAACAGTTAAGTACAATTATTGTTTCGAAGTTATTAAATGAAAAAGGATAAAAGAAAAATGATTCAAGTTTAATACTCTAGATGATCTTCAATGACTTTATTATTAAAAATAATAAAATGATAAACAGTTGATTAATCATATTATTTTCAAAAAAGCCATCAAGCCCAAAAAAATATTTAATTGTTTTCAGAGTTTGAATTTTTTAGAGAAACAAGAATTCCAGCTAATAATGAGATAGCAATAAATCCTAAAGAAATCCATTCGGGAAATTTATAATAATGAACAATTAGCATTTTGATACCCACAAAGGTTAAGATTGCAATTAAACTATATTCTAAATAACTAAACTTTTCTAACATATTAGCTAAAAAGAAATACATCGAACGTAATCCAAGAATTGCAAAAATATTAGAGCTAAATACTAAAAAAGGATCAGATGTAATAGCTAAAATTGCAGGAACACTATCCATTGCAAACAAAACATCCATTAATTCTATAACAATTAGAGCTACAAATAATGGTGTGGCAAACGTAATATGTCTTTTTCTAATAAAAAACTTTTGTCCTTCAATGTGCATAGTAACCGGAATTATTTTTCGAAGATTTCTAAAAATGAATGATTTTTTTGGATTGAAATTTTCATTTTCACCTTTAAAAAGCATTTTGGCGGCAGTAAAAATTAAAAATGCTCCAAAAACATAAGTCATCCAACTAAATTTATTGATAAGTAAAACTCCAAAATATATCATTAAACCTCTAAAAACTATTGCTCCTAGAATACCCCAGAACAATACTCTATGTTGAAATTTCTGTGGAATTTTGAAAGAAGAGAACACAACAGCAATTACAAAAATATTGTCAACACTTAAGGATAATTCAATTAAATAACCAGTAATATATTTTATGGAAGCTAACGTTGGAGTAAGTTTAGTTGGATTCTCGATATAATTATTTTGGTATATCCAATATATCACTCCAGAAAATATAAATGAAATAACCACAAATATAGTTGTCCATTTGCCAGCTTCTTTTGATGAAATTATATGAGGATTTTTATTAAAAACTCCTAAATCTAGTGCTAAAAAAAATAATATTGCGGTAAGAAATAATATCCAAACAATCATATTGAGTAATTTTTATCAAATATAAGTCAATTGTTCATAGTATAAAAATTAGCTTAAAAAATAAAAATGTGAAATGTTGATAATTTTACCCCTAAAAAAATAGGGTATTTTTATTTTAAGATTAAAATAATGCTATATTTGCATCAAAATACTAGGGTATAATTTTAAAAATTAATTTTTATGTCAAGTTTACGTTTTCAAGCATTGAAAGATGCATCAGGTAGAAAGCCTGTAAAATTTGAAGAAGTTGATAAAAAATCAGCACTTTTTGGTTCTAATGTGTTTAATGACAAAGCTATGAAGCAATATTTAACTTCTGATGCTTATAAAGGAGTGAAAGATGCCGTGCAGCATGGAACAAAAATTGATAGAAAATTAGCAGATTATATCGCAATGGGTATGAAAGAATGGGCGGTGTCGAAAGGCGTTACTCATTATACTCACTGGTTTCAACCATTAACAGGAGCAACTGCTGAAAAACATGATGCTTTTTTTGAAACATCTTACGATGGTTCTGATCCAGTTGAAAAATTTGGTGGCGGACAATTAGTGCAACAAGAACCAGATGCTTCTTCTTTCCCTAATGGTGGAATTAGAAATACATTTGAAGCTCGTGGTTATACCGCTTGGGATCCAACTTCACCAGCTTTTATTTTTGGAACAACTTTGTGTATTCCAACAGTTTTTATCTCTTATACTGGCGAGGCATTAGACTATAAAACTCCATTATTACGTGCATTAAATGCTGTTGATGAAGCTGCTACTGATGTTTGTAAATATTTTGATAAGAACGTTAAAAAAGTTACTGCTACTTTAGGTTGGGAACAAGAATATTTCTTGGTTGACTCTTCTTTGGCTAATTCTCGTCCAGATTTGGTAATGACTGGAAGAACGTTGTTAGGTCACACTTCTGCAAAAGGTCAACAATTAGACGACCATTATTTTGGTTCAATTCCTTCTCGTGCACTTGCTTACATGCGTGAATTAGAAGAAGAATGTATGTTGCTTGGCATTCCAGTAAAAACGCGTCATAATGAAGTTGCTCCAAACCAGTTTGAGTTAGCTCCAATTTTTGAAGAAACCAATTTAGCAGTTGATCATAATTCATTATTGATGGACGTTATGTCTAAAGTTGGAGAACGTCATGATTTTAAAGTATTGTTTCATGAGAAACCTTTCAAAGGTGTAAATGGTTCTGGAAAACACAATAACTGGTCAATGGCTACTGATACAGGAGTAAATTTACTTTCACCAGGAAAAACGCCAATGAGTAATTTACAATTTTTATCATTTTTTATAAATACAATAAAAGCAGTTCAAGAATACGAAGAATTACTTAGAGCATCAATTGCTACAGCAAGTAATGACCACAGATTAGGAGCAAACGAAGCTCCGCCAGCAATTATTTCTGTTTTTATAGGTGATCAATTATCTAAAGTATTAGCTGAGTTAGAAGGAGTTTCTAAAGGAAAACTTTCTCCAGAAGAAAAAACAGATTTGAAATTAAATGTGGTTGGTAAAATTCCAGATGTTATGTTGGACAATACTGATAGAAACAGAACATCTCCATTTGCATTTACAGGGAATAAATTTGAATTTCGTGCTGTAGGTTCATCTGCAAATTGTGCCAATGCAATGACAACTTTAAATTCGATTGTTGCAAAACAATTAAGAGATTTCAAAAAAGAAGTTGATACATTAATTGAGAAAAAAGACTTGAAAAAAGACGAGGCAATTTTCAATGTTTTACGAGAATACATCAAACAAACAAAAAATATTCTTTTTGAAGGCGATGGTTATAGCGATGCTTGGGAAAAAGAAGCTAAGAAAAGAGGTTTGAGCAATCATAAAACTACACCAGCAGCTTTAAAAGCTAAAGTATCTAAAAAAGCTTTAGATTTATTTAGTGATTTAAACGTGATGAATCATGTTGAAGTTGAAGCTCGTTATGAAATTGAATTAGAAGAATACACTAAGAAAATTCAAATCGAAGGTAGAGTTTTGGGAGATATTGCTCGTAATCACGTAATTCCAACAGCTATCCGTTATCAAAATACTTTAATTGAAAACGTTCGTGGTTTAAAAGAAATTTTCGGAAAAGATTTTGAAAAAATAGCTAAAGAACAAATTTTCCTTATCAAAGAGATTTCTCAGCATATAGAAGGAATCAATTCAAATGTTGAAGCAATGACCGAAGCTCGTAAAAAAGCTAATGCATTGACTGATGCTCAAAAAATGGCTGAAGCTTACTGTGATAAAGTAAAACCATATTTTGAAATCATCAGAGAACATTGTGATAAACTTGAGTTATTAGTTGATGACGAAATTTGGACACTAACCAAATACAGAGAGTTGTTATTTACAAGATAATCAAGTGTATATATGATTTTTAAAAAGCCATTCAACTGAATGGCTTTTTTATTGGTATAAATTTTGCGAGGTGTAAAGTAAATTTTTTCGTAACTTTCAACTATAATTTTATCATTATGAAATTTAAATTTCTTTTCATTTTTTTATTTAGTCTATTTTTTTCTTTTTCTCAAGAACAATATAATGTGTATTTTGATAGTAATAAATTTGAGTTGACAGATAGAGAAGATTATAAATTACAAAGTTGGATTTCAGATAACAGGAACAATAAAATTGTTGCTATTCATGGTTTTACAGATGAAGATGGAACTACAAGTTTCAATGATTCTTTGGCACAAAAAAGAGTGAATACTATTTTTAATGTTGTAAAAGGTCAAATAAAAATAAGAGAAGACTTTAAAACGATAAGTTTCGGTGAAAACTTCAATCAATCAAAAAATAAAGCTGAAAACAGACGTGTAACCATTTATTATATACTTGAAAAAGATTTAGCGCGTGAAAGCGAAATTTTAGGAATTAAAGGAGAACCAGAAGCAGTAGAAGAAATTCCAAAACCTGAAATTAATTATCCTGAGAAAATGATTTTTGAAAATCCGAATGGGACAAAAGATGAATTCAAATTGGATGTTGAATTTATGAAAAAAGTTGGAAATTCTGTAGTCGGAGAAAAATTAAAATTAGACAATTTAGAATTTCAAGTAAATACTTTTGCGATAACGAAAGAATCACGAGGAAAGCTTTATGAGTTGTTGTTAGTTTTGCAAAATAACCCTCAATTGAAGATTGAAATTCAAGGTCATTTATGTTGTATGCCAGTTGATCGTTATGATTTATCTACCAAAAGAGCAAAAGCAATCTATAGTTTTTTAGTTTCCAATCAAATTTATCCTGGAAGATTGTCCTATAAAGGTTTTGGAAGTTCACAACCCATTTATTCTTTACCAGAAAAAAACGAGGAACAACGAGCAGCAAACAGAAGAGTTGAAATTGTAATTGTAGCTAACTAGAATGAAGTTTTTGAAATTTTATTTATTGTTTTTCGTCTTTCAATCGTTTAGTCAAAAGCAATTTGAAGTTTATTTTGATTTTAATAAAGATGTTCCAAATGAAAAATCTAGTTATAAACTAAATGATTGGATAAAAATGAATCAAAGCGCTGAGATTATTTCGATAAAAGGTTATTGTGATAGTGTTGATAACAAATTTTATAATAAGGAATTAGCTGAAAAAAGAATAAAATCTACATTAGAGATATTGAAGAAAAATTCAATTTTAATAAATAATAATTTGATAATTGAAGCAGTTGGAGAAGATTTTCAACAGTCAAAAAATCAAAATGAAAATAGAAAAGTAGTTTTTAATTATTTAGAAAAAAGTAAACCCAAATCCATCAATTTATCTGAAAATAAATCTATAGAAGTTGTTGATGAAATAGTAGTAAATAAAATTGAAACCGAAAGAAGTTCTTTGTTTAAAAAATTTGAAAAAGCAAAAATTGGTGATAGAATAGCAATTTATAACATTAATTTTAAGTTTAATTCTGAAACCATTGAAGAAACTTCAGGACCATTATTAGAAGATCTTTTATTTATAATGGAAAGAAATCCTAAACTTGTTATTAAAATTCACGGGCATATTTGTTGTAATCCAAACCCATATAACACAAAATTATCTTTTCGTCGTGCTTTGAAAATTTTTAAATACCTTAGAGATAAAGGAATTCAACAAAACAGATTGGCATACAATGGAGTAGGAAGTAACAATCCGATTTATCCAATACCCGAAAATAATGAAGAAGAACGCATTGCAAACAGAAGAGTTGAAATAGAAATTGTCAGAAAGTAAAATGAAACTAATCAAAATACTAATATTATTCTTTTTTGCTAACTATTGTCTTGCTCAAAAGCAATTCGAAGTGTATTTTGATTTTAATAAAGATTTTCCAAACGAAAATTCAATACTTGAGTTTAATGAATGGAAAACTTCTGTAAAGATTAGTGAAGTTTTTAAATTAGAAGGTTACTGCGATAGTGTTGATACAAAAAATTACAATAAAAAATTAGCCGAAAGACGTATTGAAAGTATAATCAAATTATTAAAAAGCAGTGCAGTACTACTAAATAAAGATTTGAAAAAGATTGCCTTCGGAAAAGATTTTGAGCGTTCGCCAAATCAAGATGAAAACAGAAAAGTTATTATTTATTATAATGAAGTTCAAGCTGAAAACCCAAAATCTGAGTTATACGAAAAAATAAAAAATGCTAAAGTTGGCGAAAATATAAAACTTCCAAATATTTATTTTTATAATAATTCTGCCAGAACAGTGCCAAAATCGAAAACTACAATGTATGATTTGCTTTGTGTTATGGAAGAAAATCCAAAGCTGAAAATTGAAATTCAAGGTCATATTTGTTGTCAAATAGATACTGATATAAACGATATTTCAACGGCAAGAGCAAAAGCGATTTACAATTTTTTGATAAGAAATAAAATTGATAGAAATCGAATGACTTATAAAGGATATGGTACCACAAAACCAGTTCATAAAATTCCTGAGAAAAACGAAACAGAAGCTGATGAAAACAGAAGAGTTGAAATTATGATTGTTGAGAATTAAAATAAATATTCCTAAATTTCATATTTTGTAATTCGTAATTCGGACTTCAATTTGTTATCTTTGCAGCAACACAACTAACTACAAAAAATGAGTTCTGATAACAGTCAACGCTATTCACTTCGAGGAGTTTCCGCTTCAAAAGAAGATGTTCACAATGCCATAAAAAACATTGACAAAGGTTTATTTCCAAAAGCATTTTGCAAAATTGTTCCCGACTATTTAACCAATGATGAAAATTATTGTTTAATCATGCATGCTGATGGAGCAGGAACAAAGTCTTCGTTAGCTTATATGTATTGGAAAGAAACTGGAGATTTATCCGTTTGGAAAGGAATAGCCCAAGATGCTTTAATCATGAATATTGATGATTTATTATGTGTTGGAGCTACTGATAACATTCTTCTTTCCTCAACAATTGGAAGAAATAAAAATTTAATTCCAGCCGAAGTAATTTCAGCAATCATCAACGGAACAGAAGAATTAATTCAAGATTTGAAAAAATTTGGAGTTACCATTCATTCCACTGGTGGAGAAACGGCAGATGTTGGAGACTTAGTGAGAACAATTATTGTAGATTCTACCGTTACAGCAAGAATGAAGCGCAGCGATGTAATTGATAATGCTAATATTCAAGCAGGTGATGTAATTGTTGGATTAGCTTCTTCTGGTCAAGCAAATTATGAAACACAATACAACGGCGGAATGGGAAGTAACGGCTTGACTTCAGCTAGGCATGATGTTTTTTCTAAATATTTAGCGGAAAAATATCCTGAAAGTTTTGATAGTTCTGTTCCAAAAGATTTGGTTTATTCAGGAAATGTAACATTAACCGATGAAGTTGAAAATTCTCCCATCGACGCTGGAAAATTAGTGCTTTCTCCAACAAGAACTTATGCGCCTATAATTAAAGCTATTTTAGAAAAATACAATTCAAAAGAAATTCACGGAATGGTACATTGTTCTGGTGGTGCGCAAACAAAAGTGTTGCATTTTGTGGACAATGTTCATGTAGTAAAAGATAATTTATTCCCAATTCCACCATTATTTAAATTGATTCAAGAACAATCAAAAACTGATTGGAAAGAAATGTACCAAGTTTTCAATTGTGGACATAGAATGGAACTTTATGTGCCTAAAGAATTAGCAAACGATATAATTGAAATTTCTAAGTCATTTGGAGTTGATGCACAAATAGTTGGTAGAGTTGAAGCAAGTGAATCAAAAAAACTAACTATTGATAGTGAGTTTGGAAAATTTGAGTATTAAAATAAAATAATGCATTAAACAAAAAAGCCGCTATTAGCGGCTTTTTTATTTATAAGAAATAATATTACTTTCTTTTCATTACTTTATCTACTGCTTCAACAATTGCTTGATGATTTAATTTGTATTTTTCCATCAATTGAGCTGGAGTTCCACTTTCACCAAAACTATCATTTACCGCTACAAATTCTTGAGGTTTTGGATTATTTAAAGCTAAAACTCTTGAAACACTTTCACCTAAACCACCTAAGAAGTTATGTTCTTCAGCAGTAACCACACAACCTGTTTTGGCCACTGATTTTAAAATTGCTTCTTCATCCAATGGTTTTATAGTATGAATATTGATTACTTCAGCTGAAATTCCTTTTGCTTCTAATTCTTCCGCAGCTACTAATGCTTCCCAAACCAAATGTCCGGTAGCAATAATAGTTACATCAGTTCCTTCATTAAGCATGATTGCTTTTCCAATTATAAAAGGTTCGTCAGCAGGAGTAAAGTTTGGCACAACTGGACGTCCAAAACGCAAATAAGCCGGACCATGATGTTCTGCTAAAGCAATAGTTGCTGCTTTGGTTTGGTTGTAATCACAAGTATTGATTACGGTCATCCCTGGCAACATTTTCATTAATCCAATATCTTCTAAAATTTGATGTGTTGCTCCATCTTCACCAAGTGTTAATCCAGCGTGAGAAGCACAAATTTTTACATTTTTATCAGAATAGGCAACTGATTGACGGATTTGATCATAAACTCTTCCCGTAGAAAAGTTAGCAAATGTTCCTGTAAAAGGAATTTTTCCACCAATAGTTAAACCAGCTGCAATTCCTATCATGTTTGCTTCAGCAATCCCAACTTGGAAAAAACGCTCTGGATGATTCTTTTTGAAATCGTCAAATTTTAATGAACCAATTAAATCAGCACAAAGTGCCACAACATTTTCATTTTTTTGTCCTAATTCGGTCATTCCTGCTCCAAAACCAGAACGAGTATCTTTACTTCCTTGATTTTCGTATTTTTTCATAATTTTAATAATCTCCTAGAGTTTCTGCGTTTTGTGCTAATCCTGTTGCTAATTGTTCATCGTTTGGTGCTTTTCCATGCCAAGCGTGTGTGTGCATCATAAAATCAACACCGTTACCCATAACAGTATGTAATAAAACACAAACTGGTTTTCCTTTACCCGTTCTGCTTTTAGCTTCTGTCATACCAGTAATAATTGCTTCGATGTTATTTCCTTCAGTAATTTCTAAAACATCCCAATCAAAAGCTTCAAACTTTGCTCTTAAACTTCCCATGTTTAAAACTTCATCAGTTGAACCGTCAATTTGTTGTCCATTTAAATCGACAGTAGCAATTAAATTGTCCACTTTTTTTGCTGAAGCATACATTATGGCTTCCCAATTTTGACCTTCTTGTAATTCACCATCGCCATGAAGTGAGTAAACTAAATGATTATCACCATTTAATTTTTTTGCTTGTGCAGCACCAATTGCAACTGATAATCCTTGTCCTAAAGAACCTGAAGCCATGCGAACACCAGGTAAATTGTCATGCGTTGTTGGATGTCCTTGTAAACGAGAATTTATTTTTCTGAATGTTGCCAATTCAGAAACTGGGAAATAACCACTTCGAGCTAAAACGCTATAGAAAACGGGAGAAATGTGACCATTGGATAAGAAAAATAAATCTTCACCAATGCCATCCATATTAAAACCAGGTTTTCTCTCTAGTAGTTGTTGATACAATACAGTAAAAAACTCAGCACATCCTAAAGAACCACCCGGATGACCTGAATTTACAGCATGTACCATACGAAGAATATCTCTTCGAACTTGTGTTGTAAAATCTTGTAAGTGTTGTGTGTTAGACATTATAAATAGTTATAAATTATTTGTGCGCAAAAGTAATTCTATTTTTTTCAAGCCACAAAAGATTTATAAATTAGTTATCAAATGATTATCAAAAGAACTTTGGCTTTTTACTCCAAGAGAATTTAAATTTTATAATAAAACAATTTTATTTTGTAACAACTTTAAATCCTAACAGTCTTAATTTTACAGAAATAAAAATTGATGCTATGAAAAAATCACAAACCATTTTTTATTTAGATGATGATTCAGAGGATTTAGAATTTTTCAAAGAAATAGCTGAAGGTTTAGGACATTCTGTTCGAGGGTTTTCAGATGGTAAGGCTATGCTATTAGTTTTGGAATCAGAACAAAATAAACCGGATATAATTTTTTTGGATGTACATATGCCTGTACTTAATGGTCAGGAAATTCTAGAGATTATAAAAAAATCGGAAACTTTAAAAGATATTCCTATAGTAATGGTTTCAGGTGCTTATCCTAAAAAATTGGTTAAAAACCTTCAAGATCTTGGAGTAAATTATTTGATGAAAAAGCATCATATTCATGATTATCGTGAATCGGTTGAAGAGTTGTTAAATGATCATGTTTTGAAAAGTAATAACAATTCAGATTCTCAATCAGACGGTCAATCATTGACTATCTTTCATTAATTATATTAACTTGATTTCTGATTTTGTAATTGTTTCATCTTTTACATGTGTCAATTCTTGTTTGTTTTGAAATGAAATCTCTCTTTAAAGAGTTAAATAAAACCATAATTCATAATTCATAATTCACAATTCTTTTATCTTTGCCCACTGTAAAAAAAGATAGATGAAATTTGAATTATTACAAACTGATGCGCAATCAAAAGCTAGAGCTGGAAAAATTACAACTGATCATGGTGTAATTGAAACGCCTATTTTTATGCCAGTTGGAACTGTTGCATCTGTAAAAGGTGTACATCAAAGAGAATTAAAAGAAGAAATTAATCCAGATATAATTTTAGGAAATACTTATCACTTATACTTGCGTCCGCAAACTGATATTTTAGAAAAAGCAGGCGGATTACATAAATTTATGAATTGGGATAGAAATATTTTAACCGATTCAGGTGGTTACCAAGTTTATTCATTGTCTTCAAACAGAAAAATAAAAGAAGAAGGCGTAAAATTCAAATCTCACATAGATGGTTCTTACCACGTTTTCACTCCTGAAAATGTGATGGAAATTCAGCGTACAATTGGTGCCGATATTATTATGGCATTCGATGAGTGTACACCTTATCCTTGCGATTATCGTTATGCGCAAAGAAGTATGCACATGACACATCGATGGTTGGACAGATGTATTAATCATTTAGAAAAAGTGCCAACAAAATATGGTTATGACCAAACTTTTTTTCCAATAGTTCAAGGAAGTACTTATAAAGATTTGCGCCAACAATCGGCAGAATATATTGCTAATGCTGGTGCCGAAGGAAATGCAATTGGTGGTTTATCTGTTGGCGAACCTGCTGAAGAAATGTATGCTATGACCGAAGTGGTTACAGCTGTTCTTCCGCAAGACAAACCAAGATACTTAATGGGAGTTGGTACACCAATCAATATTTTGGAAAATATTGCTTTAGGAATTGATATGTTTGATTGTGTTATGCCAACTAGAAATGCTAGAAATGGTATGTTGTTTACAGCCAATGGAACAATAAATATCAAAAATAAAAAATGGGAAGATGATTTTTCTCCTATTGACGAAATGGGAATTACATTTGTTGATACTGAATATACTAAGGCTTATTTAAGACATTTATTTGCTGCAAATGAATATTTAGGGAAACAAATTGCAACCATTCACAACCTTGGTTTTTATATGTGGTTGGTTCGTGAAGCTAGAAAACATATCTTAGCAGGAGATTTCAGAGTTTGGAAAGATATGATGGTTAAACAAATGAATCAACGTTTATAGGAATGCTTAAAATTATTGATAAATACATTCTGAAACGCTATTTAATAACATTTACAGTAATGTTATTGATGTTTATTCCGATTGGAATAGTAATTGACGTTTCTGAAAAAATCAATAAAATATTAGCAAATAAGGTTCCTTTTATTGAAGTAGCAAGCTATTATTTAGACTTTACTATTTATTTTGCCAATTTACTGTTTCCAATTTTTCTCTTTCTATCTGTTATCTGGTTTACATCTAAACTGGCAAATAACACAGAAATCATCGCAATATTAAGTTCGGGGATATCTTTTACTCGATTTATGCGACCTTATATAATTGGTGCAACAACGGTTTCATTATTTGCTTTGATAATGAGCGTTTATCTCGTTCCAAGTGCTAGTTTAGGCTTTTTAAGTTTTAGATACAGATATTTAAATAGCTATGCTAAAAATGCAAAAGGAGACCAAACCAACGTTTTACGTCAAATCAGCAAAGACGAATACATTTATGTCAGTAGTTTTAATGATATTTCAAAAATGGCTTTTAATTTTTCAATGGAAAAATTTAAGGACGAAAAACTGGAATATAAATTAACAGCCAGTCGGTTAAAATATAATGCAAAAGATAGCACCTATACTTTATTCAATTATACTAAAAGAAAGGTTGGTGTATTGAATGATATTATTGAAAGTGGTGAGAAAAAGGACACTGTTTTTAATTTTGATTTAGATGATTTAACACCAGTGGTTTACATAGCAGAAACTTTACCGTTACAAGAACTTAATAAGTTTATTGATAAGGAAAGGCAACGAGGTTCTTCTAATATTAATGTTTATTTAGTTGTACTTTATAAAAAGTACAGTTTACCAGTTTCGGCGTTTATTTTAACCATCATAGCTGTTGCAGTTTCATCTATGAAAAGACGTGGTGGAATGGGAATGAACTTAGCCATTGGAATTATACTAGCATTTGCTTTTGTGTTTTTAGATAAAGTTTTTGGTGTTTTAGCAGAAGCATCTTCAGCTCCGCCAATGCTTGCTGTTTGGACACCAAATATTGTTTTTGGAATATTGGCCATTTATCTTCTTCGTAATGCTAAGCGATAGCTTTAAAAGTTATTTACACCTTCATTTGATAGTATTCATTTGGGGATTTACGGCAATTTTAGGTGCTTTAATTTCCTTAGATGCTTTGCCATTGGTTTGGTTTAGAATGTCATTAGCGGTTGTGTTTATTTCCTTGTATATTTATTGGAAAAAATTGCCTTTAAAAGTTTCAAGAAAATTTTTGATGCAATTTATCTTCGCAGGATTTATTATCGCTCTACATTGGTTTACTTTTTTCAAGGCGATTAAAGTTTCAAATGTGTCAGTTACTTTGGCTTGTTTATCTACAGGCGCTTTTTTTGCCTCTTTCTTAGAACCAATTTTATTTGGAAAGAAAATAATTTGGTATGAAGTTTTTTTGGGACTTTTGGTAGTTCTTGGGCTGTACATCATCTTTAATGTAGAAGGTAATTATTTTTATGGAATATTACTGGCTTTGACTTCGGCATTTTTGTCTGCTTTATTTTCAGTTATTAATAGCAAGTTTGTAAAAACTCATGATGCTACAATAATTTCCTTTTATGAGCTTTCTGGAGGAGTTCTTTTTTTTTCAGTTCTATTACTTTTTGGAAATCAATTCTCAACTGATTTTTTTAGTTTAACTTTCGATGATTTGAAATATTTAATCATTTTAAGTTCTATTTGTACTGCATATGCATTTATTGCTTCAACTTCAGTAATGAAACATTTGAGTGCTTACACAGTAATGCTAACTATTAATCTAGAACCTATATATGGCATTATTTTAGCCGTTATTCTTTTTAAAGAAAAAGAAAAAATGAGTGTTGATTTTTACATTGGAGCATTACTAATTTTATTTACAGTTTTATTAAATATTGTTATTAAAACACATCGCAAAAAGTTAGTTGAACATTAATTTAGTGTAAACTTTTGTGATAAATTATCGTCTTGTATTAACCTTTTCAAAATATAAAATTTTATATTTGCTTTACGAAAAAACAAAACAATTACTTCTATGGAATATTTAGATTTTGAACTACCCATTAAAGAACTTGAAGACCAATTAGATAAATGTTTGGTAATTGGACAAGAGTCAGATGTAGATGTTTCAAAAACTTGCAAACAGATAGAAAAGAAGCTTGAAGAAACTAAGAAAAATATCTATAAAAATTTAACGGCTTGGCAAAGAGTACAACTTTCTCGTCACCCAAACCGACCATATACTTTAGATCATATTAAAGCTTTGTGTGGAGATACTTTTCTAGAATTGCATGGTGATAGAGGTTTCAAGGATGACAAAGCTATGGTTGGCGGTTTAGGAAAAATTGATGGACAATCGTTTATGATAATTGGCCAACAAAAAGGATACAATACTAAAACACGTCAATACAGAAACTTCGGAATGGCAAATCCAGAAGGCTATAGAAAAGCATTGCGCTTAATGAAAATGGCTGAAAAATTTGGAATTCCTGTAATAACCTTGATTGATACTCCTGGTGCATATCCAGGTTTAGAAGCAGAAGAAAGAGGACAAGGTGAAGCTATTGCAAGAAACATTTTAGAAATGGTTAGACTTAAAGTTCCAATTATATGTGTAATAGTTGGTGAAGGTGCTTCTGGTGGTGCATTAGGAATTGGTGTTGGTGATAGAGTATTAATGATGGAAAACACTTGGTATTCTGTAATTTCACCTGAATCATGTTCTTCAATTTTATGGAAAAGTTGGGAATATAAAGAAACAGCTGCCGAAGCTTTAAAATTAACTTCATCTGATATGAAAAAACAAAAGTTAGTTGATGAAGTTATTCCAGAACCACTTGGTGGAGCTCATTATGATAGAGAAACAACTTTTAAAACAGTTGAAAAATATATTATGAAAGCTTTTAACGAATTAAAGGATTTATCAACAACTGATTTAGTTGCCCAAAGGATGGACAAATACAGCAAAATGGGTGAATTTAAAGAGTAATATCTTACGAAATATTTCTTAATCCGAAGCCCAACAGTTTCGGATTTTTTTATGGTTATCAACAAAAAAACAAAACTTATAAACAGTTAAGTTGTATAACTCGACTTTAAATTTTTGATAAAAAAAGGTACTTTCGCTCTATGGAAAATCTCAAAAATATTAACCCAATAAAAGTAGAAAAAACTACAATTATTAATTTAGAAAAAGGAAAACTTCCGCCACAAGCTTTAGATCTTGAAGAAGCTGTGTTGGGAGCAATGATGATTGATAAAAAAGGAGTTGATGAAGTTATTGATATTTTGCAGCCTGATGCTTTTTACAAAGAAGGACACAAACATATTTTTGAAGCAATTTTTCAGTTATTCACAGATTCTCAGCCTATTGACTTATTAACAGTTTCTGCTCAGCTAAAAAAGAACGGAAAATTAGATTTGGCTGGTGGCGATTTTTATTTAATTCAACTGACTCAAAAGATATCATCTTCGGCTCATATTGAATTTCATTCTAGAATTATTCTTCAGAAATTTATACAACGCAGCTTAATAAAAATATCTTCTGAAATAATTGAAGATTCTTATGATGAATCTACTGATGTTTTTGATTTATTAGATAAAGCAGAATCAAAATTGTATGAAGTAACTCAAGGAAATATAAAACGTAGTTCAGAAACTGCTCAAAGTTTAGTTATTCAAGCAAAAAAACGAATTGAAGAAATTGCGAACAAAGAAGGTTTAAGTGGAATTCCAACGGGTTTTGAAAAATTAGACAAAGTAACTTCTGGTTGGCAGCCGTCAGATTTGGTGATTATTGCGGCTCGTCCAGGTATGGGTAAAACTGCTTTTGTACTTTCTATGGCTCGTAATATGGCTATTGATTTTGGTCATCCAGTTGCGTTATTTTCACTTGAGATGTCTTCAGTACAGTTAATTACACGTTTAATTTCCTCTGAAACAGGTTTGTCTTCTGAAAAATTAAGAACTGGAAAACTCGAAAAACATGAATGGGAACAACTTTCTACAAAAGTTAAAGATTTAGAGAAAGCTCCTTTGTATATTGATGATACGCCATCTTTATCAATTTTTGATTTGCGTGCAAAAGCGCGTCGTTTGTCATCTCAACATGGAATTAAATTAATAATTGTAGATTATCTTCAGTTAATGACTGCTGGCGGAAGCAATGGAAAAGGCGGTGGAAATCGTGAGCAAGAAATCTCTACAATTTCAAGAAATTTAAAAGCTTTAGCTAAAGAATTGGAAGTTCCAGTTATTGCTCTTTCACAATTATCGCGTGCTGTTGAAACTCGTGGTTCAAGTAAAAGACCTTTGCTTTCTGATTTACGTGAATCGGGTGCAATTGAGCAAGATGCTGATATTGTTTCATTTATTTACAGGCCAGAATATTATAAAATTGATGAATGGGATGATGATGAACATACACCAACTGAAGGGCAAGCCGAATTTATTATTGCAAAACACAGAAATGGTTCGTTGGAAAATATTCGATTAAAGTTTGTCGGTCATTTAGGTAAATTTGATAATCTTGAGGATTTTAGTAGTATGTATGATGATTTACCATCAAGAATGAACATGGATGATAATCCTTTTTTAACCAAAAATTTACCTTCACCTAACGATGCTTTTGGTAGTAATTTGAATGCACCTGACGATGAAAATGATGTGCCTTTTTAATAAATAATGAAAATGTATTAAATACTAAACGTGGTTCTTATTTTATGAATCACGTTTTTTTTTGAGTTGTTTTTATTGTAATTTATTTGATTAAAAGCTCGAATGATAAAATAAAATTCAAAACAATTATTATAAATAAAACAAACAAACCTATTTTAACCACAAAATTTAATTTTTTTAAAGAATCAGACATATATGATTGATTTAAATAAGCTTTTATTGATATTTCAAATTTAAGCCTTGTTTATGACCTACATATACGTAGAAATACCTATTTTTAGATTTATTTTTAACAAAAAATTGAATGATAAATACGCTTAAAGTAGTATCTTCGATTAAAATTATTTCAATGAAGTTCCTAAAAACACTAGTGTTTGCAGTAATATTACTGGTTTCGGCTACAGTAAAAGCAAATTTCATTTTATTGCCAATGGATGATGTTTCTCAAAAGAATCATTTGAAAGCATATGGTATAACTTATTGGTGTTTAGACAAACAATACAAAGCTAGTTGGCTACTTAATTATCGTGGTGGTTCCTTTTTATTGCCTGATGCTCCAGAAATAAGAAGAGAATGTCAAATTAGAGGTGTTAGTTTTGAATTATTGTCAGTTGCTGAGGCAAATCAAATTCTTGATGAAATTTCTTCTCCATCACAAAATATGGAAACTGTGGTTTTAGAAAAAGCTCCTAAAATTGCGGTTTATACACCAAAAGGAAAGCAACCTTGGGATGATGCAGTTACTATGGTTTTAACTTATGCCGAAATTCCATTTACACCTATTTATGATGAAGAAGTTTTGTCAGATCAATTAATTTTATATGATTGGTTGCATTTACATCATGAAGATTTTACTGGTCAATACGGTAAATTTTTTGGTGCTTACAGAAATGCGCCTTGGTATATTGAGCAGAAAAAAGAGGCTGAAGAACTTGCTGCAAAGTTGGGTTACAGTAAAGTTTCACAAGAAAAATTAGCCGTAGCAAAAAAAATCAGAGATTTTGTTATTGGCGGTGGATTTATGTTTGCCATGTGTTCGGCTACTGATAGTTTTGATATAGCATTAGCGGCTGAAGGAGTAGATATTTGTGAACCAATGTTTGATGGCGACAATAGTGATGCTAATTATCAATCAAAAATTGATTATACAAAATCATTTGCCTTTAAAGATTTTATTTTAGAACGAAGACCAGAACGTTATGAATTCTCGGATATTGATATGACAGAAAAACGAAGAATTCCTATGGAGAAAGATTATTTTACTTTAATGGAATTTTCAGCAAAATGGGATGTTATTCCTAGTATGTTATGTCAAAATCACACACAATTAGTAAAAGGTTTTATGGGACAAACCACAGCTTTTGACAGAAGTTTAATAAAATCGAATGTATTAGTTTTAGGCGAAAACCAATTAAACGAAGAAGGAAGATACATTCACGGTCAAAAAGGAAAAGGTTTTTTTACTTTTTTCGGCGGTCATGATCCTGAAGATTATCAACATAGAGTAGGCGATGAGCCAACAGTTTTAGACTTGCATCCAAATTCTCCAGGTTTTCGATTAATACTTAATAATGTGTTGTTTCCAGCTGCAAGAAAGAAACCGCAGAAAACGTAAAATTGTATCATAAAAAAATCCCAAATTCTTTTAATTGAAATTCGGGATTTTTTTATCTATAAAATTAATGTCTATTTATTATTCTCAATAATATAATGCAATACTTTATCAATTAGATGTACTCTGTCTTTTCCAGTAACATTATGTTTGTGCATTGGATAAGGAAAGAAATCTACGTTTTGATACCCTAATTCAACAAACTTTTTCACTAAAGCTAAGTTATGTTGCATTACTACAACATCATCGCTCGTTCCGTGAATTAGTAAAAGTTTTGCTTTTAAATCTTTTGCATGATTGATTACGTTGGCTTCTTCAAAGCCTTTTTCATTTTCACTTGGTGTATCCATATAACGTTCGCCATACATGATTTCATACCATTTCCAATCAATAACTGGTCCGCCAGCAACTCCAACTTTAAATACATCAGGTTTTCTAGTTAATAACGAAGTCGTCATAAATCCTCCATAACTCCATCCATGAACCGCCAATCGGTTTCCATCAACATAAGGCAATGATTTTAAATATTCAACACCTTTTAATTGATCTTCTATTTCGTTTACACCTAAATTTCTATGAATTACACTTTCAAAAGCAAAACCACGATTGTCTGAACCACGATTGTCAACTGTAAATACTAAATAACCTTGTTCTGCCATCCAATACATCCATAGATTTGCGCCATCTAAATATGAATTAGTAATCATCTGAGCATGTGGTCCGCCATAAACATAAACCATTACTGGATATTTTTTAGTGGCATCAAAATTACTCGGTTTAATTAATCTCGTATATAAATCTGTTGTTCCGTCAGCACTTTTTATCGTTTTGATTTCAGCGGAACCAATTTGATAACCATCATATTTATTTGGGCTTACTAACAGCGTTTTAGAAAATCCTTTTTTATCATATAGCAACGATTTTGAAGGTGTATTATGGTTAGAAAATTCATCAAAAAACCAATTCCCATCGTTAGAAATAATCACATTATGAACGCCTTCATCTTTTGTAATAAGTATTTGTTTTCCTTTTAAATCAACTTTATAGCCTAACATATTGGTAGCATTTGCTCCAGTTGCTTTAAAATAAATTTCAGTTCCAGCAGAATTAGAACCAATGATTTCTCTTATTGGAAATTTATTAGCGGTCAATTGTTTGATTAATTTTCCATCTATTGAGTAGTAATACAATTGGTTAAAACCATCTTTTTCAGAAATCCAAACAAAATTATTTGATGCTGCATTTGGAAAAAAAGCATCATGCTCTGGCTCAACCCATGTAGTGCTTTTTTCATTAATTAATGTTTTAATAAATGAGCCAGAAACCGCATCATATAAATTTAAATCCATATTATTTTGACCTCGATTCACTTCGGCAATCAACACGTATTTTTCATCTGGTGTCCAAGAAAGATTGGTTAAATAATCTTCAGAATTTCCTCTTGGCGAGATAAAAACAGTTTTTCCAGTACTCAAATTAAAAATTCCCACTTTAGGCTTTTCTGATGCTTGACCTATCATTGGGTATTTTATGGAAACTAATTTTCCTGGTGTTTCATTGATGTCTAACAAAGGGTAATCAGCAACATCGGTTTCATCTTTTTGATAAAAGGCTAAAAAATTAGATTTTGGTGACCAAAATATTCCACCTGAAATTCCAAATTCACTTCTAGCGATAGTTTGTCCTGAAACTATATTTCTATCAGTATTTGAAGTCACTGCAATTTCTTTCCCATCAATATTTAAGTATAAATTGTTGTAAATTGTATAGGCAACTTTCGATTTCGTTCCATCTACTGCTTGATTTTCTGCGCTTTCTGGAGTTTCAAAAAGTAATTTTCCAGATTTATTAGTTAAAGAATAACTATAATATTTGTTTCTTTCAGTCACTAAAACTGTGTTTGCATCTATCCATTGCAAACCAAAAAAGTTACGAAGTTTAGTGCCTAAAGCACTGTTTATTTCAGAAAGTGTTACTAATTCTTTTTTGTTTGGTTTAACTGCATTGTCTGAAACCATTTTGGTCCAAGAATCAGTATAATAAACATAATTTGATGAGTTTGGAATCCATTGAAATCCGGTAAGTTTATCGGCTCCAAATTTTCTGCCTTGTTGTAAAACGGATTCTTCTAATGTTATTTGTTTTAGCTGCGCAAACGTAGATGTAGCAATAAATAATCCTAAAACAAAGGTTAATTTTTTAATCATGTGGTACTTTATTTTTTTTGATTTGTGTAAATATAAAAATTTAGATTTAAGATAAAGTACATGAATTTATCTTCTGGCTTAAAATTGATAAAATGAAGCTACTTTAACTTATTTTTATCACTATTAACCTTTATTTTCCATAATTTCGTATAACTAAAACTACTACATGAAAATTGCAATTGTTTGTTATCCTACATTTGGTGGAAGTGGTGTTGTAGCTACAGAGTTAGGCTTGGAGTTAGCACATCGCGGACACGAAATTCATTTTATAACGTATAGACAACCAGTTCGTTTGGCTTTGTTGAATCCAAATGTTCACTATCACGAAGTTAACGTTCCTGAATATCCATTGTTTCATTATCAACCTTATGAATTAGCTTTATCCAGTAAATTAGTTGATATGGTGAAGTTGTATAAAATTGACTTAATGCATGTTCATTATGCAATTCCGCATGCTTATGCAGGTTATATGGCAAAACAAATGCTTAAAGATGAAGGAATTATTATTCCGATGATAACAACACTTCACGGAACTGATATTACACTTGTTGGAAATCATCCCCATTACAAACCCGCGGTGAGTTTTAGCATTAATAAATCGGATGTTGTGACTTCTGTTTCTCAAAGTTTAAAAGATGATACCTATGCTTTGTTCAATATTAAAAAGGAAATACATGTAATTCCTAATTTTATTGAATTAGATAAACACAGAAATGAAAAGCAAATTTCCTGTCAACGTTCTGTGATGGCAACAAAAGAAGAAAAAATTATTACCCATATTAGTAATTTTAGAAAAGTAAAACGAATTCCAGATGTAATTAATATTTTCTATAAAATTCAACAAAAAATGCCAGCTAAATTAATGATGGTTGGTGATGGACCAGAAAAAGAAAAAGCAGAATTTCTTTGTCAAAAATTAGGTATTCAAGAAAGAGTTATTTTCTTTGGAAACAGCAATGAAATTGATAAAATATTATCTTATTCGGATTTGTTCTTATTGCCTTCAGAAACCGAAAGCTTTGGTTTGGCCGCTTTAGAAGCAATGGCTTGGAGTGTTCCAGTTATATCAAGTAATTCAGGTGGTTTACCTGAAGTAAATTTTGATGGAATATCAGGATATTTAAGTAACGTTGGTGATACAGATGAAATGGCAAAAAATGCGATTGCAATACTTGAAAATGATTCTATTTTAGAACAATTTAAATCAAATGCATTAAATGTTGCTCAACAATTTGATATTAAAAATATACTTCCGTTATATGAAGAATTGTATCAATCTGCAATTCAAAACTCTAAATATCCAGTTTAATATGGTAAAAAGAATTAGTATTCTTGTTTTTGGATTTCTTTTATTTTCTTGTTCAACTTCAAATAAAGTTGTAGAAAAAAAACCTCTGTATGAAGTTTTAGCGACTAATAACAATGGTGGAGCAAATATCAAATTTTATGAAATTTTAACGGAGCCAAAAGAAATAATGATGTTATTAGGCGATGAATCTTTAAGAAAGAAGATTAAAAAAGATGATACAGTTAAAAGTAATTTTTTAATATTAAATTCAGGGCCAACAAAGGAAACTTATAACAGAATAAAAGTTGAAAAAGTTGTTGAAACCGAAAAAGAAATTATAGTTTATATCAAAGACACACAGAAGGAAACTGAAATTGATTTGTCTGACGAAAATATAATTTACCCATACACTATTATTAAAATTAATTCTAAGAAACCAATTGTAATTAAATAAAAAAACGTCTGCATTGCAGACGTTTTTTTATTATTAATACTTTAAGATTACCATCTATAACGAATACCTAAAGCAATATCTGGACCGAAACTGTCTTCTCTAAATTTGTTGTCACCATTGTTATTTAAATACAACTCTGGTCTAAAATCAAGAGATAATTGAATAGGCACATCAAAATTATATTCAATACCTAAATCTCCCGCAGCTAAGATAAATGTTCCGCTATCGCTGAATCCATTTTTGTCATAACTCCAACTTCCAACACCTGCACCAACACCTGCGTACCAATTAAAACCTTTGTCTATGTTCCAAACCCATTGGTATAAACCTACTAATTTGAATGCATCAACATCTCTACTGTTACGCCAACCTAAATCTAATTCTAATCTGTTGTTACTTCCTAAACCTCTTTGATATGATATTTCACCACCAAAACCATCATTGTCTCCCAGACGAAGACCTAATGCATTTTTAGAAATATCCTGTGCCTGTGTTGCAAATGTTAATCCAATTAACATGAATGCTGATAAAATGATTTTTTTCATAATTAAACTTTGTTTGTTATTTATATTACAAATTTATAACGAACATTTTTACTTTTTGTTATATTATTTTAGAAAAACATTTCAAAATTTCGGAATAACAAGTTAAATCCTGCTTTTTAACAACTTTTTTTATGTTTAATTATGAAAATATGATATTTAAAACTATTTCGAAGGTTTTTGCATCACAATTGAAGCAACCAGTTGATGTTTGATTAAATCATCCATTTCAAATAAATCTTCATCTTCTTTTTCGGTATGATCTTCATATCTATAAAGTTTCCAACGTTTTTTGTTGTACTCCAAAGCAGTTAAGTTTTCTACCCAATCACCAGAATTAAGATACATAGTAGAACCATTTTTACGAACTTGGCGTGTAATCTTTGGTTCATGGATGTGTCCGCAAATGACATAGTCATATTTGTTTTCTATAGCTAATTCAGTTGCGGTGTTTTCAAAATCAGAAATATGTTTAACTGCTTTTTTAACACTTGCTTTTATTTTTTTTGAAAATGAATAAGGTTCTTTTCCAATTTTTTTTAAGCACCAATTTACAAAGCGATTAATTAGAATTAAATAATCATAACCCAAACCACCAAGTTTTGCAATCCATTTTGAATGTTGAACCGAAGCATCAAAAACATCACCATGAAAAATCCATGCTTTTTTATAATCTATATCTAAAACTATTTTATCAGCCAAAGTAAAGTTGCCTAAAACAGAAGGACTAAACTTTCTTAACATTTCATCATGATTTCCCGTTAAATAGTAAACCTTTGTTCCTTTAGAAGCAAGGTCAATTATTTTTTTGATTACTTTCAAATGTGATTTTGGAAAATAGGATTTTCTAAACTGCCAAATATCTATAATATCACCATTTAAGACTAATGTTTTTGGTTTTATTGAATTCAAGTAATGGTAAAGTTCAGTAGCGTGTGAACCATAAGTTCCTAAATGTGCATCAGAGATTACAACGACATCTAATTTTCTTTTTTTCATCTCAATAGAAGTTTTACAAATTAAAGGATTGGATATTAACTATATGTAGATTTATCGTTAAATCATTTTAACTTTAAAATCAATTTTTTGTAAATAACTATCGATTCTAAAATCAGTTTAAAGTTTTAATAACTTCAAACAAAAAACTATATTTGTTCAAAACACAAAAACAATGGCTGGTAACAGTTTTGGAACTCTTTTTAAACTAACCACTTTTGGCGAATCACACGGTGAAGCTATTGGAGGAATAATTGATGGTTGTCCTTCAGGAATTCAATTAGATTTTGAAGCAATTCAAAAAGAAATGCAACGAAGAAAACCAGGCCAATCTAGCATTGTTACCCAACGAAAAGAAGAAGATGAAGTTCAGTTTCTTTCTGGGATTTTTGAAGGAAAAACAACTGGAACACCAATTGGTTTTGTGATAAATAATACGAATCAAAAATCAAATGATTATTCACATATAAAAGATAGTTATCGTCCAAGTCATGCAGACTATGTTTATGAAAAAAAATATGGTATTCGTGACTATCGCGGTGGAGGAAGAAGTTCTGCTCGTGAAACTGCATGTAGAGTTGTTGCAGGAGCAATTGCAAAACAAGTTTTTTCAGAGATAAAAATCAATGCTTTTGTATCATCTGTTGGAGAAATTTTTATTGATAAACCGTATCAAGATTTAGATTTTATTTTAACTGAAACCAATGATGTGCGATGTCCAGATATAGCTTCTGCTAAAAAAATGGAAGATTACATCAAAGAAATAAAAAAACAAGGCGACACTGTTGGCGGAACGATTACTTGCGTCATTCAGAATGTTCCAATTGGATTGGGTGAACCTGTTTTTGATAAATTGCATGCCGAATTAGGTAAAGCAATGCTATCGATTAACGCTGTTCATGGCTTTGAATATGGAAGTGGATTTTGCGGAGCAAGAATGAAAGGCAGCGAACATAATGATTTATTTAATGAAGATGGAACGACAAAAACTAATCTTTCTGGTGGAATTCAAGGTGGAATTTCTAACGGAATGGATATCTATTTTAGGGTAGCTTTTAAACCTGTTGCAACCATTCTGCAAAAACAAGAAGTATTGACTAATCAAGGAGAAATAATTGAACAACAAGGAAAAGGAAGACACGATCCATGTGTAGTTCCAAGAGCTGTTCCTATAGTTGAAGCCATGGCGGCATTGGTCATGACAGATTTTTATTTATTAAACAAAATTTACAATCATTAGATGGAAGTACAAGAAAAGAAACAATCAATCTTTAAAAATTTAACGGTTCAAATTATTATTGCTATGATTATTGGAGCAATAATTGGGATTTTTGTTCACAATAATTATGATGTTGATTCCGCAAAATCATTCAGTAATTACATAAAAATATTAGCAACTATTTTCATTCGTTTAGTGCAAATGATTATTGCACCTTTAGTTTTTACAACTTTGGTGGTAGGAATTGCAAAACTTGGTGATTTGAAATCCGTTGGAAGAATAGGAGGAAGAGCTTTAGGTTGGTTTTTTACAGCTTCATTTATTTCATTATTAATTGGATTATTTTGGGTAAATACATTGCAACCTGGTGTTGGCTTAAATTTGAAAGATGTTGATATGTCGGCTGCATCAGATGTAGTTGATAAGACTCAAGTATTTTCAGCTCAAAATTTCATTGAACATATTATTCCAAAAAGTATAGTTGAAGCTATGGCTACCAATGAAATATTACAAATTGTTATTTTTTCAATTTTTTTCGGTCTTGCTGCAGCTTCAATAGGAGATTATACAAAGCCTGTGGTCAATGCTTTAGAAAAAACTTCACATATCATTCTAAAAATGGTTAATTACGTCATGGCTTTTGCGCCACTAGGAGTTTTTGGCGCTATCGCTGGAGTTTTTGCAGTTAAAGATGTCTCAGAATTATTAATAACCTATGCTAAATTTTTTGGTTCATTCATGGTTGGGATTTCATCCTTGTGGCTATTATTGTTAGTTGTTGGTTATATTTTCTTGAAAGGACACATGACTACTTTGCTAAAAAGAATTACGGGACCAATTATTATAGCATTTGGAACCACAAGTAGTGAGGCTGTTTTTCCAAAATTAACTGAAGAGCTTGAACGCTTTGGGATTAAAGATAAAATAGTATCTTTTATGTTGCCACTTGGATATTCTTTTAATCTTGATGGTAGTATGATGTATATGACTTTTGCTAGTATTTTTATTGCTCAAGCTTATAATATACCTTTAGATACAGGAACACAGTTTACCATGTTATTGGTTTTAATGCTTACCAGTAAAGGAATTGCTGGAGTTCCAAGAGCAAGTTTAGTCGTTGTTGCGGCTACTTGTGGGATGTTTAAAATTCCAGTTGAAGGAATAGCTTTAATATTACCGATAGACCATTTTTGTGATATGTTCAGAAGTGGTACAAATGTGTTAGGTAATGCTTTGGCAACTAGTATAGTAGGGAAATGGGAAAAAGATTAAAAAAAAAATTTTTTATATCGATTTCTTTAGTAAATTTGAATCAATTAATTAATTTAAAAAATAATTTATGAAAAAACTTTTACTTTTAACACTTTTTGGTTTTAGTCAACTTACAAGTGCTCAAATTATTTTCCAAGAGAATTGGGATGGTATTGGACCAGGAATAGCTGGATGGACACTAAATAATGTTGATGGATTAACACCAAATGCAGGTGTAAATTTTGTTAATGCAGCATGGGTTTCGACAACTGAAGAATTCGGGAATAATGTTGCGATGAGTAACTCATGGTATACTCCAGCAGGAACTTCAAACGATTGGTTGATTTCACCTGCAATTGTTTTACCTGCAGGTACTAAAACACTTTCATGGGATGCAAGAACCTATGATCCAACTTATAAGGATTCATATAAAGTTTTTATTTCTACTACGGGTAATTCTGTTGCTAATTTTACTACTCAGTTATTTGCTCAAGGAAATGGAACAACTGGTTCAACGGGTGAAAACACAACATGGACTAGAAGAACATTAGATTTATCATCTTATACGGGTACAATATATATTGCATTTCAAAACTTTTCTACAGATATGTTTTTGTTGGCTGTAGATAATATTTCTATTACTGGTAATTCAACTTGTCAATCTCCTAATAGAGTTATGACTACAAATGCAATTGGTTTAACAACAGCAACATTAAATTGGGATGCTGTAACTGGTGCGACTGGTTACGAAGTAGCAGTAGGAGCAGTTGGTTTTATTCCTTCTACTCAAACAGGAACTTCTCCAACTAATAGTTATGTTGTTACGAATCTAACCCCTAATAATAGATATCAATATTATGTTAGAAATTCATGTGGAAGTATGTGGATAGGTCCTTATAATATTTTTACTGCTTCCTATGTAACAAATAGTAATTATGGATTTGAAACTACAGCAGCCAATGGAGGATATAATGCAGATGGATGGACAGGATCGTTTAGTTTAAATAATACAGCAGGAGCTGCATTTTATGCGGATGGTGTTCAGATGGTGTTTAGTAATTCATCTACAACTGCCGCTACAGATAGATGGTTATATTCAAGACCGATTTACTTAACTGCAAATGAGCAAATTACCTTAAAATTTTCTACAAGATCGACAAGTACAACTGTTGCTAATAGTTTGATTTCTAAAGTAGGTTCAGCTCCAACACCTGTAGGACAAACTACGACTTTATCTACAGTTAATGTTGTGGGTACAACTTTTGTTGTAACTACAAATAATTTTACTGCTCCAACAACAGGCACGTATTATTTTGGTTTCAATCATAATAATCCTGCAACTTCGGTTGCTACATCTATTGTTCTTGATAAAGTTGAATTTACTACAAATTTAAATTCTAATGATTTCTTATCAAATAATTTAGTTGTTTACCCTAATCCAACAAAAAATATAATCAATATTTCAAATTCATTGAATGCTGTTGTTGATAATGTTGTTTTAACTGATTTAAATGGTAGAGTTGTTAAATCTCAAAAAATAAATGCTACAGAAGGTCAAGTAGATATTAGTGATTTAGCTACTGGAATTTATATGATGAATGTAACAACTGATCAAGGTGTTGCAACTAAAAAAGTGATTAAAGAATAATTTATTTTTCACAATATATTAAAAAACGACTGAGGCAACTTAGTCGTTTTTTTTATTCTAAAAATTTAGATTTTATTTCTGGTGTTGGAATCATACAACTTTCTTTTTTACCATACCATTTATAACGATTTCTAGCTACATAATCATAAATGTAATTTGAAATTTGTTTTGGAAAATAATTGAAAATGGAAAGTAAACTGTATAAACCACCTAAAGTAGATGAGATTTTTAAAGCAGCTTCAGCTTTATTATAATAGGCATTTCCCGGTTCATAGAGTAAAAAACTATCAATATTACTTGAATTTACTCCAATATGGGTTGTTATTTTTTGACCAAGTTCAGATTGAAGTGCAACAAATCTAAAAACATCTTTTTTATCTTTTTTGATAATGAATTGAACAGAAGAATTACACAAATTACAAACTCCATCAAATAAGATGATTTTTTTGTCTTTTGGTAGTTCGTTAATTTCCATTTTTACTTAGCTTGAACAAATTCTAATTCTTCTAAACTTACTTTTGAAGTGAAAACTCCATAATTGACTACTGCTTTATTTTTTTCGATTTTATCTAAAGTTCCAATAGCTTTTCCGTCTATCATTCTAACTCTATCGCCAATTTTCAATACAACTTTTGGTTTTTCTGCTTCAATTTTTTGAGCTTTTATTTTCCTTTCCTTTTTTTCTATGCGTATTTTTTCAACTTTAACTTCAACTTCTTTAATGATTTCTTTTTTAACGACTTCAGCAGCTTTTTTCTCTTTAACGGTTACTTTTTTACGTTTAGAGTTTTCAATTTCAACCATTTTTAAGAATTCACCAATCAGAACTTTTTTGTCTTTATTGTTGAAATATTTCTCTGAAATGTCGTCAATCTTTTGACCAATATAAATCAATCTTTGATTGGCATCATACAATTCTTGATATCGTTCTAGTTTATCTTGAATCTTTGCATTGATGTTTTCTAACTTTTTACTTTCTTCTCTAGCTTTTCCTTCTTCCTCTTTGAGATTAAGTGAAGTTTTTTCTAGTTTTGAACGTTCTTTTTGAAGCGTAGCAATGGTTTTGTCAAAACGTACTTTTCCTTTTTCTATTTTCTTTTTGGCACGATTAATTAACCCAAATGGAATTCCATTTTTTTGAGCAACTTCAAACGTAAACGAACTTCCAGCTTGTCCTAGCACTAATTTATACATTGGTTCTAATGACTTTTCGTCAAAAAGCATGTTAGCATTTGAGGCAAAAGGTAATTCGTTTGCTAATATTTTTAAATTTGAATAATGGGTAGTTATAATACCAAATGCTTCCCTATGATAAAACTCTTCTAAAAATATTTCTGCTAAAGCTCCACCAAGTTCAGGATCAGAACCTGTACCGAATTCATCAATCAGGAATAAGGTCTTTGCATTGCATTTTTTTAGAAAATAATTCATGTTTTTCAATCGATAACTATATGTACTTAAATGATTTTCTATCGATTGGTTATCGCCAATGTCGGTTAGAATTCTATCAAAAAGAAAAGTTTCGCTACGTTCATGAACCGGAATTAAGATACCACATTGCAGCATGAGTTGAAGTAAACCAATTGTTTTTAAAGAAATTGTTTTTCCACCAGCATTTGGACCAGAAATTACAATAATTCTATTTTCATTAGTTAATTCAATAGTTTGTGGATATGTTTTCTCTTTTTTTTCTAAATTGTTTAAATACAAAATAGGATGAAATGCTTCTCTAAAAAAAAGTCTTTTTTCTTTTGTAATTATTGGTAATATTGCATTGATTTTATTTGCATATTTAGCTTTTCCAGCAATAACATCAATATCACTTAAGAAATCCTGATACTGCCACAATAACTCCAAAAATGGTCTAATTTCGTTTGAAAGTTTCTTTAAGATTCTTGTAATTTCTTCTTTTTCTTCATATTCCAGATTACTTAAATCTCTTGAATAACGCAAAGTAGCTTCTGGTTCTATATAAGCAATACTTCCTGTTTTAGAACTACCAAGAATTGAACCTTTTACTTTTTTGCGATACATGGCTAAAACCGCTAAAACTCTTCTGTTTTCAACAAAACTTTCTTTGATTTCATCCAAATAACCCAAAGAATTATATTGACTTAAAGCTTGTCCGAAACTTTGATTTACTTTTCCTCTAACAACATTCATGTCGCGACGAATATTGATTAAATCGGGCGAAGCATTATCTTTTATCTCACCATACTTATCAACTACTTCATCAATTTTTTGGATGATGATTTTTGTAAACTCAACGTGTGAAGCTTTTTCGTTAAGTTTTGGATAATAGTCTTTGAATTTTTTCAAAAACAATAATAATGTATTAACTGTTTCCGAAAGCGTAGCAATTTTTCTAAAACTGCCGACTTCAAGAAAGCTATCTTCTATTGCAAGAAACTTGAAATCTTTGGATAAATTATCAAAACCATGATTTGGAATAGCATTATTGTTACTAAAAGAAGAAACATATTCCGAAGTTTGAAGCAAAGCGTTCATCAAACTTTCTTGGTCTTTTATAGGAACAATTTCTAAAGCTTTTTGTTTCCCCATTTCTGTGTTGCAACGCTCAGAAATAGTTTGTAAAACAGTAGTAAATTCTAAGTCTTTAAGTGTTTTATCAGTAACTGAAATCATAAATTATATCTTAGCACAAAGTTACAAAGTTTTAAACTATTTATATTTGTAAAAAAAGTAAAATGCAATTCAATATCAAACCATCGTGGCAGGATTTTTTAGCATCGGAATTCGAGAAATCTTATTTTGTTTCTTTACTAAATTCTTTAGATGAAGAGTATGAAAATTACATTTGTTTTCCTCCAAAGGAGTTGATTTTTAATGCCTTTAATCAATTTGATGTCAATGAGTTGAAAGTAGTGATTATTGGTCAAGATCCGTATCATGGAGTAGGTGAAGCCAATGGTTTGTGTTTCTCTGTAAATGATGGAGTAAAAATTCCGCCTTCTTTGCGCAATATTTTTACTGAAATCAATACAGAATTTGACCGACTTTTTTTTCCATCAACGGGTAATTTAGAACATTGGGCAAAGCAAGGTGTTTTACTTTTAAATGCTACAATGACGGTTAGAAAAGATAGTCCAAACAGTCATAAAAACCTTGATTGGCAAATTTTTACAGATGCTGTTATTGAAAAAATATCTAAAGAAAAGGAACAAATTGTTTTCTTGCTTTGGGGAAGTTTTGCTCAAAAGAAAGCCGAACTTATCAATAAAAGCAAACATCTTGTATTAGAATCGGGTCATCCTTCTTTTGCGAGTGTACATAAAAAATGGTTTGGCAATAATCATTTCATTAAAACAAATGAATTTTTACTTCAGAAAGGAAAACAAATAATAGAATGGTAGTTAGTTTACCGTGAAATTATAATAGCCTTCGCTGTCTAATCCTGTAACCGTTGAGTTTATGTTCATAACCAAATCTTTTGGTCTACTAACGGAGCGTAATTCAACTTTATTTGTTGATGAACTGTTATAGCCAAAACTTAACCTGTAATCACCTGCACTTAATAATGGAAAACCAACATTGTATAAATAAGATTGTTCAACGTTGTCTAATTGACAAATACCATAGACATACTCACCATTTATCGCTGAACCTTGATTGATGTCTAATAAATTGTCATCCACAGAAACCACTTCCCAATCGGTTGCGTTAATTTTTCTTTCTATAACATAAGAAAAAACAAATTGTGTTGCACCGTTAGTAGTTTTGTAAATATCCAATAAAGCGGCTTGATTTTCTGAGTCAGGTAAATATCTTGAAAAATCAGCGTCTATATACAAGTAATCACCAACTGCATATGAAGGTTGGGTTTGAATGGTAACCAAATTGTTTGCTTCAAGAAATACATTGTGATAAAAACCATCGTCATTAGTATCACAATTTGTAAATAGAAATGCACTGCTAAAAAGAACTATATAGAATAACTTTTTCATAAACTTATCAATTAAAAACGATAACCTAAACCAATACCAACTCTTGAAATCTTATCTGGGCTTTTATCTGTATTTGCAAAATTATACCCAAAACCAACAAGTACTTCCATCCCAAAACTGTCTGTAAAATAAAGTTTGAAACCTAAAGCAGCTCCAGCACCAAAATCAGTATAGTTTGACTTCTGTGTGTCATAATATCCATTTAAGTTCTCATCAATTTTATATACAATTTCTTTGTGCTCGCCACCATTGTAAGAACCAAATACTTCAGCAAAATAATAGGTTTTCTTTCCTTTTGATAAAGCATATCGCACATAAGGATTAAACTCATATTTTGGTAAATTATCTACATAACCTTCATCAAAATCTGTTTTTACTTTTGAACTGCTTGTAAAATTCACATTAAATCCAACAGAAAAGTCATTGTCTAAAAAACGTTCATAACTAACACTTGCTTTAGACGACAATATTGCTTGTAGAACATCTACGCGAAGTTCATTCTTTCTTGGATTAGGTGTACTTTCTTGTGCGTTTGCCAAGGCAGAAAACATCAATAAAATCAAAATAAATTTTTTCATTAATCAATAGTATTTGATTGAGCGAATATACAAAATAAGTTTAATAAATAATGGTAGTTTCTAATCGAGTGTCAAAGCACCCAGTATCTCTTCATTCATAAATGGACCACCAGGATAATCTGCAGTATAATCTAGATTCAACCAAATTTTTCCACGCTCATCAATATGATAATGAAGTGATTGACCTTTGGATTCTCGTGAAAACAATTCTTTTTTGATTAAGTAGTTAACCGCTTCCAAATCACTTTTTTTATCTCCAATATAAATCTCAGGATAAATATGTCCTTTAGTGTGTATTAATCTAGGAATACCTCCAATCGACTTAATACAAGCTGCCATAAAGATAGAATGGTCATCGCAATCGCCAGAAAGGTAGGGAAGTGTTTCTGAAGCAGTAGCAATATAATCTCTTCCTTTTGGGTCGCTAACGTAATTCCAGTTGCTATTAATCTCTTTAAACACAGCAAAACACTGTATCAGCGTGAAATATTCGTTATAACCTTTAACTTTTCTGAAGTTTTTTGTTGTAGCTCTAAGCGCATAGCTTCTTATTCTTGGATTGTCATATTCTACCGCTTTGATAATTTTATACTTATTCGGAAAAGGCAAAAGTTTGGATACTATCAAGTCCTGCGGATTAGGATCTTCGGTCATCGCGTATATCATTGAGCGGTAATCATCAAAAACGCTAACAAATCCATAACCGCCAAAAATGGTTCCATAGAGTAGTGTCAATACATAAATGATGATACTAATCAAAGTAATGCGACGCATTGCTTTTAATATTAAATGGAATGCCGTAGTAATTAGAATAAATAGCAGTATTCTATCCAAATGGATTGGCCATTCTAAATCGATGAGTTTTTGATGGGCAATAATGAAAACTGGAATAGTAAAAAGAATACTCAGCAAAAAAATGATAATGGAATCCCACGGACTTTTTATCCTAAGTCGTTCTTTTAACGTTTGATAATTAAGGTTTCCTAGTTTAATCATTATGCCTGTTGTAAAAGCTAAACGGCTTTTACTATTTCAGCAAAAGTACCTTTTTTATCAATAATTTTCAGGTCAAATAATTGATTTTGAATTTTGTTTAACACTTTTTCGTCCAATGGTTTTTGCGACCATCGTGTTAATCGCAACCACTGTTGGATGTCTTCTAGTTTTTGATGGTATTTGGATGCTAACGTTCTGTCTATGCTCGGAATATCTTTAAACTCAAGTGTTGTTTCGTTGATGATTTCCAATATTCTAGCTATGGTTTGTGGATGCTTTTCTAAAACTTCGTTTCTAACAGCAATCACAAAGCATGGCCATGGAGTAGGACATTCACCAATTCTTCGAAATACGCCTTTATCTACCAACGGTTGTGTCATAAATCGTTCCCACATGAAATAGTCCGAAGTGCCATTTGTCAATGACTCTACAGCGCCATCAATGGTGTTTACTAATTCATATTCTAAGGTTTCTGTGTTCCAATTGTTGTTTTGTGCGTTGACTATCGCCATCAAATGCGAACCCGAACCATAGCGCGAAATCGCTACTTTCTTGTGTTCAACATCAGTAATAGTTTGATATGGTGAATTAGCTGCCACATGAATTCCCCAGATTAACGGACTTTGAACAAATACTTGCACAATAGAACTATCGTTACCGCCAACGATATCTTTCACAATTCCTTCACTCAAAATCACAGCCATGTCAGTTTCTCCATCGCGAAGCATTTGGCACATTTTGCCCGTTCCTTCGGGTATATCGGTCCATTCCAAGTCAATTCCTTCTACTTCAAATTCTCCATTTTCAATGCATAAATGCCACGGAAGATTAAAATGCTCGGGAACGCCAACTATTTTTATGGTTTTCATTGTGATTTATTGTTTTTGTGTACTTGTTCTTCTTATTGATTAGTATTCTTCATTTGCCACCAGGTCCAAAATACTCCTTCAGGATCGGGATATTCTTCCATAAAGGTCATGCCACATCTTCCTAACACTTTGTTAGAAGCGCCGTTTTGAGCATGTGTATAAGCATTCAGGTCGCTAACCTTCAATTGGTCAATTCCATAAGTCAACCAAAACTGCGTTGCTTCAGTAGCATAGCCTTTATTCCAGAATTTTGGATTCAGGCGATATCCATAATCGTAAAAGTTAGTATTGCCATTTTCTATATGGTCGTCAACAAATTTTATACCTGTCCAGCCTATAAACTCTCCGGTTTCCTTTAGAATAGTAGCAAATCTTCCAATATTATTTTGGTTATACTGACGGTGAACATATTCAATTACTTTAATACTTTCCGCAATATCGGTGCTGGGTTTTTGCCATAAATAAGTGTGTACATCTGGATTGCTGTCCATTGCAAACATAGCTTCGGCATCCGTTAACTCTAGCGGACGAAGCAATAAACGCTCGGTTTCAAAAGTTATAAATTCCATTTTTCAGGCTTATTCTGCCAGTTTATTCAACGTGTATTCAATCAATTCGTCAACTGCTTTATACGGATCATCGCTAAAAGTCCCGTTGGCTCTGTTGGCAATAATAGCGTTCATCGAAAGACAATTATGACCTAACAGCTTACCTAAACCATAAATAGCCGAGGTTTCCATCTCTAAATTTGCCATTCTATGACCATTAAACTCAAAGCTATCCATCTTACTGTTCAACTCCAAATCTTGAATTCCTAGGCGCAATACGCGGCCTTGCGGACCATAAAAACCACCAGCTGTTCCGGTAATTCCAGTGTGTATTTTTGGGCTTTCTATTTTTTCTTTCAACGTTTCTGAACACGCAATTACATAAGGCGTTCCTTTTCTCAAATCCCAATTGGTGTGTTTGATAAACGCTTCTTCAATGTCTTTCTCGCAAATGTCATCAATCAAATAGGAGCGAAGCATGTTATCTAAGCCTAATCCGTGTGTTCCCATTACAAAACTATCTACGGGAATATCGGCTTGTAGCGAACCCGAAGTACCAATGCGAACAATATTCAGCGAAGTCAACGTTTCTTTTATCGTGCGTGTAGTCAAATCAATATTCACTAATGCATCGAGTTCATTCATTACAATGTCAATATTATCCGGACCAATGCCCGAAGACAATACTGTCATTCGTTTGCCTTTATACGTACCTGTTTGGGTTTTAAATTCGCGTTTTTGGGTAGAAAACTCAATACTATCAAAGTGTTTCGTTATTTTTTCTACTCTATTTTGGTCGCCTACAAAGATGATATCGTGGGCTATATGTTCTGGTTTTAGGTTCAAATGGTAAACACTACCATCAGGGTTCAATATTAATTCAGATGATTTAATCATTGGTTTTTTGTTTTATTGGTTTGTGGTTTTTAGTTTTTTGTAACATGCATGCTTCTAAAATTCTAAACTCAAAATTCTAAATTCTTAATTTATTTATCCGCCAACACGCTTAACTTTAAATCCTTTTTCTTTAAGGATGTTCATAATCTTATCGCGATAATCGCCTTGAATAATGATAGCTCCATCTTTGAAACTTCCGCCAACACTAAGCTTGGTCTTAATGTCTTTGGCTAGTATTTTAAAGTCTTCCTCATCGCCTTCATAACCTTCAATAATGGTTGTGGCTTTGCCTTTTCGCTTTTCATATTTGCAAATCATAGGTTCTTTTTGAACGTATAATTCGTGTTCGTTTTCTACTGCTTCCTCTTGTTCTTCAGAAACCTGATGCTCTGGGAATAGTTTTTTAAGTTGTTCTTGTAAATCCATGGCGTTAAAAAATAACAATAAAGGAAAAATCCAAACCCCAATGCAATATTGAGATTTGGAAGTTTCTATTTCAAAGATAAAGATTTATTTTTTGATAAGCCCTAATTCAACCAATCTTTCGTGCAAAAATTCGCCCGCCGTGATGTCGTCAAAAGCTTTAGGATTGTTAGCATCAATACATTCTTCTAAGCAATCTAGCTTCATGTCGCTAACAGGATGCATAAAAAATGGAATCGAATAACGAGATGAACCCCATAATTCTCTTGGTGGATTCACCACTTGGTGAATGGTAGATTTCAATTTATTGTTGGTATGTCTCGATAACATATCGCCTACATTAATCATTAATTCGTCTGGCTCAGCCATAGCATCAATCCATTCGCCGTTATGATTCATTACTTGTAATCCTTTACCCTGAGCTCCCATTAATAGCGTAATCAGGTTGATATCGCCATGAGCAGCCGCACGAACAGCGCCGTCTTTTGGCTCGTCTGTTATAGGTGGATAGTGTATTGGACGCAGAATTGAGTTTCCGTCTTTGATGTAGTTGTCAAAATAAAACTCGTCTAATCCAATGTATAAAGCCAAAGCTCTCAACACATAAACACCTGTTTTTTCAAGCATTTGATAGGCTTCTTTACCTACCGAATTGAAGTGAGGTAACTCTGTTACTTCCACATTGTCAGGATAGGCGTTGGCATATTTTGAGCCTTCAGAAACGTATTGTCCGAAGTGCCAAAACTCTTTCAAGTCGCCAGCCGAACGTCCTTTAGCTGATTCTTTCCCAAAAGAAACATAGCCACGTTGTCCGCCAATGCCTGGAATTTCATATTTTTCTTTGGTTTCCAATGGTAGATTGAAAAAGTTGCGTACTTCGCCGTACAAGTTTTCAACCAATTCGTCATCTAAAAAATGACCTTTTAATGCTACGAAGCCTATTTCTTCGTAAGCCTTTCCGATTTCATTTACAAACTTTTGTTTACGTGCCGGATCGTCCGACAGGAAATCACGTAAGTCAACACTTGGAATTTGTTGCATACCTTTAAAACTATTTTGTTATTGAATTTTAGGGAAATATCCCGTTTAAAAGCTGCAAAGATATAGGTTTTTTGTCTATTTTTTGTTAAGAGAATGAGAAGATTAACTTAAACATGCGTTGTATCAATCAATATCATTTGAGCAGGGCTAAATGTTTTTGTATTCAGATAATTGCGTCCCGAAAAGGTATTTAAATTATAATAATACAGCTTAGCGCTAACGGTTATTAGGTGATGTGGCGGCATAGGCTCAGTAACCCATTCAATATCTTCGGGTAACACAGTGCCTTTATTTACAGGAATAGTAATATACAACTCTAGCGGTGTGTAGCCTTCTTCGAGTGTTGTAGCTTGTATCAGGATAACTAAATCCGCGGTAGAGCAGCCTAACGGGAAGGTTACATCAGTATCTACCACAAAATCATTGATTAAAACCGTTACTTCATGGGCAGCATTCAGCGTAGAATAAATATTAGGTCGAAAATAGTTTTCAAAAGGCGAATTTAAGTTATATTCAAATCTACCCATAGGTTCCATCCACACTGTAAAAGGAGTTCGGGTGCCAATTTCCATACCGGTAGTGCCTTTTATGCGACTATAAATAGCGGTAGTCAAGCGCTGATGCATGGTGTTGTCGGTCATTCCAAGTAGAAAAGGTGTAAGTCCAATGCGCAATTGTTTTGCCCATTTGCTGCAATTACCAAACTCGGTAGCGCATGATTTTGTTGCTTTCGACTGCTTGACATTGGTGGCTCGGCTTTGAACAATTTGCATCCCATCTTGTTCTCTAAAAACTACATTGCCTACCAATCCTTTGAAATTCTTTTTGTTTCCTAACCGTGCCATGATGTAAAGTGTTACTAATGAGTAGAATAAAAGTAAGTATTCTTTTAGTATGATTCGAAGTTTTAACATATTATTACGATACTGTTAGCATAGTAAGTCCATATAAAACAGTGTTTTATACGGACTCAGTATGGACTCAGTACGGACTCAGTATGGACTCACTATTAACAAACCCAGTAAAATCAATAATTTTGATGCTAACTAGCAAGAAAGATGATTTTAGTATAAAATGATATTCGTATCAATGCTTTTTTTGAATATTTACTATAACTATATATTTATATAATAAAAACTCAAGATGAGCATCTCTTTTTATATTTTTGCAACGCTATAAAACAAAACCAATGAATTTCGACAGAAGAGAATTATCCAATACCCAATTGTTGGATTTATACAAAAAACTGCTCAAACCACGCCTGATTGAAGAAAAGATGTTAATCCTGCTGCGTCAGGGAAAAGTTTCTAAATGGTTCTCAGGAATCGGTCAGGAAGCTATATCTGTAGGGATAACGGCTGCCTTGGATAAAGACGAATACATCCTGCCGATGCACCGAAATCTTGGGGTTTTTACAGGTAGAGATATACCGTTGAGCAAGCTTTTTTCACAATGGCAAGGCAAGAAATCGGGGTTTACTAAAGGTAGAGACCGCAGTTTTCATTTTGGAACGCAAGAGTATAAAATCATTGGAATGATATCGCACCTCGGACCACAAATGGGTGTAGCCGATGGAATAGCATTAGCAAATAAGCTGAAAAACAACGGAAAAGTTACGGCAGTATTTACCGGAGAAGGAGCAACCAGCGAAGGAGATTTTCACGAAGCCTTAAACATAGCCGCTGTATGGGATTTGCCGGTGTTGTTTGTAATCGAGAATAATGGTTATGGATTGTCAACACCAACCAACGAGCAATACCGTTGTGCTAATCTGGCAGATAAAGGTATTGGGTATGGTATGGAAAGTCATATCATCGATGGGAATAATATATTAGATGTTTATGCTAAAGTTTCACTGTTAAAAGCGTCGATGGTTGATAATCCGCGACCAGTTTTGTTAGAGTTTAAAACCTTCAGAATGCGTGGTCACGAAGAAGCAAGTGGTACCAAATATGTTCCACAGGAGTTGATGGATGAGTGGGCTATCAAAGACCCAATCTCAAATTACCGCGATTATCTGATGCGAATTGGTGTCCTTTTTGATGATGTTGATAATGACATAAAAGCACGAATTAAAGCCGAAATAGACGAACATTGGGTAATTACTCAAGCCGAACCCGACTTTGAAGCTAATTTGAGTGAAGAATTAAATGATGTTTATGAACCTTATGATTTTGAAGAATTTAGCCCAAGTTCAGAAACGGAAAACATTCGACTAATAGACGCAATATCTACTAGTTTAAGCCAATCTATGGAGCGTCATCCTAATTTGGTTATCATGGGACAAGACATAGCCGAATATGGTGGTGCTTTTAAAATCACTGATGGTTTTGTAGCTAAGTTTGGAAAGGAAAGAGTGCGCAACACACCAATCTGCGAAAGCGCTGTGGTTTCTGCCGCTAACGGTTTATCAATCAATGGTTATAAAGCGGTAATGGAAATGCAATTCGCCGATTTTGTATCCTCAGGATTCAATCCAATTGTAAATTTATTAGCAAAGCAACACTACCGTTGGGGTGAAAAATCCGATGTAGTAGTGCGAATGCCTTGCGGTGGTGGCACACAAGCTGGTCCGTTTCACTCACAAACTAATGAGGCTTGGTTTACCAAAACACCTGGTTTAAAAGTGGTTTATCCAGCATTTCCTTATGATGCAAAAGGACTTTTAAACACTGCAATCAATGACCCGAACCCAGTAATCTATTTTGAACACAAGCAGTTATATCGTAGTATTTATCAGGATGTGCCGAAGGATTATTACACGATACCTTTTGGAAAAGCAGCTTTTGTCAGAGAAGGAAATGAGGTAACTATAGTTTCTTTTGGAGCAGGAGTTCACTGGGCTTTGGAAGTTCTTAATAATAATACTGAAATAAAAGCCGATTTAATCGATTTAAGAACACTTCAACCATTGGATATGGATGCAATATACAATTCAGTAAAAAAGACTGGAAAATGCATTATTCTGCAGGAAGACACACTTTTTGGCGGTGTAGCCAGCGATATATCAGCATTGATTATGGAAAACTGTTTTCAGTATTTAGATGCTCCGGTACGAAGAGTAGGTAGTTTAGAAAGCCCGATACCTTTCGTGAAAACATTAGAAGACCAATATTTGCCAAAAACAAGATTTGAAAAAGAATTGAAAGACTTATTAGAATATTAATAAAAAAGACACCAAAAGGTGTCTTTTTTTGTTTTGCAGAGAATTTATTTACTCATACAAATCCAGTCGATTTCTCAAATGTTTGTTGTGCTGATGTAGTTCATCAATCTTATTTAATAAATCTAAAATTATTTCTATACCTTCTTTATTGATGCTTAAATCATTATGCAATCGAATAATTTTTTCAACAGTAACTATTTGATTTTTATTTAAATACTTAACTTTATCTTTTTGAATAGTTTCAATCAAACCAAACTCTTCTAAATCCCATATTAAGCTGGTTTCAACATGATATTCTTGGCAAAATAGTTCAACTACTATTAATTCTTGTGTGTCCATATTGCTTTATTTTTGGTTTAATTGGCTCAATTCAGTGAATAAAGCTTTTTCTTTTTCAGTCAAATTCGTCGGAATCTTAATGGAATAAGTAACATATAAATCTCCAAATTGACCTTCTTTTTTATAGATTGGAAAACCTTTACCTTTCAAGCGAACTTTCGTTCCGTTTTGAGTACCGGGTAAAACTTTCAGTTTTAATTTGGAATTATAGAAGTCAGTGATAGTGATTTCTCCACCTAAAACCGCTGAGTATAGGTCCAACTCCTGATTTACATACAAATCATTGCCAACTCTTTTAAAAGGAGTATTGTTGACAATAGAAAACGTGATGTATAAATCGCCTTTCGGACCATTGTTGTAACCTTCGCCGCCATATCCTTTAATCTTGATGGTTTGTTCGTCTTCTATGCCAGCAGGAATGGTGATACGGATGCTTTTTCCGTTGACATTGAGTTCCTTTTTTTCTGTTTTTGCAGCATCTCTAATATCCATTTGAAGTTGAGCATTAAGGTCTTGACCTCGATACTTTACACTACTTCGTCTTTGACTACCAGTTGCACCTCCGCCAAACATCGAAGAAAAGAAATCTGAAAAATCATCGCCTCCAAAGTCATAGGAAGTTTGTTGTTGATTGTTGTGTTGTCTTTGCTGTTGCTGGTATTTCTCGTATTCCTCGCCATGTTCCCAATCTTTTCCATACTTATCGTATTTCTTCCTTTTTTCGGGATCACTTAACACTGCGTTTGCTTCATTCAACTGTTGGAATTTTGCATGCGCTTCTTTATCGTTTGGATTGATATCCGGATGCAGTTTACGGGCTAATTTTCGATAGGCTTTTTTGATTTCCTCATCAGATGCATTTTTTGAAACGCCTAATACTTGATAATAATCAATAAATTCCATGAGATATAATGCATTATTATTTAACGCTAATTTACGGAAAAAATAAAGGAGTTTTATCTAAAAACTCCTTTAACAATCTTTTATTTTTTGGTTGAATTAATATAATATTCAGAACTTAGTTTCAATAGTTTCCATTTAATAATTCCCCACCAATAGCAGATTTTGCTTCGATGCCTAACTTTTTCATCATTTCATAAGTGGTACAAACTGCTGCAGAAGTTACTGGAATTCCACATTCTGCCTGTATCAAATCAATAGCTTCTAATGAAGGCATTTGTACACAAGCCGAAGCTACCAAAACATCTACATCTGTTAAATCTAGTTGTTTGTAGATTTCCAATAGGTTCATTGGATTTTGAGCAGCAACTTCAAGGTTGTTAGGTATTTCAAGTGCGATACTTTCTTTTACTTTGATACCTTGATGTTCGATATAATCTACTACCATGTCTGTTAATGGTCGCATATAAGGCGTGATGATTGAAATTTGTTTAGCTCCTAAAACTTTCAATCCGTTAATCAAAGCACCAGCTGAAGTGACAATTGGAGTAGGGAAGTCATTAGCTACGGTTTCCTGATGTAAATTTACTTCCGATACACAATGATAACCTCTTCCCATGCTCATGATGGCAACCAAACAAGCATAACCCATTACATCTACATGGGCATCTGATAATTCCTGAGCACATTTTAAACTCATGGCATCCATGGCTTCCAGTTCTTCTTTGGTTACTTTTTTCATACGCATTCTACTGCTGTGAAAAGTAAATCGTTCAGGCAAAATAGTTTCCCTTGAACGAAAGATTGCGGGTATTTCGGTTTCCATCGTAACATTAGATGATGGAACAATTTGTCCTATTCTGTATTTTTTCATTTTAAATCTCTTTAACGGTATTCACAATTGTTCCAATTCCTTCCACTGTTGCTTCGATAACATCTCCATCATATAACCATTCTTGTGGACTTCTTCCTGCACCAACGCCAGCTGGAGTTCCCGTTGCAATGATATCGCCAGGTTCTATGGTGAAAACAGTGCTTAAATCTTCTATTAAATCATTGATGTTGAATAGCATGTATTTAGTATTGGAATTTTGTTTTTCAACGCCATTAACTTTTAACGATAAATTCAAGTTATGTGGATTTTCGATTTCGTCTTTTGTTACTAAAATTGGTCCCATTGGTGCAAATGTATCTTGTCCTTTGGAAACAATCCATTGTCCTTCACGACGGCAATCACGAGCAGAAATATCATTGATAACCGTATAGCCAAATACATAATCCATAGCCTCAGTTTTTGGAACGTATTTTCCTTTTTTACCAATTACAACGGCTAATTCGCATTCCCAATCTAATTGTTGGGTTAGTTTGTTGTTTTTTAAAACATTGGTATTAGTAGCAGTTACTGTTGTTGGCGGTTTTGAAAAGATGATTGGTTTTTGAGGTAATTTACCTGTTGTATCTAGAGTTCTGGCACTTTCAGCTACATGTTCTGTATAATTTAAACCAATACCGATAATATTTTTTCTTGGCTTAGGAATTGGCGCAAGAAACGTCACTTCATCCATTTCATAAGCTATTTCTTTGAAGAAAGCAGGTTCGGTTTCGGCAACCATATCATTGAGTTCTTCAACTATTTCCATTCCCATATCAATTAAATCGAGCATTTTGTCTGGCAAGGGGAAATTTGATATTTCGCCAAAGTCTTCCATGTCGATAATTTGATTGTTATGTATAAATCCCAGTCGTGGTTCGTTGTTTCCTTTTAATGTATAGGTTAGTAGTTTCATTGTTTTGTTTTAATCTTTCTTCTTGTTTTTAAATTGATTGATGTCCGTTATTTTCGGTATAATTTTTTTCCTGATACAACCCTAATTTTTCGATAGTAGGTAAATCGTTAAAGGAAAACAAACATGCATCTTCACTCTCTGACGCATTATGATGTTCGTGCCAAGCCCAACTTGGAACACAGAATATATCGCGTTCTTTCCAGTCAAAACGTTGTCCGTTGATGATAGAGTAACCTTTTCCTTTTGCACACTGGTACACAAATGAACCCGTATGTTTGTGTGCTTTTCCTTTGAAGCCTGCAGGTAATAATTGCATGCTTGCACCCATAGTCTGCATTACATGACCACCAGTTAATGGGTTGGAATACTGCATCATAATTCCATCTATTGGATTTATAGGTTTAACTTTTAAAGTTTCCAATAAAGTTGGGTATACTTCTTTCCAAGAATATTTGAATAGTGGCGAATATGGTTTTTCCCAAGTCACATCTGCAGGAATTAATCCTGCACAACCATAAGCCAAAGGTGAATAATTGATTTCTTGTTCCAATGGTTGCTTTCCATCAAAAACTGCGTAATCATTTGCTTCTAAAGCATTCACTAATGGAATATCCAAACCATCTTGCCAAATACACATTTTCCCGTTAGCATCAACACCATGTTCATGCCATGTTGAATTTGGTGTAATCACAAAATCATTTACTTCAAACATGATTTTATTACCATCAACAACAGTATATCCGCCTTCGCCTTCCATGATGAAACGCAATGCCGAAGCTTTGTGTCTGTGAGCCGAAGTGCTTTCACCTGGGCGTGTTACTTGAATTCCTGTATATAACCAGCCTACAGCTGCCGAGACATCTTTTCGTTTGTCGTTTACTAGGTAAACCACGCGTCTTCCTGCTTGCTCAGGAGTTACTAACTCGGATGATTTAACCACCAATTCGCGTAAATCATCATATTTCCAAAGCATTGGTACTGATGAACTTCTTGGTTCCCATGGTTCAATATCATTGGCAACCGTCCATAAAGCTCCTGCGCCAAGTGTTTCCAGCTCTTTGTAATAAGCGATCAGTTCAGGTGAATCTTGAACTCTTGCTCTGCCATATTGATCGTCTGAATGGTTTTCGTTCATGTTACTTTTTATTAAATTCTTCGTGATTGTCTATAAAGGTAATCTTTCTTGTAGGAGCAGTGTTTACTCGTAAATCAAAAATGTCAAAACGGTTATAATGCCCTAATATATCGTGCATTTGTTTAGGCTGAATGCATTTTTCTAAATCAATATCTGCGTAAATAATGCCTTCGTCATCAATTAAAGGTTTACCAATTACAGCACCATTTGGGCCGATAAATCCAGAGAAAGCAGAATTTTTACGTGTCAATAATTCTTCCACATTGGGCACATCATCTTTCATGGCTTTCATGATTTCTTTTGAAATGGTTGAACACGAAACAATAGTGAATAGTTTGCCTTCAAAAGAATGGGCTGCAGCTCTAATTTTTATTGCTTCCGCCATGTTATAATCTGGTGGTGCCACCGGAAGTGAAATGTAATTGGCAATATGTATTAATTCGCCTTGCGATAACAACGTGAAACGCGCTAATGTATTGGTATTTTCTCCACAAGCCAATGTTCCAATTGGACCAATTTCGGTATCATATACTTTCAAAGACGAACCATCACCTGAAGTCCAAGTGAGTTTTTCTGCCCAGGTTGGCACCAGTTTTCTGTGTTTTCCAATGAGTTCTCCTTTGTTATTGATGATTAGATTGGTGTTGTAAATTTCACCATAACTGTTGCCACGTTCGTTGATTCCGATAACGACATGAATGTTATAATCTTTTGCTGCTTGATATAGAGATTGCATAGCTGCATCGTTTACAGCTACAGCGTTTTTATATAATTGCTCATACCATTTACTACCTTGAACAGGTGTCATTATCCAATTCCAATACGGATAGCCTGCTACAAAAACTTCTGGAAACGCAATTAATTGTGCTCCATTTTCACTAGCTTCTTTGATGAATGAAATCGCTTTATCAATTGTCTTCTCTACATTAAGAAAAACAGGTGATGTTTGTACGGTTGCGGCTTTGAATTTTTTGAAGTCCATTAGATTGTATATTTTTCAATTCTACTTTTCATTTCCTCATTAAAAGCTTCTGCTTTAATTGTTTTTCTGTCTTCTTCAATTTTTACGTTTACTAGAGTGACTTCACCTTCAAGTACTGTTTTGTTTTCTTGGTTAACATATTGAAATCCACATAGTATTGATGAGGTTTTCAATTCTTTAACCCATAGTTTTTTAGTTAGTGTTTCCCCTAAACGCGCTGGGTTTTTAAATTGCACTTTCAAATCTACTGTTGGAATTCCGTTGGTTTCATGCATTTTAGAAAAAGGTCTTTGTAATGCTTCTTCAAACCAATCTTCTACCAAGTCATTCAGCATTTCTAGAAAACGAGGATAGAAAACGATACCAGCGTAATCAATATGTTTAAAGCGTATTTTTTCTTGTTTTATAAAAGGTTGGTTCATTGTTTTAATGTTAAAATTTATCAACGCTAGCTTTCTTCCAAAAGTACAAAAAATCTTTGGGAACGGTAGCTTCTTGAAGCATGCATCCTGTTTCCAGTTCTGGGAACGTTTGTGCAAATGTTTCTACTTTGTTTCGGTCTATTCTTGTGGTTACCATTTCTCGGGTTACATCATCGGGATGTGCCAATCCTGCTGACGACATTAAATCGACCGCACTTTTTACGGTTTCGTGTTGAAAACGCGCTACACGAACACTTTTTTCTTCGGGTACCAAACCTTTCATTAAATCAGGATTTTGAGTTGCCACTCCAGTTGGACAAGTATTTGCATGACATTCTAAAGCTTGTATGCAACCTAGGGCAAACATCATCCCGCGAGCTGAATTGCATAAATCAGCACCTAAAGATAGATTTCTAATAATGTCGAAACCAGTTATTACTTTTCCACTAGCAATAATTTTAATTTGGTCTTTAATATCAAATCCATTTAAGCAATCATAAACAAAAGCAACGGCATCGCGCAACGGCATGCCAACATGGTCTGAATATTCTTGAGGTGCAGCTCCAGTTCCGCCTTCGCCACCATCAACTGTAATGAAGTCAAAATAGGTTTTGGTTTCAGTCATAGCTTTACAGATGGAAATGAATTCAGATTTATTACCAATGCAAATTTTCATCCCAATAGGTTTTCCACCCGAGCCATTGCGAAGCAATTTTATGAACTCCATTAACTCTAAAGGAGTTTTGAAAGCAGAATGTGCTGGTGGAGAAATGATATCGTGTCCTTTTGAAACCAATCTAATTGCTGCAATTTCATCGGTTACTTTTTCTTTGGGTAAAATTCCACCATGACCAGGTTTTGCACCTTGAGAGAATTTAATCTCAATCATTTTCACGTTGTCTAAAGTGGCTCTTTTGGTAAATTCATCAAAACAAAATGTTCCGTCTTGATTGCGGCAACTAAAATATCCTGTTCCTATATTCCAAACCACATCTCCGCCTTGCAAATGATAAGGTGATAATCCACCTTCGCCTGTATTGTGATAAAAACCACCTTGTTTTGCTCCGTTATTTAAGGCGATGATGGCATTTTTGCTCAAAGAACCAAAACTCATCGCACTGATGTTGAACAAGCTGGCATCATAAGGTTTCTCGCATTGACTTGAACCTATTCGAACTCTTGGATTTTCATTGGTTTTTGAAAAAGAGATTGCGTTAATACTATGATTAATCCATTCATAACCATCTTTGTAAACATCTAATTGTGTTCCGAAAGGCATAGAATCGGGTTCTTTTTTACTTCGTTGGTAAACAATATCTCTTTGTAATCGGTTAAATGGTTTTCCGTCTAAATCAGTTTCAATAAAATATTGTCTTATTTCTGGTCCAAGACTTTCTAATAAATAACGCATTCTGCCCAAGAGAGGAAAGTTTCTGCGAATAGTTTTTTTGGATTGAAACATATCGTATAATCCCATCAGAATTAATGGAACAAAAATCATAAGCAAGAAACTGAATTTCCAGTTTACATAGATTAAGAGTCCAGTAATGCATAAAATGGTAAAACTTATGACCAGAAATGCTTTTCTCATGATTTTAATTTAAAACGTTGAATTTTTCCGGTTTCGGTTTTGGGTAATGCTTCTACAAAGTAGAGTAGCCTTGGGTATTTATAAGGAGCAGCGTTTACTTTAAACCAATCCTGCATTTCTTTTGCTAACTGATTTGAAGCTTGGTTGTAGTCTTTTAGTACAACATATGCGGTAACAATCATTCCTCGTTCTTCATCGGGTAAACCTACAACCGCACATTCTAAAACGTGTTCATGTGTTAACAAAACACTTTCAACTTCAATGGCGGCAATGTTGTAACCTGATGAAATAATCATGTCGTCACCACGAGCCACAAAGTAGAAATAACCTTCTTCATCTTGCCTGAAAATATCGCCAGTGATGTTCCAACCGTTTTCTACATATTCTTTTTGTTTTTCAATACGGTTTAAATATTTACAACCCGTTATACCACGAACAGCCAATCTCCCAGGTTCATTTCTTGCTACTTCATTTCCATCGACATCAATAATCTTGGCTTCATATCCTGTAATGGCTACACCTGTAGCGCCAGGTTTCATGTTTTGTTCGTTTGAGGAAATAAAAATATGTAACATTTCGGTAGCGCCAATACCATCAATTATTTTTAAACCTGTGGTTTCATACCAATCGTTCCAAACTTGTAACGGCAATGTTTCGCCAGCCGAGACACATTTGCGTAAGCTTGAAATGTTGTATTCGTTAAGTTTAGTTGTTAAAATGCGCCAAGCCGTTGGTGCGGTAAAGCAAATGGAGACTTTATGTTCGTCTATGGCTTTTAGTAATAAATCAGGACTTGGTTTTTCGATTAAAAAGGTAGAAGCACCAAAATACATCGGGAATAAAACCAATCCGCCCAATCCAAACGTAAAACCTATTGGCGGACTTCCGATGAAAATATCATCTTGTGTTGGTTGTAATGAGTATTGCGGAAAGGCTTCGCAAATGTTTAAAATGTCTTTGTGGTAATGCGAAGTCATTTTAGGCAAACCTGTCGTTCCTGAAGTGAAACCTATTAAAGCAACGCTATCAGCTTTGGAATGAAAATTACTGAATGTCTTTGGTTTAGATTGCATTAACACTTCCAAATCTCCGTTGCGATAGAAACTTGTTTTTTTCAGAAATGGTGATTTCACAGCATTCATTTCTTCCTTCAATTCGCTATCACAAAGTGCTATGGAAATTTCGGCGCAATCGATAATTGTGGTTAATTCTTTTGAGCGAAGTAACGGCATTGTTGCCACAACAATTCCTCCAGCTTTTAAAACGGCGTACCAACAAGCGACCATCATAGGGTTGTTAGCAGAACGTAATAAAACTCTATTTCCAGAAACCAATCCTAAATCATCTACAAGCACATGGGCTATCTGGTTAGCTTTTTCAAACAAATCTTGATATGTCCAAGTTTCTTCAAAAGAGCGAATGCATACGTTGTTTCCACGACCTTCTTTGATGTGATTGTCCAACAATTTATCGACACAGTTCAATAGCTCAGGATGACTGAATTGTGGTAAATCGAGAAAAACATAATCAGGTTGCAAGTCTAAGCTTGGCAGGCTATTGTGTGCAAAGTTATCTGTGTAATGTTTCATTTTAATTACTTCTTATTGCTCTTTGGTTTTAATGCTTTTTTCATGCTTTCAACAGCTTTTCGTTCACCAGCTTGATATGGATAGGAATGCATCACACCCATTTTGTATTGTTTCGGAATGTCGTTAGGTTCAAAACCTTCATAGGCTTGAGCATTTCTAACAAAACTGGCATCCAGTAATAATGGTTTTCCTAAAGCGACTAAATCGGCTCTGCCGTTTAATAATATGGTATTGATTTGGTCAATATCCTGAATGCTTCCTGTTGTAATAGTTGGGATATGAACCGAGTTTCGAACCATATCCGAAAAAGGTGTTTGCCACATTCTTCCAGTTTGTGGTTGTTGGTTTGGTACGGTGTTTCCAGTAGAAATATTGATTACATCTGCACCTGCATTCTTGAAAGCTGTTGTTAGTGTAATTACATCTTCTTCAATAATGCCGTTTTCAGCCCAATCGGTTACGGATAATCTAACCGACATGGGTTTGTTTTGAGGAAACGCTTTTCGCATTTCACTGAATACTCGCAACGGGAATTTCATTCTATTTTCAATGCTTCCGCCAAACTCATCTGTTCTGGTGTTGGTTAATGGCGATAGGAACGAAGCTAACAAAAAACCATGATGTGCCTGAAGTTCTATTAAATCAAAACCTGCTTCGTTGGCATTTTTGGTAGCCTGAACAAATTGAGCTGTTACTTCATCCATGTCATCCATAGTCATGGCTTTTGGTGTAGCCGAGTTTTCATTAAACGGAATAGCCGAAGCCGAAATCAATTCCCAAGATGTTCCGTTGAATTGGTCTTCCCATGGAATTTTCGACATTCCTTTTCTACCCGAATGACCCAATTGAATTCCGATTTTGCAGGCACAGTTTTGATGCACAAAATCAGTTATTCTTTTCCAAGCGTTGGTTTGAGCGTCAGTATAAATTCCTGCACAGCCAGTTGTGATGCGACCCGTTTCTGAAACTGCGGTCATTTCGGTTATAATTAATCCCAAACCAGCAATAGCTCTGCTGGTATAATGTTGAAAATGCCAATCGTTTACCAAACCATCCGTAGCCGAATATTGCCCCATTGGACTCATTACGATTCGGTTTTGTAACTCTAAGTTGCCTAGTTTATAAGTAGCAAAAGCGGCAGGTTGACTCTTGTTTTCAACAGTATTGTTTGTATTGAATTCCTCCAACACTTTATCAGTAAATGATTTATCGCGAATGCGAAGGTTTTCATAGGTTACTTTTTTAGAACGCGTCATGCAGCCAAATGCAAATTGCTGAAACGAATGCTGCATGTGTCGGTCCATGTTTTCAAACCAATCTAGTGAAACATTGGCAGCATATTGAATCATTTCTACACGTTTTCTCCGTGCTTTTTCATAGTCTTCAAAGGCTGCTTTGGTATCGAAAGGATGTGCTACAATTGCATCTGATAAAGCAATGGCACATTCCATAGCGAGTTTGGTTCCTGAACCGATAGAGTAGTGTGCAGTGGCTTTTGCATCGCCTAAAAGAACAATGTTGTCTTTATGCCAATTATCGTTAGTAACATGAGGAAACTGACGCCAATGTGATTTATTGGTGATTAAATTATGACCGTCTAATTCTATTTTAAAAAGTTCTTCTAGTTTTTGAGTAGTATCAGTTTCATCAAAAGTATCAAAGCCAAAGTTTTGCCAAGTTTGTTCGCTACACTCAAAAATCCAAGTGCTCATGCCAGCTTCGTATTGATAGGTATGCGCGGCAACTGTTCCATGAGGTGTTTGTTTGAAGAAATAAGTAAAGGCTTCTAAAGGTTTAGTAGAACCCATCCAAACAAATTTGTTCTTTTTCAAAATTACTTTAGTTCCGAATTCGGGTTCAAACTGGCTTCTTATTTGGCTTGAAATACCATCACAGGCTACGATGATGTTACTGTCTTTAAATTGACTGATGTCGTCAATGTTTTGTTCGAAATGAAGGTTAACGCCTTCTTCCTCGCAACGCTGGTGTAATAACTGCAACAGTTTTTTACGCGAGCAACCACAAAACCCATTACCCGCAATTGAAACACGTTCGCCATCGCGGTCAATAATGATATCATCCCAATAGGCAAAGTTGCTTCTGATTAATTCATAGGAAGGCAAGTCGCGCATCAAGAATTCACTCAGGGTTTCATCTGAAAAAACAACACCGAACCCAAAACTATCATCAGGACGATTGCGTTCGTAAACGTCAATCTGACAATCGGGCATTGCTTTTTTGGTTAGTATCGAAAAATACAAACCTCCAGGTCCGCCGCCAATAACTGATATTTTCATAATTATTTTTTCATAAAGTCAAAGGAACCTTTTCTGAGGTTGATTCCGTATTCAAGATATGCTTTAAGGCAGGCTAAAAAGTTAGACCATCCAAAAGAGTTGCCGCTCAGCCATTTTAATCCTTTTTCATTATTTGGATGGCTTTTTTCGGTTATGGTTACCAAGGTTATGGTGTCATGATTGAGTGCTTCGAGTTTTATTTCAACCAGTAATTCCATGTCATCAACAGGCCAGTAATAGGAAATGTATCGGTTTTTTTCGATTTTACCTACTCGAATAGGACATCTAAAATCAAATTCAGGCCATTTCCATATTAATTCTTTGCCTTCTTCCATTGTTCCAGTACTTTCGGAAATAAAGTATTGGATCATGTGCTCAGGATTGACAATGGCTTCAAAAACTTCGGCAGTTGGTTTGCCTACTTGCATAGCAGCTTTTATTTCTAAAACGTCTGTATTCATGTTGCTCGTTTAATTGAAAAAAGTTCACCCAAAGTTCCATAAAAAGAACCTGCCAAGCGCGCTACGGGTTGATAAACTTCCATGTTTATATGATTGTTTTCTGTGAGTATGGCATCATCAATGTGAATCATTTTTATTTCACCAATTACTACACATGCTGTTTCATTTCCGTTTTTGTCTTTGATGAAATGATGGTGCACCATTTCGCATTCAAAGTTTACTTTGCTTTCTTTTACACGTTTAGGCGCAATTAAAAGAGAATCAACAGGCGTAACACCTGCCAATTGAAATTCATCAACATTTGGTGCTACAGGCGCCGAAGTAGTGTTCATTTGTTCTGCAATGTCTACGCTTACCAAATTGGCCACAAACTGCCCCGTTTTTAAAACATTGTTGAGCGTATCTTTATTTTGGTTGTTGTCTCTTCGAGTTGAAAACATGACACACGGCGGTTCACTAGATACCATGTTGAAGTAGGAGAAAGGAGCAAGGTTGTTAATGCCATTTTCGTCAACAGTTGAAATCCAGCCGATTGGTCTTGGAATTACAGTTCCTGTTAATAGTTTGTAAAGTGTTGAATTATCAACCACTTCGGGGTTAAAGGTCATAGAAATTGATTTTCTGCCAAATTACTAAAAATTATAAAAAGGCTCAATCGTTTTCGTGATTTTTTGTTTTTAGATATTTATGGTTTGTTGTTTATAGTTTATAGTTTCATTTTCATCATTATATCTGTTTGTTCGTCGTTACCTAATTTGAAAATATGTTTGTCGAATTCGACAAAACCGTTTTTCTTGTAAAAGTTTATAGCTCTTGGGTTTTCTTCCCAAACGCCTAGCCAAACATATTCTGAACCTTTTTGTTTTGCAACTTCAATTGCTTTGTCATAGAGTAGTTGCCCGACGCTTTTTCCGTGAAACTCTTTGGAAACATAAATTCTTTCAATCTCTAGTGCTTTGTTGTCTTTCAATTCGGTTTGTGATTCTCCAAAATTTATTTTTAAATATCCAATTACTTCTTTTTCCAGTGTTGCAAAATAGAATTCAGAATCTTTATTGTTTAACTCTGCTGTTAGTTTTTCTTTTGAAAAACCTTCTTCCAAATAGGTTTTCATATTTTCTTCTGAATTAGATTCTGAAAACGTTTCTTTAAAAGTTTGTCTGCCAATTTTTTGTAATTGTTCTAAATCTGAAATGCTTATTTTATGGATTTTGATGTTTGACATTTTGCAAAAATTAGTTTAATTGCTTGGAGTAAAAGAATAATCAAAAGGAAAAAAGTTTAATTACTTCAACTCTGAAAGGATTAACTTTTTCTGTTTGAAAGTGTTTTTCATGGCTTTTTCTCTTACTGCTGCATCTTTGCTGTTGATGAGGTCGAAATATTCGACAGGAACTACTTGCCATGACAAACCGTATTTGTCTTTACACCAACCACAAGAACTTTCCTGTCCGCCATTTTTGGTCAGTGCATCCCAGTAGTAGTCTACTTCTGCTTGGTCTTTACAATTGATGACTATTGAAATGGCTTCGTTGAATTTAAACATCGGTCCTGCAGCAAGAATAGAAAATTCTACACCTGCAATTTCAATTACTGCCGTATCAAAGCTACTGTCAACTCCGCTTTCTGGTGGGTTTTGGTATTGGTGGTATTCTTTTAGTTTGCCATCCTTAAAGATAGAAAGGTAGTATTCGGCTACTGCTTTTGCATCTTTTTCAACCCACAGACAAGGTGTTATTTTCTGTGGAATATTGTTTTTTTCAGTATCATTCATAACGTTGGTTTGATTAATGGTGTTTTCGGTTTTGTCTTTCTGATTGGAATTGGTGCAGGAAATGGTTAAACCAAGAACAAGCACTACTGCAAAGATAAATTTACTTGTTTTCATATTCGTTATTTTTTTAAGTTGCTCAATAATTCGCTTAAATAGGTTAATGTCATAGTGAAACCTTCTTTGAAGCCCATTTCAATCATTCTTTGCATGCGTTCTATAGAGTCGTTTTTGATAGTGATGCTCACTTTTGTAATTCCATTTTGTTCACTAAAATTCAAATCCCAGTCAGAACCTGGTAAGTTCGGGTTTTCATCTTTATCGGCAAAAACACTAAAGAATTTAAAATTCGTTTTGGGAGTAATGGATTTATACTCTTGAAGCTGCCACATTTCGTTTCCTTCAGGGCTAACCATGGCATAAAATCTTCGTCCGCCAACTTTAAATTCCATGGCTTTTGTTCTCGATTCATAAGGTTTTGGTGCCCACCATTGGTCAAGAATTTCTTGTTTGGTAAATGCATCCCAAACTAATGAAAGTGCAGCGTCAAATTCGCGCTCCACTACTACAGTGCCGGTTGATTGGTCAACCTTGAAGTCAAATAGTAAATTATTCATTTTTATCTTTTTTAATTGTTGCTAATACATCATCCAATTGGTTGAATTTGGTTTCCCAAATTGTTCTGAATTGTTCTATCCACTTGTCAATTTCTTTCATTTTATCAATTTCGAGTGAGTAGTATATCTCGCGTCCTTTTTGTTCCTGTTTCACCAGGTCGCATTCGGTTAGGATACGTAAGTGTTTGGACACTGCCTGTCTTGTTGAATTAAAATTATCGGCAATAGCATTGGGTGTCATTGCCTGTGTTGCGATTAAGGTGATGATTACTCGTCTTGTTGGGTCTGCAATGGCCTGAAAAATATCTCTACGCATTAGTTGTTTTAAATTTATGAAACAATTTGGTTGCAAATATATGTGCAACTTTTCGGTTTCGCAAATTTATTTTACTGATTGTTGATAAGTTACGAGAGATTATCGATTGGAAATGGTTGAGTTTTGTTGTTAAAAGGTACTTATCGGGTACTGTTTTTTAACATCCAAATGGAACCGTTTTTTGTGGTTAATTTTTCTAGATTTCCTTTTATAGTTAAGTCGTTTAATATTTTTTCGCTTTCGTTTCTTGGAGTTTCTGATAATTCGGAGAACTCTTTTGCGGTTAGCGAATGGTGTTTAGCAAACAATGATGCCCAGGTTTTATTGTAGTTGGTTTTAGACGCTTCAGGATAAAGTTTGATTAGTGCATTTTCGAATGCTGTGTAGGGTTTTGAACCATATACCATTTCGGTATTGCCCGATGCGTTTGTAAAGAACATCGTTGGAAAACCTCTTACACCTAGTTGTCTTCCGAGGTTTAAATCTTCATTAAAAAGTTCTTTGGCTTTTCCTTCATAATCGGTTTTGAATTTTTCTGTGTTAAGTCCAACATTCTTTGCAGCCAGTTCTAAATACTCCCATTTGGTTATATTCTTTTTTTGAAGAAAAACCATTTCTCTTATTTCACGAAGAAACAAAATAGCTTTTTCCTGGTTTTGCATTTGAGCTGCTTTAAAAGCAATTGAAGGCGGATAGGACGAAGGCAAAGGATCTTCGAGCCAAACGTTGCCATCTATAGGCATATCGTAGTAAATGCTTACTTTATCCCAATGATGAGCAACATCTGAAGGTTTGCTGATGCCACCACTGTTATAACTCCAATCGGGAAGCAAACCGCCCATTCTGTATTCGATTTCTATGTTGTTTCCATATTCTGATTTCAGCTTTCGCAGTTGTGGTTCGATACCCCAACATGAAGAACAAATTGGGTCGGTATAGTAAATTATTTTTACTGGTTTTTTTTCTGATTTTTCAATGTTGCTTTCTGTTGCTGTGGATTTGTCTGAAGGGATTTCGCAAATGCCGCTTTCTGGATTGCATAGTAAAGGATTATTTTGTTCCTGCATGTTTTCTTTTTTTTGAGATTGGCAACCTGTGGTGCTTATTGCAAATAATGTGATTAAAATAAGATGAGTTAAATTCATTTTTTTGAAAAGCTACTTCAACCATTTGGTTAACTTTGCGCAAAGTTGAGAACTTAAAAACAACTATGCAATAAGTCAGAAATTCATGACTACTAAAAAAGACACTGTTGATAGCCAAACTTGTCCTGCACAAGGACTTTTAAAATTACTGTCAGGGAAATGGAAACCCGAAATTTTTCGTTTGGCAGTAGAAGGACCTTTGCGGTTCAGTAGTTTGTTGCGTCAAATAGAAGGTTCCAACAAGCAGACGTTGTCTGTTGCTTTAAAAGAGCTGGAAGAAGTTGGCATGTTAGAAAAAGTGGTTATCCGACAAAAGCCTTTGCATATTGAATACAATCTTACCGAAAAAGGAATGTCGTTAGTGCCTGTTTTTAAACAATTGGAGAGTTTTTGATAGTATTGATTAGGGAAAAAGACAAATAAGTTATTGTTTATAATCTCTAAGCAGTGGACTTTTACTTCTGAGGATTTGAATTTATTGAGAACCACTTTGTTAGGTTTCCAACGAAATGACAAAGTGTGTGGATAATGATTGTTGAGATTGCAATACTTTGCTTGCAATGACAAAAACAGGAGAAAACGTTTTGAATTACATGATTGACGTTTGTAAATACATGCCCTAGGTTTACAAATACATGCCTTGCGTTTGCAATTACACACCTTACGTTTGCAATTACACACCTTACGTTTGCAATTACATGCCTTACGTTTGCAATTACATGGGTGACATTTGCAATTACATGCCTGTACGTTTTGATTACATGCCTGTACGTTTCAATTACATGGGTTAACGTTTCGATTACACGCTTGTACGTTTCAATTACATAGGTTAACGTTTCAATTACACGCCTGTACGTTTCAATTACATGGGTTAACGTTTCGATTACACGCCTGTACGTTTGGATTACACAGCTGTTCTTGTATATTACATTGTTGGATTATTAAAAGTAGCTAATTTACATACCATCACCTCCAAAACTGAAATCGGGCGTCCAAGATGCAGCTGCAATAACAACAACTATAATAACAGGAAAAGCAATTAATACAATAGTGCTTATAGTAGAATTTTTTTTATCATACTTATGTATAGAAGCAATTTTTGTGGTATCTAAAGCGGTCTTTTTAAATGTTTTATTAACCTTGTTTAAGCCATAATAAACGCTGTCTACCTTTTCAATTTGGTCAAACTTTAATTTGGTTTTTGAAGTTGTTTTAACCGCTACTTTGTCTTTAGTAAGCACTGCGGTATCAATTGAAATAGATTCTTGTTTATAAACAGCACAACTTTCTAGCATAATCGGCAGTGCCAATAAACCACAGATTACTTTCATTTTTAGATTTTTTGCTTTCATGATTCTAATATTTATATAGTTAGGCATCATAGCAAAAGAGGTACATAAAGGTATATTAAATTTTGTTTCGTTAAACAAAAAACAATTACTTTTTTAAGTGTATTTGTTTGAAAAATAAAAGGTTATGTGATTGTGTTCATAAGTCTGATGGTATAAGACGAAAAAAACCTAACAAGCTTTTACACTCATTAGGTTTTCCATCAAATCAATCAACCAATTATTAGGAGTTATTCAACCATTTCCGTTTGATTTCTAAAAACCAGTTTACCATCAAAACTATCCAAAAGGATAATGCTATCAGTAGTAATGTTTCCTGCCAATATTTCTTTACTCAATTGGTTTAAAACCTCACGTTGAATCACGCGTTTTACAGGTCTTGCTCCAAAGTGTGGGTCATATCCTTTCATCGCCAAATAATCTATAGCTTCTGGAGTAGCATCCATAGTGATGTTTTGTTGTGCCAACATTTTTGTCACACTATGCAATTGTAACCCAACAATTTCGAGTATGTTTTCATTGCTTAACGGAGTAAACATTACAATTTCATCAATACGATTGATAAACTCAGGTCTAACCGTTTGTTTTAATAAGCCCAACACTTCTACTTTAGCAGCTTCAGTGGCAGCTTCAACAGAACCTTTGAGGTTTTCAAACTTTTCTTGTATAATATGACTTCCCATATTAGACGTCATGATGATGATAGTGTTTTTAAAGTCGGCAACTCTACCTTTATTATCCGTTAATCTTCCTTCGTCTAAAACTTGCAGTAAGATATTAAATGTATCAGGATGTGCTTTTTCAATTTCATCCAAAAGCACTACGCTATATGGTTTTCTTCTGACAGCTTCGGTCAATTGTCCGCCTTCATCATAGCCAACATAGCCTGGAGGAGCACCAACCAATCTGCTCACACTGTGGCGTTCCTGATATTCACTCATATCAATACGCGTCATGGCGTTTTCATCATCAAATAAGTATTCGGCCAATGCTTTTGCAAGCTCCGTTTTACCGACACCTGTTGTTCCTAAGAATAAGAACGAACCAATTGGCTTCTTGACATCCTGTAATCCTGCACGGCTTCTGCGAACCGCATCACTAATTGCTTCTATGGCTTCTTCCTGACCAATTACTCTTTTGTGCAATTCATCTTCCAGGCGTAATAACTTTTCACGTTCGCCTTGAAGCATTTTCATCACCGGAACACCTGTCCATTTAGCAACAACTTCGGCAATGTCTTCTCGTGTTACTTCTTCTTTTATTAAAGAAGTTCCCGCTTGATTTTCTGCCAATTGTTTTTGATAAACATCCAGTTGTTCTTGCGCTTCTTTTATTTTTCCGTAACGCAATTCGGCTACCTTACCATAGTCACCATTACGTTCGGCTTGTTCGGCTTCTAGTTTAAAATCTTCAATTTGTTGTTTTACATTTTGAATATTGTCAACAACATCTTTCTCTGATTTCCATTTGGCAAAAATCTCGTTGCGTTCTTCTTTCAGATTAGCCAAATCTAATCCTAATCCTTTTAGTTTCGTTTCATCATTTTCACGTTTAATAGCTTCAATCTCAATTTCCAACTGCATTATCTTTCTATCCAAAACATCCAATTCTTCGGGTTTTGAATTGATTTCCATTCTAAGTTTTGAAGCCGCTTCGTCCATCAAGTCAATAGCTTTATCCGGAAGAAAACGATTTGTAATATAGCGTTGTGATAATTCAACTGCGGCAATAATAGCATCGTCTTTAATACGCACTTTATGATGCGTTTCATATTTTTCTTTGATACCACGAAGTATTGAAATAGCACTTTCGGTATCGGGTTCATCAATCATTACTTTTTGAAAACGTCTTTCAAGTGCTTTGTCTTTTTCAAAATACTTTTGATATTCGTCTAAAGTGGTTGCACCTATGGCACGTAGTTCGCCACGAGCCAAAGCAGGCTTTAAAATGTTAGCAGCATCCATGGCACCTTCGCCACCGCCAGCACCAACAAGCGTGTGAATTTCATCAATAAATAAGACAATATCACCTTCAGCAGAAGTAACTTCTTTCACCACTGATTTTAATCGTTCTTCAAATTCTCCTTTATACTTTGCACCAGCAATCAATGCACCCATATCTAAGGAATAAACAATTTTGTCTTTCAGATTTTCTGGAACGTCACCATCTACAATTCTATGTGCCAAACCTTCGGCAATGGCCGTTTTACCAACTCCAGGTTCACCTACCAGCATCGGGTTGTTTTTAGTTCTTCGAGTTAATATTTGCAACACTCTGCGAATTTCTTCATCACGACCAATAACTGGGTCTAATTTTCCTGTTCGGGCTAATTCATTGAGGTTTTTAGCATATTTGTTTAAAGAATTGTAATTGTCTTCCGCAGATGCAGAAGTAACTCGTTCGCCTTTACGCAATTCAGTAATGGCACTTTCTAATCCTTTTTCGGTTACACCTTGGTCTTTTAGAATTTGAGCCACTTTACTTTTTGATTTAAATATGGCTAGTAGTAAATGTTCAATCGAAGTATATTCGTCGTTCATTTTTTTAGCAATGATGTTTGCTTCATTAATTGTGTTGGCTGCTTCACGCGACATCATGATTTCGCTGCCTTGTGATTTTGCAAAGCTTTGAATAGTGCTGTCCAATACTTTTTTGAATAGTTCAACATTTACATTTAATTTTTTCAATATAAATGGTGTCACGTTTTCATCCACTTCAAGAATGGCTTTCATGATGTGCTCATTCTCCAATTGTGGATTACTATTTTCTTGTGCAATCTGCTGTGCGAGTTGCAAAGCTTCCTGCGATTTAATGGTTAAATTTTTTAAGTTCATCTATTTTTTCTCCTTTGTGTTGTTTAGAATAAAAGTTTTGAAAACTTCAATTCTTTAACGTCAATTTATGTTCCAATGTTAATTTCAGGTCAAAATGACTGATGATATTCTTAAATTTACTATTTTTCAAGTCAAAATGTCTTAAAATCAGTCAAAATGAGTTTTTTAAACAATCTTTTCGGAAAAAATAAAGCAGAAGAACTTCCAGATGTTTATTGGAGTTATTTAGAGCATGAGCAGCAATTAGAAGAAATAAATCAAACTTCTTTTCAAAAACCAGTAGTTATTTTTAAACATAGTACAGGTTGCGGTATAAGCAGAATGTCTTGGAATCAATTTCAAAAAGATTATAATATTCCTAATGATAAAATGGAATTATACTATTTGGATTTATTAGCCTATCGTTCAATCTCGAATGCCATTGCCGAAAAATATGGAGTAGAACATCAATCGCCACAAATATTGGTGATAAAAGATGGAGCGGTTGTTTTTCATACTTCACACGAAAGTATAGACGCTAAAGATTTAGAAGAATACGTTAACGATTAATCTTATTACTTTTTAGAATAATAATTTATTCTCTTTTCTTGTTCTTTTATAATAGTATTCAAATAAGGAGAAATTGCTTTTTGTAATTGTTCCTCTGAGATATTTAACACTTTTGGATTATCACTCAGAGCCAACCAAGGTTTTGGAGCATCAAAATCATAACTACCAAATACAAAAACGGGTGTTCCTTTTAATTTTACTTGTTGATCGTTTTCTAAAACCCATTCATCGGCAAATTTATAAAGCATTTTAGCATCTTTTTCCAACAAACGCAAACACGAATGAGAAGCAGGATAACCTGGTAATTCATATTCATGGAAACCAACTCCTAGTTTATTTTCGATATTAAAATTCCACTTCAATTCCCATTCATCATTAAAAGTACTTGTGGTTTCTTCAGCTTTCCAGTTGGTAAAAAACAATCCTGTTGGTGTTTTATCTTTTTCTTTTCCCATACTTGTCGGACCAACGTGAGTTAAAACTCCATATTCATAAGTTGCAAAAGATTGAGTTGCATAGGAGAATAAAATTATCTTTTTTACATTGTCCAGTGCAGAAACGTCAAAGGGAAATGGCATATAATAAGCAATGTCACCCGATGAATCGGTTGGAACTAAAATTGAATCTGACTTTTTAAGATTCGCTTCGTCCAATCGATTAACAGCTAATACAATATTTAAGGATTTTTGATTTTTATTGTTTTCTTTAAACCAATTAAGAGTTTTTTTGAAAGTATATATTATTTCGCTCGGTTTTACTCTTTCTACAATTGGTTTATTTTCATTTTTAGTTTCTTCATTTTTGTTACACGAAAAGGTAAGTAACACAAAAAGAAATACAAATATTTTTATTGAATTTTTCATAATTAATCTTTTTGTAAAGTTGCAATTATTGAAAGAAAACTGTCTTATATGATTTTGAGAAATTATTATAAATTGGACAGATTACTTACTTAACAAACAGTTAATTCATCAGTAATAGATTTTGTTTTCAGCTAATACTGATTACCTTTGATTTAATTCTTTTTGATTAATGCTGACATCTTCCTTACTTACTATATTGTTAATCGTAATAAGCTTTTTGATAAGTTTATTTGGTTCAATCGTGGGTATTGGAGGCGGAATTTTCATAGTTCCAATTTTAATTACTTTTTTTGGCTATCCACTTGAATTAGCGGTTGGCACAACGATGTTTTCATTGATTCCTTCTTCAATGATGTCAACATTTTTAAATAAAAAAAATGGAAATGTTGATTTTAAAATGGGAGTGTTACTTGAAATACCAACGATTATTGGTGTTGTAATTGGTAGTTTTTTATTAACGTATTTCGCACCAAAAAACCTTGAAATTACATTTTCAATTTTGGTTTTTTTATTAGGAAGTAGTTTTTTTGTAAAAAGGAAACAACAAGTATCAAAGCAAAGTTTTTTTGGTAAACTAAATCATCTTAAACCAAGATTCATAATTAAGAATAAGAAAAAAAATGTTGCTTACAGAGTTAGTTTTCAAATGGTTTTATTTTTTGGTCTGTTATCGGGAACATTAGCAGGATTGTTTGGAATGGGTGGAGGTTTTATGAAAACTCCAATTATGCTCAAAGTTTTTAAAATACCATCAAAAATTGCTACAGCAACGGCTTTATTTATGATTATGATTACGAGTATTACAGGTTCAATTAGTCATTATTTACAAGGAAATGTATTAATAGATAGAACTTGGCCAGTAATGATTGGTTTTACTTTTGGAGCAATCGTAGGACATAAAATTAGCACCAATATTTCAGCATCATTCCTTGAAAAACTTATTGGAATTGCATTAATTGCGGCATCAATGGTAATGTTGATGAACTTTCTAAATCATTAGTTTAACTTTCTTTAAATAAAAAGACGTAATTGTGTTATCTTCAATAAAACTATTAAAGATGATTGATTTTCAATGGTTTTTTTGTCGTTTTTAGCGAAACATAAAAATAAGTTTAATAAATTAAGTAGATATCAAAAAAATATTTATTTTTGAGATTATACACATAAAAACAATATTTATATGAAAAAAGTATTTATTTCTTTGGGGATTTTTATCTCTTTTTTTGTTTTAGTTATTGCTTGTAGCAGTGATGGAGACAGTTCAACACCACAAAATTTTGAAGATTTTGCTTTTTCAGGAATCTTTAGAGGTACACTATATTCTAGTGGTGTAAGTAATTCAATTGAAGGTTATGTAACCATTGAAGACAATGGTAAAACTACCCTAGATTTGTTATCTGGTAGAATGAAAGGAACTTCTGTTTTAAATGGAGATAATTATAATATAACCATTAATGAAGTATCTGGTATTTTTAAAGATGTAACAAACATTACTGGAACAATAGAAATATCTACAAGAACATTATATTTGAGTGGAACTAATCCTGACGGAAGTCCTTTAACAGTTGGAGGCGAAGTTCCACCAGTGACAGTACAGTCAACAGGAGGTTGGGAAAATTTAGCTAAATCTGCTGTTGTTTTTTCTCATAATGAATCATGTAAAGCTTCAATAACTATTGATGGTGTGACTTTGAGTGGTTTGAACGCACATTATGAACAAGGTGGTTATTGTAGTCCTACATATAGTCTGTGGAATCAAATTTATCAAAATTATGATAATAAAGTATCTCAAATATACTGTCATACGGTTACACTTCAGGCTTTAGGTGGAGGAACAGTTTCTTTTGAAGATTGTAATACAGCTGTTTTTTATCTTCCAAAAAACACTCAATACACATATACGGTAAATTGGGAAAATGGAGAAACAGAAACTGGAACTTTAACAACAGCTGGTGGTGGTGGAAAAGTTACTAAGTGTTTATCAAATAATGGTCCTGAATGTGATGGTGAATTAGTTGGTAATTCTGGAAACCCTAGATTTAATCTTCAATATACAGGAAATGTTGATTTGGATTTATATGTTGTGACTCCTAATGGAACAACAATTTCTTATTTAAATTCAACAGGCCAAGGAGGAGAATTAGATGTTGATTGTACTTGTGGTGGTAGTTGTAGTGGAGAAAATATATTTTGGACAAATGGACCATCAGGACAATATCAATTTTATGTAAAATATTACGGAGGATGTGGTTCTTCATCTCCGTCTTCTAACTTTACAATAAAAGTGCTAAATGGAAATAATGTTGTTCAGACAAAGACAGGAACATTGAGTGCAGCTGGACAACAATCAACAGTATGGACTTATACACATCCATAAAGAGAAAAAAGAAGTTTTTATAAAAAAAAAGCAGTAGTTTAACTACTGCTTTTTTATTTTACAAAGTTTATTTTAAAAATGTTTTGAGCTCTTCATAAGTACTAATTTTAGTTTTAATTTTCTCTTTGTTCAGTACACTTTCAATTTGCTTAGGAATTGGTAGTTTTAAATTTAAAAGAGGTTCAACAATGTCTAAAAACTTAATTGGATGAGCTGTTTCAAGAAAAACACCTAAACATCCTTGTTGTTTTTGCATTTCATTTTTTAAACCAAGATAGCCAACAGCACCATGAGGTTCAGCAATATAATTGGTGTTTTGATAAATAGATTTAATGGTTTCAGACGTAATTTTATCATTATAACTATAGGAAGTAAAATCTTTTTCAAATTCATTTAAATCATGATTATACAATTCCTGAATGCGAATAAAATTACTTGGATTTCCAACATCCATGGCATTTGAAATAGTTGAAATTGAAGGTTTTGGATCATAATTTCCTTTTTCTAAAAATCTCGGAACTGTATCGTTAGCATTTGTTGAGGCAACAAAATGTTTTATAGGTAAACCCAATCGTTTTGCCATTATTCCTGCACATATATTTCCAAAATTTCCACTTGGACATGAAATAATTAAAGGTTTGTTGTGTTTTTTTAATTGTTTGTAAGTAAAGAAAATATAAAACATTTGCGGTAACCATCGAGCAATATTTATAGAATTGGCTGAGGTCAATTTTTTATCTTTTAGTTCTTCGTCTAGAAAAGCTTTTTTAACCATATCTTGACAATCATCAAAAACTCCATCAACTTCTAAAGCGGTGATATTTTGTCCTAATGTAGTCAACTGTCTTTCCTGAATATCGCTGACTTTTCCTGATGGATACAATATAACAACATCTACATTTTTAACACCTAAAAATCCACTTGCTACGGCACCGCCGGTATCACCTGATGTTGCAACTAAAACAGTGTTTTTTTCTTCAGAGTTTTGATTAAAATATCCTAAACATCTTGACATAAATCGTGCGCCAACATCTTTAAAAGCCATTGTTGGTCCATGAAATAGTTCAAGAGAATAAATGTTTTCTTCTACTTTTACACAAGGAAAATCAAAACACAAAGTCTCTGAAATAATTTCCTTTAAAACAGTTTCTGGAATATCATTGCCAACAAATTGTTTTATGGCTTCAAATGCAATTTCTTCGTTGGATAAATTTTCAATATTCTCAAAAAAATCTTTTGATAAAGGAGTAATGGTTTCTGGAAAATACAAACCTTTATCTGGAGCAAGTCCATTAATTACGGCTTGTCTAAATGACACTTTGTGGCTTTTGTTATTTAAACTATAATAATTCATAATTGTTAATTCGTAATTAATTTTGTTCCTTCTTCATTAATTTCAGAGATATGAACATCATAAGATATTTTAGTATCTGAAAATGCCTTTTCCATAGCTATAGCTACTTTTTGTGCGTTTTCTTTTTGTTTACATAAAGCAAAAATACTTGGTCCAGCACCAGAAATTCCACTTCCTAAAGCGCCATTTTCCAGAGCTGCATTTTTAACCTTATCAAAACCCGGAATTAAATGTTTGCGATACGGTTCTACCAAAACGTCTTTTAAGGAACGACTGATTAAATCATAATCACTCGTGTACAATCCAGCCACAAAGCCACCAAGATTTCCTGTTTGTGTAATGGCATTTTTCAAAGAAACTTCTGGTTTTAAAACCGCACGCGAATCGGATGTTTTTACTTCAATATGCGGATGCAAAACTACAGCAAACAAATCTTTTGGGGCATCAATTCGAATAACTTCTAATGGATTATAACCCGTAACCAAAGTAAATCCGCCAAGTAGGCAAGGAGCAACATTATCGGCATGTTCGCTTCCTGAAGCAACTACTTCGCCTTTCATAGCAAAATTAACGAGTTCTTTTTTGGTAAATGGTTTTCCTAATAACTCATTAATTCCAAAAACGGCACCCGCAGCACTAGCTGATGAACTACCAATACCGCTTCCGAGTTTAAGCTTTTTATGAATTTCCATTTCAATCCCAAAATCAATATCTACTTCATTTAGCAAAGCTAAAGCTGCAACTCCTGCAACATTATTTTCAACTTCATAAGGTAAATTTGCACCTGATATTTTAGTGATTTGTAATCCTTTTTCCGATGATTTTCTGAATATCATTTCATCGCCAATACCATCAAGACATAAGCCTAATAAATCAAAGCCACAGTTAAGATTGGCAATGGTTGCAGGTGCAAAGACTTTAATTTCATTCATAATTATACATTTCCAATTCTTATCACATCGGCAAAAATTCCAGAAGCTGTAACAGCAGCACCAGCACCAGCACCTTTGATTATTAGAGGTTGTTCGATGTATCTATCAGTGTAGAATTCTACAATATTATCTTTTCCTTCTAAATTGTAAAATGGACTTTCTTTTGGAATAAATTGCAATCCAACCGAAGCTTTTCCGTTATCAAACGAGGCAACAAACTTAATACGACTATCTTTTGCTTTAGCTTCTTTTAATAGATTATTAAAATGGTCAGCGTGTTTGGTTAATGATTTGAAAAAATCTTCATTATTAGTTGTCTCCATACATTCTTGTGGTAAGAAACAGTTGTTTTCAATGTCTTCCATTTCCATAGCATAACCACTTTCACGGATTAGAATTAAAATTTTTCGAGCTACATCAACACCACTTAAATCAATTTTTGGATCGGGTTCGGTGAAACCTTGAACACCTGCTTCTTTTACTACATCATGAAAATTATAAGTTTCAGAGAAATTATTGAAAATAAAATTCAAACTTCCCGATAATACAGCATTTATTTTATTGACTTTATCACCAGATGCAATTAGATGTTTTAAGGTGTCAATTATTGGTAAACCTGCACCAACATTCGTTTCGAATAAAAACGGTGCATTGTATTTTCGTGATAAACTTTTAAGTTTTTTATAGTTTTCAAGTTTAGATGAACAAGCGATTTTGTTGCATGTAACCACAGCAATATTTTCACTTAAAAACTGGTCGTAAATGGATGCAATATCATAGTCAGCCGTAATATCTACAAAAATACTGTTACGAAGATTTAATGCTTTTACTCTCGAAATAAACTCATTTACATTGGCAGTTTCTCCATTATTCACTTCATTTTTCCAATCTTTTAGCGAAATTCCTTCTTCATCAAAAAGCATTTTTCTGGAATTTGATAATGCAATTACACGAAGATTTATTTTCAAATTATCTTTCAAGAATTTCTTTTGTTGTGCAATTTGGTCAATGAATTTTTCGCCCACATTTCCAATTCCCATGACAAATAAATTCAACTGCTTGGTATTGTCTTCAAAGAAACGTTCATGTAGTGTATTCAATGCTTTTTTAACATCTTTTTCATTAATAACTACCGAAATATTTCTTTCGCTTGCACCTTGAGCAATTGCTCTGATATTGACATTATTTTTGCCTAAAGTGCTAAACATTTTTCCTGAAATACCTTGATGATTTTTCATGCTTTCACCAACCAAGGCAACAATACATAAATCTTTTTCAACAACGCATGGGTCAATTTTGTTTTGAGAAATTTCAATTTCAAATGTTGTGTCGATGGCTTCTTTTGCAACATCGGCATCTGAATTTAAAATACCTATGCAAATGGAATGTTCCGAAGAAGCTTGAGTAATGAAAATCACATTGATATTTTCTCTTGATAAAGTTTCAAACAATCGTTTTGAAGAACCCGAAATTCCAATCATTCCTGAACCTTCAAGTGTTAGCAAAGCAATTTTATCGATATGTGAAATTCCTTTTATTGGGTTAGTATTGCTTACAGGATTTTTTGAAATTAAAGTTCCATAAACATCTGGTTCGAAAGTGTTTTTAATAAAAATTGGAATACTGTCTTTTAATACCGGTTGTATGGTTGGCGGATATAAAACCTTTGCTCCAAAATGTGACAACTCCATTGCTTCCTGATAGGAAATATTTTCAATAGGTTGCGCTTGTTTTACAATTTTTGGATTGGCAGTAAACATACCGTTTACATCGGTCCATATTTCTAGAATTGATGCTTTAACTGCTGCTGCAATTATAGCTGCGGTATAATCGGAACCACCACGACCAAGCGTTGTTGAGTTTTCTGCAGTATCAGAAGCAATAAAACCTGGTAACAAAACAACTTGATTTGAATTTTTGTCAAAATAATCAGCTATTAACTTATTTGTTTTTTCGAAATCAACACTGGCTTTTCCAAAGTTTGAATTGGTTTTAATTAATTCACGGCTGTCTTTAAATTCTGAGTTTGATACTTTTTGTTTCAATGCAACCGCAATAATTTGTGACGAAAGTAATTCTCCAAATCCTGCAACACTATCGGCAGTTCTAATTGATATTTCGCCTAACAAATAACATCCATCCAATAATGTTTTTAGGTGATTGATGTTACTATTAATAGTATTTATAATTTCTGTTTGCTCCGTTAACGGAATTAATTCGTCAATGGCTGCTTTATGTTTTTGCTCTATTTCGGCAACTATGTTTTTATAATTTTTATCTTTTGCTGCAGCAGTTTTTCCAGCAAGAATAAGTAAATCGGTTACACCACTAAAGGCAGAAACAACTACCGCAAGTTTGTCGTCATTACTTTTATTTGAAACGATGGCAATGGTTTTCGAGATGTTTTCAGCATTTGCAACTGATGTTCCACCAAATTTTAATACTATCATAATGAATTTATGAGTTTATAGTTCAAGATTTTAAGTTCAAGGTTAAATATAATTTATTTTCTTTCAAACGAAAGACCATAAAAAGGATTATATGTGAAAATTATACCCCAAATGGGGTTGTAGTTGTTGTTGTTGTAGTTGTGCCCAATACAGAAACTACAGCAGTTGCTGTTAAAGAAGTTTTTGTATTATTTGTTAAAGAGTTGCACATATTTTTCAAATATATACTTTTTAGTATAAAAAAACACATATATGAATGATTTTTATGAATAATACATAATTATATCGTTATAGTATTGTTGAATTTTGAATATTTATTGAATTGAAAATGAATTTTTAATAATTTGTCAATAAGTTGCAGTGAAAACTTTTGCATTTTAACAATTGTTTGTTGAATTTTGACGCTCAAAAAACAACCAAAAAATGGAGCATTCGCATTATATTAGTTCAGAAGTATTAACCTTAGAAGTAATTCAAGAAATTATTTCGCAAAATAAAAAGTTATCGTTGTCGGAAGAGGCAAGAATTAATATAGAAAAATGCAGAGCTTATTTGGATAAAAAAATGACAGCAAACGATGCCCCAATTTATGGGATTAATACCGGTTTTGGGTCGCTTTGTAATGTTAAAATATCCAATGAAAATTTATCGCAACTTCAAGAAAATCTAGTCAAATCTCACGCATGTGGCACAGGAGATGAAGTGCCGCATGAAATTGTTAAAATAATGCTGTTGCTAAAAATTCAGAGTTTGAGTTATGGCAATTCTGGAGTACAACTGCAAACTGTGGAGCGTTTAATTGACTTTTACAACAATGATGTTTTACCAATAATTTACACTCAAGGTTCGCTTGGTGCAAGTGGCGATTTGGCTCCGTTGGCACATTTATCTTTACCATTATTAGGAGAAGGAGAAGTTTATTTTGATGGCTTTAGACAACCTTCCAAAAAAGTTTTGGAAAAGATGAATTGGCAACCAATTGTTTTGCAATCCAAAGAAGGATTAGCATTATTAAACGGAACTCAATTTATGAGTTCTTATGGTTGTTACGTTTTGATAAAGGCTATGAAATTCTCTTATTTTTCGGATGTTATTGGTGCAATATCACTTGAAGGTTTTGATGGAAGAATCGAACCATTTAATGAATTAATACACTTCATTAGACCTCATAAAGGACAAATAGAAACCGCTCAACAGATAAAAGATTTACTTTCGGGAAGCCAAATTATTGAGCAAGAAAAGCAACACGTTCAAGATCCATATTCTTTCCGATGTATGCCGCAGGTTCACGGCGCTAGCAAAGACACAATTGATTATGTAAAGAAAGTTTTCAAAACCGAAATTAACTCAGTTACCGATAATCCAAATATATTTATTGAAAGTGATATTATTGTTTCGGGAGGAAATTTCCATGGGCAACCTTTAGCTTTGGCTTTAGACTTCTTGAGTATTGCTTTGGCAGAATTAGGAAGTATTTCGGAACGCAGAACCTATCAATTGATTTCTGGTTTACGAGGCTTGCCTGCATTTTTGGTTGATAATCCTGGTTTGAACTCTGGTTTCATGATTCCGCAATATACTGCAGCAAGTATTGTTAGTCAAAATAAACAACTAGCAACACCAGCAAGTATCGATAGTATTGTATCAAGTAATGGTCAGGAAGACCATGTTTCTATGGGTGCAAACGCTGCAACGAAGTGCTTGAAGATCATGAAAAATTTAGAGCGAATACTTGCTATTGAGTTGATGAATGCATCGCAAGCAATTGAATTTAGAAGACCTTTGCAATCAAGTGAGTTTATAGAAATGTTCTTGAAATCGTATAGAGAAGAAGTGCCTTTTGTTAAAGAAGACAGAATACTTCATTATGATATTGAAAAATCTATATCGTTTTTGAATAGTTTTATGGTTGAGTTGGAGTAATTAAATCAAAAAACTCAATAACCCTAAAATAGCAGGAACACTTTGCACAAAAAATATTCTTTTAGAAGCTGTCATTGCGCCATAAACTCCAGCAACAAAAACGCACCCTAAAAAAAATAACGCTACATTTTTGTTCCAAGAAACATCTACAATTAGTAATGACCAAATTAATCCTGCGGCAAGAAAACCATTATATAAACCTTGGTTAGCTGCCATTACTTTTGTTTTTTCAAACAAATCGGTTGGAATGGTTCTGAATACTTTTTTAGCTCTGGTAGTCCATGCAAACATTTCTAGCCAAAGAATATACAAATGTAAAATAGCTATAAACCCGATGATTATTTGAGAAAGTATACTCATTATTGATGATTTATAATTCTTTCAATTCTTTTATCAGGTACAAGCCACATCAATGCTACAAAAATGTAGATGATGCCTGCAATTATAGGTATGGAGTTTGCAAAAATTATTGCAATTAGGTATAATATAGGTGATGATTTGCCTTTATAATCTTTACCAATAGCTTTCTTTAGTAGCGAATTGTCTCCTTGCGATTTTATGATTAGGTTTTGTAAAATGAAATAGGCAATACCATTCATAAACAGCACAACACCATATATCATCATGGTTGTAGGTGCAAAATGATTTTCGCCATTCCAAGCGGTAGCAAAAGGAATTAGAGATAACCAAAATAATAAATGAAGATTTGCCCAAAGAATTCCGCCATTAATGTTTTTTAATGTGTGCATCATGTGGTGGTGATTGTTCCAATAAATGCCGAGATAAATAAAACTGAGCAAATAGCTCAAAAAGATAGGGATTAGCGGCTTTAAGTTAGACAATTCGTTTCCGTGTGGCACTTTTATCTCCAGCACCATAATGGTAATAATAATGGCTAACACTCCATCACTAAAGGCTTCGAGTCTGGTCTTGTTCATTTTGGATTTAGTTAATTAGAATTTAATTTTGAATTATTTCCATTTAAAGTTTTTTTCGATGGCTTTTATCATTTCACCCGCAATATCTTTGTTGGTTGCGCCTTCAATTCCTTCCAAACCTGGTGATGAGTTTACTTCTAATAGTAGCGGACCTTTTGAAGAACGAATAATATCAACACCTGCAACTTTTAAGTCCATTGCTTTTGCAGCCTTAATAGCAATTCTTTTTTCGTCAGCGGTTGGTTTAATGATAGAAGCCGTTCCGCCCATATGAATGTTAGCTCTAAATTCTCCAGCAGCAGCTTCACGTTGAATGGTTGCCACTACTTTTCCATCAACAACAAAAAGTCTTAAATCTTTTCCATTAGCTTCTTTTATAAACTCTTGAACCAAAATATTAGCATTCAGACTTTTAAATGCATTAATTACCGATTCTGCAGCTTTTTTTGTTTCGGCTAAAACAACTCCTTTCCCTTGTGTTCCTTCCAATAATTTTACAATCAATGGCGAACCACCAACCATTTTTATTAAATCGTCAGTATCCAAAGGTGAATTGGCAAAACCAGTAGTTGGAATATCTACTCCATGATGTAAAAGTAATTGCAGTGAATAAAGCTTATCTCTCGATTGGGTAATTGCGCCAGCAGAATTCAAACAAAACACTTTCATGGCTTCAAATTGTCTTGTTAAAGCACAACCATAAAATGTCATACTAGGACGAATTCTTGGAATAACCGCATCGAAATAATCTAATATTTTTCCGCCTCGATAATGAATTTCGGGTTTGTCGGCATCCAATTTCATATAACATTCTTTGATGTTCAAAAAATGCATTTCATGACCACGCATTTCACCAGCTTCCATGATTCTTCGGTTGCTATACAATTCCGGATTACTAGCTAAAAGACCAATTCTTAATCCAGATTTTAATTGGGTAGAATTAATGTAAAATTCTTTTAATTGTTCTGTTGATGTTTGTCCTAGCAAATATTTTTGTTCTGGATCAACAAGAATTCTTCCACTCATAGCTTCGCGACCAAGCAACATTCTGAAACCCATAGAGTCACGATTAGTCAATGTCATTTCTATTTCCCAATCTTGTGTTCCAATTTTAATTTTGGATTGAATTACATAACGTTGTTCTCTGAAACCGCTTGAACTTTTTACGATTCTTTTATCAATAAGTTTGGCTTCGCAATGAATAACTGTTTTTAAGTTATTTTGAATTGGATTAATGTCAAATTTCACCCAATTTTCAGAATCTTTAACAAATGGAGTAATGTTGATTGCATGAAGAGCAGAAGTTTTAGCACCCGAATCAACACGAGCTTTTATAGCAGGAATTCCAAGTTCAGGAAAAGAACACCATTCTTCGGAACCTAGTATAATTTTGTTTTCTAACATGATGATATAAAATTTAAAACCACGAATTCACTTTGATAATTTTTTTTGTGAATTCGTGGTTTCTTATAAAGTATTAATTAATTTATTTTGTTGGATTTTTTGCTTTTTTGATAGTGACATTTAGTTCTTCACTACCTTCTTCTAAATCCATAAAAATTTCATCTCCTGATTCAATTTTTGAAGTAATAATTTCTTCTGCCAATGAATCTTCAACATATTTTTGAATAGCTCTTTTTAATGGTCTAGCTCCAAATTGTTTATCAAATCCTTTTTCTGCAATAAATGCTTTTGCAGTATCAGATAAAGTTAAAGTATATCCTAATTCAGCAATTCGTGCATACAATTTTTTCAATTCGATTTCGATGATTAAATCGATATGCTCTTTTTCTAATGGATTGAAAACAATTACATCGTCAATTCTATTTAGAAACTCAGGAGCAAAGGTTTTTTTCAATGCATTTTCAACAACACTTTTAGAATGTTCGTCTGCTTGAGCTACTTTTGCAGCTGTTCCAAAACCAACACCTTGACCAAAGTCTTTCAATTGTCGCGCACCAACATTAGAAGTCATTATGATAATTGTGTTTTTGAAGTCGATTTTACGACCTAAACTATCTGTTAAATAACCATCATCTAAAACTTGTAACATCATGTTGAAAACATCTGGATGTGCTTTTTCAATCTCATCTAAAAGTACAACGCTATAAGGTTTTCTTCTCACTTTTTCAGTCAATTGTCCGCCTTCTTCATATCCAACATATCCCGGAGGTGCACCAATTAATCTTGAAATAGCAAATTTCTCCATGTATTCGCTCATGTCAATTCGGATTAAAGCATCTTCAGAATCAAATAATTCACGAGCAATAACTTTGGCTAACTGCGTTTTTCCAACACCAGTTTGTCCTAAGAAAATAAACGAACCAATTGGTCGGTTTGGATCTTTCAATCCAGCACGATTACGTTGAATAGAGCGAGCTATTTTATTAACGGCTTCGTCTTGACCAATTACTTTTCCTTTAATTAAATCTGGTAAATGAGCTAATTTGTTACTTTCTGTTTGTGCAATTCTGTTTACAGGAATTCCAGTCATCATCGAAACAACATCGGCTACATTATCTTCTGTAACTCTAATCCTATTGCTTTTAGAATCTTCTTCCCATTGCTCTTGAGCAATAGCTAAGTCTTTTTCTAAACGTTTTTCGTCATCACGAAGTTTAGCTGCTTCTTCGTATTTCTGTTTTTTAACGACAGAATTCTTCAATTCACGAATTTCTTCCAACTGACGTTCTAATTCTAAAATTTGCTTAGGAACATCAATGTTAGTAATGTGAACTCTTGAACCTGCTTCATCCATAGCATCAATAGCTTTGTCTGGTAAGAAACGTTCTGACATGTATCTATTAGTTAATTTGACACATGCTTCGATAGCTTCGTCAGTGTAAATTACACTATGATGGTCTTCGTATTTATTTTTGATATTATTCAAAATAGTAATAGTTTCTTCCACAGAAGTTGGCTCTACAATTACTTTTTGAAAACGTCTTTCTAATGCGCCATCTTTTTCAATATATTGACGGTATTCATCCAAGGTTGTTGCACCAATACATTGTATTTCACCTCTTGCTAACGCAGGTTTAAACATATTTGAAGCATCTAGCGAACCTGTTGCTCCACCAGCACCAACGATAGTGTGAATTTCATCAATGAAAAGAATGATATCATCATTTTTTTCTAATTCATTCATTACCGCTTTCATTCTTTCTTCAAATTGCCCACGGTATTTTGTGCCAGCAACTAAAGATGCTAAATCAAGAGTTACAACTCTTTTTCCGAATAGAATTCTAGAAACTTTCTTTTGAATAATACGCAATGCCAAACCTTCAGCAATAGCAGATTTCCCAACTCCAGGTTCACCTATAAGTAAAGGATTGTTTTTCTTTCTACGGCTAAGGATTTGAGAAACTCTTTCAATTTCTTTTTCTCTTCCAACTACTGGATCAAGTTTTCCTTCTTCAGCTAGTTCAGTTAAATCTCTACCAAAATTATCTAAAACAGGAGTTTTTGATTTCTTATTGGTTTTATTAGCAGGATTATTGAAACTACTCTCTTTTAGGCTATCGTCACTACCAGAATCATCTCCATAAGACGATTCGTTTTTTGGTAAGTTGTCTGTGAAATCATCTTCGTTTGGTGTCATATTTAAATATTGTTCTTTAACTACATTATAGTCAATTTTTAGACGATGCAATAGTTTGGTTGTTGGATCATTTTCATTTCTTAAAATACACAACAGCAAATGCGCTGTACTTATCGAAGAGCTTTGAAACACTTTAGCTTCTAAAAAAGTAGTTTTTAAAGCACGTTCAGCTTGACGAGTTAAATGAAGGTTTTTCTTCTCATTACTTAAGTCAACATTTGGATTTGCTGGGCTTAATATCTCTACTTTCTTTCTTAAGTGATCTAAATCAATCGATAAATTGTTCAGTATTGTTATGGCTTTCCCGTTTCCATCACGCAAAATACCTAACATAAGATGCTCTGTACCAATAAAATCATGGCCTAATCTTAAGGCTTCTTCTTTACTGTACGTGATTACATCTTTGACTCTTGGTGAAAAATTATCATCCATAGCAATTATTTTGTTATTTGTAAATTTAGTAATTATGTATGATTATTACAAAAATCATTCCTCTTGAAACTACTGTCAGCTAATTGACAAAAAAAAAGCCAATAATAAAAGAGATTGAAATCTATTTTATCAACCAAAAAAGCACCTTATTTTGTTAATAAATCATTGAAATTTGTGGTCTAAAATTGCTTCAAAAAGGTTTAAAAACCCTATATTAGCACGTTTTGAATTTAAACTAATTTATTATTAATAATTTATAAAATATGTCAGACGGAGAAAAGTTAATTCCTATTAACATCGAAGATGAAATGAAGTCAGCTTACATCGATTATTCGATGTCAGTTATTGTCTCAAGAGCTTTACCAGATGTGCGAGATGGTTTAAAACCAGTACATCGTAGAGTTTTGTATGGAATGTATGATTTAGGAGTTTTTTCGAATAGAGCACACAAAAAATCTGCTAGAATTGTTGGAGAAGTTTTAGGAAAGTATCATCCACATGGTGATACATCTGTTTATGATGCAATGGTTCGTATGGCGCAAGAATGGAGTTTACGTTACTTATTAGTTGATGGCCAAGGTAACTTTGGTTCTGTTGATGGTGATAGTCCTGCGGCAATGCGTTATACCGAGGCAAGAATGAAAAAAATGTCAGAAGACATTATGGCAGATATTGACAAAGAAACAGTTGATTTTCAATTGAATTTTGACGATACTTTGCAAGAACCAACAGTAATGCCAACCAGAGTTCCAAATTTATTAATTAATGGAGCATCAGGTATTGCAGTTGGTATGGCAACCAATATGGCGCCACACAATTTAACAGAAGTAATTGATGGTACATTAGCTTACATTGATAATAACGATATTGAAGTTGATGAATTAATTTCAATCATTAAAGCTCCAGATTTCCCTACAGGTGGAATTATTTATGGAATGGATGGTGTTCGCGAAGCTTTCAAAACAGGTCGTGGAAGAGTTGTAATTCGTGCAAAAATTGCTTTTGAAGAAAGTAACGGTAGAGAAGCAATAATTGTAACCGAAATTCCTTATCAAGTTAATAAGGCAGAAATGATTAAAAAAACTGCCGATTTAATTAACGATAAAAAGATTGAAGGTATTTCTAATATCCGTGATGAATCGGATAGAAGTGGAATGCGAATTGTTTATGAATTAAAAAGAGATGCAGTTCCAAATGTAGTGTTGAATACATTATATAAGTACACACAACTTCAATCATCTTTCAGTGTAAATAACATCGCTTTAGTAAAAGGTAGACCACAAATGTTGAATCTGAAAGACTTGATTCATTATTTTGTTGAACACAGACATGAAGTTGTTGTTAGAAGAACTCAATTTGAATTGAGAAAAGCGGAAGAAAGAGCTCATATTTTAGAAGGTTTAATCATTGCATCTGATAATATTGATGAAGTTATTACTTTAATCAGAGCTTCAAAAGACGGTGACGAAGCTAGAGCAAAATTGATAGAAAGATTCAGTTTATCTGAAATTCAAGCTCGCGCCATTGTTGAAATGCGTCTACGTCAATTAACAGGATTAGAGCAAGACAAACTTCGTGCGGAATATGAAGAAATTATGAAATTAATCGCTCATTTAAAAGATTTGTTAGCAAACAAAGACTTAAGAATGGCATTAATTAAAGAAGAGCTAATTGAAATTCGTGATAAATATGGAGATGAAAGACGTTCTACAATAGAATATTCAGGTGGTGATGTAAGTATTGAAGATTTGATTGCTGATGAAAATGTAGTAATTACCATTTCACATGCGGGATACATTAAGCGTACAAATTTATCGGAATACAAAACTCAAAATCGTGGTGGAGTTGGTCAAAAAAGTGCTGGAACAAGAGATCAAGATTTCTTAGAACATTTATTTGTAGCAACAAATCACCAGTATTTATTGTTCTTTACTCAAAAAGGAAAATGTTTTTGGATGCGCGTTTACGAAATTCCTGAAGGAAGCAAAACCAGCAAAGGTCGTGCTATTCAAAACTTGATTAATATTGAAAGCGATGATAAAGTAAAAGCATTCATCTGTACTCAAGATTTAAAAGACGAAGAATACATCAACAATCATTACGTAATCATGGCGACCAAGCAAGGTCAAGTGAAAAAAACACCTTTAGAGCAATATTCTCGTCCGAGAGTAAATGGTATTAATGCAATTACCATTCGTGAAGACGATGAATTATTAGAAGCAAAATTAACCAATGGTGATAGTCAAGTTCTTATTGCTGTTAAATCAGGTAAACTGGTTCGTTTCGAAGAAGAAAAAACACGTCCAATGGGAAGAACAGCTTCTGGAGTTCGTGGAATTACTTTAGCAAATGATAAAGACGAAGTCATTGGCATGGTTTCTGTAAATAAGGAAGACATCAATGATACTCAGCTGTTAGTTGTTACTGAAAACGGTTATGGAAAACGTACCAAATTGGTAGATGATGATGGAGAAGATGTGTACAGAATTACAAACCGTGGTGGAAAAGGTGTTAAAACATTAAATATCACCGAAAAAACAGGAGCATTAATTTCTATAAATGCAGTTACAGATGCCGATGATTTAATGATTATTAACAAATCTGGATTAACTATTAGAATGGAAGTAGATGCTTTACGTGTTATGGGAAGAGCAACACAAGGTGTTCGATTGATTAATATTAAAGGAAACGATTCTATTGCAGCTGTAACTAAAGTTATGAAAGAAGATGAAGCTGAAGAAGACGATTTAGAAGCTACAGATTTAAACGAAAATGATGTTGAATCAAGTGATGAAAATTCATTAGAAAATACTGAAACCGAAGATTAATTAAAATTTAAAATGATGAAAATAAAAAACATTTTATTAACCACATTGTGTGTTTTATCTTTTTCAACTTTTGCTCAAAAAGATGAATTAAAGAAGTTAAAAAAACTAATTGACAAAGATGTTCCTTCTGCAAAAGATGTTGAAGAATATAAAATGAATGTTAGCAATTTAGAAAAAGTTGCTTCTGAAGAAAGCGATAAAATTGCTTTAAGCTATTACAAAGTAAATATCCCACAAATGGAATTGGCTTCAAAAGGTGCTGTACCTAACCCTTTGGAATTGCAAAAAGTATTTTCTCCAAAATATATTTCGGAATTAGCTGATGTATATAGTAATATATTAGAATACGAGAAAAAAATTGGAAAAAAAACATTTACAGATGATATTAATGAAGAATATAAGCAATCTAATCCTATTTTAATGAATCTAGCAATTGAGCTAGGAAACCAAAAGAAATATAAAGAAAGTGCAGATATTTTGTATTCAATATACAAAATGGATAAATCTAATATGGATTTTCTCTACTATGCAGCAAGTTATGCTATTAATGGTCAGGATTATGATAAAGCATTACAATATTATAACGAATTGATTAAGAATAAATATACTGGTGAAGGAACAATTTATTATGCTGTAAATAAAGCTAATAATGCTGAAGAATCTTTTGGTAATAATAAAGCAACACGTGATACTTTTGTTAAAACAGGTGCTTATGAAAAGCCTAGAGATGAAAAATTGGAATCTAAAAAAGGAGAGATTTATAAAAATGTAGCTTTAATTTTAGTGCAACAAGGTAAAACAGATGAAGCTATTAAAGCAGTTGCCGATGCTAGAGCTCAAAATCCAGATGATACGGGTTTACTTTTAACAGAAGCTGATTTATATATTAAATTGAATGATCTTGATAGTTACAAAAGAGTTGTAAATCAAGCGTTAGAAAAAGACCCAAATAATAAAGATTTGATTTTTAATTTAGGTGTTGTTAGTTCAAATTCAAATCAATTAGACGATGCAATAAAATATTATAAAAAAGTGATTAGTATTGATCCAAGTTATTTTAATGCTTATTTAAATTTGTCTGAAGTAATGCTTCGTGGTGACGATAAATTTGTTGATGAAATGAATAAGTTAACTACGTCTGAGAAAGACAATAAACGTTATTCAGTGCTTAAAGCAGAAAGAGAAAAGAATTTTAATGCTGTATTACCTTATTTGGAGAAAGCAGTCGAGCTAAAACCAAATGATGAACCGGCTGTAAAAACATTAATGAGCGTTTATAACGCTTTAGAAATGACAGATAAGTATAAAGCTTTAAAAGCTAAATTGAATAATTAATTACTCAATTATTAAATTAAAAAGGCTCACAATTGTGAGCCTTTTTTATACTTATTCTGCAATAAAATTATTTAATTGTTTTAGCTTATCTTTCCAGGTAACTAGTTCTTCTTTTCGTTTCTCAATGTTTTTAGTTACTTCTTTTACCAAAGGATTGTTTTTATCGGCATTGGCAAAAAACTGAATGTTATTTTCTAACTGGAAGATGTCATTTTGAACTTCATCAATTTTACGCATGATGAATATTTTTTCACCGTCAAGTTTTCTAGAATCTAAACTTGCCAAATGATCTAGTTTATCTGAGTAATTAGATAAGTCATTGCTTTTTTTGCTTGAGCTTAGTTTTTCAAACAAAGTATCCAGAATTTTATTGAATTTTCCTTCTATGTATCTTCTTGAGAAAGGAACTTTCCCGAAGCTTTTCCATGTTGCAATATGTGTTTTTATAGCATCTAAATCGGTTTTATGGTCGCCAGAAAGGTCAAAGTCTTTTAGTGTTTCAAGGTATTCTTTCTTTTTTTCAAAAGCTTCAATTTCCTCTGAATTTAACTCTTTTCTTTGATTTTTAAGATTTTCAAAATAAGTATTACAAGCTGACCTAAATTCTTTCCAAAGTTTATCTGAAAGTTTTCTTGGTACGTGACCTATAGCTTTCCAATCTTCCTGAATTTGTTTCATTAATGGAGTAGTGGCTTCAAAGTCGGTGCTGTCTTTCAATTCATTTGCTTTGTCTACTAAAGCTTGTTTTTTGGATAGATTGTCGTTTTGCTCTTGTTTTAAATCTTTATAAAATGAGTTCTTCAGTTTATTGAATTTTCTAACAGTAGTTTTAAATTCTGTCCATGTAGCTTCATTAACTTCACTTGGAACTTTTCCGATGGCAAAAAATTGATTTCTTAATTCTTCAACTTTATGAATTTGCTCTTGCCAAGCATTGTGAGAGTCAACTTTTTCATTGGCTATAACTTCTAGTTTAGCAATGATTTCTTTTTTAGCAGCCAAATTTGCTTCTTCAACTTCTCTGAAACTTGCATAATAATTTTCGCGTTTGTCATGCATTTGTTTGGTCAGTTCGCTGAATTGATTCCAAATTTCTTCTCTTTGTTCGCGAGATACAGGACCAATTTCTTCTTTCCAGATTCGGTGTAAGTCTTGTAATTCACGGAAGGCTTTGTGAATGTCTTCTTCATGCAGTAATTCTTCAACACGAGCAATTATCTTTTGCTTTTGTTCTAGATTATGTTTGAAATCTAAATCTCTGATTTCTCTGTCTAGATGAAGAATGTCATAGAAATTCTCTAAGTGGAAATGATAATTATTCCAAACATGATTGTACTTGTCTTTAGGAATTGGACCAGCAACTTTCCATCTGTCTCTAATGTCATTAAATTGTTTTAAAGTAGTGGAAATGTTTTCGGTACTGTTTATTAATTCCTTTAATTCTTCAACTAAAGCCAATCTGTTTTTTAAATTATCTTTTAGTGAATTTTGTAATGATTGGAAATGATTGTTTTTTCGTTCTCTGTATTGAGAATATAATTGGTCAAAAGTTACTTTTAATGGTAAGTGGTAATGAAAATCCTCAGTTGTATCTGGATTTTCAGCAAGAAATTCTTCTTTCTTTTCTTCAATAAAATGATGATATTCTGACAGGAATGCTTTTTTTAATTCCTCAACGTGGTCTTTAACAGACATTACTTTTTCAACAGCAACAAGTTTTTCTAGTTCTTCAACTAGTTGTTGTAGTGACATAGTATCATAATCCAACATTGGAATATGATGCCTTTCTTTTAAAGTTTCATCTTCACTTTCTTCTGCATTGCTGTCTTCAATGGTTTCAATAGCCGATTTGTTTTTAGTTTCAACCACAAACGTATCATCAGCTACTTCTTCATCAGTAAGCTCTATTACGTTTTCTTCTTCTGTAATTGCTTCGGCTTCTTGGGCTTCTAATTGAACCTCAATTTCAACTTCTGCTTCACTTTCTGGAACAAATTCAACTTCTTCTTCAACAGTTTCAGCATTGTTCTCTTCAACAGCTACTTCATCTTCAACAGTTTCCTCTAAAATAGTTTCAACTGTTACTTCTTCAGCTTCAATTGGTTCTGCTTGATTTGATAATTCCAAATCGATGTTTTCTGATTGAATCACTTCATTTGATTCATCAACTAAATTTCCATCTGCATTTTGCAGGTTATCATTCTTTTCTTCTAACATTTTAAAAATGCTTTAAATTATACATTAAGGATGCGAAAGATACTAAACTAGTGCCAATCTACAAAGAATTTGAATCTATATCATTAAATTTTGATTATTTTGAATAAAAAAAAACTCAGTTTAATAACTGAGTTCAATTTTAACTTTGAATGAATAATTAATTTATAATTATTTTTTTTGTGATATTTTGACCATTTGCTTCTAGTAAAACAAAATAAAATCCTTTAGGCAAATTAGATATTTCAATAGTATTATCAATTAGATTTGGATTGGTTATTTTTTGAATAACTTGACCATTAATAGTTAATACAGATATTTGATTTAATTCTGCTGTTGTTGAAATGTTTATTCTTCCATCATTTGATGGATTTGGATAGATAGAGGTAGTTTCTTCCAATTCAAAATTATCAGTTGATAATGCCGCACATACACTACTCCAAATTTGACATACATATTCAGGATGATCTATATATGGATTTCTATTTCCTTGATAATTATATATTGCATTATTTCTTGCAATTTCTTTAGGGCTAACAGGATCTTGATTATGCCATGTTATTAATATTTTTAAAAAAGTAGGTGATAAAGCATTATTAGCTGTTCCATCAAACATATTTTTTGAAATTACAGTCGTGTTGTTGTAAAAACTAACCATACTATCTTCATAACGAGTTACAAAGTAAAAAATACTTCTTGCAATATCTCCTTTAAATTCATCCAAAGGTTCAAAAACAGTATTTGAATAACCTGCAGAATATCCAGAATTATAATTAGGTCCTAATTTAGAACCATTTGCAGTTGTGTTAGTCGGACTATTAACTCTTCCATAAGGATAATTATCTCGTAATCCGTTTACTTTACCATCAACAGGTGCAACATGAAAAGGATCATTTTTCATTGGATCAATAGCAACGTTGTCAAAAAATGCCTGTGGCACAATATGTTCTCTATTATAACAATCTCCTTCGTTAGAGTATGAACCACATTGTTGTGAAGTTGAAAAATAATTATATGGATCTGGACCAGTTGGGTTCTCAGAATAGATATCTAATAATGAATTGTCATTTTCATAATTTGTATCTCTGAATGCAGTGTTAGTATATAAATTCCATAATGAACCATAACCTTGATCAACATGACCATTAGTAATTCTATTCTTAAGCTGTGTTTTTAAGGTATAACCTGTACCAGTAGCAGTATTATAGTAACCTGCAGGTATTTGTGCAAAGCAAAAGGTTGAAATTAAAAGTAATAATAAGGTAATTTTTTTCATAAAGTGGTTATCTATTTTCGTTCTAGTAGTGCCATATAAAATCCGTCAAAGCCTGATTCTGAGGCAAGTATTTTAACATCTTTAACAAAGGTAAATGATTTACCAATTTCTGTGCTTAAGAATTTCTTAATTTGTTCTTGATTTTCTGAAGGTAATACAGAGCAAGTAGCATAAACCAATTTTCCACCCGGTTTTACTATTTTAGAATAGCTTTCTAAAACTTCAGCTTGTACTTTTTTAATGTTATCTATAAACTCTGGTTGCAACTTCCATTTACTATCCGGATTTCTTTTCAAAACACCCAAACCACTACATGGAGCGTCAATTAAAACTCTATCGGCTTTTTCATGAAGTTTCTTGATAACTTTAGTACTATCAATAATTCGATACTCAATATTGAAAGCTCCGTTTCGTTTAGCTCTTAGTTTTAATTGCTTTAGCTTGCTTTCATATAAGTCCATGGCAATAAGTTGCCCTTTGTTGTTCATCAAAGACGCCATGTGAAGTGTTTTTCCACCAGCACCAGCACAAGTATCAACCACACGCATACCAGGTTGAACATCCAAGAAAGGAGCAACCAATTGTGATGACGCATCTTGAACCTCAAAAAGTCCTTGTTTAAAAGCATCAGTCAAAAATACGTTAGCACGTTCTTTTAGCACCAATGTATCAGGTTGATCTTTCAGGTATTCTGTATCAATATTTAGGTCCATCAAAGTAGCGCGTAGCTTTTCTTTGGTAGTTTTCAAAGTGTTTACTCTCAGGATAACTTTGGCTTGTTGATTTTGCGCAGCCAATTCTTTAGTCCACAACTCTTCACCCAATTCTTTAACACCTAGTTCATCCATCCAGTCAGGAATAGATTCTCTGTACTTTCTAATTTTAGACAATTCATCAAAGCGACCTTTTATCTTTCTTGCTGGTGTTCCTTCAAGTTGTCTCCAATCAGGAATGGTATAACCACGAAGTACAGCCCAAACCGCAAACATACGCCACAAATCTTCTCTGTCAAATGGTTCTTTTACTTCGGCTATTTCTGCATACAATCGTTTCCAACGCACAATTTCATAGATGGTTTCGGCTACGAACTTTCTGTCCGAGCTTCCCCAGCGTTTGTCCTTTTTTAAGGCACGAGCTACCACTTTATCAGCATATTCACCTTCGTTAAAGATGGCGTTTAAAGAGTCAATTGTGGTGTAAACTAAATTCCTATGTAATCGCATTGGTAAAAAAAATTAGCGGGCAAAGATACCTCTTTTTTAATGGTTAAAACAAATTATATTGATTTATGTTTTTGGTGAAAGTATAGTAAGTATAAATTGGAATGAATGTTATTCCAATCTGCACATCTCTATTTTCTCAGGAGCATGAAGCACCATCGGGAATTGCTCTACTTTTACGGAACTACTATCCAAACCAAAGGCTTTCTCTTCCGAAAGACTTAGTTTCTTCATGATGAAGTAGGTATTCATAATTACCTTTTCAAAGAAAGTAATATCGCTGTCGTTAGACAGGAACTTCTCAGAAAGTACAAACTTAAAGTCACCAATAATATGGTTTTTATGCAACGATTCATATCGGCTTGTTATATCCACTTCGCCTTGTTTTACCATGTCTTTGATAACCTCTTTAAACATCAGGTTGATTTTAGTAGGTTCTCTGAAACCCAAATAAAAATCTATTCTGTAGATATCATCTTTTACTATTTCAGTAACGCGGTATTCTTTATTATAAGGCTCACTCAACACATTCACGTGAATAAACCAGTACAAATCGGCACGTTTTGGTCGTTTTTGCAAGATAGAGTACATTACCTTTTCCTCAATCTCATCACTACGGTTCGAGTTGGTCATGTACACCAAGTGCGTAGCATATTTTGGTATCGATAAATCCACACTCAGCTCAGCCAATACCTTTTTATAATTTTCAATCTTAACAATTTTGGTATACGTCTTACTGATTTTCTTAGCTAAGTAATAGGTCGACATTATTGTTATCAAAACTATGGCAATAACAATAGTAACATAACCACCATCTTTAAACTTAGTAATGTTAGCCGCAAAGAAACAAATCTCAATAGTGGCATACAGCGTGATGATAGCTCCAATAAAGTACCATTTTACGCGTTTCATAATCAGGTAAAAGTTCAATAGGGTAGTGGTCATCATCATCCCTAGGATGATTGATAAACCATAGGCATGCTCCATGTTTGCTGATTCTTTGAAGTAAAGCGTAATACCCACACAACCCAGGAACAACAACCAGTTAATCGAAGGAATATAAAGCTGGCCTTTCACTTCGGTTGGATAGTTGATTTTAACCTTCGGCCAAAAGTTCAAACGCATTGCCTCATTAATTAAAGTAAACGAACCACTAATTAACGCTTGCGAAGCAATAATAGCCGCAAGAGTTGCTACCACAATTCCAATTGGTTGAAACCATTCCGCCATGATTAAGTAGAATGGGTTAGGGTTGTATTCGTTTAAATACGCCAGCGTATCACCACTGTGTTGCAACAAATAAGCACCTTGTCCAAAATAGTTCAGCAACAACATAGTTTTTACAAAAGCCCAACTGATTCTGATGTTTCTTCTGCCACAGTGTCCCATGTCTGAGTAAAGCGATTCTGCTCCCGTAGTACATAAGAACACAGCACCCAACACAAAGAAACCATGCCCATCAAGACCAGAGGTTATAAGCTGGTATGCATAGTAAGGATTGATAGCTTTCAGTATCGAAAGGTTGCCTCCAATTTGAATGATTCCTAAGATACCCAACATCGAAAACCAAACCAACATCACCGGCGAAAAGAACTTAGTAACTAGTTTTGCACCAAACTGCTGAATGAAAAACAAAGCAAACAAGATGAAGATAACAATAGGTATCGTGGGAATATCGGGTTTAAATATCAAAAGCCCTTCTACTGCCGACGAAACCGAGATAGGCGGCGTGATGATTCCTTCTGCCAATAGCAAACTACCTCCAATGATAGCCGGTACAATCAGCCATTGAATCTTCGTTCTTTTAACCAGTGAGTAGAGCGAGAAGATACCACCTTCGCCGTGGTTATCAGCGTTTAGGGTAATAATAACATACTTTATAGTCGTTTGAAGCGTCAGTGTCCAAAAAATACACGATAGACCACCAAGAATTAAGTTTGGATTAATAGTGTTTTCACCAATAATCGATTTCATTACATACAATGGCGAAGTACCAATGTCACCATATATGATTCCTAGTGTTAGTAATAATCCTCCAGCCGATAATTTTGAGTGCAGATTGTGGTGGTGCGAACTCATTCTAAAGTGTTAAAGAATGCAAATTTATATAAATTCATCAAACTGAAATAATAAAACCCTAAAAAGTAGTTGAACTACCGCTTTTTATAGTTATTCTAAGTTAAAACTACTTTCGCAATTATTTTTTTATTTGAGAAGTGGGTTTACATCGTTGATGTCTAGATCCATGTAGTCACAGAATTCTTTGATGGTGACTGGTTGGTGCTTTTTCTTGGCATAGGCGTCTTTGATGCTGTTGATGATTTTGCGTGCTTGTCTTTCGGATTTTCCTGTTATGATTTGCACGTCTTTGGCGTAGATGCAGATTCTTGACATAACTTTTAGTTTGTTGTTAATGGTTCATGGTTGTTGGTTTTTTATAGTGTTATTGCAATTGTACTGCAAGTATACTGCAAGTTAACAGCAAGTTAACAGCAAGTAAGACATACTTTGAGATTCATTTTAATTTTGTTTAAGTATATAAATTCATACAAATATTTATGAAAAAGATTTATATCATTTATACAAAAACGACCAAATGCGGAAAAAAACGACAAAATGAGAAAAAAGAGTCATTTTTGACCGTTGCTTGTTTTGGAGTGTTATAGGTTTGTGATGCTATTTAACTGAGTATTAATCTAAAAAACAATTCATTATGGCAAGAGTAAAAAGTATTATGAGTTTTCAAGGAAGTTATGAGGATATGACTTTTTATGAAAAAGAGGGTAAAAATTATTTTAGAAAGCGTAGCAGCTTGAGTAAGGAACAGATTGAAAAGGATCCGAACTTTGTACGTACGCGAGAGAACATGAACGAGTTTTCGTTGAATGTTAGCTCTGGGAAGTTGTTGCGCCTGGCGCTTGGTAGCTTGGTTTTTAAAGCTAAGGACTCTAGATTGTCTCAACGAATTATGCGGGTAATGTCTAACATTAAAAATATGGATTCTACTTCGCCTAGGGGTAAACGTAGTGTTAGTGTTGGTATTGGTACACCGGAAGGTAAGCAGTATTTGAATGGGTTTGATTTTAATATTCATGCTCCTTTGGATAGTGTATTGTTTAACGAGTATACGTTGGATACTGTTACTGGTGAGGTAGTGATTGCGGATATTAGTACTTTGGAGGAGTTGCGTTATCCAGAAGGCGCTACGCATGTTAGTTTTCAGTGTGGGGTTTTGAATTTGGATTTTAGTACGGGATTGGATGATTTGGTATTATCGCCTGTTGAGAATTTGGAGTTGAAGATTGCGCCAACAACGGTTACTTTAACTCCTGCTAGTATGCCTACTGGTGCTGGGGTTGACATTTTTATCTTGATGATTTCGTTTTATCAGGAGGTGAATGGTAATCAGTATTCGCTGCGTAATGAGGAGTTTAATGTGTTGCATGTTATTGATGTAGTGTAAGGAGGCCTATCCCCAGCCCTCTCTGAAGGAGCGGGAGCTAGATGATTGGCGGATTAGCGGATTTTCAATTAGCGGATTAGCGGATTTTCAATTAGCGGATAGAACCACCCCGTCTCGCCAAGGCGAGCCACCCCTCCTTAGAAAGGAGGGGATTTTTTTTAGGGATGAGGGATAAGGGATAAGGGATAAGGGATAAGGGATAAGGGAAAAGGGATAAGGGATAAGGGATAAGGGAAAAGGGATAAGGGAATGGGGTTTGTTATTTTAAATTTTGAATTTTAAATTTTGAATTATAAATTTTAAATTATGGTGTATGAGAAATATTATTAAATTTAGACTATGAATCATAAAGAATTTTTTTGGCATTGGTTTTTGATGTTTTTGCAATTGATGCATCGTAATGATGGTGTTCGATCGAAAAAGTATTTGAAGGCTATAGAGAAAATGAATTTTCATTTGGATGCTTATTGTCCTGAGTTGGGTTATTTTTATGCACCGCCTAAATTTAATGGTGGGCTTCATGAGTTTACGGTTTATAGTAGAGGTGATCGGACTAAGTTGTTAAAGGTTCAAGAATTGGTTCGTGCGGCACCAAAGATTAATGGTTTGGATTATTATTGGCAGGTATTGCCAAAATATGATTATGAAGATTTGTGTAGTGGAACTGATGCTCCTTTTGAATTTGAGGATTTTAGTATTAAAGGAAGTGATTTGATGTTTACTGTTGTTGATTATGATGATGCTACTGGGAAGATAGGTATTATTATTCATGTGGCTGGACTGGCTAAAGATTATGATGAGGATTTGTATCAGGAGCGTATTTATACTGTTGCCTTGCAGGTTTTGGGTGAGTTTGCCTTTTATGCACATGTTTTTTCTTTTGGACTTGCTCCTTTGGAAGAAGGCAATGATGATTTGATTTATTTGTATGATTTGCCTTTTTTTATGACGACGTTGGAATTGGATTAGGCAATTAGCGAATTAGCGGATGGTTTTTTTAGTTTAGAAGGTTAGGAGTTTAAAAGTTTAGAGGTTTAAAAGTTTAAAAGTTTAGAAGGTATGTTGTGGGCGTATTTTTTTGTGGAATGTGGAAAACCGTAAAATGGGTTGAAAATTATTTTAGAACTTTGATGAAATTAGGGTGAAATCCCCCTTTTTTGGTAAGTAGGAAAACTATATATTTGAGGAAAATGCAAAGCTACATTTATAAGTAATAATTATTTTTAAAATAAATAATAAGCGGTATGGATAATGTTATTAAATCTTTTCAGTTTGAATCAGAGAGAGTTATATTGATATTGTATATAAAAAAAGAAATATACGGAAAGGGTATAAAAATGTATATAGATGCTGATATTATTAATAACAATGAAAATGTAGAATTAGTAATGTCTGATAATATTTCATCGCGAAATAAATCATTGAAGTACTTACAGGAATCTTTTTTTTGGATAAGTTATAATCCATGGAAAGGAATGAGATGGGAAAAGTATTCAAAAGAGACAGGTTTTAGAACCTACAATACCATAGAAGAAATGAAGGATTTGTATATTGAACAAAGAAAATTTATTAATCTGATTTCTGAATATTTTTATGACAGTATTAAGAGATTTAAAAAATTACAATTACTGTATGACACACAGATTGATGAAATTATTATTGATAAAGAGTAATTAAATAAAATTATTTTTAAACAGAAAAATTTTATTATAAATGTGGAAAACCGTAAAATTAATCCCTTTACGGTTTTTATATTTGATGAAATTAGGGGGAAATCCCCCTTTTTTGGTAAGTAGGAAAACTATATATTTGAAAAAACTAATTACATTCAATGTCAGACGAACAAAAGAAACTTCTAGAATCCCAATTATGGGCTATTGCAAATATTTTAAGAGGTAAAATTTCAGCCAATCAATTCCAAGATTACATACTAGGATTTATTTTTTACAAATACCTTTCTGAAAAACTCGAGAAAAAAGCAAACGAGTTTTTAAAAACTGATGGCATTCTTTTCAATGAAATTGATGAAAACAGCACAGAAGGTAAAGCAATTTTAGAAGCGCTAAAAGAAGCAACAGTTGACGCATTAGGTTATTTCTTAAAACCATCTGAGTTATTCACAAACCTTGCTAAAAAAGGAAATGCTAAGGTTATCAATCAAGACGATGAAGAACAAATTCAAAGCACTTTCATTTTAGAAGATTTAGCAAATGTGCTAAACTCTATCGAAAAAAGTACTATGGGTTCTGAAAGTCAAGACGACTTTGATAACTTATTCTACGATATTGATTTAAACTCCACTAAAATAGGTAGAACTACCAAAGATAGAAACGATGTTATCGTTAAAATCTTAACTGCATTAGATGAAATTGATTTCGATTTAGACAATACCGATGGCGATGTTTTGGGTGACGCTTACGAATATTTAATTGGGCAGTTTGCAGCAGGAGCTGGACAAAAAGCAGGAGAGTTTTATACACCTCAACAAGTTTCTACTATCTTGGCTAGAATTGTTACTACTCGCAAAAGCAAACTAAAATCGGTTTATGACCCAACGTGTGGTAGTGGTTCGCTGTTACTTCGTGTTGCTCGTGAAGTGGAAGAAGTAGGTCATTTTTATGGACAAGAACAAAACCGTACGACCTACAACTTAGCGCGAATGAATATGATTTTGCATGATGTTAATTATCATAAATTCGATATTAAAAACGAAGACACACTCGAAAAACCGCAACACTTAGATTTTAAGTTTGAGGCTATTGTAGCCAATCCACCATTTTCTGCTAAATGGTCGGCAAATCCATTATTTTCTAATGATGATAGATTTTCACAATACGGAAGACTAGCACCAAGCACAAAAGCCGATTTTGCTTTCATTCAACACATGGTGCATCAGTTAGACGATAACGGTATTATGGCGTGTATTGCTCCTCATGGGGTTTTGTTCCGTGGAGCTGCAGAAGGACACATTCGTCAATTCTTAATCGAAGACCGAAATTACATTGATGCAATCATTGGTTTACCTTCTAACTTGTTTTACGGTACTAGTATACCAACGTGTATTTTAGTTTTAAAGAAGTGTAAAGAAACGCCAGAAAACATTTTATTTATTGATGCCAGTAACGATTTCGAAAAAGTAAAAAATCAAAATGTATTAAGAGAACAAGACATTGATAAGATTATTAAAACCTATCAAAACAGGGAAGTAATTGATAAATACTCCAACATTGCAACTTTAGAAGAAATAAAAGCAAACGATTATAATTTAAATATCCCTCGTTATGTAAACACTTTTGAAGAAGCTCTTGAAATCGATATTGATGCTATTGCAGATAAATTGCAAGCTGTAGATAATAAAATGGCAACAGTTGACACTACTATTGCCTCTTTTTGTAGTGAGTTAAATATTAAAACACCTTTTTAGTATGGAAATATTACAACCAGTATTAAGATTTCCAGGCTTTGAAGATAAATGGTCAAATAAAAATCTAGGAAGTATATTTACCATTACATCTGCTTCACGAGTTCATAAAAACGAGTGGACAGAAAGCGGTGTTAGATTTTTTCGATCAAGTGACGTAGTATCACATTTTAAGGGTAACGATAATACTAAAGCTTATATTTCATTTGAATTGTATGAGTCTCTTTCTAGTAAGATTGGTCGTGTTAAAAAAGGCGATATTCTAATTACTGGTGGTGGTTCCATTGGAATTCCTTATTTAATAAGTGACAATGAACCTTTATATTTCAAGGATGCCGACTTGTTGTGGATAAAAAACGTTGATAAAATTAATGGATATTTTTTATACTCATTCTTTCTCACTGAATCATTTACAAATTATTTAAAAAGTATTTCTCATATTGGAACAATTGCTCATTATACTGTAATACAAGCTAAAAACACACCATTTAATTTCCCTTCTCTTGAAGAACAAACCAAAATAGCAAATTTCCTTTCCTCAGTAGATGAAAAACTAAACCTTTTAAAAGAAAAAAAAGAACTTTTAGAAGAGTACAAAAAAGGTATCATGCAAAAAATCTTCAACCAAGAACTTAGGTTTAAAGATGATAATGGTAGTGATTTTGAGGATTGGAAGTTAAAAAGGTTAAAAGACTTTATGGTTGAGAGAAATGTACAATTACCAAAAAATGATAAATATCCATTAATGTCTTTTGTAGCCAATAAAGGTGTAACAGAAAAAGGAGATAGATATAATAGAGAGTTTTTAGTTAATGATGAAGAAAATAAAAAATATAAACAAACCGAATATGGTGATTTTATATATAGTTCCAATAATTTAGAAACAGGTTCAATAGGATTAAATAATTATGGTTCTGCATCTATATCACCAGTTTACAGCATCTTTAAAATTAATGAATTGTGTGATTATAAATTTATAAGCAATTTTTTTAGTCGTAAAGAATTTATAAGTAAGATGACTAAATTTAGGCAAGGTGTTATGTATGGTCAATGGAGAATCCACGAAAAGGATTTTTTACAAATTGAGGAAAATTTTCCTTGTCTGAAAGAACAAACCAAAATCGCCAATTTCCTTTCAGCCATTGATGAAAAAATAGAATTAGTATTCAATCAAATAGAAGACACACAAGAATATAAAAAAGGCTTGTTACAACAAATGTTTGTTTAAAAAAGTAGTACTATGGCAATATATGGTTATTCGGAACGGGGTATTATCAATTCTTTGGTGTTTTCGATTGGAGATGACAACGCGTTAATGGGTTCGTTTATAAAATCGTTGGGCATCCCAATGCGATTGGGAACGCCAAGAGAGTATACGGTTTTACTGGAACATTCTTTTTTTGAGTTGGGTGTTTCGGATTTAATTATCATTATCAGTTATGACGATTCTGCGGAAGATAAAGTATTGTTTATAGAAGGCAAGGCAAAAAATTCGGGTTCGACTAATTGGCCCATAGTTTATTATCAAGACCGATTTGACAAGAATAAAGAGCATCATGGTTTTACATCGAATTTGTTTTTTCAACTGCATTTGAAGAAACTTCTTTTTGACCGGCGTGAAGTTATTATGGAAACGGGTGAAATCATAGAACCCCGTTTTAATAAAAAACGAAAAACAGCGAGAAACCCGATTGTAACGAGAGCTTTTGAGCATATTGCAAAATGCAGACCTTTTTATGTTGGGATAGTACCGCTAACAGACAGAGAAATAGCCGAATTTAATTCGACCGTTGTTTATACCAATTATCCTGAGGATTTTGTAAAAATTGGGAAGTATATCCATTTGGTTTCCTGGGAAACTGTTTATGGTTTTTGCATAGCGAAAGGACTTGAAACTGTGAATAGCAATTTTGAATATAACAGAGAGCTATTTTTTTGATAACCTATAACTTTTTTTAAATGACCTCACAATCCGAATTAATATTAGAACAAAACCTAATCAATCAGTTAGCTGCTAATGGATATGACTTTGTTACGATTAAAGACGAAGGCGATTTGTTGGTTAATTTGAAAAAGCAGTTAGAGAAGCACAACAACAAAACTTTTTCTGATAGTGATTTCAAGCAAATTTTAAACCACCTTTCAAAGTCGAATAACATCTTTGAAAAAGCACTATTACTTCGTGATAAATTTGCCTTCAAAAATGATAATAATGAGTTAGTATATGTTGAGTTCATCAATATGGATTTTTGGTGTCAAAACGAATACCAAGTAACTAATCAAATAACAGTTGAAGGTTCCTATAAAAACCGTTACGATGTAACTATATTAATCAATGGTTTACCATTAGTTCAAATTGAATTAAAGAAAACCGGCATAGAATTAAAAGAAGCCTACAATCAAATCAACCGCTATCAAAAACATTCCTTTTCTTCCAATACAGGCTTATTCAATTTCATTCAATTATTTGTTATTAGTAACGGAGTAAACACAAAATACTTCAGCAATTTTGGAAACAAAAAACCAGACTTCAAGCAAACATTCTATTGGACAGACGACAACAACAAACGCATTTCTAAATTAGAAGATTTCGCAAACACATTCCTGGAGAAATGTCATTTATCAAAAATGATAACAAAGTATATTGTGCTACACGATACTACTAAGCAGTTAATGGTCTTACGTCCATATCAGTTTTTTGCCGTAGAACGTATTATTGAAAAAGTGAAGAACACCAACAAAAACGGCTACATTTGGCATACCACAGGTTCGGGTAAAACCCTAACATCCTTTAAAGCCAGTCAAATCCTTTCACAGTTACCCAAAGTAGATAAAGTAGTGTTTTGTGTTGACCGTCAAGATTTAGATTACCAAACCGCAAAAGAGTTCAACGCCTTCAAACCCGATTGCATTGATCCAACCAACAATACGAAAAACTTAGTAGCACAGTTCAATGACAACAACAACAAACTGATTGTAACGACCATCCAAAAATTGTATAATGCAGTAACGCGAGACCATCATTTAAAAACGATGGACAACTTAAAAGACAAGAAAATTGTTTTCATATTTGATGAATGTCACCGAAGCCAGTTTGGAGATACACACAAACGCATTACGCAATATTTCACCAACTACCAATTATTTGGATTTACAGGAACACCTATATTTGCCGAGAATGCCCAATCAAAAACCAAAGAAAATCAAACAACAGCAAGTTTGTTTGGTGAAAAATTGCACCAATATGTCATTACCGATGCCATAAAAGATGAAAATGTATTGCGTTTTTCAGTAGAATATGTGGGTAAATACAAAGAAAAAGAAAACTCACAGAATGAAGTAGACATAGAAGTAGAGGCTATTGATACTAAAGAGTTGCTTGAAAGCCAAGAGCGATTAGAGAAAATTTCAAATTATATAATACAACAACACAGCATAAAAACCCAAAATAAAACCTTTACAGCCATGTTTTGCGTGAGTAGTGTTGAGGTATTGATTAAATATTATGACTTACTACAAAAACTAAAAGACGAAGGAAAACATGATTTAAAAGTAGCAACCATATTCAGTTATGGCGCTAATGATGACATGATTACTGATGTTGAAAATTATGATAGTGCCGATTTTAATGAAGTAGCCGAAGACGAAGAAGTATATACAGCAGTTCATAAACGCGACAAGCTAGAAAGCTACATTCAGCATTACAATCAAATGTTTGGCATGAACTATTCTACTAAAGATACCCAAATATTTTATAATTACTATAAAGATATTGCCAAGCGAGTTCGTGCCAAAGAAGTAGACTTGTTGTTAGTGGTCAATATGTTCTTAACAGGTTTTGATAGTCCTAGTTTAAATACGTTGTTTGTTGATAAAAATTTGCGTTATCATGGATTAATCCAAGCTTACTCAAGAACCAATAGGATATTAGGCGAAAAAAAATCACAAGGAAATATCATAGTGTTTCGTAATTTAAAGAAGGCAACAGATGATGCTATAGCATTATTTTCAAATAAGGATGCCAAGGAAATTATTATCATGCAACCCTATGACAAGTATGTAAAAGATATTGATGAAGCTTATGAGAAATTAATCAGCATCACACCAACTTTTGAATCTGTAGATGATTTATACAGTGAAGAAGAAGAACTAGAATTTGTAAAAGCATTTAGAGAACTTATTCGACTAAAAAATATTATTTCATCCTTTGTCGACTTTAGTTTTGAGGATATAAAACTTGACGAACAAGAATTCGAAAACTATAAATCAAAATACCTCGACCTATCGGATAAAAGCACCAAAGAAAAAACTTCAATACTAAATGAAGTCGATTTTGAGTTAGAATTAATTCATAGAGATGATATTACGGTTACCTATATACTAGGCTTATTGGCTAAGTTAAAAGCAACCACAGCAGAAGAAAAAGAGCGTAAACAAAAAGAAATATTAGACTTAGTAGCAGGAGAAGCGAAACTTAGAAGTAAACGAGAATTAATAGAGCAGTTTATTATTGAAAACCTACCATTAATAGATACTGAAAACATTGAGGAAGAATACACCCAATTCATGAAAGAACAACAAGACAAAGCTTTCCTCAAGTTTGCCGAAGAAGAAAAACTAAACAAAGAAAAATTACAAAAACTTACCGAAGATTACCTCTTCAATCAAAGAACCCCAACTAAGCAAGAAGTAATCGCAGTCATGGAAGAACAACCATCTATTTTGCAGCGCGCTACAGTAGGTGAGACTATACTAAGAAAGTTTATGAATTTTATCAGTACTTTTTTTAATGACTAGGTTTTGGAAATAATAATATTGATATAATAAAATGAGATACGTCATAGCATTTTTCTTTCCTTGGCTATCCTTACTACTACAAGGCAAAATACTATCAGGAATACTGTGCCTGTTACTCCAAATAACAATAATAGGTTGGGTACCTGCATGCATTTGGGCATTTACCTCCCTAAACAGGATGTACGCTGACAGACGTACCAACAAAATCATTAAAGCAATGAGAAAGTAATTAAAAAAACCATAAACTATGAAATGGGAAGAAGCATTAAAGTTAATCGTAGCCAATATTAAAGTAGGCATTAAATTAGACGACAATTTTAAATACAAAAATGTAGAACAAACACCACCCTACAAGTGTTTCAAATTTGATTATAATGGCGAGGAAGGATTTTTAATAAAGGTATCAAAAGTCCAATCTATCGAAATTCCAATATCCATGTTAAAAAACCTTTATCTATCCGCACAAGCCAATGATAATTGTTACGACAGAAGTATCTTTATTTCAAAATATCCCCATCAAACCATACAGCAAATAGGTCACATACACATTATTGGTAAAATGTTTGTTCACGCAGGTGTAGCCGCTCAAGATTCAAATTGGAAATATATACTACTATAAACAATAAGCACCTTATTAAAATTTTCCCAAAATAAAGCAACCAATCAAAATAGTTCTTATATTAGCTGTGTTTACAGACACAATTTTCATAAAGAGGAGAAAGCGAGCACATCTACAGCTCGCTTTTTTTATTGTATAAATTCAAAAACCATAAAAAATGGGCAAACCTTAACCAACTTATCCATTAATTACTTACATTCGTATTGTCCTTCTTGTCGGACATTCATGAAAAACTGAAAAAGCGAGTGTATTTTACTACTCGCTTTTTCTATACAATAAGAATTACAGTAACGGGAAGAGGAATCGTCATGCACAACAAACAAAAGGTATAATTAAACAAAAAATCAAAATGAAATACAGAGAGCAACTACTATACTACATTATAGAATTAGGAGACGAAGAAGCACTCAGCGCTTGGATAGAAGAACAACCGCTCCTGGAACAACCTGATATTTTTAGAGAGTTGCAGGAATTGGCAGCAGAAATTGGAGGAGAAAACGAAGAACTTGAAATGCTATCAGAAGAGTTTAGCGGCCTTGTTGACCAATATGAAGACATTATTTTAGACGAGAAACTGGCAGAGGCCAACTACATCATGGCAATGGAAGCTCAAGAAAAAGCAGCCCAAGAAGTTGAAGAAACCAAAAAAGGAATACGAAGCTATATTATAGAGTGTATAGTTACGAACCAACGCAATGCCCAAGAAATGAAACAGCTGGCACAACAAGTAATGGACTTAGAAAAAAGTACTGGCGAATTTAATGAAGATAATTGGGCACCAATACTATAACAAACAGGTGAAAAAGCGGTTTGTTTACTAATTATCCAAGCAATTGTTGATATAATCATAGGAACGCTCTGAGCGGTAGGTATATTAAATAGAAAAAGCGAGCACTAAACGGCTCGCTTTTTTTGTTTTGTTATAGCAAGAGGTTTTTTTCAACCCAATCAGAATTTTAAAGAAACGTTAAGAAATAAAAGAAACCCATAAAAAAATGTAAATTTGTGTTGTGAAATTGAAGTTCCACTATGTCATTACACTTTTAATCCTTGGCTTGTTCTTTATGCCAACGGAGGTAACCGCTTGTGGAACCAAAACAGCAAAAGCCTGTTGCCAAAAAGAGGTAACCTCTAAGGAAACTAAAAAAGACTGTTGTTCATCCAACGCTAAGGATAAAAAGCACAAAGGATGTCAAGGCAAATGCGGGCATACCAATTGCACGTCATCTTCAGCGCAATATAGTTTTCTGTCAAACGTTGCAATAGAGTTACAACCACAGTTGCTTTATTTTTCATTCGAAAAGCCAAATCTTTATTACGAAGAAACATTCCGTTCTTCCAACTTCTCATCCATTTGGCAACCGCCAAAAATAGGTTAAAACACCCATTAAGACAGCCATAAGTGTGTCTTTTTGCGAAAGTAGTACTGCTTTCACATTCCTTATTATTTAAAAAAATCATAACTTTAATAGCTGAAAAAGAGCCTCGTTTCTTTTTCAAAATAAAACATACGAAACATGAAAACAATTTCTCAAATAGCGATAACGCTTATCTTTACGTTATCTTTAACAGCATGCGATGCACAAATAAAAAACGCTAAAACCGAAACAGTAACCATCTATGGCAACTGTGGGATGTGTGAAAAAACAATTGAAAAAGCAGGTAACAAAAAAGGGGTTGCCACAGTAGATTGGAACAAAGACACTAAAGTAGCTTCATTGACCTATGACGAAAAACAAACCAGCAAAGACGAAATACTAAAACGCATTGCCTTGTCAGGATACGACAGCGATAGCTTTTTAGCACCAGACGAAGCCTATAATGATTTGCCAGGTTGTTGCCAATACGACCGCAAAGCTAAAACTCCAGTAAAGAAAGAAGCTGTAGCCGAAACGATGAATCATCATCATGAAGAAGCAGCAACCGTTGATGTGCAAAAAGCAGCACCACTTGCGGCAGTGTTTGACAAGTATTTTGCCGTAAAAGATGCTTTGGTAAAAACCGATGGAGCAGGAGCATCCGTGAGCGCAACTGCCTTGGTTCAGGAAATAAATAAGATAGACATGAAATCGCTCGACATGAATGTACACACCGTTTGGATGAAAGTACTTGGCGAACTGAAAGAAGACGCAGAACACATTTCGGAAACCAAAGATGCGGCGCATCAAAGAGATCATTTTGATAGTTTGTCTAAAAACATCTACAGCTTAATCAAAGTGTCAAAAGTGGAAACACCAGTGTATTATCAGTTTTGTCCAATGGCAAACGATGGTAAAGGCGCCAACTGGTTGAGCAAAGAAAACGCGGTTAAAAATCCGTATTATGGTTCAATGATGTTGAGTTGTGGTAAAACCGTAGAAACAATAAAATAAGCATGAAGCTCTACATCAAAAACATGGTGTGCAGCCGTTGTAAAATGGTAGTGAAGTCGGAGTTAGAAAAACTCGGGCTTCATCCTACCATGATTGAGTTAGGTGAAATTGAAATAACCGAAAAGGATATAACGCCACAAAAAGAAGCATTAGCTGCTGCGTTGCAATCCTTAGGTTTTGAACTGATAGACGATAAGAAAAGTAAAACCATCGAAAAAATAAAAAACCTTATCGTTGACTTGGTGCACAACAAAGACAATGAAATAAAAGTAAACCTTTCCGATTATATCACCAATCACATCAATCAGGATTACAACAGCTTGAGCAATCTTTTTTCGGAGGTTGAAGGAACTACTATTGAGAAATATTACATCCAGCAACGCGTAGAAAAAATCAAAGAGCTCATCATGTATGATGAACTATCACTTAGCGAAATAGCGTTTCAGTTAAACTACAGCAGTATTGCCCATTTGAGCAACCAGTTTAAAAAAGTAACCGGCTTTTCGCCCAGTTATTTCAAGAGCTTGAAAGACAAAAAAAGAAAGCAGATAGAAGATTTGTAAAATTTGCAAATCACAACCAAAATTGTGTAATAGTCTCAATATTAGGAGCTAGTAACTTTGCGGAGTATTAATTTTAAAAACAAATAAAATGACACATTCGTATACAGTTACCGGAATGACTTGCTCAAGTTGCGAAGCAAAAGTTAAAAATGCACTTTTCAGTGTAGAAGGCGTTACACAAGTATTGGTTTCAAAAGATGAAAACCTTGCCACCATTACTATGGAAAAACACATTGCATTATCAAAATTTCAAGAGGTTTTAGAATCCCGATATACCATTCAGGCAAAAGAACACAACGAAATGAAGATGCAAACACAATCCTGGTTTACTACCTATAAACCCATACTGCTGATTTTTGGTTTTATACTAAGTGTAACACTTGTTATTCAATCAAAAAATGAACAGTTCAACGGGATGGAAGCCATGGCACATTTTATGGCAGGATTCTTTTTAGTGTTTTCGTTCTTCAAAATGCTGAATCTAAAAGGGTTTGCCGAGAGCTACGTTATGTATGATGTGCTGGCTAAGCAAGTACCATCTTGGGCCTATTTGTATGCATTTATAGAACTGGCGCTAGGGTTTGCCTTCCTTTCGGGGTTTAATCCAGTACTAACCAATGCAGTTACCTTTGTAGTGATGAGTATCAGTATTATTGGGGTATTGCAATCGGTTTTAAATAAAAAGAAAATACAATGTGCTTGTTTAGGAGCAGTTTTTAATCTCCCGATGAGTACAGTAACCATAATTGAAGACGGATTAATGATTGCCATGAGCGCCGTCATGCTGCTTCATTATATATAAAACTAAAAACAATGAAAATACAATCCTATATACTAATACTACTATTTTCCATATCGAGTGTTGCCCAAAAAACGGTGCGCTATGATTTGCACCTGCGCGATACGATAGTTAACTTTTCGGGTAAAGAAAAAAGAGCCATAGCCGCCAACGGACAAATACCTATGCCTACTTTAACCTTTACCGAAGGCGATATAGCCGAAATACATGTGTACAATCATTTAAAAGAAAGTACGTCGTTGCACTGGCATGGATTGTTTTTACCCAATAAAGAAGATGGTGTTCCTTTTTTAACCCAGATGCCTATTGAACCCGGAGCAGAATTCGTGTATCGTTTCCCTATCATTCAATCGGGTACCCATTGGTATCATAGTCACAGTGGTATGCAGGAGCAAATAGGGATGTATGGTTCATTAGTGCTAAAGAAAAAAGCTGACGACCCAACCTTCAGAAAAGGCATTGACGACCTGCCGGAAGTACCCGTCATGCTGAGTGAATGGACAGATTATAATCCCGATAATGTGCATCGAATGCTTCACAACGCTACCGATTGGTTTGCCATCAAAAAAGGAACCACGCAAAGCTATGCCGAAGCCATCAGAGCAGGACATTTTAAAACCAAGCTTACTAACGAATGGAAACGAATGTTGGCAATGGATGTAAGCGATGTGTATTATGATAAGTTTTTAATCAATGGGCAAAATGAAAGCCAGCTTTCTCAATTCAAAGCAGGCGATAAAGTAAGATTGCGAATTTCTAATGGTGGTGCATCCTCTTATTTTTGGTTAAAATATGCCGGCGGAAAAATGACTGTTGTTGCCAATGACGGTAATGATGTTGAACCGGTTGAGGTTGATCGATTAATCATTGGTGTTTCAGAAACCTATGATGTTATTGTGACAATTCCTGCCGAAAATACTTCCTACGAGTTTCTGGCAACTCCCGAAGACCGAACAAAATCGGCTTCGCTATACATTGGTAGTGGTATCAAGCAATTGATAATGCCGATGCCTAAGCTAAAGTATTTTGAAGGCATGAAAATGATGAACGACATGATGAACATGGATGGAAGCATGAACGATATGGGGATGAACATGAGTTTGCAACAAATGGATATGAATACCGTGATGTATCCTGAAATTACTGGAAGTAATAAAAAGAAAGAGCAAGCAGCAATGGACCATTCAGCGCATACAAACCGCACCATGCCTACAGATATTGTTACGCTAAACTATGCCATGCTCAAATCGCCAACCAAGACCACCTTATCTCCTGATGCACCAATAAGAGAACTGCGATTTGAACTAACAGGAAACATGAACCGCTATGTTTGGAGCATGGATAACAAAGTGCTTTCAGAATCCGATAAGATATTAATCAAAAAAGGCGAGGTATTGCGCATTACCTTATACAATAATTCGATGATGCGTCATCCTATGCACTTGCACGGTCATGATTTTAGAGTGCTGAACGGTCAAGGCGATTATGCACCATTAAAAAATGTGTTAGACATCATGCCAATGGAAACGGATGTCATCGAATTTGAAGCCAATACTGATGGCGATTGGTTTTTTCATTGTCATATTCTATACCATATGATGGCAGGAATGAATAGAGTTTTTAGTTATGAAAATTCAGCTCCAAATCCTTATTTGCCTAATAAAGCAGCAGCTTATAAAAAACTTCAAGCCGAGAGCAATACATTTCATTTCATGGTTGAAAATGATTTTGCTACCAATGGAAATGATGGTGAAATGATGCTTCAAAATACTCGTTGGAAAATAGCCACCGAATGGCGTTTAGGTTATAGCGACCATCATGGTTATGAGTCTGAAACACATATTGGTAGATACATTGGAAGAAACCAATGGTTCATGCCTTTTGTTGGGTTTGATGCACGCTACCGAAAATTGGATGATATGGAAGTAGAGAAAAATCTCTTCGGACAAAAAGGCACTAAAGACAAACGTATTCAAACCAGTATAGGTTTTGTATATACATTACCCTTGTTGGTTAATTTTCAAGCCGAAGCCTATCACGATGGCAATGTAAGACTTCAATTGATGCGTGAAGATATTCCGGTTTCAAAAAGACTCCGAATGGCTTTTATGGTCAACACCGATAAAGAATACATGGCAGGATTCAAATACATCGCTGGCAAAAACATAGGCATAACAACACATTATGATAGTGATATGGGAATTGGTTTTGGAGTTAGTGTGAACTACTAATAGTTTAAGTAGCACTATATAATATGTTATTTTCTAAATTACTTACAAATAAACAATTATATTTGCGGCCAATTAAAAATAAAAACAAATATGAAATTATTCAAAAAATCAATGGCAATTGTAGTATTAGCCATTGTAGCAACACTATCGGTTAACTGTAGTTCAGATAGCAGCAGCAGTTCAAGCGATTCAGGATTTTATTTAAAGTGTAAAATAAACGGCGTACAGTTTGTTTCTACTGATCCTTACGTTATCAATTCGTTGTCAAAATCAATCACAGCACAAAGCGATAACGAGAATATACAAGAAACTGTTAGCTTATACATGCCATTAACAGTAGCAACAGGTACGTATACAATAACAGAAGAACCATCAAACGTAGATTCGTATGGTGCTGGTTATTCTAACTTTGATACCGATGTGTCATCACAAGAAGCTGCAGGAACTTTAACCATTACTCAAGTAACTGCCGATGTAATCAAAGGAACTTTTTCTTTCACTTCTCCTGATTTTGATGGTAATACTATCACGGTTACCGAAGGAACCTTCAGAGCAGAAAACATACAGTAACAAATTACTGCATAAACAAAAAAAGCGAGCACTAAACGGCTCGCTTTTTTTGTTTCCATAATTCCACTTTCGCTATTTCATTTAAATTACTAACTTTACTAAAGTATGGGAAAAGAAAAACTACGCAACGATGCAACCTGTTTGAATTGTGGTGAACAAGTACAGCACCGCTTTTGTTCCTATTGTGGTCAGGAAAATACCGAGACTTCTAAAAATTTCTACCATTTGTTTGTCTATTTGTTCAAAGGTTTTTTTCATTACGACAGTGCTTTTTGGCGCACGATAGTAAAATTGTTTTTCAAGCCAGCCGCATTAACCAAAGAATACCTTTCTGGGAGAAGAGTAAGCTATTTGGCACCAATTAGGGTTTATATATTTACCAGTTTTTTAACCTTTTTGATTATATCGTTGTTTCCAAGTAGTGAACCCGTTAAAAGCATTAATACCAAAACATCACAGGTAAATGAAATAGTATCTTCAGCCATTGATTCCTTACATCTTGAAGAAAAAAGCATGGAAGGACTAACCAAAACGGGCATACTCTCAGAGCAAACGAAAGACACGCTTCAAAAGATAATTCACTCTGAGTTGGATTCTGTTCAAACAGCAATCAATGCGAAAGCCAAAGCTTCAGCTCCTTCACCAGCGTCAATAGAAGACGAAAGCCAAGTTACTCGTAAAGCTGATTATTGGTTCATGCGAAAATGGATGAAGGTAAAAGAAGAGAACACCGATGAGGAAATTAGACAAAAGTTCAGTGATTCCTTTACCCAGAATATGCCAAAGGCATTGTTCCTGTTTATGCCAGTTTTTGCATTCATTCTTTTTTTGTTTCACGACAAAAAGCGTTGGAACTATTTTGACCACGGCATTTTTACCTTGCATTATTTCTCGTTCTTGCTCTTGCTCACATTAGTATTGTTTTTTATAGACAAGCTCTATCCGTTAATTGAATACCATCCCATTTTAGATTGGATTTATTTACTGTTAAAAGGTGCAGGAATACTTTGGATGATTTATTACTTCTTTCCCGCACACCGCCGCTTGTATGAGCAGCCTTATGTGAAATCTTTTTTTAAATGCTGTGCTATTCTCATCATCAACTCGGTGTTGCTTTTCCTTTTCTTAGTGGTTATTGCGTTGTACACCTATAGTACTATTGAATAGTAAAACGATAACACAAAATCCTTATTTTTACATCAAACAACAATCAATAATGAGCATTTACAAGGAAACATCCGAAACTTGGAATAAAATGGCAGAGCTGTACCAGCAAAAGTTTATGGATTTGGATATTTACAACCAATCCTATGACGCTTTTTGTATGCTATTGCACAAAAGTAACGCCAGTATTTTAGAAATAGGTTGCGGTCCTGGTAACATTACGAAGTACCTGCTCGATAACCATCCCGATTATAGAATTTTGGGTATTGATGTAGCACCAAACATGATTGCACTGGCAAAGACAAACAACCCAAAAGCACATTTTGAAGTAAAAGATTGCCGAGAAATAGATGATTTAGCCAACACCTTCGATGGAATTATCTGCGGATTTTGTTTGCCTTATATTGATGAAGCCGATGCAAAAAAGTTCATTGTGAGTTGTTATGATAAATTGAACCATGATGGTGCTTTATACATTAGTTTTGTTGAAGGTAATTATGCCGACTCAGCTTATAAAACAGGTAGCAATGGCAATAGAGTGTATTTTCATTATTACAGTTTAGAACAGTTGCAACAGTGGCTTAGGGCAACTAATTTTGAAGAACCAACGGTTATGAAGGTAGCCTATGAAGTAGAAGGAAAAGAACCCGATATGCATACCATTGTACTGACTAAGAAAAAGAAAATGTAGCATGAACAAGCAAGCTATTTTAACCACTGAACGATTACTATTAAAAGGAATTACTCCAGCTTTGATACATGAATTGTACAACTCAAAATCAAAAGAAGAAATCATGAACTATTTTGAGTTTGATGAAGCAGGCTATGAGAATTTTAAAAACAAACATGAGAAAGGAATGGAAACCGACCAATTGTCTTTGTTTTTCTTTTTATTAGTAGATAAAAGCACCAATAAAACAATTGGAGATTGCGGCTTTCACACTTGGAATAGAAAACACCGTCGAGCAGAAGTTTTTTACATGATGCGAAACGAGGAATATAAACAAAAAGGACTAATGACCGAAGCCGTAGCAGCCGTTTTAGAATATGGATTTACAGTACTCGAACTGCATAGAGTAGAAGCATTAGTAGCCGATTGGAACACACCCTCCATAAAGTTATTGCAACGCTATGGTTTCACCAAAGAAGGAACCATGCGCGAAGATTATTTTTTTGATGGAAAAAATGTAAGCTCAGAATGCTATTCTCTTTTGAAATGGGAATGGGAGGGAATTAAAATAAATAAATCATGAACCACCAAGCTAAATCAATTCGTCCTTTTATTGGAGCCAAAGATTTTGATATATCCCGAGCCTTTTACCGTGACTTAGGATTTGAAGAAACGGTTTTAAGTAGTGCGATGTCGGTATTTAAAACCGAGGCGTTGGCTTTTTATTTACAAGATGCCTATGTTCAAGATTGGGTAGACAATACCATGGTGTTTATGGAAGTAGCTGATGTCAACCAATTTTGGAACGAACTTCAAACATTAAACCTTACTTCCAAATATAAAGAGGTTCGATTAGTTCCCATCAAAGAATACGATTGGGGAAAAGAATGTTTTATTCATGATCCGTCTGGAATTTTGTGGCACATTGGAATGTTTTATTGATGTTACTTAAAATGGAAAGAAATATCAATTTCTAATGACTTCGAACTGTATAAATAAAAAAAGCATCACTATAATGGCGATGCTTTTCAACTTTCAAAAACTATTAAATACCAACCCTAAACTATCTTCTACTATTTCCATTTCCTCGTGCGTTACCGCCTGAAGAATTTCCTCTATTGCTAGAACCGCCCATGTTTGCACTTCTTCCACTTGATTGCGAAGGTGAAGTGCTTCTCATTTCACTACTTCTGTTACTACCAGCACTTCTGTTGCTTGAATAACTTCTATTTTCATTTCTGCTAGGAGAAGTTCTTACACTTGATGATTGACCAGCATTTGCTCTCGAATTATTTTGTGCATAGGTTCTACTACTATTATCACTTCTTGAAGAGCTTGAAGTATTTTCACGAACGCCATAACTTCTTTCGGAACCATTATTTCTTGTACTTGTACCAACTGAATTTCCTCTTGTAGCGCTTCGTGTAGCTCCATTTTCAGTTCTGGTCTCGCTTCTTGTTGAACTTCCAATACCATTGTTTCTCGTAGCACCAGTTTCTGTTCTGGTTGCACTTCTAGTAGAACCTCCTATAGTATTGTTTCTTGTACCATTATATTCAGCTCTGGTTCTAACGCCTCCGTTAGCAGCATAATCTGTTCTTGTGCCAACTGTTCTGATGTTTCTTGTTTTATCTAACTCATGTCGGTTAGCTACATTGTTGTTTCTGTTGATAAACGAACGGTTAGGATATCTTACTTCATAAGCATTTGCTCTTCTTCCTCTGTAGTAATTGTTATAAACCACACCACAGTTTCTCGTAGTTACATAGTTATAGTGGTGATTGAAATTAATCCAAACATTGATATGACTTCTGTATCTGAAGATTGGAAATGGATGCCAAGCTACGTAGTAACTAGGATAGTATCCCCAATACCAAGCGGAACAATATGGACGATAAACGGGTGCCCAAAATGAAGCATAAATTACAGGAGTATACGAATAAACAGGCTCGTAAATATAATTAGTACCATACATATAAACATCACCAACTACTTGCACTTGAACTCTGTTGTTTCTGTCTTTTACTACTTCAACCGTAGCAATATCTTGAAACATATCACGACCAAGCACTGATTGAATTACAATTATGTGTGTGTTTCCTTCAACGGTTTCAATTACTCTTAAATAATCTACTTGGTTATCGTCGTTTAAATCTAAATTAGAGATTTGATATTCCGGATTGTTCAATCGGTATTCAAAATCTGCTAAGTCTTTTGAATCTCCAAAAATAGATGCTACAGCTCTTAAATCAAGATTATCACTAATCTCAGAATTATTAGCTGTTACCGTAGTCCTGTCTTGAGCAAAAGCGGTGTTTAAACTCATAAGCGACAGTAGTGTCCATGTGATAATATTCGTTTTCATATTTGTATGTTTTTAAATTCGTACTAGCTATTAGCAATAAACCAATTACTGTGCCACAAATCTTTTTATGTATTCTTGAATGAATTAATTAACGTATTTTTAGCAAAACTTTAAGAAAATGAAAAACACACTTTTCTATTGGACTTCGTTTGTTTTATTTGGTTTAATAACAACTAAATCAGTAACTTCAAAAAGTAGTAAAGAATTTAATTCGGTTAAAATCGATACCTTATTAATTGATAAAATTAGCATCAGAGCTCTTCTGGTTGATGAAGATGAGGTTTGGTATGCAGGAAGCCAAAATAAGTTTGGAGTAATAAATTTAGATTCCAAAAAGCATACTCAAAAGAAAATCATTCATGATACACTTAAATTTGAATTTAGAAGTATTGCCAAAAATGAAGATCATATTTTTATAGCTAACGTGGGTTCGCCTACTTATTTTTTTAAGATTAATGACGACACTTTAAAAGAGGAAGTAGTTTATCATGAAACCAATCCAAAAGCCTTTTACGACAGTATGAATTTTTGGAATAACAATGAAGGAATTGCTATTGGCGACCCAACAGAAGATTGTCTTTCTATTGTGATTACTCGTAATAGTGGTAAAACTTGGAACAAGATACCTTGCATGCAATTACCAAAAGTTGTTGATGGAGAAGCTGCTTTTGCTGCAAGCAACACTAATATCTGCATCAAAGGAAATTCCTGCTGGATTGTATCAGGAGGAAAAAAATCAAGGGTTTTTTATTCTTCAGATAGAGGAAACTCTTGGCAAGTATTTGATACACCAATAGTACAAGGAGAAGCCATGACGGGTGTTTTTACCGCCGATTTCTATGATGAAAAAATAGGTTTCATTGCAGGTGGTAACTATGAAAAGCCCAATCAAAACTTTCAAAACAAAGCCATTACTTTTGATGGAGGAAAAACTTGGAAATTAGTTGCCGAGAATGAAGGTTTTGGTTATTCATCCTGTGTTCAGTTTGTTCCTAATTCTAAAGGCAAAAAGTTAGTTTCAGTAGGAGCAAACGGTTTGTATTCTTCTGAAGATTTTGGAACAACATGGAAGCAACTTTCTACCGATGCGTCTTTGTTTACCCTGAGGTTTGTCTCTAAAAATCAGGCCATAGCGGCGGGAAAAGACAAGATCATCCGAATTACTTTTGAATAAAAAAAGAGCATTGCTGCTCTTTTATATTATCGTTTTGCTCTTCGTTCTTTGAACTGTTGTAACAACTTTCGGTTAAATTTCTCTTCGGCTTTCTTAAGTTTTAAAATCTTTGAAGCAGGCAATACCGCACGTAAATCAGCATTGAATTTTTTCTTTAATTGATATAAATCATCCTCTGTACTTTCAAGTTGCGTCAATAAATTGGCTGATTCTTTTTCAGAAAGATTGTCAAATGTTTCATCATCTAATCGGTTGATGTAACCTTTCAGTTTAGTGCGTCTTATCTCTTGTTGCTTGTCTTCAAAAGCATTATATATTGGCCAAAACTTTGCAGCTTCATCTGGAGTTAATGATAATTCATTGGTTATAAAAGCAACTTTAATCGATTTGATTTGCTCTTGTTTTTGCTTCAGCAATCCTTGACTGAATGATGTTATTGAAACCAATAACATCAGGATTAGGAAAAGTTTGTTTAGTTTCATATTAATTGACAATATAGTGTTCTACATTTATTGAGTTTAGAAGTGATTCTTCTAAAACATCATCTTGAATTTCAAAATCTACTTTTAATTTTTCAATGTCTTCTGCATCCAAATACTCAGCCAGTTCATAAGGCGTCATTTTGGTATTATAGGAGATGTAATCTTCAATGGCATTTTGGTCTAATTCAGAAACAGTTTTCGGTTTTTGCATAAAAAAAGGAATGCATAAAGCAATAACCATTACCGCGGCAACTGCAAAAAATGTTTTTTTGTTGCGTTGGTAAAACGAAATTACTTTTGGTTCTTCTTTAGCTAACTGAGCATTTATTTTAGATGATAAAGTATCAAAATAATGCTCTGGAGCTACAAAACCCGAGTCTATTTTTGGATGATTATCTAATTTAAATTCGTTCATATTGCTTTGACTTATAAATTGTATAAAGGTTTAATTACTATTCATATATTCTTCAATTTTCTTCACCGCATGATGGTAAGATGCTTTTAAACCGCCAACTGTGGTTCCCAGTATTTCTGAGATTTCTTCATATTTCAACTCTTCAAAATATTTCATCTTAAAAATCAATTGTTGCTTTTCAGGAAGTAAGTGAATTGCTTTTTGGAGTTTGATTTGAATGTCAGTTCCATCAAAATACGATTCGACTTCAAGATTTTCAACAATTTTGGTTTGTATAGCTTCACTGGTAGTGTTGTGTTTCTTTGCTTTTTGATTTAAAAACGAAATGGCTTCATTGGTTGCAATGCGATACATCCAGGAAAACAATTTGCTATCGCCTTTAAAATCTTTTAAGTATCGAAATACTTTCACAAAAGTGTTTTGCAAAACATCATCGGCATCATCATGGTTTAAAACAATGTTTCTGATGTGATGATACAATGGTTTTTGATATTCGTGCAGCAAAACTTGAAACGCCTTATTTTGCGTTTTAGGATTTAGCAATTCTTCAATAAAAACCTTTTCGTCTTGCAAAATTTGAAGTTTGTAATAAGAATAAAGATAACCCAAAAGGTTTAATCAATAAATGAAAATTATGGATTTTCCTCGCTTTCTGGAGTTGCATTTTGAACCGGTACACTAACAGTTGGCGCTACAAATGAAGCAGTTGTTGGTGTAGCTGCTTCTTCTTTTGGATATACAGGCAAATACAATTCTGTTTCCCATTTTGATGGATTTTTAACATCATCAATCGTTTTGGTATATATTTCAATATACTTTCCAGCAAAGTTGGGTTTGTAATTATTGTCTAGTATGTATTGCTGTCCTTTTTTCCACAATTCTTCTCTGTGAGAATAATCACCTTTCAAGGTCGTTTTGATACAGGTAAAAGCTTCCATTTCACCCGAAGTTACATCGCTTCCTTCCATTAATGAAACCAATTCTCGTGTTGGTATACAAACAGAAACGGTAACTATATCGGTATTTAATGTTGTGGTTTCATAGATAACAAATGGTTTTCCCGCCATTGGAATGTTGTTCTTCCTAAAGAAATACACCAGTTTTGGCATAATAACTTTAATGTTTCTCGATAAACTTTTGGTTTTACAACTAAAGGTTTGCTTGATAAAATAGGCAGCTTTTCGTTGTGAAACACCGTTCACTTTAATGCTATAAGTTTTCAGCTCAAAGTTTAATGTTTTGTTTAAATTGAATAATGTTCGGTCAAACTCATTGGTTACCATTCGTTTCATGCCACCATTTAAAAAGCTTTTAAATTTCATCACAAAATCAATGGTTCCTTTGGTTGTATAAGTAACTTTTGTTCCACCTATAGTATCTTTAAATTTCCAATATACGAGCGCGTTAGTTCCTTCATAATTCATTTTTTGAGCAATGCTGTCATTTTCTTTTACGAAAATGGTTTTCATACTTCCATCGCCATTTTTTCCGTGCCAAGAATAACTAGCGCCTATTCCAGAAGTTTTGTCTTTATAATCATAAGTGATTGAAGCATCATCTTGTTGCATTGCGTTAAAGGTTTCCCAGTTTTTAAAATCATTTACATAATCGAAAACAGTAGTTCGTGATGCTTTAATAATTTGTGAACTAGTTACTTGATAGTCGCCTTTTTGAGTAAAAATATAAACAATCAATCCTATGGAAATCAAAAGGAGTAGTAGGAAGAAATATTTTATAATGCGCATAATTCTATTTAATGGGTTGAACAAAGTTATAAATATAATTCGTCTATTCGACTAGTATTTAATTATATTTGTTATAACCATGAATTCTTTTTATCTATGCTAACCACACAAAAAAAATCAGAATTAAGAGCAGTACTTTTTAGACACCTTGATGGTATAGTTACCGCACCAGTTGCATACACTTTGCACAAAAAAGGAGTTTTAGATTATTTGCTTGAAAAAGGAAAAGTATCACTCAAAGAGATAACTACTAAGTTTTCTGCCAATGAAGGTTATCTCAATGTTGGGTTACGTGTTTTAGCATCGCAAGGTTTTTTGATTCAATCAATTGATAATATCGCAGATGAGGTTAGCTATGCTATTAACGATAGAAGTAAAGTGGCTTTTGCACATTTTCACTTGTATGAAGATGTTTTTAGGTTAATGCAATTTTCTGAAAAATTTCATCCACGAAAATTTGAAGTTGAACCGTTTGAAATGCTAAGCACTTGTTTCAAAAACTATAAAAACAATTTTGGAATTACATTATCTAACGATGAGCAAATCAGAGCGATTCAACAGCAAATTTTAACGCATATCGAAGGTCAATTGGTTGGTCCAACAATAGTAATGCTTGGAATGAGTGGAATGTTTCACAAATATTTTATGGAAACTTCTTTTCGCCCCGAAGAGTTTCATAAAAATCCAGAATGCTTTAAAGAAATATTAGATTTCTTGACCTATTTGGGATGGTTTAAAGAAAAAAATGGAAAGTATCAATTCACAGAAACCGGATTGTTTTATGCTAAAAGAGCAGCTGCTTATGGGGTAACAGTTTCCTATATTCCAATGTTTCGAAAAATGGAAGACTTACTGTTTGGTAATGCATCTATTTTGAGAAATATTGGTGAACACGAAGAAGAATTGCATGTTGACAGAGAAATGAATGTTTGGGGAAGTGGTGGCGCACATGCTGAATATTTTAAAGTTGTTGACGAAATTATCATCGAATTGTTCAACCGACCAATAAACGAACAACCTAAAGGAATTCTAGATATGGGTTGTGGAAACGGAGCATTTATTGAGCATATTTTTAATGTGATTGAGCGTCAAACCAGCAGAGGAAAAATACTTGATGATTATCCTTTGTTTTTAATTGGTGTTGATTATAATGAAGCAGCTTTAAAAGTAACCAGAGCCAACTTGATTAAAGCGGATATTTGGGCTAAAGTAATTTGGGGCGATATTGGTAAACCTGATGTTCTTGCCAATACTTTACTTGAAGATTACGAGATTGATTTAAAGGAATTATTAAACGTTAGAACTTTCCTTGACCATAATCGTATTTGGGAAAAACCAAAGCACAGAACTCCAAAAAGAGTAAGTAAATCAACAGGCGCATTTGCACATCGTGGTGAACGAATTTCTAACAATGAAGTTGAGGATAATTTACTGGAACATTTAAAAAAATGGTCGGTTTATGTAGAGAAATTTGGCTTGTTAAATATTGAATTACATACTATTTCACCCAAACTAACTGCAAAGAATCTTGGAAAAACTGCTGCTACTGCTTATGATGCAACGCATGGATTTTCAGACCAATATATAGTAGAAATTGAAGTGTTGCATAAAATCGCTGCAGAAGCAGGATTATATTCCAGTCAAGATTTTTTTACAAAGTTTCCAAACTCCGAATTAGCAACAGTGAGTGTCAATTTGTTGAAAGGGAAAAACTAGCGTTTCATTACAAATTTGATAACAAATAGGAATACTAAAAACAGTAGAAAACCTATTAATATCTTATAACTTCCTTTGTAAACTTTTTGATGAAGTGCTTTGTCTTTTCCGTAAGCAAAATAAGTTGCTATCACAAATGCTACAAAAAATACTGCAGCAAAAATCCATTGACCAGTTGTGAACATTTTTTTGAAATTTTCAACAAATTTACTCAAATGATTCGGATTGTTGTATTTTGCATGGAGAATAAAATACCAACATTATGCAAAAACAATTGAACGCTGTTAAAGAATTTCACACCGCTTTTGGGTTAGGAGTTAGTCATGAAATGAAAGCTGATTTAGGCGAACAAAAAAACATGCTTCGTTTCAATTTAATGAAAGAAGAAAACGAAGAATATCTTGATGCTGTTCAGAATAATGATTTAGTTGAAATAGCCGATGCTCTTGGCGATATGCTTTATATTCTTTGTGGAACCATATTGGAGCACGGATTACAACACAAAATTGAAGAAGTTTTTGATGAAATTCAACGCAGTAATATGAGCAAGCTAGGTGAAGACGGAAATCCTATTTACCGTGAAGACGGTAAAGTAATGAAAGGTCCAAACTACTTTAAACCAAGTTTCGAAGAAATTTTACGATAGTTAAATTGCACCAAGAATTCTATCCATAATCCAACTAGTATGCAATGCTGTATATCCGTTGGATGGATGATTGTAATTTTCATCAAAAAGATGTTTTTTCATGTTTTCTACATGATACAGTTGTACATTTTTTTGGATGTTCAATAAAGAATTCTTCACGCTTACCATCAAGTTCTATTATCAAAGGTTTTTCATCAAAAACAGAAAATTCTATTTTTCCTTTGCTACCAAAGAGTTCTACTTTGTCTTCACTACTCGCACTACCAAAATTCCAAAAACCTGTTCCGGTTACGTTGCCTTCATGAAGCCAACACGCCGCAACAGCATCCTTAGCGGTGTACAGTTGTTGTTGGTTCAAACTGATGCCGTAAACTTCTTTTACTTCTCCCAGATAATAAGCAAACAAGTCAAGTCCATGGCTAGCCAAATCATCAAAATAACCCGCAGGAGCAACATTAACGTCGGTACGCCAATTGTGTTCACCTGATAAATCTATGTCTTTTGGAGGTTTACTCATCGTCCAACTGATATGTCTAATGTTACCAATAACTTTTTCATCCAACCATTTTTTCACCTTCTCAAATCGTGGAAGTGAACGTCTGTAGTAAGCCACAAACAAGGGAATGTTTTTTTCTTTAAAAACTTCGTAAATAGCTAGACTATCTTTATAACAAGGCGTTAAAGGCTTTTCAATACAACATGGTTTTCCTGCTTGGGCAGCCATCAATGCATAATGCAAGTGTGAATCGGGTGGAGTAGCAATATAAACGGCATCAATTTCATTGTCATTAATTAATTCTTCTGCAGAAGTATATTGTTTTTCTATGTTGTGTCTTAGTGCGTAGTCTTTTAGTTTTTCAGTATCGCGTCTCATGACAGCTTTCAATTCAAAACCATCAGTTAGTTGATAAGCCGGACCACTTTTTACTTCAGTTACATTTCCACAACCTATGATTCCCCAGCGTATAGTTTTTGATTGATTTTCTTTACTTGACATTTTTTTTCTTGATTTGTAAGACTCTAAAATTATTAATTTAATATTAATATGAAGTTTTTATTTCAGTCAACATTTAAAAAAAAGTCCTCAACTTTAAAAGTTAAGGACTAATTGATTAAAAATAATCATTGGGTTATACTTTGACAGTCCAGCCAAATTTATCATCAGCCAGTTTGTATTGAATTTTTGTTAATTTATCTTTCAATTGAAGCGCGGTTGAATTTTCAATTTTTGGTAACTCATAATAATGTTCTTTGTATTGAAAACCAACAATTGGGCTAACTACTGCGGCAGTTCCTGCACCAAATATTTCTTTTAAACTTCCGTCTTTTGCTGCAGCTACTAATTCATCTACAAGAACTGAACGTACTTCAATTTTAATACCTTCGCTTTTAGCTAAATCAATTATACTTTTACGAGTAACTCCATCTAAAATTCTTTCGCTAGTAGGTGCAGTATATAAGGTGTCATTTATTTTGAAAAAAACATTCATTGTTCCTGCTTCTTCCAGTTTTGTATGGGTTGCATCATCAGTCCATATAATTTGTTGGAAGCCTTTTTCTTGAGCTAGTTTTTGAGGATAAAATTGTGCTGAATAATTTCCTGCCGCTTTTGCCGCACCAATACCGCCATTGGCAGCACGGCTATAGTGCTCAGCTATAATTACTTTTACTTCACCTTGATAATAGGATTTAGCAGGAGAAAGAATAATCATAAAACGATACTGAGTGGATGGTTGTGCAATAACACCGCTTCCAACCGCAATCATAAAAGGACGCAAATACAAAGTATTTCCAATTCCTTTTTTAACCCAATTTCGTTCCAAATCAACAATGGTTTTCAAACCATCCATAAATATATGCTCAGGAACTTCAGGCATTGCCATTCTAACCGCAGATTTATTGAAACGTTCCATGTTTTGATCAGGTCTAAACAACCAAACTTCATCATTTTCATCTTTATAGGCTTTCATTCCTTCAAAAATAGCTTGTCCATAATGAAATACCTTAGCCGAAGGATCAATCATAAAATGTTCATAGGGTTTAATAATAGGTTTTTCCCATGCACCATCTTTATAATCACAAACTAACATATGGTCGGTAAAAACGTTCCCAAAAGTTAAATTTTCGAAGTCAACCGAATCAATTTTTGATGTTTTTGCTTTAACTATATCGATTTCGTGCGTATTAATTGAAGTCATTTAATAAGGTGGTTTTAAGTTTTATCAACGTAATCTAATGATAATTAAAGCTTTATGCTTTTTTTGATGATTTGAAAAACGCTAATGGTTAATTTTTGTAAAACTAATAATTTTTTTTTGTGTTTTAATAGTCTTAAATAATTAAAATTTCTGCTAAACTTTTTTACTTTTGTAACTCTTTTAAAATTAAAAACATGAAAAAAATGAAATTCTTCCTTGTTGCTTTTACAATGATCTTGAGCGTGTCTACTTTTGCGCAGTCAAAAGCTAAAACAACTATAAATACTAATGATTATGCTTTATTTGGAGAAAAATTTCAACCTAAAAAAGTAGTTTCTGAAAAAGAAATGTTGAAAAAATACAAAAACCTTAAAAAAGGTGATACTATAACGGTACAATATGCTTCAAAAATTCAAGCAGTATGCAAGAAAAAAGGATGTTGGATGAAAATGGAGTTAGCTGATAAAGAAACTTCATTTGTAAAATTTCAGGACTATGGTTTCTTTGTTCCATTAAATGCTGATGGTAGCGATGCTATCGTTAACGGAAAAGCTTTTGTTGATGTTGTTTCAGTAGATGAATTAAAGCATTATGCAAAAGATGCAGGAAAATCAAAAGAAGAAATAAACAAAATCACTAAGCCTGAAATAACGTATGCATTTACTGCTACTGGCGTTTATATCAAAAAATAAGTAATGAAAAACCTGTTACTTATAGGATTGTCTTTTCTGATTTTTTCGTGCCAAAAAGAAGTCAGGAAAGAAGATGCATCTGTTGAGAAAACCTGCGATACAGCATCAGGTAAAAAGCTAGAAATGTATCAAATGTCAGAAATGGCTTTGTTGATGGAGCAAATGTATGTTGACAACAAAAGATTGAAAGAAAGAATTATTAGTGGTGATACTATTGGAACTTTTCCAAAGCATTTTTTAAAAATTCATACTGCTGCTATGACTGATGAATCTGAAAACGATGATTTTTTTAAAGAGCAAGCAGCAAAATATATCAAATCACAGCAAATGATTTATGAAGATCCAAAAAATGCTAAAGAACATTTTAATAATGGAGTAGATGCTTGTTTGAATTGTCATGAACAAAAGTGTGGCGGACCAATTCCTAGAATTAAAAAGCTATACATCAAAAAATAAATTTGAAACGCGAAATCATTGAAACGAAAGATGGCTCAACTTCAATCTATTTGCCAGAGTTAAATGAAACTTATCATTCAAAACATGGCGCAATTCAAGAAGCCAACCATGTGTTTATAAAAAATGGGTTTTCCTTATTCGAAGGAAAACCCATTTCAATTTTAGAAATAGGTTTAGGAACAGGTTTAAATGCATTAATCACTTTTAATGAAGCCCAAAAATTAAAAAATCAAATAGAATATGTTGGAGTAGAAGCATATCCTGTTTCTATGGAAGATGCTTTAAAAATGAATTATGTTGCTGCTCTAAATCCAAGTCTTGAACCCATTTATTTGAAAATTCATCAATCTGATTGGGAAACTACTACTAATTTGAGTGACAATTTTTCCTTTTTAAAGAGGAAACAATTCTTTGAAGACATTAATGATAAGGAAGCTTTTGATTTAATTTATTTTGATGCCTTTGGGTTTGATGTTCAACCTAATCTTTGGACTAAAGCTATTTTTGAAACGTTATTTAATGCTTTGCGAAACGATGGGATTTTGGTTACTTATGCTTGCCGTTCAATCATAAAAAACAACATGATTGAAGCAGGTTTTAAAGTTGAAAAATTGCCCGGAGCGCCAGGAAAAAGAGAAATGTTAAGAGCAAAAAAAGAATAGTTTTAACGTTTTGATTTGTTTTTTTTAACATCAAAATCATAGGCGTAAAATATTTTTTTTATATTTTTGAAGATATCAAAACAGAATGATTGTTTCATCAATTAAATTTCATTGCTTATGTCAAAATCAATGTTGACTTTAACTAAAAAAGTTCTTAAAGGTGTAAGTTTTGATGTCCAACTTTTTTATAAAGAACTCGAGAAAGCTTACAAAGTATTGTTACCACATGAGTTAAAAGAATTAACAGAATGGTTACTTCAATTTACTCAAAACAAACCAGAACTGAGGCAGTGTTTAGTATTAATCAATTAAAAATATGTAAAAAGGAACAAATTGTTCCTTTTTTTAATGCTTTTTATTTAATATGTAAGAATAATATATTTATAAATGTTAATTATTGCAGATTAACGTTTAAATTTACACTTTATCGATGTAGTTCATCGATTTTTTTTGGTTAAAAGATTTAATTGCAATAATTTTATACCACAATTAAAATATTAAGATAACCCCTAAATCTTAACCATTATGCCTAGAATGATCTACGATTACACAAAGTCTGTGCTCGAAAGAGTGAGTTTTGACCCAATTCTTTTTTCAAAAGAGTTGAAGAAGGCAATAAAAAACTTACTGCCTTATGAAATAGAACAGCTAAAGAAATGGCTTCAGTATTTTACAAAAGAACATCCCGAATTGAAGAATTGTTTAACGGTGGTCAGTTAGTTGATTTATTATGAAAAAGAAAATATAAATAAGGAGTTGATAAGCTCCTTATTTTTTTTGCAGTGGGCTAATTATTTCTACATTCTGGAAAACAATTGCTCCTTTTACAACGCCAGCAATTGTATTTCTTAACGCATCAATTATTTGAATCTTTAATTCGTTTTTTGGATAAATAATACTTACTTCTCGTGCTGGTTTTGGTTCTTTAAAATGACGTAGTTTTAGCTTGTCTTTTTCTTTTAAATCTAATGTATGCAAATAAGGAAGTAATGTAGTTCCTAATCCTTCATCAGCTAGTTTAATTAGTGTTTCAAAACTTCCGCTTTCAATTTGAAACTGTGTTTTTTCATTTACATTTTGATTTTTACATAGGTTCAAAATTCCATCTCTAAAACAATGTCCGTCTTGTAGTAATAAAATTTCATTCAAATCTAAATCATCAATTTCAATCTCGTTTTTAGGAAATGATTTGTGATTTTCAGGAATGTAGGCAACAAAAGGTTCAAAGTATAATACAATTTCTTTTATTTTTTCTTCGTTTAATGGCGTTGCTGCAATTGCTGCATCAAGATGACCATTGTTTAAACGCTGAATTATTTCTTCTGTATTTAATTCTTCTATAACTAAATTTACTTTCGGATATTTTTTTATGAAATTATTTAAAAACATTGGCAAAAGTGTGGGCATAACTGTAGGTATGATTCCTAATCTAAATTCACCACCAATAAACCCTTTTTGCTGGTCAACGATATCCATTATTCTATCAGCTTCATTAACAATGTTTTTAGCTTGATTAACAATTTTTTGACCAATATCTGTAAGCTGAATAGGTTTCTTTGTTCTATCAAAAATCTGAATTCCTAATTCATCTTCCACTTTTTGAATTTGCATACTCAAAGTAGGTTGAGTTACAAAACATTTTTCTGCAGCAAGAGTAAAGTTTTTGTGTTCTGCAACAGCAAGAACATATTGAAGTTGTGTGATTGTCATGATAGGTATATTTGATGCAAATATAAAAACTATCAATTTAATTTATAGTTTAAATAAAGGTTAATTTTAGAAATTTGTAGTAAATAAAAAAAACATGAATACAAATCACTTAGGATTACCAAAAGAAGAAACCCAAAATTTAATTGAAGATTTGAACTTATTGCTGGCCAATTTTCAGGTTTATTATCAAAATTTAAGAGGTTTGCATTGGAATATTAGAGGAAAACGTTTTTTTGATTTACATATTAAATTTGAAGAATTATATAATGACAGTCAATTGAAAATTGATATGATTGCTGAACGAGTTTTAACTCTTGGAGGTATTCCGTTGCATACATTTGAAGATTATATTGCAAAAAATAAATTGAAAATTGGTAAAGACATTCATAATGATGAAAAAGCCATTGCTTTGATTGTGAATTCACTTTCAGAATTATTGAAATTAGAAAGAGTGATACTTTCTTTATCAGGGGAAATTGATGATGAAGGAACCAATTCGATGATGAGCGATTTTATTAAAGAACAGGAAAAAACAATATGGATGATGAATGCATGGTTAGAAAAAGAGTTTTAAAAAAATGTTAAAATAATTCAAAAGATTTAGCAATTCTTTATTGTAAAAGTTACTTTTGTTCCATGAAGTTATTCACAAGGATTCTATTATTCCTATTTATTCTTTTTCTTTCAACACCAACTTTGGTATCTATGATAGAAAAAGATTCGGATACTTCTATGTTTTATTGTTTTGCTGAAGAAGAACATCAAAAAGAAGTCAAAGCTGAATTAAAGTTTTATATTGAACACAATGTAGTAGAATTTTTTGAAGTTGAAAAGAAACCTTCTTTTATTGAGAAAAACTCAGAGCATCCTTCTTTTTTTAGAGAAATATTTTCTCCGCCACCTAATTTTATATAAATGAATTTCACATTTCTTAATTGAAATGAAATGCTTTTTATATAACTTTAAAATTAGGTATGACAAAAAAAATCAATCTTTTTGCGAACCTTAAATCTGATTTTGCATCGGGTTTAGTGGTTTTTTTAGTGGCATTGCCACTGTGTTTAGGTATTGCACTCGCTAGTGGTGCGCCATTATTTTCAGGAATTATTTCAGGAATTGTTGGAGGGATAGTTGTAGGCTATTTAAGCCAATCACATCTCAGTGTTTCTGGTCCGGCAGCTGGTTTAACCGCTATTGTTTTAGTTGCTATTTCAGATTTAGGCTCGTTTAATGCTTTTCTGCTTGCAGTTTTAATTGCTGGTGTAATTCAGCTATTATTAGGATTTGTAAAAGCGGGAAGTATTTCCAATTATTTCCCAACTAATGTTATAGAAGGAATGCTTGCCGGAATTGGAGTTATTATTTTCTTAAAACAAATTCCTCATGCATTTGGTTATGATAAAGATTACGAAGGAGATTTGGCATTTTTACAACCAGATGGACAAAATACCTTTTCTGAAATTTTTGCAGTATTTGGTCATGTGCAACTTGGAGCAGTGATTATAACCTTGGTTTCATTGTTCATACTAATTTTTTGGGATAAAGTTAAATTTTTAAAGGATTTAAAGCTTGTTCCAGCTGCATTAGTCGCAGTTATTGCTGGGGTAATATTGAATGAAGTTTTCATTCAATCGGGTAGTAACTTAGCTGTTTTAAAAGGACATTTGGTGAATTTACCCGTGCCAACCACATTACAAGAATTTGCAGATATCATTGTTACTCCTGATTTTACTGCAATTTCAAATTCAAAAGTGTGGATTGTTGGAATTACTATTGCTGTGGTTGCGTCAATAGAAACATTACTGTGTATTGAAGCTTCAGACAGAATGGACGAGCAAAAAAGATATACAGATACCAATGTAGAATTAAAAGCACAAGGAGTTGGAAATATTGTTAGTGCTTTGTTGGGCGGTTTGCCAATGACGTCTGTTGTTGTAAGAACAACAGCAAACAATACTGCTGGCGCAAAATCAAAAATGTCGGCAATAATACATGGAGTTTTATTATTGATTAGCGTTTTGTCTATACCGGTTTTGTTGAATAAAATTCCATTAGCAACACTAGCAGCAATTCTTCTTTTAATAGGTTATAAATTAGCTAATCCTAGTAAAATAAAGCATTTTTTCGAAAAAGGAAAATATCAATTCGTTCCATTTATTGCAACAGTAGTAGCGGTAGTTTTTACCGACTTATTAAAAGGTGTTGCGCTTGGTATCATTATAAGTATTATTTTTATTCTCAAAGGAAATATGCAACGCGCCTATAACTTTAGAAAAGAAGAATACCATGATGGAGATATTATTCATATTGATTTAGCTCAAGAGGTTTCTTTTTTGAATAAAGCGGCAATCAAGCAAACATTAGCATCAATACCTGAAAACTCAAAAGTGATTATTAATGCATCCGATACGGTTTATATTGCTCATGATGTTTTAGATTTGATAAAAGAATTCAAAACAATAAAATCGAAAGAAGATAATATAAAAGTAAAATTAGTTGGTTTTAAAAAAGCCTATGATTTGACCAACACAGGAGAAGAAGAAAAACATATTTATATTGAAAATAAAAAATAATAATGAAAACATTAAATAAAGAATTACAAGCTTCAATTACACCTAGAAAAGCTTTAGAAATTTTAAAAGAAGGAAATAACAGATTTATAAATAATTTAAAAGCCCACAGAGATTTATTAGAACAAGTAAACGAAACTCGTGACGGACAATGGCCATTTGCAACAATATTAAGCTGTATTGACAGTAGAACTTCAGCAGAGTTGATTTTTGACCAAGGCTTGGGTGATATATTTTCTGTTAGAATAGCCGGAAATATTGTAAACACAGACATTTTAGGAAGTATGGAATTTGCTTGTAAAGTGGCAGGTTCTAAATTAATAGTTGTTTTAGGACACAGTAAATGTGGTGCAGTAAAAGGTGCTTGTGACCATGTTGAAATGGGTAATTTAACCGAATTGCTTTCTAAAATTCAACCTGCAGTTTATCAGGAAAAAAGTACCACTGATAACAGAACAGCAGCTAATTCACAATTCGTTGAAAATGTATCTGAAATTAATGTAAAAAGAAGTGTCAAAAGCATCATAGAACGTAGTTTTGTTTTAGAACAAATGATTGAAAATGGTGAAATAGGAATAGTAGGAGCAATGCATAATATTGAAACAGGAGAAGTTGTTTTTTATGATGACGTTGAGTTTATTAACGATGAAAAAAGTCCAAATTTTACCTTGGATAAATTAAAATAATACAAACAAGTTATTCACATATAAACCATTAATCAACAGTTAAAATTAATTTGCGATTAATGGTTTTTTAATTTCTTATATTTGATTTTTAAATGTTGCTTTCTAAATAAATTCTATGGAAGATTTTTATAAAAAGATTTTAGATAATAATAAAAAATGGGTTGAAAATCAATTGGCTCTAGATAAAGATTTTTTTAAAGATTTATCAAAAGGTCAAAATCCACCTCTTTTATGGATTGGTTGTTCTGATAGTCGTGTGCCAGCCAATGAAATTATTGGTGCTAAGCCAGGAGAAGTTTTTGTTCATAGAAATATTGCTAACATGGTAGTGCACAGCGACATGAACATGTTAAGTGTGCTTGATTATGCTGTAAATGTGTTAAAAGTAAAACACGTTTTGGTTTGTGGTCATTATGGTTGTGGTGGAATAAAAGCTGCCATGGGAAATGATTCCATTGGAATTATAGATAATTGGATTCGTCATATAAAAGATGTTTATCGTCATCATAGAAAAGAATTAGACGCAATTGATAATGAAGCAGAACGCTTTAATCGATTTGTTGAAGTAAACGTAAAAGAGCAAGTTTTCGACCTTGCAAAAACTTCTATAGTACAAAGTGCTTGGAAGAACGGGCAAGAGCTTTCTTTACACGGTTGGGTTTATGGTCTAAACTCAGGATATGTAACCGATTTGGAGGTAAATATTAGTTCTAATAATGATTTAGATGCGGTTTATCAACTTGAATTTTAATCATCAGTAATATTCTCATTAAACGCTGAAGGAAGCATTTTTGGAATAAACTTTATAAGAATTGGTAACAGCAAACTTCCTCCAGGTAGCAGAAAAATAGTTAATGACGGTATGGTTTTGCAGATATCAAGTATTTGATTTTTGATTTTCTTTTTTTCTTCTTTGTCTAAATCTTTAACCGTTGATTTTGCTAAAAGCTGCATCAATTCTTTGCTTTCAGATATTTCTTTTAGTAATCTTTTTTTGTTTCGGTTAATCAAAACAATTACACCATCAGTTGTATGGTCATAAAAGTGTTTTACTGGATTGGCATGTTTGAAATAGGGTATTTCTGCTTTATGATTTACAATGAAATAGTTAATAAAATCAATACTTTTTAGAATAAAATCATCTGAAATTTCTAATTTTTGTCCTAACGTAAAAAGAAAATAACGCTCTTCGTTTTCTACTTTTTCATCACTCCAAAGACTAATTCCTGCCAGGTCAATGATATAGTATTTCTCTAAATCATTCTTCAGGAACGAAAAGTCTAATGTTTCAATAGAATTACCTGAATTAGAAGAAGCTTTGTTATAGCGAACCGATGATTCAAAAAGCTTTTGAAGTAATTCATCATGCTTTGTTTTGTTGGTTTTTATCTTCAGCGAAAGCGAAACAACAGTCGTAATTATTTCTTCTAATTTCGAAATGTATTTTGTGGTGATGTGTTCTTTTTCAAGGTATTTTTTAAATGCTAAAACATCAGTAAATAAAAGCGCATTGGTGATAACATGAGAAAAGTTTTTGCTAAACATATCCTCATTGGTTTGCACTCTTTCGTGAATGATTTTCTCAAGTTTGCTTGAATTACTTGAGCTTGCAAGCATTTTTTTCAAAGGATTAAAACCTTCGGGAGTAATTTGTTTATAGAAATCAACGGCTTTTTCAATAAAATCAGCGGCATCATTGGAATTTGATTTAAAACAATACATTTTATACAACGTATTGAGTAACCCAATTTTCGATTTTTCAACAATAGTCCATTCTTCAAACTCAATCGGATTGATAACATCAAAATAAATGTTATGTCCAAAAATAAAACCTGTTGCTCGCGTTTTTACATAAAAATCTGTAGCATCAGAAAACGTCAACGGAGTTGACGTTTTTTGCTCTATAAAGAATTTATCAATCCAACCGTGAACCGAAGGGTTTATCATTTAGGTAATGTAATTTTTTTGCAAAAATACTCTAATTATATTGGTTGTCAAGTAAAATTATGGTCAAGTATAGATTAAAAATTATCTCTCGATTTAATGTTCTTTTCACATAGAGAAATAATTTCCTCAATTCTTTTCATTCTGGTTTCTTCTCTCTTTGCCTGATTTAACCAATAGAGGTAACTTTTTCTATACGATTTACTGAAGTTTTGATAATTGGTAAAAGCGACTTTGTTTTTGTTAAACTTTGCTTGTAAATCTTCAGGAATTTCTAAGTTTTCAACAGCATCAAGGCTACTCCAAGAACCGTTCTTTTTCGCAATTTCAATTTTTTTCAAACCGCTTTCATGCATTAGGTTTTCGGCAATCAGTTTTTCGATATAGGTTTTGTTGAGTTTGCTCCAAACGCTTTTGTCTTTTCTTGGCGAAAACATTTGTCGTCTGCGTTCATCATCCAGCCTTTTAACGGTAGAATCTATCCAGCCATAGCAAAGCGCCACCTGAACGGCTTCTTCCCAACGCATGCTTTCAAATTCACTGTCAACTCTATAAAAAATCAAATACACGCCATCACACGAATGATGATTTTCATGCAACCAATCGCGCCATTCTTTTTCGTTTTTAAAATAAAGATGTTCTTTTTCTTCCAAGGTGGGTTTTAATTTATAAGTGTTTATAAAATAGTTCTTAGTGGCAAATTTTTATTTAGAAATTACAAACCAATATATTAACTTTTTAGATTTCTTAAAAATGTAAATTCCGCAGGAGTAATTATGCGGTTTTTCAACTTTTCCTTCTTGCTTAAAAGTATTGTCAAGATTACCTTCTTCAATTAGATAAATTTCTACTTCATCATTTCTCAAATCAACTTCTCCAATTACATCAATCCATTCATTAGAAACATCACTAAGTAAAAGTAATTTTTCTTTATATGGATAATAGACGTTATAATCTTCAATCTTTAGTTTGCTGTTTTCGAGCATGGTATATTTGTTTATCTTGAACTCAAGCGATTTTTGATTATCATTATTAAGATCAAACATTAATTTTGTACTTGAATTTCCAATTGCTTTAAAACTTGCATAATATGAACTTTCAGCTAGAATTGCATTTGAAATTTTGTAAGGGCAATTATTCCTAAACTTTTCTAAAGTAAATTTAGTTAGTTCCTCTTCGAAAGCTTTAATAGTGTTTATTTTGGTTTGTCCTTTACAAAAACAAATTAAAAAGATGCTAAAAAATAGTATGATTTTTTTCATTGTATCTATATTATAACTTAAAGTTTTTGCCAACTATAAATTTCTCCACAAAATTTAGCAACCCTAAAAATATTGTGTTGAAAATCATAAATCTTTGTTAATTTATCAAATATATGCAATTATTCGGCTAAAACACTCTTTTTTCTCACAGAATGATTGAAAAAAGCGTTCTCCCAATAATTTTTGGACGTCCAAAAATTTACGGGAGAGTTCTAAAAATTGTTTGAAGTGTTCTTCGAACTTACCGAAGAGCTCTACAAATTGCACGAAGAGTTCTTCGCAAACATTGAAGTCTTCTTCAAATTATCCGCAGTGTTCTACAAATTGCTTGAAGTGTTCTTCAAACTTTGTGAAGTCTTCTTCAAGAACATTTTGGAACTCTAAAAATTATCCGTAGAACTCTAAAAATTATTCGTAGAAGACTAAAAATTATCGGGAGAAGACTTCAAATAATAAGTTGGCGTCTTCGGATAATTTGTAGAAGGCTATAAACTACTGGAAGAGCACTTTAAATAAAAAGTAGAAGCCTTCAAACTCTCGGGAGAAGACTTCTACTTATTAAAAGCGTTATAAATCTATTTTTTGTTGTACTATGTTATTTAATGATACCTGAACAAGCAACTCTTGCACCAGCATTTCCAGTAGGTTGCGATGTATAATCATCTGGATCTTTGTGAACGATTAATCCTTTGCCTAGAATGTTTTTGGTTTCATCAGTTCCACCAATTGCCCATTCTTTGGTTTTGAAAAATACGGTTGCATTTCCGTATACATCAGCGGTGAAGTTTCCGATGTCGCCACGATGGTATTCGCCTTCACCAAATTTTCCGTGTTTTTTAAACGTTGGATTCCAGTGTCCGCCGGTTGATGTACCATCAGCAGCAGAGCAATCTGATTTTTCGTGAATGTGAATGGCGTGAAGTCCAGGAGTTAATCCGGTTAATTTTGCAACCAAAGTTACTTCGCCTTTTTTTTCTGTGAAAGTGGCTGTACCTTTTACATTACTGCCGCTTTTTGGTTCTAGAGTTATTGTTAAACTATTGCTGTTAGCATCTGCACTTGATTTACAAGCAAAAATGATACTACAAATGATAATGGCTGATAAAAGTATTTTTTTCATAATTGTGTTTTTTCAAATTTACAAAATATATGAAGAAACTTTATTAATACTTTATTAAAAAATCCCTTTTTATAAAGGGATTTTTAGATTTACTGTTTTTATGTTTTTAGTTGTGAATTGCTCCGCAACAATGTTGTTCCATAAAACTGTCGCTTTCTTCATGCCAAGGAAAAGCTGCGTTGTATTTCGAATTTTCCCAATAAAATTTGTTTCGCTTTTTAGGTTCGTTTCCAACTTCATTCATCGTTTCTGTGTCATAAACTCTACCATTGGCAATAGTATAAAGAATAGTGTTTGAGTTTTGAATATCATCCAAAGGATTTTTTTCTAAAACCAGAATATCAGCCAGTTTACCCACTTCTAAGGAACCAATATCATTTCCTGCTCCAATATAATTTGCTGCATTTATAGTAGCGGTTTTTAAAGTTTCTAAATTGCTCATTCCACCTTGATTGATACTCCACAATTCCCAATGAGCACCCATTCCTTGCAATTGTCCGTGAGCACCCATGTTGACTTTTACACCATTATCGGCTAAAGTTTTAGCAGTTTTTGATGTTAGAATATGGTCGTTTTGATAATCTTCTTCAGGCGCCATTATTCTGTAACGAGAGCGAGAGTCAATAATTCCTCTTGGAGTGAATTCTAGTAATTTTTTGTTTTCCCAAACATTTGTTTTTTGATACCAATAATATTCGGCATTCAATCCACCATAATTAACAATCAAAGTAGGAGTGTAGCCTACATCGGTTTTTCCCCATAATTCAATCACATCTTTATAGACAGGTGTAATTGGAATATTGTGTTCAATGCCTGTATGTCCGTCAATTATCATACTTAAATTAGAAAAGAAAGTACAACCACCTTCTGGAACTACATTTATACCTTCCTCGCGAGCAGCCTGTAAAACTTGCTGTCTTTGTTCTCTCCTTGGTTGATTATAACTTTTTACAGATAATGCGCCAAAGGCTTTGGTTCTTTTAACCGAAGACCTTGCATCATCCAATTTATTGATTAATGCTTTAAAATCTCCATCGGCTCCATACAATATAAACCCTGTTGAAAATATTCTTGGACCAACTATAGCACCACTTTTAACCATTTCTGATAAGGTAAAAATAGATTCGGTATTTGAAGATGGATCATGTGAAGTGGTTACTCCAAAAGCAAGATTTGCGTACAGTTGCCAATTTTGTTGTGTGGTCAATCCGTATCTAAAAGCACCAATATGAGCATGAGCATCAACCATTCCGGGCATTAATGTTTTTGAAGTTAAATCGTAAACCAAGGCATCCGATGGAACTTTTACATCGCTGCTGTTTCCAATTGCTTCTATTCGGTTTTGATTGATAATCAGAGTTCCCTTTTCAATTACGTTATCACCATTCATGGTAATAATTCGGGCATTGGTAAGGGCAATTTTTCCTTTAGGTTTGTCAGTTTTAGAAAGTAATCCAATTTTAATTCCAGTATGGTCGGGCTTTTCAATTTTTTCTGGTGAGCCGTCTAAAAATGTAAACCTGTCTTTTAGAGCATAATTATAATACATCTCACCCAAAGTATACATTACATTTTTACTATCGCTTGACCAATGAAGATTAATTCCAGCATCTTTAGTTAGTTCTGATACAGGAACGGCTGTTGATTTATCATCCAAATCAAGAGTTTGACCATTAATATTCAAAGGCGCCACATATCCTTTATGCAAAAGTGTAAAGGCAATCCATTGATTGTCTGGACTAGACACCAATCGGTTTGCATATTTTGATTTGATATGAGTTCTTTCATCTTTTCCATTGAGGTCAACACTTTTTAATTCCTTAGTTAAACTTCCAAAGAAAACTCCACCTGTTTGATAGAAAATTCGTTTAGCATCTTTAGAAAAAACAGGATATTCACCATTTGGGAAAACAAATTTTGCATTTCCGCCGTTGGAATTCATGGTGTAGATTCCAGTATTTTTACAGTAAGCATATCCTTGGTCGATATTACCATTTTCTTTAAGATAGGTAATCATTTTTCCATCAAAAGATACATTTGGAGTTCTGTATATGCCTTTTTCTGAAGTAAGTTTTACATTCTTTTTTCCATCAAGACTCATTCTGTAAATAGCACCAAGATTAGTGTCGTTCCAGGTTACATATACTACTTCTTTTCCATCAGGAGTAAAAGTTGGTTCGGCTTCAAAATCTGTTCCTTTGGTTAATCTTCTTGGAGTTCCATCAGGTAACGACTTTATCCATAAATAACCTAATGCTCTAAAGATTAATGATTTTCCGTCTGGTGATGTTACTGCATCACGAATCATTTTTACAGTAAAATCATTATCGGAAATCGGAGTGTTGAAGTGAACTCTATCAGCTACGTCTATTGCCACATCAACAGTAAATGGGATAGGAGTAATCGCTAATGTTTTGATATCAATTTTTTGAATATGTCCACCAGCCCAAAATACTATAGCATCGTTTGAAGGCATCCAGCTGAAATTAGGGTAAACCCCAAATAAAGTCCATGCTGTTTGCTGGTCTTTGTCTAATTTATCATAAACAGGCCATTCTTCTCCCGATTCTAAATCCTGAATGTATAAAACGGTTTTTTCTCTTATTCTTTTAACAAAAGCTAATAGTTTTCCATCACGAGATACTTGTGGTCTTGCAGCTCCGCCTGGACCACCAGTCAATCTGTCAATTTTTCCAGTTTCAAAATCATATCTGTTGATAACAAATATTTGACTATTTGGGTCTTTGTTGTATTGAAAAAATCCACCTGGATATACATCTTCGCTGTAATACATGTATTTGCCATCAGGAGAAATGACAGGTTCGTTCACATCTTGTTGGTCGTTTTTACGTTTAGTGAGTTGTACTCCTGAACCACCACTAATATGGTATTGCCACATTTCGCCTGCACCAAGTGAGCGCACTGAAGTGAAGTGTTTTTTGGCAACAATATAATTCCCATTGGGCATCCAAGTAGCGTTGTTGACTAGTCTAAAGTCTTCTTTTGTTACTTGTTTTACATCTGTACCATCGGCTTTCATTACCCAAATATTATCACCACCACCAGCATCGCTTGTAAAAGAAATATATTTCCCATCAGGACTGAAACGCGGTTGAATTTCAAAAGGAATTCCTGAACGCAGAACTTTTGCTTTACCACCTGTAATAGGAATGCTGTAAATATCTCCCAACATATCAAAAACAATAGTTTTCCCATCAGGACTTACATCCAGATTCATCCAAGTTCCTTCAGTTGTTGTGAAATTTTGAGTTTTGTAGTTAAAGCTTTCGCCAGGTTTTGAAACATCCCATTTTGGTTCTTTAGTAGTTTCTTGAGCAATAATTCCAATTGGGATAATGAAAAAAGTTAAAAATAATAGTGTGCTTTTTTTCATGAAAGTATTAATTAAATTTTAGCTAAATATAAGAATAAAAAAAGCCACATAAATAATTAATGTGGCTTTTCAAAACAATTAACTTAACTAAAAATTATAGAAATGCTAGAAGCAATAACTATTTTCGGTAACTAATTTTGCAGTAATGGTTTCTCTTAACCCTACAATATTAGGCATGTTTGTGTATTTTGTGAAACGTCTTAATCCCATAAGCATCATGCGTTGTTCATCGCCTTCGGCAAAAGAAATAATACTTTCTTTTCCTTTTTGTGAAATAATATCAACTGCTTTATAAAGATATAATTTAGCCATCGCAATTTGCTCTTGTACTTTGGCTTCACCTTCTTTTTTGGCTAATTTTTCCGTACGAAGTACAGTACTTTCAGCCATATAAATTTCAATTAACATATCGGCAGCTGCGGTCAACAACTGTTGGTGATGGTCTAAGTCCATACCGTATTTTTGAACGGCACCACCAGCAACCATCAAGAATGCTTTTTTCAATTTGCCAATTAATTCTTTTTCCTCAGCAAACAATTCAGAATAGTCAGGCGTATCAAACGATGGTATTCCCATTAATTCTTCTTGAACTTTTTGTGCAGGACCAAGCAAGTCAACGTGGCCTTTCATGGCTTTTTTGATTAACATACCCACCGAAAGCATTCGGTTGATTTCGTTTGTACCTTCGTAAATACGAGCAATACGAGCATCACGCCAAGCCGATTCCATTGGTGTATCTTCTGAGAATCCCATTCCGCCATAGATTTGAATTCCTTCATCGGCACAATTTTGTACATCTTCGGAAACAGCTACTTTAAGAATAGAACATTCAATAGCAAATTCTTCAACTCCTTTTAACTCTGCTTCCTGATGCGATGCACCTTCAGCTTCACGGATTTTTATTCTGTTTTCAATATCTTTTGCAGCACGATAGGTAGCACTTTCGCCAGCATAAGCAGAAGTTGCCATTTCGGCTAATTTGTATCTGATTGCGCCAAACGTTGAAATTGGCACATCAAATTGAATTCTTTCGTTAGCATAATTTATGGCATTTGAAGTAACACGTCTTTGCGCATCCAAACAAGCTGCAGCCAATTTTATACGACCTACGTTTAAAGCATTCATGGCTATTTTAAAACCTTCGCCACGACCCGCTAACATATTTTCAACCGGAACTTTAGTATTTGCAAAGAAAACTTGACGCGTTGAAGAAGCGCGAATTCCTAATTTATGTTCTTCTTCACCAAGTGTAATGCCGTTATTTGGGTCGTTTTCAACAATAAAACCAGTAATGTTTTTATCATCTTCAATACGAGCAAAAACGATAAATACCGAACAAAAACCAGCATTAGAAATCCACATTTTTGCTCCCGTAATGTTGTAATATTTTCCATCCTCGGATAAAACAGCTTTCGTTTTACCAGAATTTGCATCCGAACCTGCACCTGGCTCTGTTAAACAATAAGCACCAAACCATTCGCCTGAAGCTAACTTAGGTACGTATTTTTGTTTTTGTTCTTCAGTACCATATAGAGTGATTGGCATAGTTCCGATACCTGTATGAGCACCAAAAGCAGTAGAAAAAGAACCTGTTGCACCAGAAATATAATCACAAACCAAACAAGTATCTACAAATCCCATTCCCATTCCGCCATAAGCTTCAGGAACAGCTACACTAAGAAAGCCCATTTCACCAGCTTTGCGCATAACTTCTTCTGTAAATGCATAATCTTTGTGCTCAAAACGGTCTTTATTTGCCCAAAGTTCTTTATCACAAAATTCTTTTACGGCATCACGCATCATGATTTGCTCTTCGCTAAAGTCTTCAGGTGTAAAGACATTTTCACACTTGGTTTCTTTTACCAAAAACTGACCACCTCTTGTTATATCTTCCATTTTTATAGTTTTATTATTAATTATAGTAATTCATAAATTCCAGCAGAACCTTGACCGGTTCCAACACACATAGTTACAATACCGTATTTGTTTCCTCTTCGTTTCATTTCATCAAATAATTGAACCGAAAGTTTAGCACCAGTACAACCCAGTGGATGGCCTAATGCAATAGCACCACCATTAACATTAACGATATCAGGATTTAGGTCTAATTCTCTTATTACAGCTAAAGATTGTGAAGCAAAGGCTTCGTTTAATTCAATTAATTCAATGTCATTTAGCGATAAACCTGCTTGTTTTAATGCTTTTGGAATGGCTTTTACAGGACCAATTCCCATAATGCGAGGTTCAACTCCAGCAGAGGCAAAGTTTACCAAACGTGCAATAGGAGTAACGCCTAATTCTTTGACTAACTCTTCACTCATGATTAAAACAAAGGCAGCACCATCACTCATTTGCGATGAATTACCGGCAGTTACACTTCCATCAGCTGCAAAAACAGGTCTTAGTTTTGCCAAAGCTTCTAAATTAGTATCGGCTCTTGGACCTTCGTCTTTGGTTACGGTATATGATTTGGTTTCCTTTTTACTGTTTTCGTTTATAAATGTCTGGTTGATTGTAATTGGAACAATTTGGTTGTCAAACTTACCTTCTGCTTGCGCTTTAAGTGCTTTCATGTGTGAATTAAAAGCAAACTCATCTTGATCTTCACGAGAAACATTGTATTGTTTTGCGACTGCTTCAGCCGTTAAACCCATTCCCCAGTAATAATCTTCGTGACCTTCTTTGGCTACTGAATAATCGGGTGTTGGTTTATAGCCACCCATTGGAATGAATGACATACTTTCTGCACCACCAGCAATAATACAATCTGCCATTCCGCTTTGAATTTTAGCAGTTGCCATACCTATGGTTTCTAATCCTGAAGCACAGTAACGATTAACGGTCACACCAGGAACATCGGTTACTTTTAATCCCATCAATGAGATAAGTCTACCCACGTTTAATCCTTGTTCTGCTTCGGGCATAGCGTTTCCTACCATAACGTCGTCGATGCGTTTCTTATCAAAATCGGGTAGTTCATTCATTAGATGTTGAATAGTTTCTGCGGCCAATTCATCAGGACGTTTGAATCTAAACACTCCTTTTGGTGCTTTCCCTACAGCGGTTCTGTATGCTTTTACTATATATGCAGTTTTCATAATTAGTTTCTTAATGGTTTTCCTTTGGTTAACATAAATTGGATGCGTTCCAATGTTTTTCTTTCTGTACAAAGTGATAAAAATGCTTCTCTTTCGATATCTAATAAGTATTGTTCGCTTACTAAAGTTGGTTCTGATAAATCTCCACCAGCCATAACGTAAGCTAATTTGTTGGCTATCTTTTTGTCGTGTTCAGAGATGTATTTACCAGCTTCCATTTGGTCGGTTCCTACTAAGAACATTCCTAGAGCTTGTTTTCCGAGCACTTTTACGTCAGTTCTACGGATTGGTTGCGTATATCCAGCTTCAGCCATCAATAAGGCATGTTTTTTAGCTTCTGCAATCTGTCTGTCTTTGTTGACTACCACAATGTCTTTTCCTTTTTGTAAAATTCCTAAATCAAAGGCTTCATAAGCAGAAGTAGATACTTTCGCCATGGCTACCGTTAAGAAATATTCTTGTAATACGTTTAATTCTACATCATTTTTACGGAATAAATCAGAAGCACGAAGCGTCATTTCTTTAGAACCACCACCGCCAGGAATTACCCCAACACCAAATTCGACTAAGCCAATGTAGCTTTCGGCTGCGGCAACTACTTTATCAGCATGTAGCGTCATTTCGCATCCACCGCCAAGTGTCATTCCGTGTGGTGCAACAACTACTGGAATTGAAGAGTAGCGCACACGCATCATGGTATCTTGGAACATTTTGATGGCCATATTCAATTCATCGTATTCCTGCTCTACAGCCATCATGAATATCATACCGATGTTGGCTCCAACAGAGAAATTAGCAGCTTGGTTTCCGATTACTAAACCGTTGTATTCTTTTTCGGCAAGGTCTATGGCTTTATTGATGCCTGCTAAAACATCACCGCCAATAGTATTCATTTTTGATTTAAATTCTAAATTAAGGATTCCATCACCTAAATGTTCGATAACTGTACCGCTGTTACTCCATACTTTTTGAGTTTCACGGATGTTGTTAAGAATAATGAAACTATCTTGTCCGGGTACTTTAACCTGTGCTTTATTAGGAATAGAGTAGAAGTAGGTATTGCCTTCTTTTACAGTATAAAACGAAGTATTACCTGAAGCAATCATTTCTCCAATCCAAGCCGCAGGTTTTAATCCTTCGGCATCCATTAATTCTATTCCTTTTTGAACACCAATGGCATCCCATATTTCAAATGGTCCGTTTTCCCAACCGAAACCAGCTTTCATAGCATCATCTATCTTGTAGAAGTCATCGGTTATTTCAGGAACACGATTGGAAACGTAGGCAAACATTGCAGCGAAGTTCTTTCTGTAAAATTCTCCAGCTTTGTCTTTTCCTTTTACTAATACCTTGAATCGGTCAATAGGTTTGTCAATAGTTTTAGTTAATTCGAGTGTGGCAAAGGATGCTCTTTTATTTGCTCTGTATTCTAATGAGTTTAAGTCTAAAGTTAAGATTTCTTTGCCTACTTTTTTATAGAAACCTTGTCCCGTTTTACTTCCTAGCCATTTGTTTTCCATCATCTTATTGATGAAATCAGGAAGTTTAAACAATTCATGTGCTTCATCATTTGGACAGTTGTCATAAATACCATTGGCAACATGAACTAAAGTATCCAATCCAACCACATCAACCGTTCTAAAAGTAGCTGACTTTGGACGACCAATAACCGGACCGGTTAATTTATCTACTTCTTCAACCGTTAAATCCATTTCTTTTACCAAATGGAAAAGGCTTTGAATACCGAAGATACCAATACGGTTACCAATAAAAGCAGGAGTATCTTTTGCGATAACGGATGTTTTGCCTAAAAACTTACTACCATAATCAAACAAGAAATCAAGAACTTCTTGTGATGTTTTTGGTCCAGGAATGATTTCAAACAGCTTTAAATAACGCGCAGGATTGAAGAAGTGTGTACCACAGAAATGCTGTTGGAAGTCATCGCTACGACCTTCACTCATAAAATGAATTGGAATACCAGATGTGTTTGAAGTAACTAAAGTTCCGGGTTTTCTATATTTATCTATTTGTTCGAATACCAGCTTTTTGATGTCTAAACGTTCAACAACCACTTCGATTACCCAATCATAATTGCCAATTTTTGACATATCATCTGTGGTATTTCCGGTAGTTATTCTGGAAGCAAACTTTTGATTGTATATTGGAGAAGGATTCGATTTGAGTGCATTGGCTAAATGGTCATTAACCAAACGATTGCGAACTGCTTTGCTCTCTAACGTTAATCCTTTCTTTTCTTCGGTTTCGGTTAAAGCGTTTGGAATAATATCCAAAAGCAAAACTTCTAATCCGATGTTAGCAAAATGGCAGGCAATACCAGAACCCATTATTCCGGAACCTATTACTGCTACCTTTTTTATTACTCTTTTCATGATTGTGTTGGTTGTTTTTTAAAATATCTTCTTTTCTGTGATTAATTCGTTGATAGTGTCTGCTACTTCAATAAAGTGTATTAGTTTCTCTTCTGAGATGTTGTTCTTTACTACTTCATTAAATTTTAGTACTGTTATTTTAGATTGTTCACGCATTTGTTTACCTAAATCGGTGAGGTATATTAGAACACCACGACCATCGTCTGGGTTTTTTTTGCGAATAATCAAACCTTTGTCTTCTAAGGTTTTTAAAGTTCTGGTTAGGCTGGTTGGCTCCATTCCCATGCGGTTGCTAATGTAGCTTGAAGGTGTTCCTTCTTCTTTATCAATACTTAATAAAGCAAACCCAATGGCCATTGAGCCATCAAATTTAGAAGCTTCTTCGTTATACATTCTTGCTACGGCTTGCCAAGTAGCTCGAAGTATGTAGTCAATAGTTTTTTCTTTCATGGCTTAAAATGATTTTCAAAGATAATAAATATTTATTATGCACGCATAATAAATATGTTAAAAAAATATAATTAAATGTTAAGTTATTAATTTTTAAGATAGTTTAATAACATTTAAAAAGTTATTTATAACATTTATTACAAAAAATCAATAGACAATTCTCAATTATTTTATTCATAATGATATAGGAGAAGGCTGAATATGTTCTATCGGATTGATAACGTCATTAGTCAATTGAAAGAGATTTTCGTTAAATAAAAAAAACCACGAGTTAAAGCTCGTGGTTTTTTTTATGATTGTAGAAACTACTAATTTAAGGTATAGTTTACCGTGATTTTTGCAGTTAATAATTTTGAAATAGGACAGTTTGCTTCAGCATCCCTAACCAGTTCTTCAAACTTAGCTTCTGATATTCCGCTAACGGTTGCTTTTAATGTTAAGTTGGATTCTGTTACGGTTCCATCAGCAAGAATAACTTCGCCTTTGGTTTGTAGTTCATCGGCAGCAAAACCTTCCGCTTGAAGATTGAAAGCCAGTTTCATTGTAAAACAGCCAGCATGTGCTGCAGCTATCAATTCTTCAGGATTGGTACCGATACCATCTTCAAAACGAGAGCTAAATGAATATTGAGTAGTAGATAGTACTCCACTTTGTGTTGTTAAATTTCCTTTTCCATCTTTTCCGGTGCCGTTCCAAACAGCAGTAGCGTTTCTTTTCATCATTTATAGATTTTAATTAGTTGCCCATAAATGTACAATTTTTCAATTAGAGTGATGTTAGTATTTTGTTAATAGTATAGCTGCTGTTTTTAACAAAAAAGACTCTTCATTTCTGAAGAGTCTTTTAATATTCAAGAACTGATATTCTATTTCATTTTTCCATTTACCATTCCAACAACAGCACCAATTATAGCACCCATAACTACTGATATCCCGATGTCTAAAAGCATTAAGTTGTAATCTGGAGTTGGTTTCATAGCGTAGTAGAAGAAGTTGTGAACTAACCCCATGAATATTCCAATGACTGCACCTGCTGTTGCACCAGTGGTTAATGTTGAAATGCCTGCCCATTTGGTATAGATGTAAGACATAAACAAACCAAAAGACAAACAGCCTAACGCTATGAAAGGCATGTTTTGAGGATCTTCGCCTCCAAAATTGTCATGGAAAAGCATTCCATAAAAAAGCCAACCTAACAGGTAGTCAACTATTCCACCGACAATACCTGCTACTAAAAAGTTTTTTACATTCATATTAAAAAAGTTTAATTGGTTAATATGTTAAATTTATGGAATTATAAATTTTGCCTAACTTATTAATAATTATATTATTAACTTTTTAACAAACAGGATTGTTAATAACGTAAATGCAATTATTTTAACTATTGTTTGATTTTTCCTTGGTCAACATCTTTTAAAAATTGAATCACTCCAGGGAAGAAATTATTTGGATCATCGTATTGGGCGCAATGACCACCATTGCAAAGGACAAAACTTCCGTTTTTAACTTGCTTAGACATCCATTCCATGTGTTTTGGATCCATAGTGTCGTTTTTTGCACCAACAACCAGTGTTGGAACTGTTATTGTTTTGAGTTTTTCTCTAACATCCCAATCTTTTAAAGTAGCATCTCCGGTAATTCCAAATTCGCTTGGTCCTTGCATATAGATATATACTTCGGGATTTAGATGTTTGAAAGCTCGATTTATAGATTCAGGCCATTGGTCGATTGGCATGTTTACGATATGTTCGGTGTAGTAATGATTCATCAATAACTCCATGTATTTTGGGTTATGGTAATCTTTGTTCTTTTCGAACTCTTTTATTTGTTTAAATACTTCCGGGTCTAATTTAGGCCCGAGAACTTCTTCTGCATACTTGTTGTATTCCTGAGCGCTTGACATCATGTTGGAAATGATTAATCCTTTTAGATTTTGTTGATATTTAAAGGCGTATTCCATTGCCAGAATTCCGCCCCAAGATTGTCCTAATAGATAGAAGTTAGTATTGTCTAATTTTAAAGCTTTGCGCACTTGTTCTACTTCTTCCACAAAACGGTCTATTGTCCAAAGTTTTTTATCAGTAGGTTGATCACTGTAATACGAACCTAATTGATCATAATAAATGTACTCAATGCTTTCCTGAGGAAAATAGCCGTCAAAGTTTTCGAAGAATTCATGAGTTCCACCTGGTCCGCCGTGAAGGAGTAGTATTTTAATAGTTGGGTTGTTACCGACGGTTTTGGTCCAAACATTAAATTTTCCGACTGGTGTTTCAATAGGAATCATTTTTATTCCTCCTGTTTTTTGGTCGTCTCGGTTAGCAAAAGAAAGGTAGTTTTCTTTGACGCTATCTGAATTATTTTCTGTAGCGATTTCTTTTTTTGAATTGTCACCACAACTTAAAAAGAAAAGAGATAGTACAAAAAGGAAATAGGTGATGTTTAATTTCATAATTTATTAGATTTAAATTAGACTTGACACAATCAAAATAAATCTAAATTTAAGCTAATTAAAAATAAGTTGGGACAAATGGCATTAAAAAATGTCCGAAAGGAGTGTTTTAATTATCGAACCTTCAATAGTAAATAAAAAAAGCAAGTTCATCGAGAAATGAACTTGCTTTGTAATCTTATATAAAACTGTTTTCTAAAGCAGCAAAATAGTTCCAACTTCTGTCGTTGCACCTGCTTGTACTACTACATCTGTTTGAATAACAGGTGCGTATGGTAGCTCAGGAGTTATGGTTAAAGTATAACTACCAGCTGGCAACCCAGTAATTTTAAATTCTCCCATGTCATTAACACCGCTTGAATATTCTACACCAGCCATAGAAGTAGCAGTTACTGAAGCTGCAATTCCTAAAACGGATACTGTACCACTAATATTTCCTGAAACGGCAGTTGTAATTGTACGTATAACAGGTTTTAATTTATAGGTTCCGTTACCAGTTTCTATTACAGATTGATAAGCATCAAAATCTAATAAGATTTCATTTTCAATATCAGCAGTAAGTGTTTGATTAACTAATAGTTTTAAACCGCTTTGCTCCGCACTTGGCGTGCTCAAAGGATAGTTTACACCATCAACAGTAATACTGTTATTAGGACCTAAAATCAATCTGATTTGATTAACTCTAGAATCGGTTAAAACACTAGTTGCGATTATAGTATTGATACCATTTGAGAAGTCAAGTAAGTTATAAACTCCGGCAGTGGTATTTAAAACTACAGTTTCTCCATCGCCTCCAGTAACTTCCACAGCTTGCAAATCAATGTTTACTTCATCATAAGCTGCTGGTGCATCCGTCATTCTAACTTTAAAAGGATAAGATCTGGCACTTGCTGAGCTTGAATCATTACTACAGGAATTAAATACTAATAAACCTGTTACAGCAAAAAATGCAAAAATTAATTTTTTCATAACTTTATATTTTTAGATTATTAATAATACAAATTTAGAGCTGACCTCCATAAATTGTGTTACATCAATTTTTTTAATAATTATATAATTATAAGAATTACAAAAAAAGCACCTTATTTATGGTGCTTTTTTGGTTAAGAGTTAGGATAAATCCTTTGGTATAAATCTTTGTAGAGTTCTTTGACTACTTTACGTTTCAGTTTCATAGTAGGAGTTAGATGTCCGCCTTCAACCGACCAAACATCTGGTGTAAGCTCGATTTTTTTAATTTGTTCCCAATGACCAAACTTTTTATTGATAGCTTCAACTTCCTGTTCGATGCGCTCTTTTACTTCGGGATTTGAACTTATTTCTGCATTGGTTTCTCCAACATTTGTATTATGAAGTTTTGCCCATTCTTTTACAAAAGCAAAGTTTGGCTGAATAAATGCAGCAGGCATTTTTTCGCCATCACCAATAACCATAATTTGTTCTACAAAACGAGATTGTTTCATGGCGTTTTCTAATAGCTGTGGTGCAATGTATTTTCCGCCAGAAGTTTTGAACATTTCTTTTTTGCGGTCTGTTATTTTTAAGAAACCGTCTTTATCAACTTCTCCGATATCACCCGTATGGAAATAACCATCAACAATAGCTTCGTTAGTAAGTTTTTCATCTTTATAGTAACCCATCATTACGTTTGGTCCTTTGCAAAGGATTTCGCCGTCTTCGGCAATTTTTACTTCTACGTTTTGAATGATACGACCAGTGGTTCCAATTTTAAAACCATGATTGCGCATATCGTTCACCGAAATAACGGGAGAAGTTTCTGTTAATCCGTAGCCTTCCATGATGTAAATTTCAGCAGCTGCAAATATTCGCAATAAGCGATGTTGCATGGCAGCACTTCCGTTGACAATCAAATCCAATCTTCCGCCTAAACCTTCTTTCCATTTTTTGAAAATAAGTTTGCGTGCAATTTTTAATTGGAACTCATACCACCAACCATTAGCACCGTAAGGTTCGTATTGTGCACCTAATTCTACAGCCCAAAAGAATAGTTTTCTTTTTATCCCTGTTAGTTCTGAACCTTTGGCAATAATCTTTTCATATACTTTTTCGGTAAGTCGTGGTACGCCAGTCATTACTGTTGGACGAACTTCTTTTACATTGTCGCCAATCTTTTCAATGGATTCACCAAAATAGATTGAAACACTATAGTATTGATAGATGTAAGTTACCATTCGCTCATAAATGTGACAAATAGGCAAGAAACTTAAAGCAATGCTTTTTCCTTCGTCAAACGGAATTCGTTCGGCGCTATCCAAGACATTTGAAACAATATTGTTGTGTGATAACATTACTCCTTTTGGTCTACCTGTAGTACCCGATGTGTAAATGATTGTAGCCAGTTCTTCTGGTTTTACATTCTCTTTTCTTTCTTCTACATCTGGTTGATTGCTGTTGTCTTTTCCCAATTCAAGAAGTTCTTTCCAGTTTTTACAACCGTTTATTTCGTTTAACGAATAGACTTCTTTCAAATGGGTTAGATTCTTGCGAACGATGTTTAGTTTTCTTAATACTTCTTCGTCGGAAACGATACAATATTTAGCCTCGCTGTGGTTTAGTATGTATTCATAATCGTCTTCGGAAATGGTTGGATAAATAGGGACGTTTTGCGCTCCAACCTGAAGCACACCAACATCCATTATATGCCATTCGGTTCTGTTATTAGACGATATGATAGCTATTTTATCATTTTTTTGAACGCCCAATCTTAACCATGCTCTTGAAATAGCATTGGCTTTGTCTATATATTCTTGTGTAGAGGTTTTAATCCATTGACCATTTTGTTTGGTCACTAGACATTCCGGCATATTATTTTTTTCTAACTGATAATACGGAAAGTCAAAAAGGCGCTTGATGGCAATCATTTAATCAAATTTTATGCAAATTAAGGATTATTGCAATTAATCACAATATTAATTTAAATTATACTAAAATTACTCTCGAAATATGTAGTTTTGCAATCAGAAAATAATAAAAAGAATGCACAAATTTCCACGTATTAATGAATATAAAGCTTTAGTTTATAGAGTTTTATTAGCGTATGGTTTTTATAGTATCGTCCGAATTTTATTTTTTCTCTATAATGCCAAATTATTAAAAGTAGATACCGCTTCTGATTTTTTTGCCTTATGTTATCACGGAATTGCTTTTGATACCACAAGCATTATTTATACTAACGGGTTGTTTATTTTATTGTCTATTCTTCCTTTAAAAATTAATGCCAAAAAAGGGTTTCAGAAGTTTCTTTTTTACCTTTATTTTGCAACCAATTTATTAGCTTATGCTACTAATTTTATCGATTTTATTTACTATCGATATACTTTTAGCAGAAGTACAAGAGCATCGCTTGATACGCTTGAAAATGAGCAAAATAAAGGATTGTTGTTTTTTAATTTTCTGATTAATTATTGGCATGTATTTTTGTTGTTTTTTATAACAGCAATCCTTTGGGTTATTCTGTATAAACGATACAAGATTAAAGAAGATAAACCTGTTAGTAATCCAAAATATTTTGGTGCCAGTATTGCTGTTTTTTTGATTATAGTAACCTTGTGTATTGGTGGAATTCGTGGCGATTTCAGAAAAAGCACACGACCAATAAATTTGCTTGATGCCAGTCGTTTTGTTACTAATGCTGCGCAAGCCGACTTGGTTCTTAACACACCTTTTGCTATCATCAGAACGTGGAGCACAAATTCGTTTAAGAAAATAGATTTACTTTCAAAAAATGAAGTAGATAGTTTGTTGGTACCGATAAAACACTATGCTAATAATCCGGAAACCAAACCAAATGTTGTAATATTTATTTTAGAGAGTTTTGCTCGTGAATATAACGGAGCTTTCAACAAAAACACTACGATTCCCAATTATGAAGGTTACACACCTTTTGTTGATTCGTTAGCGCAACACAGTTTGATTTTTACGAATGCTTATGCAAATGGCTGGAAATCGATACATGGAGTTTCATCGGTTATTGCTGGAATACCTTCGTTTAAAGATGCGTTTACTTCATCGCCTTATCCTAAGCAAAAGATAGAATCATTGGTTTCTACGCTAAAAAGTGAAGGTTATGATACTTCGTTTTTTCATGGCGCGCCAAATGGTTCTATGGGATTTTTAGGTTTTGGAAACATCCTTGGGTATGACCATTATTACGGAAAAACGGAATACAACAACGATGCCGATTTTGACGGTGTTTGGGGAATTTGGGATGAGCCTTTCTTTCAGTTTTTCAATAAAGAATTGACCAAGAAAAAACAGCCTTTTATGGCTACAATGTTCTCGGTTTCGTCGCATGAACCTTATAGAATTCCTGAAAGGTATGAAGGTAAGTTTCCAAAAGGAAAAGTAAACATCAATCAATGTATAGGTTATACGGATTATGCTTTGAAACAATTTTTTAAATCGGCAGAGAAAGAGTCTTGGTTTAAGAACACTATTTTTGTAATGGTTGCTGACCACGGAAATACTATTGCTTACGATGAATACCGCAAAGAGTTGAACAAAAACACGGTGCCAATTTTATTCTATTCGCCTAATGAAAAGTATGTAGGTGTAAACAATGATTGGGCACAGCAAATTGATATTTATCCAACGTTGCTTGACATGATGGGTTATCAAAAGCCTTTCAGAAGTTGGGGTAGAAGTTTGATTAATGAAAAACAAGTGCCGCCATTTGTAGTTAAGTATTCGGCTAATGTGTTTCAGTATATGAGTGGCGATTATGTTTGTACTTTCGATGGTAAAAAGATAGTGGGTTACTACAGCAAAGACGATAAAAACCTAGAGCATAATCTTATCAAGCAAAAAACTCCTGAAATGGATGTCATTGGGCAACGTTGCATAGCGTTCATTCAGGATTATATGGAACGAATTATCGATAAGCGATTGGAGACTGTGAGGTAGAGAAGTATTTATTTCTTTAGGTAAAATTGTAAAGTATTCTTAAGTTTATTTAATAGTTATAAACCTTTTTCATTACAATCGCTTTCATCCAATTCAAAAGGTTTAATGTTTTTAAACAGTTTGATGTAATCTTCTGTTGGTTCAAAGTTTACAATTTGACCAACTGGAATACATTTTGGGCAAGGAATTTCATCTTTATATTTAAATCCTAACTCTTTCATTGACCAAACTAGTATATCAAAGTGGGATAATGAGTTTGCCATATCTATTTCAAATCTATCATTTTTAATTTTACCATATCTAAGAAAAGCTCCAAGTATAAATGAAACTTTCTTTTTGTTTGATAAAAAAGAACTTCTTTTTAATTTCATTATATAACTACTATAATCAATATCGTCGATTATAAATCCACCATCTTTGTCCTTGTTGATATTATAATATTTATTTAGTCGTTTTGAAAGTGATTTTGAATAAACAGTATTGTATTTTACTTCTAGATCACTTAGGGAATAGTTGTTTTTAATGGAATCAACAAATATTATTTTCAGTTTTTTTTCTGTGCAATAAAAAGAATTAATTCTTGTTGATTCAAAAGGATGTTTTAGAGGAATTTCTCGTCCATTATAATCATCAAACATTCCCAACAAAAAACAATCTATATCTAGTTTAAAGTCTTTTTGAGAAAAAGAAAACTGATAGAGTAAGAGTAGAGTAAAAATAAAAACCTTTATTTTCATAGATAAATTATTAAAACGTTTCAAAGTCTGTAATGATATTAAGGAAATATAAAATTTTTATCGAAACTCAGTTGTCAGTTTTAAAGTTGACTATAAAACTACTTCTCACCAAATGAACTCATAAAACTCTCGGTTAATTTACTAATATCAAAATATAAACCATCCACTTTATATCTTCCTTTTTCGAAGGCTAAATAATCACAATTATTAATTAGAGATTGTGATTTGCTTTCCAAATCAAATCTATTTAATAAGGCGTACTCATGGCTCACAGAGATTACATGAAAAGCTGTTTCGCAAGTTAAACCATCACCAGTACTAAGAATAGTATCCATCAAACCATTAAGATTTAAGGCTACTTTTTTGGATGATACATCATCACCATCTAAGTGATAGAGATACGATAGGAACCCCAGGTATCTAAAATCCAAAGGATATTCCTTTAGTGCTTTTTTTAATAAATCGATGCACTTTTTTACATCTTTAGCGCTTAGATTTTCCTCCTGAAAATATTTCTTGATTTTATCTTCATTTGGAGACCTCATGTATGGGCTATATTCTTTATGAAAGACATAACCATAATAGATGTGCTTGTATTCTTCTTCAGAAATTAAAGTGTCATTTTGAACCAAACGTTGAATAAGTTTAGGATAATAGAGTTGAGAATCCTTATTGTTGATGTTAGACTTTATATCATTATAATTTGGCTTTTCAAATTCTAAACTTTGACTAAAAGAGAAAGAGGTAGCCAATAGTAATAAAAGCAAAAGACTTTTAAATAGTTTCATAAAATGAATTTTATAGATGAATAACGAAAATATAAAATCTAATTTTATAAAAATAGGTTTTTTCTTTTTTTAAATTAAGAATTTATTTTGCTCAATTTGCTGGAATTGTACATACATGCGTTGGAAAGGAACGTACATGAGTTGGAATGCTGCTTCCGTGCGTTGGAACGCTTCTCTTGTTCGTTGGAAGACAAGTTACATGCGTTGGAACGCTGCTGACATGTGTTGGAAAGGCAGACGCATGAGTTGGAAGGCATCATACACGAGTTGGAAAGGATGACACATGAGTTGGAAAGCAAGACGCATGAGTTGGAAAGGGTGACACATGAGTTGGAAAGGGTTACACATGAGTTGGAAGGTAAGGCACATGAATTGTTAGGAAGGCGTAGGCATTGGAAAAGTACCTATATGTAAAAAATCCTTACTCGTGATTGATGAGTAAGGATTAGTAATAAGTATAGTAGTTTATGGAGTAAACAATTATAGTTTATGCATGTTTTGTGCTAAAGTTTCAATAAATTTTGAGATTGGACCTTTGATCATCATGGCCATCATTGGGTTGAATTCGCCTTCAAATTGCAATTGAACAGTACTCGATTTTTCGCTAAGAGTTTCAATATTTGCCGTTAACGTAAAAGGAAGTTTATCGCTTGCTGCTGCCAACACTACTTTGCTGGTAGGAGTTTTGTCTTTCATGCGCAGTTTTATTTCTGGCATTCCTTTTAATCCGAAGTTAAAGATATCATCACCCAATACTTCAAATTTAGCAATGTTATCGGGCATTAGTTTTTCGAAATTTTTAACGTCAGACAAAGCATCAAATAAATGTTGTGATGATTGTTCTACGGTAACTTTTGGGCTTTCTAAATTCATTCTTTTTTAATTATTATTGATTCCAGGTTGAAGGGCTAACTTGCCATTCTTTCAAGGTTTTTAATTCTTTTTCGGTTATATAATTTTTGGCAACAGCCAGTTCAAGCAAGTTACCATAATCGCAAAGCGTATTCAGGTCAACATTGGCTTTCTTAAAGTTATCTTTTGACACATCAAACCCATAAGTAAAAATAGCAACCATTCCTTTTACGTGTGCACCAGCTTCTTTCAAAGCTTCTACTGCCATCAAACTGCTGTTTCCAGTACTGATTAAATCTTCAACCACAACCACATTTTGACCACTTTGTAAAAAGCCTTCTACTTGGTTTTGTCTACCGTGTTTCTTAGGTTCTGGTCTAACATATACAAAAGGTAACCCCATGTATTCGGCAACAAGCATGCCAATTCCAATAGCGCCAGTTGCAACACCAGCAATAACATCGGGTTTTCCAAATTCTTTTTCAATATGCTTCGAAAATTCCTCGCGAACAAAATTTCGAATCGCTGGAAATGAGAGAATTAGACGGTTATCACAATAAATTGGCGATTTCCATCCAGAAGCCCATGTAAAAGGATTTTTTGGATTCAATTTAATTGCATTTATTTGTAAAAGCAATTCGGCTGTTTTTTCGGCTGTATCTTTATTAAAAATCATAGTTACAAATGTATAAAGTTTTTGTCAACGATAAACCACTTTTTTTAACTAATAAGGTAGAGAAAGAAACCGATTTTCAGCTATTCCTACTGGAAAGTGTTGATATTGAACAACTCATCATCAAGATGTATCAAAATAAAATTCAGAAAGCGAATTTATATTTTCCTGATGAAAAAGCCATTCTTAAAAAACTTAAAGAAAAAATACCAGTTGTAAAAGCTGGTGGCGGATTAGTTTACAATCAAAAAGGTGAAGTTTTATTCATAAAACGCAATGGTAAATGGGATTTGCCTAAAGGAGGAAAAGACAAAGGCGAAAAAATGCAAGAAACCGCCATGCGTGAAGTAGAAGAGGAAACAGGCGTAAACGGATTGATTGTTACCAAGAAACTTCAAAAAACCTACCATGTTTTTCAGCGCAATGGCAAGTATAAATTGAAAGTTACCCATTGGTTTGAGATGAAAACCAACTTCAAAGGAAAAACCAATCCGCAAAAGGAGGAAGGCATTAAAAAAGCTGTTTGGTTAAATCAGGAGGAAATAAAAGAAGCCATGAATAACTCCTATGAAAACATCAAATTGCTATTTGTAGAGGAAAATATGTTATGATATTTTACTTTACAATACGATAGATAGGATACTGTAAATGAGCTTTTTCGTAATAAATTGAGTTTTTGTAAACCCAATCTAATTGCGCATCAGGATTATCAGCAAAAGCTTTATCTTCTTTTATTTTTTGTTCCAATTGAGCTCGCAGTTCTGGATGTTCATTTAAATATTCGTTAGCCAAATCTTCAAAAACATAAGCCGAATAACCTTCTTTTTGTTGCAAAATGGTATCAAAGAAGTTCCAGTTAAAGAAACTATCAATAGCTTCTGGTTCTAAAGTTTCTAGCAAATATTTTACTCCCAATTGGTCGGTTTTTATCAAATAATCGCCTTTATTGAATGCTACAGTTTTATTCGTTGAAGCAACTTTTGTATTGCTATGCGGATAATGACCTTCATAAGCATTTTTTGCAGTGTTATAATCCACAATTTTATAACTTTCAACATCAATCAATGTATCTTGATGTAATCTAGAGTATTCAATTTTATTATGTTTTAGCAAATCAATTATTTTCCATTGTCCTTGTGGAATAACATAGGCTAAAGGGATTTTAATTTCTTTCGTTGGTTTATAGGTGCCATAAAAGTTAATCAGTTTAGAATAAGGTTTGCTTCTGTCATAAAACAAACGTTTACCTGTAGTAACATCACTCTTTTTATAACTGCCATCAAATCCTAGAAACGTTATCTTTTCCACATTGCTGCTATCAATTTTCCATTGAATAGGATAGTAGTTATTTGCTTCGTATTGCTCTTTATTTTGAATGCGTAAGTTTTTTATTTTCTCCCAATTTTTATCGGCATATTCAATAGTAGAAACCATAAAATCATAAGTTACTTTTACACGCTCGTTATACGGTTTGAGCATGTGCGTTTCTACAACATATCCAATTGTATTAAATAATGAAGTATAACCCGTTGCGTATCGCGGTGTATCGCTAAATTGAGCAAAACCATCGGCTGGTGTTCCACTCCAAACGTTTACATAAGGCGTGCTTTCTACTTTTTTATCTTTTAAATCATTAACAATTGCAGGTGTCATTTCGGTTTTTACAAAATTACCCAAAACATTTCCTAATCGTTTAGGTTCAGTCATGATGTAGGTAAGCTTGTATTGATAATCGGCACCATTACTTACATGATTGTCGATAAAAATATCAGGACTGAAAAAAGCATGAAAAGTTTGTGCAAAAGCCATGGTGTTTTTGGTGTCAGCTTTTATAAAATCGCGATTTAAGTCAAAATTGCGCGCATTTCCACGAAAGCCATATTCTTCAGGACCATTTTGATTGACACGTGAAGTGGAATTTCTATTCAGTAAACCGCCAATATTATAAACAGGAATTGTGATGATGACTACATTTTTGGGAACTTTAATCTTTTTGTATGCTAAATCACGAAACAATTGCATAGTAGCATCAATTCCATCAGGTTCACCTGCATGAATTCCGTTGTTGATTAATACGAAGGCTTTCTCGGGTTTGAAATCATAATCAAAACGTTTATCCGCATTGAAAATATATACTCGTAAAGGTTCGCCACTATCAGTAAAACCAAAATTGAGTCCTTGAATAGTTTCAAATTCTAAATCGAGTTTTTCATAAAAATCTAAAATCTCTTGATAGTTGGCCGTTTGATTACCATTTCCTTTTTCAAAGAAAGTAGGATGGGAGTTTTTTTGAGCAAATGAAATACTAAAAAGAAAAAAAAGCAGAAAAACGTACTTCATTATTTATGCTTTTTTACCCTAACCGAATCTGGAACTAACACAGTATAATCGCCGTTATTTCTAATCACATCGCGAACAATGCTTGAACTGATATAAGATGTTCTGGAAGCAGTTAGAAGAAACACAGTTTCTATTTTGGATAATTTACGGTTGGTATGTGCAATGGCTTTTTCAAATTCAAAGTCGGCTGGGTTACGCAAACCACGAAGTATAAATTGCGCGTCAAGTTTTCGGCATAAATCAATGGTTAAACCTTCATAAGTAATCACTTTTACTTTAGGTTCATCCTTAAAAGCATCTTCAATAAAATGTTTTCGCTCATCAAGAGAAAACATATATTTTTTATCCGCATTAATACCAATAGCAACAATTACTTCATCAAAAAGCGAAACGCCTCTTTGTATAATATCAAAATGTCCCAATGTAATTGGGTCAAACGATCCTGGAAAAACTGCTTTTCTGTTCATCTTTTACTTCTTTAAAGCTAACTCAATAGCATTGGTAAATAATTCTTCTAATGAAATTCCTGCTTCACGTGCTTGCTGCGGAATTAAACTTTCGGTTGTCAAACCTGGAATGGTATTCATTTCTAGCATAAATGGTTCGCCATTAACTAAAATAAATTCACTTCGTGAGAAACCAGTCATTTTTAATATTTCATAAGATTTCTTAGCAACTACTCTTACTTTATTGGCAATTTCTTCAGAAATTCTTGCTGGGGTTATTTCTTGAGATTTTCCTAAATATTTTGCTTCGTAGTCAAAGAAATCATTCTCTGAAACGATTTCAGTAATTGGTAAAACCGTTACCTTGCCTTTGTAATTAATTACTCCAACAGAAACTTCTGTTCCGTCAAGAAAGCTTTCAATAATGATTTCGTTGTCTTCCTTATAAGCATTGACAATAGCAATAGCTAATTCGTCTTTAGTTTTTACTTTCGAAATCCCAAAACTAGAACCTGATTTGTTTGGCTTAACAAAACAAGGTAAACCTACTTTTTCTAAAATTTCCTCTTCATTAATCTCATCACCTTGATTCAAATAATACGAGGTAGCCGATTTGATTCCATATGGTTTTAAAACCGAAAGTAAATCACGTTTATTAAAGGTCAATGCTGCTTGATAATAATTACAAGAAGTTTGCGGAAGGTTTAATAATTCAAAATATGCCTGCATTAAACCATCTTCACCTGGTGTTCCATGAATAGCATTGAATACTGCATCGAAAGTTATTTTAGAACCATTTACGGTTACTGAGAAATCATTTTTATCAATTGGAAATTCATTGTCGTTATCATCTACATAAACCCATTTTTCAGTAAAAATATGAACTCGATATCCTTTGTATTTTGATTGATCAAGATTGTTATAAACTACGTTTCCACTTTTAAGTGAAATTTCATACTCGCTAGAGTAACCACCCATAATAATGGCAATGTGTTTCATGTTGTTTATTGGTTTTAGTAGGTTTTAAATTAATGGTGATGAAACGACTTATAATTTTTAAAAAGAATAAGCTTAAACAAAATTATCATTTTTTTTCAAACCATATACCTTGTATCTTTTATATATTTGCGTAAATAAAAAATTATATGAGTTTCAGAAAATATATCACCAGTAAAGTCTTTTTTACTCAAGTGTTAATTGCCTTAGGAATTGTTGCTGCCGTATCGTATGCTTTTTTTCATTGGATAACGTTTGCTACTAATCATGGCGAAGAAATTCCGGTGCCAAATTTGGCAAAATTAAGTGCAGAACAAGCAGAAGAACGATTAGCAGAATTAGATTTGGACTATATTATTTTGGATACAGTAGATTATAATCCAGATTTTCCTAAACTTACCATTGTTGATCAAGATCCAAAACCAGGAAGAAAAGTAAAAGCGGGAAGAAAGATTTATTTAAAAATAAATGCCGAAAAGTTTACTATGGTTACTGTTCCTGATTTGATTGAAAAAACATACCGTCAAGCAGTACCAACTTTAAATGCTGTTGGACTCAACGAAGGAACTATTACATACAAACCTTATTTAGGAAAAGATATGGTTTTGGAAATGCAGTTTAATGGTAAAAAATTAAAACCTGGCGATAAAGTGTTGAAATCTTCTAAAATTGATTTAGTTCTTGGTGATGGAAAAGTAGTTTTTGATGCTTCTGAATTAGATACCTTAAAAGTCGATACACCAGATGCTGAATAACCCAAATAATAACATCGACGATTCAGATTTTGAAGAAGAATTTTTTGAACACCACCGATTTGTTTCTCCCAAAGGACAATCGCTGTTGCGTGTTGATAAATTTTTGATGCAATTGATTGAAAATGCTACACGAAATAAGATTCAACAAGCGGCAACTGATGGAAAGATTTGGGTAAATGATGTGCCTGTAAAATCAAATTATAAAGTAAAACCATTTGATGTGGTTCGAGTGATGTTATCACATCCGCCATTTGAAAATCATATTATTCCCGAAAATATTCCACTTGATATTGTATATGAAGACGAAGCTTTGTTGGTTATAAATAAACCTGCAGGTTTGGTGGTTCATCCTGGTCATGGAAATTATACAGGAACTTTAGTGAATGCTTTGGCTTATCATTTTGATAATCTTCCAATGAATTCTAGTGAAAGACCTGGTTTGGTTCACAGAATAGATAAAAATACTTCTGGACTTTTAGTAGTTGCCAAAACAGAAGCAGCTATGACGCATTTGGCGAAGCAATTTGAAGATAAAACCTCTGAACGCGAATACATTGCTTTAGTTTGGGGAAATATCAAAGAAGACGAAGGAACAATTGAAGGAAATATTGCTCGTCACGTAAAAGACAGAATGCAAATGGCGGTTTTTACAGATGGCGAAACAGGAAAACCTGCTGTTACTCATTATAAAGTTTTAGAACGATTTGGTTATGTAACTTTGGTTTCCTGTAAGCTGGAAACAGGAAGAACGCACCAAATTCGTGTTCATATGAAATATATTGGTCATACGTTGTTCAATGATGAACGCTATGGCGGAAATTTGATTTTAAAAGGAACAACTTTTACCAAATACAAGCAGTTTATTGATAATTGTTTTAAAACTTTACCTAGACAAGCACTTCATGCAAAAACATTAGGATTCGAACATCCAACAACTAAAGAATTTATGTCTTTCGATACCGAAATACCACAAGATATGACAGAATGTATCGAAAAATGGCGTAATTATTCTAAATCACACACGGCAGAAGAAGAATAGTTTATAAACCTTTTATAGGTTTTTCGGCCATGAAAACATAGAATAATCCAACAAGAATAAAAGGAATACTTAGCCATTGTCCGGTTGATAATAATCCAAAAGTTTTTTCAATTCCGCCTTGGCTTTCTTTTACATATTCTACCACAAAACGAACTGACCATAAAAGAATTAAGAAGTAGCCAAAAATTAAACCATGTTTTTCTGCAGTTCTGGTTTTCCAATACAAAAAGAAAAGAATTAAGAACACAAATACATAGCAAATAGCTTCATACAATTGTGCAGGATAACGATAAGGTACATTTGCTAACAATTGAGAAAATTGAGGATTATTTTGAATGGCAGCATAGGCATCATTAACATTTTGAATGCCAGTTAACCTTACAGCATCAGCAGCAGAATAAAAATCTCTAACAAATTTAATTCCATAGGTTGAATCCGTAACTTTTCCGATTATTTCAGAATTAAAAAAGTTTCCTAATCGAACAAATACAGCACCACATGCAACTGGAATTACAACTCTGTCTAACATCCAAAGCATTCGTCTGTGAACCACTTTTTTACTATAATAATAAATAGCTATAATTATGGCAATTGCTGCTCCATGACTTGCTAAACCTCTGAAACCAGTAAATTCAATTCCGTTTTCGAATTTAAAAGGAAGTAAAATTTCTGATGGATGATTTCTGAAATATTCCCAATCGTAAAAGAAAACATGACCCAATCGGGCACCAAGAAGTGTAGCAATTACTGTCCAAATGAATAAAGTGTCTAATTTGTCTAACGATTCACCTTCTCTTTGATAAATGTGTTTCATGATGTACCAACCTAAACCAAAGGCAACTACAAACATTAAACTGTAAAAACGTATTATAAAAAAACCTAAATCAATTCCTTCGGTTGGATTCCAAATCATAATATTCTTTTTATTGCTTCAAAAATAGGGATAATTATTAATTGCTTTTGGTTTTTTTTTGAGGAACTGGATCATAACCTGATTTTCCCCAAGGATGACAACTCAGAATGCGTTTTATTCCAAGATAATTTCCATAAACAAACCCATGAACATTTAAAGCTTCTATGTAATAGTGAGAACAAGTAGGTTCAAATCTACACGTTGCTGGAAAAAAAGGAGAAATTGCCGATTGATAAAAACGGATTAATAATAGAAATGGCGCTATTAAAATCTTTTTTATCATTATTAATTTATAAACTGAATGTTGTTCCTTCTTTTCCGTCTTTTAATTGTATTCCAAGCTCTAACAAATTATCTCTAATTTGATCAGATAAAGCAAAATTTTTGTTAGCTCTAGCTTCGTTTCTCATCCCAATAAGCATTTCAATAACACCAGATAATTTTTCGGAACTATTGCTAGAAATCATTTCATTTTTAAGTCCTAAAATATCAAATAGAAATGCATTTAGTGTCGATTTTAATTCGTTTAAATCTTCACTTGTTATGGTTTCTTTCTTTTCGATAAGTAGGTTTACAAAACGAACACTTTCAAATAGTTGTGCAATTAAAATCGGTGTATTAAAATCGTCATTCATGGCGTCGTAACAACTCTTTTTCCATGAAGTTATATCAATAGTTGATTGAGATTGAGGCACAATTGCATCTAAATTTTTCACTGCTTCCATCAATCTATTGAAGCCTTTTTCGCTTGCCATCATGGCATCATTTGAAATATCCAAAATACTTCTGTAATGCGCTTGAAGAAAACAAAAACGAACAATATTCGGGCTAAAAGCTTTTTCAAAGAAAGTGTTTTCACCGTTGATTAATTCAATTGGTAAAATATAATTTCCAGTTGATTTGCTCATGCGTTGTCCATTCATAGTCAACATATTAGCATGCATCCAATATTTTACTGGAGTTTTTCCTGTGCTGGCTTTTCCTTGTGCAATTTCACATTCGTGATGCGGAAATTTTAAATCCATTCCACCGCCATGAATATCAAAATGTTCTCCAAGATATTTAGTACTCATTGCAGTACATTCTAAATGCCAACCTGGAAAACCTTCGCTCCAAGGCGAATTCCAACGCATAATGTGAGCTGGTGAAGCTTTTTTCCAAAGTGCAAAATCTTGAGGATTTCTTTTTTCGTTTTGTCCGTCTAAATCACGAGTGTTTTGAAGAAGTTCTTCAATATTTCTATTGCTTAATTCACCGTAATTCAATCCTTTTTTATTGTAAGCTAGAACATCAAAATAGACTGAGCCATTACTTTCATAAGCAAAACCATCTTTAATTAGTTTTTCGGTTAGTTCTATTTGTTCTAAAATGTGTCCAGTTGCTGTTGGTTCAATGCTTGGTGGAAGAAAATTGAATAAATCCAACACTTTGTGGAAGTAAACAGTATATTTTTGAACCACTTCCATTGGTTCTAATTTTTCCAAACGTGTTTGTTTCACAAAACGGTCGTTATCTACATTTCCGTCATCAGTTAAATGACCAGCATCGGTAATATTTCTAACATAACGAACATTATATTCTAAATGTTTAAAATATCTAAAAATCATATCAAACGACATAAATGTTCTTACGTTTCCTAAGTGAACATTACTGTAAACCGTTGGACCGCAAACATACATTCCAATAGTTCCTTCATGAATTGGAGTGAAATTTTCTTTTTCTCCTGAAAGAGAATTATATAATTTAATATTTTGGTTTTTATATAGCTGCATGTCTGAAAATTAAAAAGAAGTATCTAGTTTGATGTAGTCTAAAAATTCACGTTTTGTGTTTTCATCTTTGAATTTTCCTCCAAATTCTGAAGTAACGGTACTACTTTCAATATCACGAATTCCTCTTGAATTCACGCATAAATGTTTTGCGTCAATAACACAAGCAACATCTGGAGTATTTAATACTTTTTGCAATTCTTGAACAATTTGCATAGTTAAACGCTCTTGAACTTGAGGTCTTTTAGCAAAATAGTCAACAATTCTATTCATTTTAGAAAGGCCAACTACTTTTCCGCTAGATATATAAGCAATGTGCGCTTTCCCAACTATTGGTAGTAAATGATGTTCACAAGTTGAATATAGAGTAATGTTTTTTTCAACTAACATTTCTCCGTATTTGTAGTTATTTTCAAAAGTGGATGAACTTGGTTTTTTATTAGGATTTAAACCGCCAAAAATTTCTTTAACAAACATTTTTGCAACACGATTTGGTGTTCCTTTAATACTATCGTCAGTTAAATCCATACCTAGTGTTTTCAGTATGCTTTCAACATCTTTTTTTATCAATTCAATTTTTTGATCATCAGAAATTTCGAAAGCATCAACTCTCAGAGGATTAGTTGCATTTGTGGCAATATGATTCTCACCAATTTCATCCTCAAATTCTTTATTCTTTTTCATCAATAGCAATATTTATGAAGTTTTTTTTATAAGGAAGCAAAGATAATTAATATTACTAAATGAATTTATCATTATCTTAAAGTTTTAAAATTTTAAAATTTTATGATAAAAATTTACTATTTTTATGTAAATTTCGCTCCTCTTAAAAAAAATGTCTATGAAAATTAAAAAACTACTTTTTATCTGTTTATTTGTTGTTTTTAATTTAAATTCTCAAAATTTACTAACAAATAGCGGGTTTGAGTCAGGAAGTTCTGGTTTCGGATTTGTAACTAATGGTGCAGGATACACGCAACTATATTTTCCTTTTTCAGGAAATTCTGTTCCAGGGAATTTTGCAGTTACCAATTTTCCAAAAACCATTAACAATACAGATTTCATTTTAACTGGTGATAGAACATCCGGAACTGGTAAAATGCTAATTATCGATGGGAATACTACGGCTGGTAATCCAAGATTTTGGGCAGCAGGAAATACAGGAGCAGGAATTACTGGTTTAACAATAGGAACAACTTACACATTCAGTTATTGGGTTAGATCTGTTTCAAATTTAGTCACGAATCCTGCTACACAAGCAAATATTTCTATACAAATTACTGGAGGAAATGCAGTAACCTTATTAACAGGAAATGCACTTGCACCACTGCCCGTACAAGGTTGGAGACACGTAGTGTATTCTTTTGTTGCAACTGCTGCAACAGTTCAAATTGAAATGTGGAATACTAATACAAGTGCAGTAGGTAATGATTTTGCAATTGATGACTTGATGTTAACAAGCAGTTTAGTTTTGTCTTCAAATGTCACAAATGCGGCATGTTCAACTGCAGCGGATGGAGGAATAACTTTAACCGCATTTGGAGGAACTCCACCTTATGTAAATTACACTATAGCTGGACCAGTGAATCAAAATAATGCCACTGGAATTTTTACAAATTTACCTCCTGGTGTATATACAGCAACAGTTACTGATAGTACTTTGCCAACGGCTTTAACAACAACTTTAACTAATATAGTTGTTGGTCCTGAATTAACTGTAACGGGACAAACACCAATTTGTGTTGGTAATTCGTCTGTGCTTGAAGCGTCAGGAAGTTCATCGGGTTATACTTGGACGGCTTCACCTGCTGATCCAAGTTTGACAACTCCAAACATAGCAAATCCTACAGTTAGTCCAACAGTAACAACAACTTATACGGTATCAAGTACTATAGGATCTTGTGCACCGATTACAAAAACGTTTGTTGTAACTGTAAATCCATTACCAATAGTCTCGGCGCCTACAAATCAAACTATATGTCCCGGTAATTCGGCGGTTATTACCATAACAGGAACGCCAAGTTCAACGGTCACTATTACCAACACATTAGGAAATACTTATGCTGTTACTATTGGTGCAGGAGGAACTGGAACATTTACGACTCCAATATTACAATCTACACAAACTTATACAGTTATAAAAATTAAAAATTTCTTTACTCAATGTGAGCGTTTTTATACCGGAATGTCATTTACAATAACAGTTGTTCCTAATGGATGTGCTACAGTGGCTACTGTACCTGCTCCTGGAACTTTACCTTTGGATTTGACATTGTGTACAGTGGGAGAATGTAGAACTTTACAAGCTAATGTTTCGCCAGTCCCATCAACCACTTCTTATTCTGCAAGTTCAATACCTTATTGTCCTTATCCATTCAACGGACCAAGTTATAATGTTGTTGCCATTACATCAGGAGATGATTTTTGGTCTCCTATTGTTAATTTACCTTTTAATTTTTGTTTTTATGGACAAAATTATACATCGTGTAATATTGGAACAAATGGTCTTATTACATTCAGACCTGTAACTGCAGGAGGATTTTGTGCTTGGCCTGCAACAAGTGTACCTATTGCAAATGTTACTAATCAATCTCAATCAATTTTTGGAGTCTTTCAAGATACAGATATGTCTGTTCCTCCAACGGCCGTTGATGGTTCTGTAAATTGGAAGTTAGAAGGTACTTATCCATGTAGAAAACTTATTGTAAATTTCTATAATTTAGGTCAATGGAATTCTACTGGTAGTGCTCCAGGACTTCAAACATCTCAAATTGTATTGTATGAAGTTTCAAATATTATTGAAGTTTTTGTTCAACGAAGAGTTGCAGGTACTCCATGGGCAGGCTCTGGATTGATAGGGTTGATTGGAGGATCTGGAGCTCAATCAATTGCAGCACCAGGTAGAGATACTGGAGCTTGGTCAGCAACTAACGAAGCTTGGCGTTTTACACCAACTGGACCACCTGTACCTGTTATTATTAAATGGTTTGAAGGGATTACTCAAATTGGAACCGGCCCTACAATAACTGTTTGTCCTACAGCTACTACTACTTATACATTGAATGCTGAATATACAATATGTAACGTACAACAGACTGCGACTTCAAATGTAACTTTGAATGTAAATCCTGATGTAACTAATGCTCCTACTGATTTAACGCAATGTAGTCCAAATAATATTTTTGATTTGACTCAAAATACATCAACAATTTTAGGCTCTTTGGATCCAAATGATTATGAAATAACATATCATTTAACACAAAATGAAGCACAAAGTTTAGCCAATCCCATTCCAAATGACACTGCCTATACTGCGCTTTCAAATGGACAAACAATATATGCTGCGATTTTCTTGACAGCATACGGTTGTATTATTGTGAAACCATTTCAATTATTCATGCCAAACTGTAATCCCACGCCAGTTATCCCTCCAGATTTGACTTTGTGTGAAAACAGTATTGGCAGTGGCAATGCAACCTTTGATTTCACGCCACAGATTCCAATTATTTTGGGCACAAATAGCGCAAGTGATTATACCATATCCTTCCATACCTCACAGACAGGAGCAGATAACAATACAGGGATTATTTCACCATTTAATGCTTATTTAGGAACTGATGGACAAATAATTTACATTCGTTTTGTAGACAATTCATCAGGAGGTTCTAATACCACTGCATTCTTCACTTTGCATGTAAATCCTTTACCAAGTGCAACAATATCAGGAGCGACGAGTATTTGTTCAGGACAAACAGCAACAATAAGTTTTACAGGAACACCAAATGCAGTAATTAATTTCAGTGCAGGTTCAGTAACTTTAGATGCAGCAGGAACGGGTAGTTATACAACCCCAGCATTAACAGCTACTACCAATTATTCGTTAATCGATGTTACCAATCCAACAACAGGTTGTTCGAGTGCATACACAGATTCTGTAACAGTAACGGTATTACCATTACCAACAGCAACGATATCAGGAACAACAGCCGTTTGTGTTGGTGATCCTAGTCCATCAATTACCTTTACAGGTGCCAATTCAACAGCACCGTATACTTTTAATTATACGTTGAACACGGTAGCTCAAACCCCTGTTACTACAGCTGCTGGAAGCACCTATACACTACCAGTTTCTACAGCTACGGCAGGAACATTTACATATGAATTAGTAAACGTTTCAAGTTCAACCACACCGAGTTGTTCACAAAATCAAACGGGAACAGCGACAGTTACTGTAAATCCATTGCCAACGGCAGCAATTTCAGGAACCACAACAATATGTTCAGGAAACACAGCTACGATTACCTTTACAGGTACACCAAATGCGATAGTAACATACAATACTGTTGGACCACCATCGCCTATTACATTAGATGCAACAGGAAATGCAACGCTAACTACACCAGTATTAACATCGAGTGTAGCCTATAATCTGATAAGTGTTACCAATCCAACGACCAACTGTACACAATTGGTTGGAGGTTCGGCAGTAGTCACAGTAGTACCACTACCAACGGCTACGATATCGGGAACAACAACAGTATGTCAAGGAGCAGTGAGTCCGAATATCACCTTTACAGGAGCAAACGGAACAGCACCGTACACATTTACATATACCGACCCAGCTGGAGCTACACAGACTATTACAACTACTGCAGGAAATAGCATAACACTACCCGTTTCAACAGCAACACCAGGGATTTATCCATATCAATTGGTAAGTGTATCAAGTTCAACCACGCCAGCATGTTCACAGCCACAAACAGGCACAGCAACGGTAACGGTAAACCCAATGCCAACAGCTACAATAGCAGGAACACAAGCCGTATGTTTGAATTCTACACCAGATCCGCAAATTGTATTTACAGGAGCTAATGGAGTACAACCTTATACCTTTACGTATTTGGATGAAAATGGGACCACTCAAACCATTCAGTCTACAGGCGGTAATACAGCGGTAATCAATGTGCCAACTACTACAGCAGGTATATTCAACTATAATTTAGTGAGTGTGTCAAGCGCATCCACGCCAGCGTGTGCACAACCACAATCAGGTTCAGCAACAGTAACGGTAAACACCGCACCAGTAATCAACACACCAACAGCCTATGAAGTGTGTGATGATAACAACGATGGCTTTAGCTGTTTGTTTGATTTAACCACTAAAAATGCAGAGATAAGTACTGATCCGAATGTTGTTATTACGTATCATGAAACGTCAACCGATGCTACTACGGGAGCCAATCCGATAACTACATCAACTTATTGCAATATTGATCCAGGAACACAAACCTTGTATGTAAGAGCATACTTCGTGGGAACGTCAATGTGTTATTCAACCACGACATTACAGTTGATAGTACATCCTAGACCATTACCAAATCCTGTAATCACGGATTACGAGTTGTGTGATTACAACAATCCAGGCGATGGAGTAGAAGTATTTACGTTAAATACCAAAACTGTTGAGATTGCTAATGGACAAACAGGCGTAACAGTGACGTATTATCTAACCCAAGCCGATGCGATAGCACAGACAAATCCACTACCTAATAGTTATACTAATACAAGTAGTCCACAACAAATCTGGATTAACATCAGCAACAATACGACAGGTTGTAACTCGGTAGCCTCATTCAATTTAGTAGTGAACCCATTGCCAGCAACGGCAGTACCATTACCAATCTTTGAATGTAGTAACGGAGCAGTAACTACCGCTACGTTTGATTTAACGGTTAATGAAGGAGTGACTACAGCAGGCGCAACAGGAGTAATAGTAACGTATTATAATACGTTTGCCGATGCTAATGCACAACCGCCAACCAATGCTATTGCAACACCAACCACGTATTTAGGAAACGATAACGAAACCGTTTATATCCGAGTAGAATATACCGCAACAGGCTGTTACAGTATTACTACCCAATTACTAAGAGTAACCCAAGGACCAGTGGCCATTACACCACAACCATTACAGTATTGTGATCCAAACAATGATGGTTTTGGTACGTTTGATTTAGACAGTACCATCAATGAAATTGCAGGCGGAAGTTTACCAGCAGGCGTTACTGTTTCGTTCCACGAAACCCCAACCGATGCCTTGTTGGGAGCTAATCCTTTAGTAAGTCCATATGCAAATATTGACCCATGGACACAAACGATTTATGTAAAAGTATTCTATACCACCACAGGTTGTTCTAACTATGTCGAACTCCAATTAATAGTCAACCCAACGCCAGAAGCTACGGAGCCAGATGATTTACATTTATGTGATTATACGGGAGCAGTAGGTTATGAGCCTTTTAACCTGACACTAGTAATCCCACAAGTATTAGGAAGCATTGACCCATCAACACATACGGTAACGTTCTACACGAGTTTAGCAGATGCACAAACACCAAGTAATGCGATAACCAATGTGGCGAGTTACATTAATAGTGTAATAGACCAACAAACGATTTATGTGCGAGTAGAAACTACGGCAACAGGATGTTTTGATATAGTAGACTTTGATATCATTGTTGATCCACTACCAAATTCGACACAGCCAAACTATCCGCAGTATTCGTTGTGTGACAACGACCAAAGTTTGATTGGTTATGAAGTGTTCGATTTACAAAGCCAAGTGGCTAATATACTGTTAGGCCAAACCGGTATGAGTGTACACTTCTATCCAAGTTTGACCGATGCACAAAATGATACCAATGAGATAACAAATCTGAGCTATCAAAATGCGATTATCTATGTTCAAACGTTAGGAATCCGTATTACCAATGATGCTACAGGATGTTACGTTATCTCAACGATGGACATCAGAGTAGAACCATTACCGACACCAATACCACCAACACAGCCCTATACCGTTTGTGATGATGATCAGGATGGCTTTGCACAGTTTGATTTGAATACTTTGACAACAGATATTCTTCAAGGAGCAAATTACACGTTGACTTTCCATGAAACATTGACCAATGCACAAACAGGAGACAACCCATTACCGATGTTGTACACTAACATCAATCCGTTTGTACAAATCATCTATGTAAGAGCCGAAGACCCAACTACAGGATGCATAGGCATCACTACAGTAGAGTTGAATGTCAATCCAAGTCCAGAAGCCATTACAGGTTTACCAAACATAGAGATATGTGATACCGATAGCAATACGCAAAACGGACAAACGATAGTGAACTTAGCGCAACAAACTCCGTTAGTATTAGCACAACAACCACTACCAGCATCAGCGTATACAGTGACCTATTATACTTCACAAACATTGGCAGAACAAGGAAGCCTTCCGATCATGAATGTGACTAATTATACCAACACTACCAACCCACAAACTATTTGGGTTAGAGTAGAGAATATAGCAAGTAAGTGTTATAACATTGGTTCGTTCCAGATAATTGTTGGCACACCGTTAGTAGTAGCAACACCACAACCAATCAATGAGTGTGATGACGATGCCAATCCAAATGACCAACACACCAACTTTGATTTGACGGTACGACAAATCACTGCACTACCAGGTTATACGATAAACTACTATCCAAGTTTAGCTGAAGCACAAACAGGCACAAATCAAATCACTACACCAACCAACTATATCAATGTACCTGCAGCAGTACAAACCTTAGGAGTAGAGATTATCAGTCCACAAGGTTGTAAAAGCTATACGACGTTAAACATCAGAGTGTTGCCAATACCAACACCAAGAACCAATCCAGCGACTTTAGCCGCAGTATGTGAAAACGCCACAGGTTCAGGACAGGCAACAGTAGATTTAACGGCAACAGCAGCCTATATTGCTAATGGTGACCCGAATGTAGCTTTACATTACTTCTATACCCAATCGGATTTGGAGAACAATGTAAACGAGATACTAACACCAACGGCAGCCTTAGTAGGCGACCCAAGTATAGCAGGTACTACAATAAATCAAGTGCAGTACATTTATATAGCCGTATCAAGTACACAAAACTTTGATTACACCAGCAGACCATGTTATAAAATGGTAGAACAAGGCTTTATAATAAACCCACTACCAGTAGTTGACATCGTAGGCACAAACAACGAATACCAAGTATGTGAAGACGATGCAAGTGGTGTGAACGATGGCTTTGAAGTATTTGATTTAACCAGTCAGGTAGCCGACTTATTGGAAGGGAATACCACAACCCCAACGTCAAACTATAGTGTAGCCTTCTATTTAGATGCTGCAGCTACAACGCCAGTACCAAACCCAAGTGCTTACACCAACATTAGTAACCCACAACCTATCTATGTAGTAATCACTAACACTACCACAGGATGTACCAGTGATATCGGTACCTTCAACATTTTGGTAAACCCAAAACCTATAGTGGCAACACTATTAGATGACTTTGAGAGCTGTGATACCGATGGCGTAAACGATGGCATGATGTTCTATGACAACAACCCATTAGGATTAGGCGACTACATCGATGACATCTTAGGAGCTACACAAGCACCAACCGATTATACGGTAGAGTTCTACCTGAGTCAGGCGGATGCAGAGGCAGGTATTAGTGCCAATGCGATACAAAACTTGTCAACCTATCAAGTACAAACGGGAACGTATTGGATACGTGTAACCAATAACGCAACAGGATGTTACATCTTAGATGACTTTAATGTAGTGATAGAACAATTGGCAGAGCCATTAATTACTACCAATACCGGAAGTGCAATAGCGTGTGTGGATTGGAACACTACAGCTGTAAACAACAACCTGATACTAGACAGTAATGTAGCCAATGCAGCGAACTATACCTTTGAGTGGTATGCCGATGGAGTATTATTATCAGAAACAGGACCAACGTTAGCGGTAACCGATATTAGTGTAGACCAAGTAGTGTATAGTGTAATAGCAACAAGTATAACCCCAGCCAACTTAGGATGTGCATCAGAAGAAGTATTCTTCACGGTGGTACGTTCAGGACCGGCGGCAAACCTGACGTATACGGTTACCAATGCCTTTAGTGATACACAAATCATTACGGTGACAAACGATGGATATGGAATCTACCACTACAGTTTAGACGACGGACCAATCTTAGACAATGGCGGAATCTTCACCGATGTAACCTTAGGAGAACACACGGTATATGTATGGGATGTAAGAGATGTTAATGGCTACTCGTGTGGAGTACAAAGCATCAGTGGTGTACAAATCATCGATTATCCACATTACTTCACTCCGAATGGAGATGGCTTTAATGATACATGGAACATCGTAGGTTTAGAAGGACAACCAGGAGCTAAGATTTACATCTTTGACCGCTACGGTAAACTACTAAAACAAATCAGTTCAACAAGTGCAGGATGGGATGGTACTTATAATGGTGCTTTATTGCCATCAACCGATTACTGGTTTACGGTAGATTATCTGGAAGGTGGAGCAATGAAACAATTCAGAGCACACTTCTCGTTGAAACGATAATACAAATTCAAATTTAGTTAGAATGAATGAACCCGCTTAGTGATAAGCGGGTTTGTTTTTTATATAGGTAATGGTTATTGGGCATAAAAAAACCGCAACTATTGTTACGGTTGATATGGATGTGGAGTCGCCGAGAATCGAACTCGGGTCCAAACAAGGAAGCAAAGAGCCTTCTACACGCTTAGTCTCTGATTGGATTTTCGATAGGATGCTAGGCCAGAAACAACCACATTCTACTTAGCTTTATCAGTGTCAAGACGGGTTTAAAGCATTACCATCTCTAGGTCTATTTTTACGGTTTACCTTAATCAAACGCCACAAACCAAGGCTTTTGAGGTAAATCTAGCTTCCACACCTGGTGTGGACTAGGCAAATCGTACTAAACTTCGGATTAAGCAGCTAAAGCGTAATTATTTTCGCCGTTTATAGGTGTGTACCTTTGGATTTACGAGCAAAAAGTACAATGCTCGACGTGCTTACTGTCTGTTTCATCTTGCTGTCAAAACCAGTCGACCCCAAGTGTATTATTGTATAGCAATAATTGTACCGCAAATTTAGTGATTTCTTTTGGAAGAATTACAAATTGGGAATTACGAATTACGAATAATGTATGCTTGACACATTTGCTATTGGAGAAGGCTCGAAGTGAGTGATTTGAGTTATTTGTTGATTTGGTTATTTGATTATATGATGGTGTTTGTAGTGTTTAGTGTTTGCTAATAGGTTGTTAGAGGTTAGAGATTCCTACGGAATGACAAAGGGGTTGATTTACTAGTATTGTAAAGTGATGGTTGTTTAAGAGGAATGGGGATAAGGTAGGTGGATTGGGTGGTTTATCGGTGGGCGTTTAGAAATATGAGGATGTTTTGGTAATCGAGGCCGGAGTATTGGCAGTATTCTTCTATGGTTAGTATTTGATGGGGTTGTTTTTTATAGTGTAGTTTAATTTTTTTGATTTGTTCTCTGCCGTAACGTTCGCTTTTAGCGGTTATTTGTACTACGTCTTTTGGTGTCATTTCTAAACGTTTCATGATGGCTAAGTTTTAGGGTTGTTGTTATTTGTTTGTTACTCTGTTGGTTGCATGTTGTTGTCTTGTTTTAAGTAATAACGTAGAAGTTATTTTTTTATTGTGTATTTTCTTAGTTTGGGGTAAAAATTTTCCGAAAGTGACGTAATTTTCCAGAATGGTAGTATTATGTATGGGGTGCCCTTTTAGGCACATAGTAGGCACGTAGTAGGCAATGGGTAGGCAAGGAGTAGGCAATGGGAAGGCAAGGAATGGTGAAGGGAGAATTATTGGTTATTAGTTTAGAAGTTTATGAGTTTAGGGGTTTAGAAGAGGTTTTAGGTGGTTGTTTGTTGTTGGTTTTTTTAGTGGGGAGGTATATTTATTGTTTGTCATTCCGTAGGAATCTCTGTGTGGTTTTTTGTTATTTGAACGCGGATGAAACGGATGCTTGCAACGCTGATTTTAGTTATGAGTTATGGGTTTAGAAGAGGGTTTTGGTGGTTGTTTATTGTTGTTTGTTGGTTTTTTTAGTTGGAGGTGTATTTATTGTTTGTCATTCCGTAGGAATCTCTGTGGGGGTTTTTGTTATTTGAACGCGGATGAAACGGATGCTTGCAACGCTGATTTTAGTTATGAGTTATTAGTTGTTTTGTTAAAGTATTTTTATTTGGGTGGGGTTTTGGGATGGTTTTTTTTTGGGTGGAATGTGGAAAACCGTAAAATGGATTGGAAATTATTTTAGTACTTTGATGAAATTAGGGGGAAATCCCCCTTTTATGTTAACAAGAAGTTTTTTATTTTTGGAATTAGTTAGCTAAAAGGCAGGAGACTTTGGATGGAAAAATATGATAGGCCACGCAATTGGGATCGGACGGTAACGGGGATTCAAGTGACAGCTGGTGAGGCCTTTTTAATCAACCCTCAACATTTTTTACTATGGTTACAATTGACAAGATAGATTTCACAAAACTTAAGCCATATGACGGTAAAACGACCAAGTGTTTTGAGCAATTTTGCTACCAAATAGCGCAAAAAGAATTTGGACACCTTGGAACATTCACACCAATAGATGGAAGTGGCGGCGATGGAGGAGTTGAATTTTATTTAAAACTTCATAATGGAGAAAAATGGGGTTGGCAATGCAAATTTTTTGGAGATACAGGACGATTAAATGTAGGTTCTAGAAATTCAGCGATTGAGGGTTCATTTGAAACAGCGATTCGAAATCATAATGACTTAACAAAATGGTTTCTTTGTTTAAAAACAGATTTAACAGCAGATAGCTTATCAAGCAAAGGAAAGTTTAGTAAAGGAGAAAGAAATTGGTTTGAAAACGAATTAACTAAAATTATTCCCTCGGGAAAAACAATCGAACTTGAACATTGGGGAGAAACTTCATTTGTTACTTTTATAAAAGATTCAAAACATATTGGGATTCGTAGTTTCTTTTTTGGGGAATTGGAATTTAACCAAGACTGGTTCAAGAAAATATTTGATGAGAATTTTGAAAAAGTAAAAGATAAATACGATTTTGACTTACATACTATTGACAGATATACTCAATCTAAAATTGATTTTCTTTTATTTGATTCAAACTACATTAAACTAACAGGAGAACTAAAAGATGAACTACTTGAAAAATCAAATGAAATTGAAGCAACACTGCGTGACTTTCTTGATGAAAGAATGCTTACAACAAAAGAGCATACTCAAAGGGAAAATTATTTTTTAATTTGTCAAGAGTTTAAAAATCATATTGCTCACGTTTTTGAAAAAATTGAATTTATTGAATCTTGTTTTACAAACAACACACCAGAACTTCTATCCAATTTTGACTTAGAAGGACTAAACAAGAACTTTTTTGAGTATTACAACAAGATAGATTATAGAGTTTTTGATGAAAAATCACGAGCGTTTAAAGATGCTTCAAGTATTTCATATCTTATTTCAGAATTTGGAGAAATTTATAATCGTTTTTTCAGAAACTATTTTCATAAAAAACAAAGAGAAATTCACTTTATTGCTGATGCGGCAAAAGGAAAAACTCACATCTCCTGCGATATTGCTTATAGAAAAATAGTAAACTCAAAACCTGCAATTTTTATTACAGGAGATAAATTTACAGACGACACAAGTATCACAGAAGCATTAAGAAAAATCCTTGATGTTCCGCAAGAATTTACCTTTGATGATTTTCTAAAAGCCCTTGATGTTTATGCATCAATTCTAAACACCCAAATTCCCATAGTAATAGACGGGTTAAATGAAACTATTTCAAACCGACTGTTTTCACCAATTTGGAATAACCATTTATCTGCATTCATTGCAAAAGTCTTGCAGACAAAAAACCTGCTAGTAGTTACCACTTGCAGAAAATCGTACGTTGATAGAATTTGGGATAATACCAAAACAAATGAATTTCATTATTTATATGGTTTTGATGATTACGAAACAATTCACGAAGCTGTAAAAAAATACTTTACTAAATATAAATTAAAAGCTGAATTGTTTTTTGCACCGCTTGAAAAATTCAAAGATCCAATATTTCTAAAAATATTTTGCGAAATCAAAAATCCAAATTGGAAATCTTCGGGTGAGGTCGCAGTTAATATTGAGGAAGAATCGTCTTATAATGTATTTCGAGAATATTTAAGTCAAGTAAATAAACGAGTAACAAGCAGCAACCCCATTTTAAAAGCAAATGAACAATTCATAGCAGATTCACTTAGTCAGCTATCGCTATTCTTGTGGAGTAATAATACAAGAGAAATCCCAGTAAATGAATTCTACAATTTGATTGATGGTAAATCTGTTTATGAAAAGGACAAATCAAGGGCAGATATTCTGATTAATGAAGGCTTAGTTTTAACCCGAGATATTCGTGATAAAAGTGAATATGTAAGTTTTACTTATGACATTCTTGCGGGTTTTATGATTGGTGAATATCTAATTCAAAAGCATTCTGACGTATCATATTTTATTAGTAAAAAGTTTATTCAAAAAATAATAGTTAATAGTAAACAACACCCATTTTTTGAGGATGTGATTTCCTCATTATGTTTGCTTCTACCACAAATAAAGCAAACTTCATTTCACGAATTGTGTGAAAAGGATAGGCTATTGAAGTTTACAAAATCTAAATCATTTAAGTATTTGCCAAACTTTATCACTAAATGGTATACTGACCGAATTAAGTTTTCTAATTATGCATTTGGCAAGTCAGTCTCATCGCTTTTTGTTTTGCCAGCAAATGCAGTTAAAGAAAGTGACGTTCACTTGGTTACGGAACTTTTTTTAAGAGCAGATGAGAACAAAAAAATATTCTATAACCTTTCATTTAAAACGCTTGGGGATGTGAAGCATCCATTGAATGCAATTTTCTTTTCAAAATTGTTGGCTTCACTAAAAATGAATGAACGCGATATTTCTTGGACTGAATACATCAGAAAAAAGAGCCACGACCTCGAAGATTATATTTTAGAATTTGAAATGCAATGTCGTTCAAACGCAAGCGAATCCAAACTTGTTTCTGAAAAGCAACATATTGTATCAATATTTATCATTTGGTTGCTCACTAGTACTAATAGGAGTTTAAGAGATAAAGCAACAAAAGCACTTTATTTTTATGGAAGAAAGTTTCCAAACGAACTTTCATCATTAGTCTATACTTCTTTAAAATTCAATGACCCGTATGTTTGGGTACGAACGTTAGCTTCTATGTATGGAGTTGTAATGGCAGAACACAAATCAACGACATCTGATAATTTTAGAAATAAAATTTTACCCGAACTATCAAAATCGATTTATGACCTAATTTTTAAAGAAAATGCACCCCATTCAACAACACATATTTTAGCAAGGGACTACGCAAGGCGAATTATTGAAATTGGTTTGGTACATAATTCAAGTTTGTTGTCTGAACAAGAAATTATAAATATAAGACCACCCTATTCTATTGGTGGTCTTAGAAATTTAGGTGAATTTGATTATGGCGAAAAAGACTATGGTTATGATGGGCCAATCCATATGGATTTTAGCAACTACACAATTGGACGAATAGTAAAAAATGGCGGTTCGTATTCTAATCCACCAGAGAAGGAAAAAGTTAGAAGACAAATCTATTGGAGAATTTATGATTTAGGTTGGAATGCAGAATTATTCAAAGAAGCAGAAAAGGCACTTGGAAATGACAATTATTACAACAGAGGAAGAACAGAACAAGCGACAGTTGAACGCTATGGGAAAAAGTATTCTTGGATAGCGTATTTTGAAAATGCAGGATTAAGAGATGACCTAGGTTTACTAGACAGAGATTGGGATACATTTAGGTTATCTGATGCAGATATTGACCCGAGTTTCCCTGAAGAACCAAAAAACGAATTGTTTTTAACGCATAATTTATTGGGCGAGAAAACAACACCACTTGTTGATTGGTATGAGAATGGAGGAATGCCCTTCGTTGAAGAATATTTAACCGTAAATAATTTGAAAGGAAATAATGGAGATTGGATTTGTTTAGATTCATACATTGGACAAGAGGATATGTCAATAGAAAGAAATCGCTTTACCTTTATTCGTGGACTTATTGTTAAAAATAGTGATTATGATAATGTTATCAAGTTGTTAAATATCCAAAATATGGGTGGTAGATGGTTACCTGAAAAAAGAGAAAACTATTATAGTTATGCAGGTGAATTATACATTTTTAATGATGCCACTCATGACAACGAAACTATCTTAGAATTTAAAACCGCTAAGAAAACAATAAAAATAAAAAAAGGTGAACCTGGATACTACTCATCTGTTTTTTTTGACCTGAAAGATAACGAGATAAGTACAAGAGAAAAATTTCCCGAAGAAATAGAAAAGGAAGTTTCAGAAATCAAAGAATTTGACGCGTTAATGCCCGTAATGGAATACAACTGGGAGAGCTATCATAGTTCTACCAATAATGCTGGTCATATTACAGTTCCTGCTAAAGAAATAGCTAATCACTTGAAATTGATAAGTCAACCTCAAACATTTGATTTGCTTGACAGTGATGGAAACATTGCAAGTTTAAATCTTAAATACCACAATAACTATAACAACAGTCATAGCTTTGTTTACATAAGACAAGATTTGCTTGATAAGTATCTAATAGAAACCAATAGCAAATATATTTGGATAATTTGGGGCGAGCGTGATGTAAGATTCAAAACAGAAGAAAGACGACAAGATTTTTTTAAAGCAAATCCATTCAAAGAACATCAGGTTTTTCAAAAAGTAGTAGAGTACAAATAAGAAAGAATAATTTAAAAATGTTTACGTGAAGAATCTTGAAAACATAAGCAAACATGATAAAATACAAATGGAAATAATGTCTATTTGTAAAAGGCTAGGATTTGAAGCAATTCAAGAGTACAGAGGTAAAGGATGGAGAGCTGATGTTTATTTGCCAAACAATGGAAATCCTATTGCATTTGAAGTACAATTGAGCACTCAATCACTTAAACGAACTTTAGAAAGACAATCCAAATATATATCTGAAGGAGTTGTTGCATGTTGGTTATTTGAAAACCCAGTTTCAAAATTAACTGAAGAAAGACCAGATTTACCAATATTCAATGTGTTTGAATTTGAAGATTCCAATTTTATGGTTAATCTTTTAGACAGAAGGATTGTGGATTTACAAACATTTGTAAAAAGTTTTATTTCAAATGATATTCAATTTAAATCGATTTTAAAAACAGATTCACGGCAATTAGTTGAGCTTGTGTTTTATGAAATGGATTGTTGGAAATGTGGAGAGTTGAATTACTTGTACTTTGTTGATTCACGTTTTTATTCAACTTGTAAAGCTGAGATAAAACCTCATGAAGGTCTATGGGATTCAAGTAGTGTTGAGTTTAATCCAAAAATAGTTGAACTATCTAAAAAAATTTTAGACACCAGAAAAGATTTAAAGCTATCGACTATTAAGCCAAGATATAGTAACACTGTTGAAAAATCATATGTTTCATTTGGTTGTCATAAATGTGATAGTATTTTTGGGGATTTTTTTGTTATGGAAGCTAAAATGGAAATGATATATGAACCTAAAGAAATTATCCTTAAAGGAGAAATTGAATTAAATGATGAAATAGAATTAGGGATACCTCACTGGTGTTTTCCGGAAAATGGTACGTTTTGCAATAATGACGAAGTACCATTTTGAGTTAAATTATTTAGTGTTTGATTGAACTCTATAAAAGAATACTTTATTTTAGAATTTTATACAGTAAAATTAAAATATACACTTTTTTGAAAAGATTAGAAAAGTATCCTTTGAGGGTGCTTTTTTTAGTTTAGAAGCTTAGGCGGGAATTTTTTGTTGTAGGAGAATGGGTGAGGTTTTTGGGAATTGGTAGTGAAATAGTTGTTGTTTTTGGAAGGAATGGCAGATGCGGAAAAGATGGAAGTGGTTGTTGGGCAGTGTGTTATGGTTGTTTGTAGCTTTGGGTATTATTAACAATTAAAATGTTTTTATTATGCCTAAACAGAAAGGACTTGTAAAGATTGAAGGATCGTTGGACGATATTACGTTCTTCAAGAGGAAAGATGCTTTTTTGGTGCGTTTGAAAGGAGGAGTTTCGAAGGAACGCATTATGACTGATCCCGCTTATAAGCGTACGAGAGAGAACATGAGTGAGTTTACTAATGTTGTTGACTCGGGGAAGTATTTGAGAAATGGCTGTAGTGTTTTGGTTAAGAGTGCTTTTGATGGTACGCTTAGTAACCGATTGGTGCGCACGCTGTCTGTGGTTAAGAATTTGGATTCGACTTCGATTAGAGGTGAACGCAAGGTGGCTGTTGGTATTGAAACGGCTGCTGGGAAACAAGAATTGAAGGGGTTTGATTTTAATTTTAAGTCGCCTTTGAGTAGTGTGCTTTTTGCTCCTTATGCATTGGATACTGCTAATGGTGAGGTGACGATTAATGGGTTGGTTCCGCTGGATATGCTGAATTATCCTCCGCATGCTACTCATGTAGCTTTTAGGACTGCTTTTATGAATTTGGATTTTGGTACTGGTATTTCGGCTATTCGTTATAGTGATGTGAGCACGCTGCCGCTGGATATGCATGAAAGTAATGTATCGCTGGTGCCGAGTGAGGTTCCGCCGGGTGGTGGGGATTCGTATTTCTTGTTGTTGGTGGAGTTTATGCAGGAGATGAATGGGATTTTGTATGCGTTGAATGATGGGAATTATAATTCGTTGACGTTGTTGGAGGTGGTGTAGAGGGTTTATTAACACCCCGTCTCGCCAAGGCGAGCCACCCCTCTTATAATAAGAGGGGAGTTTTTGGAATGAGAGAAGCATCTTCTTTAATAGGGGGATGCTTTTTTTATTTTAGGGGTTTTATTTGTTCATTTTCTTTGCTTGTCCAAAGAAAACGAACCAAAAGAAAGGACACTTTTACGAGGTGTTTTTGGCAAGCCAAAACCGATTTTAAAATTCTAAAATTGCTACAAGGATTCGCAATTTCTTAACGAATTTAAAAATCTACACTTGCGTAAAAGGTAGCAAGGCGTTGCCTTGCATTGGTCTTTCAGGTTGTAATTGTTGGTACTCGGCTATGTGGGTTGCTGCCACTCCTTCCGGCGTTGTTTTTTTACGGTATTTATATTAGGGCGGGTTTTGGAGGTTGATTGTACTGAACCACTTCGTTAGGTTTACTATGGAATGACAAAGAGTGGTGAAGATTGGCTTCTTCGAACTACTTTGCTAGAGATTCCTACGGAATGACAAACTAAACGATGAATGTTTATCTTGAGCCACTTCGTTAGGTTTACTATGGAATTACAAATGGTTGTGATTTTAGGTTTTCTTTAGCACTATAATAGAGTAAATGGCTTTATTTTGTAGTGTAAAAATATCTCCATGAAAAAATCGTTCGCTATAATACTGTTAGGTCTTTTGGTTTCTGGCATTGGCTATTCGCAGAAGACGTATACTTTTGAATATAAAATACACCCTGAAAGGACTTATGTCCTGGAAATGGATATTGCTTCTAATAACGAAACTACGGTTAGCGATGTGCTCACTAAGAATGAGAGTTTGAGCAAAGTGAGACGAACTACCACTACCAAAGCCGCAAACGCAGAAGGCTTGTTTCCAACCATAATGGCTTTTGACGATGTACGCATGCTAAATGAAGGCAAAGAAGTGCTTAGTCCGTTGTCCTATACTATTATTGAAGGTTTGATGGCTGAGGATAACAAGTTTAAAATTGATACCATCATCAATCCGAAGCTTGATAAGGTAACGAGAGATGCCCTAAAAACTGTGTTTAAAGACTTGAAACCCGAGATTGATTTCCCTAAAAAACCAATGAAAATAGGAGATGCTTTTTCGCTCGACTCACCACTCACTGTACCCGTGAATGGTCAGAAAATAAAATTACTCATGACCAAGACATACACGCTCAAAGGGGTATTGAATGGTATAGCGGAGTTTTCTATTAAGATGAATTTTGCGCTTGCCATGTCTAATGAGAACATTACCGCTATAGGCGATGGTGGTGGCGTGGTGTTGTTTAACATTGCTGAAAATCAGGTCGTGAAAGATGATACTCACTACACGGTTAATATAAAGGTGAAGACGCCAACGGGTGTTGAGCTGGGGTATGTTAATGCAAAAGCCAAAAAGAATACGGTGATTAATTAATTGCGAATTGATTCTTTTCAATGTTATAGGCTATTTGAAGCAATTGTTTCTTATTTTAGCGGAAAATAGAATGTACCGTATGCGAAATAGTATTTTGTTGTTGCTCTTGCTGATTGGTGGTGTGGTAGTAGGACAAACTCAAAAAGAGATGAATGATTCGGCTTTTGTGGCTTATGAAAAAGCTGATGCTGAGTTGAACAAGGTGTATCAGGAGTTGGTAGCTCAACTGGATGCCGAGGAAACCAAATTACTGATTACGGCACAGCGCTACTGGATAGGGTATAGAGATGCTCATTGTGAGTTTGAGAAGAAACCCTCAGAAGGTGGAAGCATTCAGCCATTGGTATACGCTACCTGCTTAACGGAGGTTACCGAGCAACGAATAAAGGAGTTAAAGGCGAGTTTGTTATCGAGGAAAGAACGGTAGTGTTATAGATAATAAAATTATATAAATAGTATTGTTATCCATCCTGTTTCATTATTGAAGCAGGATTTTTTTTATTTTTGAAATTATCAACAGTACAATTTGTCATTCCGTAGGAATCTCTTCCCGTCTCTAAAAGCAAATAATGATGATAGAATACACCGAAGGCATTTATACCTACTACGTTTACATTCTTACTAATAAGAGTAGGTCGGTATTATATACAGGTGTTACTAATAATTTAAAAACACGATTGCAGCAACATAGAGAAAAAACAAACCTAAATAGTTTTACATCAAAATACAATGTACACTATCTCATCTATTTTGAAAAATTTACTTGGATTCAATTAGCAATTGAAAGAGAAAAAGAAATTAAAAACCTTTCGAGAGCTAAGAAGTTAGCACTAATAATGGAACAAAATCCTAACATGGACTTTTGGGAGTTTTGAGATTGACTGCATAAAACTACTTCTCTAGGTTTATATAGAACCACTAAGAGATTCCTACGGAATGACAAATAATAGCATTTATTTTTTTAGAAACATTTCTTTGAGCCTGTGATTACTACCCAATTTTAACTATTCATGTGAATTTTATAAGCATTGCTAAAAAAGCTGTAATGCATTTATGGTTATAATGTTGGAATTTTATACTCAAGAAAAAGTAACACATTAAAACTACAATATCATGAAAACTAAATTTACATACTTAATGATACTATTGTTCTCATTAAGTACGTTTACTACGGTAAATGCCACAGGAAATGAACGTGCAAAAGCGACTACTGAAAAAACAACTGAGATTCCGGCAGAGGTTCAAATAAAATTGGATCGCCTGGAGGAAATTAAAGAAATGGACAAATCAGAAATGACGCGTGCCGAGAAAAAGGAATTGCGAAAAGAAGTTAGAGCTATCAAAGCCGAGTTGCGCTCTACTGGTAATGGACTTTATATCTCTGCAGGTGCCATTATCATTATCTTATTATTGATTATTTTATTATAAAATATCTTGGTTAGAATGCATAAAAACACCACGTTTGAGTTAGTATAAGGTGTTTTTATGTGTTCTAATTATTTAATTTTTGAGAAACTTATAAAATATTTTGTATATTTATGTCACCATTTGAGCCTACCATTTTATAAGCATTTCATCTATTTAGACTCCTTTAAAAACATAATACTATAAGATTGGTAAGCTTTCGATTGAAAGTTGGCAGTGTAGGACTTTCAGTCGGGCTTACTAATTGAAAAGCCATATAATGACACACTTACCTACAAAAGAAGAAAAACACGACTGCTGTTCTTTACCCAAAGAAGAACATCAACACCACAAACATCATTCTGAATACAAAGGTGGTAAATATTATTGTCCGATGAATTGTGAAGGCAATAAAGTTTATGACCAACCCGGAAACTGCCCTGTATGTGGAATGGAATTAGTACAAGCTGTAAATTACCCTGACGTAACTGTAAAAGAATATACATGCCCGATGCATCCTGAAATCATTAAAGATGCTCCCGGTGATTGCCCTATATGTGGTATGGAATTGGTGCCTGTTGCTCCAACAGATTCTATAGAAAACACTACCTATCATCATTTACTCAACAAACTTAAAATAGCTTTATTGTTTTCGATACCGGTATTTATTATCGCCATGTCGGAGATGATTCCCAATAATCCTTTGTATGAAGTGATGAGTATAAAGGTATGGAATTGGGTGCAGTTTGCATTGACGCTTCCTGTGGTGTTTTATGCTTGCTGGATGTTTTTTGAACGTGCCTATAAATCTATCATTACATGGAACTTAAATATGTTTACCTTAATCGGAATTGGAACTGGAGTTGCTTTTCTTTTTAGTGTGTTTGGCATGTTGTTTCCTGATGTTTTTCCGGCTGAGTTTAAATCGCATCATGGTACCGTGCATCTCTATTTTGAGGCTACGGTAGTGGTGCTTACTTTGGTTTTAATTGGTCAGGTTCTGGAAGCCAAAGCCCATAGCAATACCAGCAGCGCCATCAAAGAATTGTTGAAATTAGCACCAACAGTAGCAACTGTAATAGTAGATGGAAAGGAAAAAGTAATCTCGATTGATGCTATAAAGAAAGGCGATACTATCCGAGTAAAACCTGGTGAAAAGATACCTGTGGATGGAAAAATAATGGAAGGAACCGCTACGATTGATGAGTCCATGATATCAGGCGAACCAATTCCGGTGGATAAAAAGAAAGGAAGTGCGGTTAGTGCTGGAACCATTAACGGAACTACCTCTTTCCTGATGCAGGCAGAGAAAGTTGGTAATGAAACATTATTAGCGCAAATCGTTAAAATGGTGAGTGATGCCAGTCGTTCAAGAGCGCCAATTCAAAATGTGGTGGATAAAATCTCGAAATATTTTGTACCCATAGTAGTGATTATATCCGCTATCACCTTTGTAATTTGGTCGCAGTTTGGACCTGAACCCAGATTGGTATATGCTTTTGTAAATGCTGTAGCGGTACTGATTATTGCTTGTCCGTGTGCTTTAGGGTTAGCAACACCTATGTCTATTATGGTTGGTGTTGGTAAAGGAGCACAATCGGGTGTGTTGATTAAAAACGCGGAAGCTATCGAGAAGATGAATGCTATCGATGTGCTATTGGTTGATAAAACAGGAACTCTAACCAAAGGAAAACCTTCTGTTGAAAAAATAATAGCCTTGCAAGGCAGTGAGGTAGAGTTGTTGAGTAAAATAGCATCTGTTAATCAAAACAGCGAACATCCATTGGCTACTGCTGTAATTAAATATGCTAAATCAAGAAATGTAATTCTCAGTAAGGTGAAAGATTTTGAATCGGTTACAGGAAAAGGGGTTTTAGGGTATGTTGATGGAGAGAAAATATCCGTAGGAAACAAAAAACTAATGGAACAAGAAGCTGTTACAGGATTTTCACTCGTTACTAATGAAATTATTGCCGAACAAAAACAAGGGAAAACCGTTTCATATATTGCTGTGAATAACAGAATCATGGGTTATGTAACCATTGTTGATGCTATTAAAAACTCGAGTTTTGGTGCCATAAAAGAATTGCAAAGCCAAGGCATTGAAGTAATCATGCTTACGGGTGATAACGATAATACGGCTAAAGCTGTTGCCCAACGAATGGGACTGTCTAATTATAAAGCGAATTGTTTGCCGCAAGACAAGCTTAATTATATAAAAGATCTTCAACGAAAAAAGAAAAAGGTTGCTATGGCAGGCGATGGGATTAACGATGCTCCAGCTTTAGCACAAGCCGATGTTGGTATTGCCATGGGAACTGGAAGTGATGTGGCTATTGAAAGCGCTAAAATTACTTTGGTAAAAGGCGATTTAAAAGGCATTGTAAAAGCTAAGAATCTGAGTTTTGCGGTAATGAAAAACATCAAAGAGAACCTTTTCTTTGCGTTTATCTATAATTCTATTGGTGTTCCCGTTGCGGCGGGTATATTGTATCCATTTTTTGGTATGTTGTTGTCTCCAATGATTGCTGCGCTGGCAATGAGTTTCAGTTCGGTGTCTGTAATCTTTAATGCGTTGCGATTAAGAACTGTAGAGTTGTAAAATTTTAATCCTCACCATCATCATTCAGCTTGAAGGGATAATCTCCAAATAAAGCTGCCAGTTTCTTCGCTTGATAAGTTTTCTTGGTGTATTTGTTAGATAACACTATTATGGTTACCTTTTCTTTTCTGAGATTAATGAAAGAAGAAGTATTTCCATGCCACCAACCGTTGTGGTAATAAAATGGTTCTCCTTTTTCAAACTCACTCATTCTAATTCCTAGACCATAATTACGAATGCCTTTGCTCTCGTAGCTATAACCTTGATACATCTTTTTAATCAAATCGGCATTAAGGAAAAAAGGAGCATAACGAGCCGTATCAAAAAGCAATAAATCGCGTGGTGTAGAGTAGATGTTCTTATCGCCATAAACGGCATCCAGATAATCGGTGCCAATTTCTATATTGTTTCCTTTGTAGGATGGCACTATGTTTTCGCGGTCTTTCTCAAATTCGCATACAAAAGTATTTTTCATACCCAGTGGTGCAAATATCATTTCGCGCATTGCTTCAGGATAGGTCAAACCGGTAACTTTTTCAATAATCAAAGCCAGCATGGCATAATTGGTGTTGCAATAGCTAAAATGGGTATCCGTTTTGGTTTCTAGCGGAATATTCTTTTCAACCATTACCTTTACGATGTCTTCATTGGTCAGCAACTTTTTCTTGTCCCAATTGTTGTTTTCATAAGTAAAGTAAGCGTAGTTCTTCATACCGCTTCTGTGATTAAGCAGCGTTTGAACCGTTACCTCAGGATAAGGAAAGTTATCAATAAGTGTATTTACCTTTTGGTTTAGCTTTATTTTTTTGGCATCAACAAGCATAAGTGTTGCCGTAGCCGTCAATACTTTACTAACCGATGCAATGTGTAATGGAGTTTCATCTGTGATGCGTTCATCGGTACGTTTGTTAGCATAACCCATGTAGTTTTCATAAATGATTTGACCATTCTTTGCCACCAGAAAACTCACATTATCATTCTTCTCAGACCATGTTTTCTCAAAAAACATTGAAACTCCAAACTTTTTATCCGCTATAAACTTATCTGTTAATTTAGCTAAAGGTTCTTGAAGCGGTTGCATTATTGGTAATCCATCTTCATTTACTTTTAGCACGCCTTCGTCTTCTGTTTTCTCTTGTTTAGAACACGAGCATAGCAGCGTTATAGTAAATAATAGTAATATGGATTTGTATAGTTGAGTAGATTTCATTTTGTGAGACTTGAATAAAAACAAATATAAGTATTCCTGTTTTTTGAATAATTGGTTTCTCAGAAAGCTATCAACAGGTTTTCCACAATTTAAATTTACGAAAAAAAAGTTTTGAAAACGATTTCGTTACTACTACTTTTGGCAAGCTAAAAAATATGAAATGAAATTTGGAATTATAAAAGAACGTAAAAATCCACCCGATAGAAGAGTTGTTTTTTCTCCTGAAGAATTAGTAGAATTAAAGAAAACTTATCCTAATGCTGAGGTAGAAGTGGAGAGTTCGGACATCAGAGTTTTTACAGACGAAGAATACACAAATTTGGGAATTGAAGTAAAAGAAGATATCTCGGATTGTGATGTGTTTTTTGGAGTCAAAGAAATTCCGGTAGATTATTTAATACCAAATAAGAAGTATTTTTTCTTTTCGCATACCATAAAAAAACAAGCACACAATAGAAAACTACTGCAAGCCATACTTGACAAGAATATTGAACTTTATGACCACGAAACTATTGTTGATGCTAACAACCGAAGATTAATAGGCTTTGGTCGTTATGCGGGTTTAGTAGGTACTTATAATGGTTTCAGAGGTTTCGGAATAAAATATGATTTATTTAATTTACCAAAAGCCGAAACACTTAGAAGTAAAGAAGATTTAATAGCAAGAATAAAACGCCACACGTTACCTAACATTAAAATTGTAGTTACAGGTCACGGAAAAGTTGGTATGGGAATTAAAGAAATTCTTGATGGTGTAAAAATAAAACACGTAGCACCAGAGGATTTCTTATCCAAAAACTACTCGCAACCCGTTTACACACAAATTGACGTTCTTGATTACAATAAAAGAAAAGATGGTGAAGTAAGAGATAATCACGATTTTTATGATAATCCGCAAGAGTATGTTTCCAACTTTGAGCGTTTTACAAAAGTAGCAGATATTTATATTGCAGGTCATTTTCATGGTAACAATGCTCCAGACATCTTAACCAGAGAAATGCTAAATGCAGTAGATAATAAAATAAAAGTAGTTGCCGATATCTCTTGTGATGTTGATGGGCCAATTGCTTGTACGCTTAAAGCTTCTACTATAGCAGAGCCATTCTTTGGATATCTACCAAACGAAAACAAAGAAGTTCCTCATACGCATCCAGGTTCAATAATGGTAATGTCGGTTGACAATTTGCCATGCGAATTGCCAAAAGATGCCAGCGAAGGTTTTGGACATATGTTTATGGAACACGTAATTCCGGCTTTCTTCAATAATGATGCGGATGGTATATTAGCCCGAGCAAAAATTACAGAAGCAGGAAAACTAACACCTCGTTTTGCCTATCTGCAAGATTATGTAGATGGAAAATAGAAATAATGAAATCCTGAGTAACTTCAGGATTTTTTTATTTAGAAAAGTTTTTATCTTTAGAAAAAATATTTTCATGAAAAAACTTTTGATTTTAGGTGTTTTGCTATTTGGATTTATAAGCAATGCTCAAAACGTACTATCACCATCCAAAAACATTTTGCTTACCTTTTCTTTAGAAGCCAATGGTAAACCAACATACATGGTTTTCTATAAAGACAAGCCTGTAGTTACTCGTAGTAATTTGGGTTTAGTGTTAAAAGATGGAACTGATTTTACCAGCAGTTTTACTTTAGAAAATACTGTAAGTAATACTTTTGACGAAACTTGGCAACCTGTTTTGGGTGAGCAAAGTAGCATAAAAAATCATTACAACGAACTTAAGGTGGAATTGATTCAAAGCACATCAAAGAAAAAGCTCAATATCATATTTAAAGTTTATGATGAAGGCATTGCGTTTCGATATGAGTTTCCTAAACAACCTAACCTTAATTACTTTATCATAACTGATGAAAAAACAGAATTTAATTTGACCGGAAATCATAAAACGTTCTGGATTCCTGGTGATTTTAGTAGTAACGAATACATATATGAAGAAACTTTACTTTCCGAAATTGATACTGACAAAGTCAATAGGAATAATGGTATCGCTTTTCAAAATATCAAAGAACGTTTTAGAATACAATCGCCTGTTCAAATGAAGACTTCTGAAGGGTTGTACATAAATATTTTTGAAGCAGCTGTTGTTAATTATCCTGTAATGCATTTAGATGTTGATGTATCAAAATACAAATTCACATCAATTTTAGCACCTAATCCTTTGGGTGATAAAGCTTATCTACAAGCTCCAGCCGTAACACCATGGCGTACGATTATGGTTAGCAATGATGCAAGAGATATTGTTAGTTCAAAAATGATATTGAATTTAAATGAACCTTCAAAACTGGATGATACTTCTTGGATAAAACCAATGAAATATGTTGGTGTTTGGTGGGAAATGCACGTGGGTAAATCCACTTGGGATTATGCAGGAAGTCAAAATGCCCAAACACAAAATAACAATGAATTAGTAGCCAGCGGAAAGCATGGTGCAACAACCGAGAACACCAAACGATATATTGATTTTGCTGCAAAACATGGTTTTGATGGAGTTCTAGTGGAAGGTTGGAATGTAGGTTGGGAAGATTGGTTTGGAAACTGGAAAGAAGATGTGTTTGATTTCACAACACCTTATCCAGATTTTGATTTGAAAGCAGTAAACGATTATGCTAAATCAAAAGGAATAAAAATGATTATGCATCATGAAACTTCCGCTTCTGTGGCAAACTACGAAAGACATTTTGATAGAGCTATGAATTTGATGAAACAGTATGGTTATTCAGCTGTGAAAACAGGATATGTTGGTAAAATAATTCCTAGAGGTGAATATCATGATGGTCAAACGATGGTTAATCATTTTAATTATGTTGTCAAAAGAATGGCGGATAACAAACTAATGGTGAACTCTCACGAAAGTTCAAGACCAACAGGTTATCACAGAACCTATCCTAATTATATTGCTGCTGAAGCTGCACGCGGAACTGAATTTAGTGCTTGGAGTATTGGAAATCCACCTATGCACGAAACGATTTTACCTTTTACCAGATTATTAGGCGGACCAATGGATTATACTCCTGGAATTTTTGAGATAAAAATGAGTGCATACGATAAAACCAAAAAAGAACAAGTACATACAACATTAGCTAAACAACTTGCATTATATGTAACCATGTATTCACCATTGCAAATGGCTGCCGATTTACCTGAGAATTACGAAAAACATTTAGATGCTTTTCAGTTTATAAAAGACGTACCTGTAGATTGGCAAGAAAGTAAATATTTAGAAGCTGAACCAGGCGATTACTTAACAGTAGCTCGTAAAGACAAGAATTCAGAGAAATGGTTCTTAGGTGCGATTACTGATGAGAATGAAAGAAATACAGAAATCAAATTAGATTTTCTTTCTCCTAATAAAAAGTACAAAGCCATCATTTATCAAGATGGAGCAGATGCTGACTGGCAAAATAACCCAAAATCGTATGTTATAAAAACTATACAAGTTACAAACAAGTCTAAAATTAAATTACATTTGGCAAAAGGAGGTGGAACAGCCATTTCTTTTGAACCAATAAACTAACCAAAAACCACATTTAAATTTATGAGTACTCAAAACCTTAAAACCAATTGGGCACAATTCATTCCTCTTGTGACTGTATTTTTCTTCTGGGGATTTGTTGCGGCCAGTAACGACATTTTAATTCCTGTTTTCAAAAAAGCATTCGATTTAACCCAAGGACAAAGCCAGCTTGTTTCGGTAGCTTTTTATGTAGCATATACCGTCGGATCAATTATCTACATGATTATTTCCTATTTAACCAAAGGCGATTTAATCAATCGAATAGGGTATAAAAACTCTCTTGCATTAGGTTTAGTCATTTCTGCATTAGGAACATTATTATTTTATCCAGCGGCAAATACAGGTTCATTTCCTTTAATGTTATCCGGATTATTTATTGTTGCACTTGGTTTTTCATTACAACAAACCGTTGCCAATCCGTTAGCTATTGCACTTGGACCAATTACTACAGGTTCTCAACGGTTAACTATGGCAGGCGGAATTAACAATTTGGGTACGACTATTGGTCCATTAATTGTAAGTTTTGCAATATTCGGTGCGGCTTCATCTGGCAATACGGATATGAGTATTGAGAGCGTGAAAGTACCTTATTTAATTCTTGGTGCAGCTTTTCTTCTAGTGGCTGTTTTATTAAAGTTTTCATCCATACCAGATAAACCACAATTGATTGCCGAGGAAGAAGCAGAAGCAACTTCAGTAAGAAGTTCGGCTTTAAAATACCCACAATTAGTTTTAGGAATGATTGGAATTTTTGTATACGTTGGAGTAGAAGTGTCAACAGCAAGTAATCTTCCAGCTTATATGGAAACCGATTTAGGGTTTTTGACTAAAGATATTGCGCCATTCATTTCATTGTATTGGGCAAGTTTAATGATTGGCCGTTGGACGGGTGCTGTAGAAGCATTTACTGATAATATGAATAAACAAAAGATACTTCGTTTTATTGCGCCCTATCTAGCATTTGCCGTATTCTTGGGTGTTAATAAATTCATGGAACACGATTTATCTCATTTCTATATTTACGCATTAATCATCTTAGTATTAATTTTTGCCGATATGGCAAGTAAAGGAAATCCAGCCCGAATGTTACTAATCTTTTCGTTCTTAGGAATTATTGCATTGCTAATTGGTATGGCTACCGAAGGTATGGTGAGTGTTTATGCCTTTACCAGCGTTGGATTATTCTGTTCTACACTGTGGCCTTGTATCTTTACACTTGCCATTAGTGGTTTAGGAAAACACACCAGCCAAGGAAGTAGTTTCTTAATTATGATGATTATGGGTGGAGGAATTGTAAGTTGGCTACAAGGTTATGTAGCAGACATTGCAACTATTCATTCTAGTTACATTGTTGGTGTTGCTTGTTTTGCATATATGGCATTCTATGCTTGGAAAGTAAAAGGAATCCTTAGCGCACAAGGAATAGATTTCGACAAAAAAGTTTCAGGAGGACATTAAGATTAAATTACTTTATATAAAACAAAAACCCCGCATCGTTTCCCAACTTTGCGGGGTTTTTTTCATCAAAACCAACCAATTAAACTAATCTCAATTATTTTCTTCCTTTTACTTCTTCTTGTTTATCTTCATCGCCTTGACTTCTGTAGTAGTAGTTGTTGCTTGAAGTATTGTTTGAAGCATAATCATTATAATGATTGTTACTGTTATAAGTGTTGTATACAAAACCTTGGTTACCTCTTCCTTTGATGCTACCAATAGTGTTAATAATATCACCTCTGTAGTTGTACACTAACGTCATTCCTCCAATTTGTGACAGTGCAAATCGGTTGTATCTCATGTACACAGTACCAATTCTGCTTACTCTGTCTCGGTTGTCATAGTTGATAAACGTGTTTCCAACTCTTCTAACTCTACCAAAACTATCATGTTGTATAAGAACGCCATAGTTTACATTTCCTCTCGCTTGAACAGCAGTAACTCTACCGTTTGCTTTTCTATAAAAATAGTCACCTTGACTATCTTGTGGACGAGTATTGAAATCAAAGTCTCCGTTTGGGAATACAAAAAACTCAATGCCTCGTTCTATAAATGAAATTGGCTCATCAAAGCTAATTCTCACTCTACTTTCCTCACCAGAAATTGTCTTTACTTCTGTTGCTTTCGCTACATTTCCTACCAGTAAAATGCTAGCTACTAAAAGGGTAATTTTTTTCATAATCAATACAATTTGAGTTTTGCTTACTCTTTCGATTTTCGGCTTCGTCGAACAACTAAATCTCGTTGTTGATTGGTATATTCCAATTGCTGTGCCAAACTCCAATATTCAATTCTTAAGGTTTGATTAAGGCTTTGTAATGAGTTGAATTTCAATACATAATAATAAGATTACAGGAAGTTATAGTTTTAAATTAAATTATCAATTATTCAAATAATTAGTATATTTGCTCACAGATTAAGTAACCACAAACCCCAAATATTGACTTTTTTCTAATGAAAACAAGAATACTTTTCACATTATTAATTCTATCGAGTTTCGCTTCTTTTAGTCAACAATACATTCCATATTACGCTACAGTCTCAAATCAAGTGTCGTCAAGCAATGTCTTGAATTATTTAACCGAATTTGAAAACCTTGGTGTAAAGCGTAGAGGAACCGTTGCACTTCAAAACACACTTGATTGGATTAAGAACAAATACATCAGCTATGGTTATACCGCTTCGCAAATGCAAGAGTATAGCTTTACTAATGGTGCTTATACTTGCAAAAATTTAGTATTAACCAAAATTGGAACCGTACATCCCAATACGTTTGTGATACTTTGTGGACACTATGATACTATAACAGGAACTGGTACTAATGATAACGGTAGCGGAACCACTATTCTACTGGAAGTAGCACGACTATTGCAAAACATCCCAACCGAATATTCTATCAAATTCATCAATTTCAGTGGCGAAGAAGACGGACTAATTGGAAGCCAAAACTTTGTTTCAAATGTGGTTAATAGTACGACTCCAAAAATGGATATCAAGTTGGTATTTAACATCGATGAGGTAGGAGGTAGAGCCAATATGGTAAACAATACCATCACTTGCGAGCGAGATACAAGCAGTCCAACAACTAACAATGCCGCTTCTAACGTAATAACTAATGAGTTGATTACCTGCGTTGGTTTATATTCGCCATTAAACACGTATCTGTCTTATGCTTACGCTTCAGATTACATGCCTTTTGAAGACAACAACGAAATCATCACAGGTTTTTTCGAAAAGAATGAAACACCTTATCGCCATACCGCCAACGACTTGTTGATAAACATGGATTCAACTTATGTATACAATATTGCCAAAGCCGCTACGGGTGCCATGATGCATTTTGCAGTAGCAAGTACCAGTGCATTGGCTACTACTGATTATTCACAACAACAAAACATTCGTTTTTTCCCAAATCCAACGCAAGATTTCTTGCAGTTCAGCATAGGTAATCTTCAGGCAACTAAAGTACACTTTTCATTAATCGACGTTAACGGTAAGACGGTCTTAGAACAAGATTTCACTTCACCAAGTGCAATAGAAACTATAGCAATAAACAATGTTGCAAGAGGAATGTACCTTGCGGTACTCGAAACTGGAACAACTCGTTATACACAAAAGGTAGTGTTACGTTAAGCAAGTTCAATAACCTTTATAGCAATCCAGTCTCAGAGCATCACAATCCAGTCTCAGAGCATCACAATCCAGTCTCAGAGCATCACAATCCAAACTCCGGGCATCACAATCCAATCTCCGGACATCACAATCCAAACTCCGGACATCACAATCCAATCTCCGGGCATCACAATCCAATCTCAGAGCTTCACAATCCAATCTCAGAGCTTCACAATGGCAACTCAGAGCTTCACAATGGCAACTCAGAGCATCACAATGGCATCTCCGGACCTGCGCAAAGCAATCTCCGAGCTTCACAATGGCATCTCCGGGCATCACAATGGCATCTCCGGACCTGCGCAAAGCAAACTCCGGGCATCACAATGGCATCTCCGGACCTACGCAAAGCAAACTCCGGGCATCACAATGGCATCTCCGGTCATGCGCAAAGCAAACGCTGCCCATCAGCAGAATAGTCTAAAAGAGGCACTTCCTCGACGAACTACACCAATTCCTGCGATATTAGGAACCTAAAAAAACCTCCCAAATGTCAAAAATCAATAAACAAATTGAAAACTATTTTCATACTTCGATAAAATTAGGATGATTTCCCCCTTTTTTATTGTAAAGGTTTATTCAGATTGATGTTATATTCTTTGTGTTTAAGTCTATTTTTTGGGTTTGAAAGTGTTTTTTTTGATTAAAAACTATCAAAAGGGCTTACAATTTTTCGCTTGGTGATATCGGTTAGCTGTGTATATATCATTGTGGTTTTAATGTTATTGTGTCCGAGGAGTTCTTGGACAAAGCGTATGTCGGTTCCGTTTTCTAGAAGATGTGTAGCAAAGCTATGACGGAGTGTATGGACGGTTGCTTTTTTTATAATTTTTGCCGCTTTGAGTTGATTTTTTAAAATTTGTTGTACACTGCGCACAGCGTATTGAGAATTATTAGCGCCTTCAAATAGGTAATTGGTGGGTTTGTATTGGAGGAAATAATTTCGAAGTAAATCGAGTAGTTTTTGAGAGAGCATTACTGTTCTATCTTTTTTGTTTTTGCTATTGCGAATGGTTATCACCATTTTGGTGGAGTTAATGTCTTGTATTTTTAGGTTAGTTAGTTCAGATACTCTTAGCCCTGCGCTATAGATTGTAGCAAGTATTGCTTTGTGTTTGAGGTTTTGGGTGTTTTCTACTAGTTGTTTTACTTCTTGTTGTGTTAAAAGAATGGGTAATTTGTGCTCGGCTCTGTCGGGATAAAGATAATCGAGTTTGTAATTTTTTTGGAGGACACCGTTGTAATAAAATTTAATAGCAGCTACAAGTTGTTTTTGGTAGGAAATAGAAATGTTGTTGATAGTTACTTGCTGGTTGATGTAGTTTTCGATTTGAGAAATTTTTAGCTTATCGATATCCTGACCTTCAAAACTTTTTAAAAATTGACGCAATGCATTTATATAGGACTTGATGGACGAGGCGCTGTATCTTTTTATTTCAAGTAACTGAATTACAAGTTGAATTTTTTTTTCCATACTGTCAGTGTATTAAATTATTAGAAGTTATGCGCAATAGAACAAATTTATTCGCTTTTTGTGAAAAATTGGTAGGTTGTACGAAATTTTGTTTTGTTTTTTGGATAATTGCGTATATTTGGGTGTTGAGACGCAATCCGTTTTTGAAAAGTAGCTACGCTTGCCAAAGGCAAACTCTCGCTCCTTTTCCGTATTGCGTCTCAACGCGATGGTCGCTTAACCAAATTTTAACGTCTGCGGACTACGTCTAACTGGACGTTTGACAAAATTTGGCTCCTCTAAAAAAGATTACCGATATTTAAAATAAATTTTAAATCTCTCACTTTTTTTTCGGAACTTCGTCAAGCGACCATCGCGTTAGCACACATTTTCATGACGAATCTGCAAAAAATAACAATTCTTCTAATATTTCTTAGCTTCACTTCTTGCAAAAAGAATGAAGACGAATATATATTTGAAGAAAACAGATTTGAGAATATTGAAAGTTTGAAAATTGAAAAAGCAATTGAAACTGAAAGTGAAATTGGTTCAAAAGAAAGAACTTATAATAATACTTTTGGAATCGGAACAAGTTATTATCCAAATAAAAATAATTTCATTCTTTCATACCCAAAAGTTTACGAAAGAAAACAAGATTGTTTTTACCTCGAAACTGATTATTTTTTCACACCAAACGACAGTTTAATAAAAGTCATATTTTATGAATGGAAACCGAAAACTGATACTTTGAGAAGTTTGAAAATATCAGAAGAAAAAGCTTTCGAAATGAAACTCAAAAATTTAAAGACTTTGATAAGCGAGAAAATTGGGAAACCAGAAGTCGTGGAAATTGCAAAACGAAAAGACACAAGTTATAACTACACGGACAGATATAAATGGCGCAAAAATGATTTATCAGCTGACTTAAATTATGATGTTAGCGGAGGATTTAAAAGAATTAGATTAATTGTTTATAAAAAGTAAAAAAACGTGTGCTAACAGCGGTTTCGCGCTATTGCTAGTTTTTCTTGAATTGAACTTCTTTCTTCACGAAAATATTTTATCTTAGCAGAAAGTACACAGTTCGCTGGCTTCGCAACAGTCGCAAAGCCGCGGCACGTTATGCGTCAGGCTCAAAAATCTGCTAAAAAATACAAATGAAGTTATTTACAAAACTATTTCTCCTTACAATAATTGATTTTATTATTATATGGTTTTGGGTAAAAGAAATTGACCCTGAACCAAGTGTTTCAATCGCTTTAGTAATTGTAGTTCCAGCAGTAATGTTAATTAACCTTGCAATTGCTGTAATTTTATATTTTACCAAAAGAGAATACTCAAAAGTTTTCGTTATAAATTCATTTATTTCGGCAATCTTAATGTATTTCTTATTTCAGAACGGAATAGAAAGGCATCAAAATCTAAGATATGAGAGTTGGACATTTAACCGAAAAGACACAATTTTTGCAATTATACATTCGAAACTTGACAACACTTTTAGTATGACAGTAAGTACAAATCAAGGCTCAACAACCGAGTTTCTAGAAGGAAAATTTAGGGAAAATGGAAACGAATATTATTTGACGTCTGACTCAACAGAATATAAAATCAGAAATGAATACTTATTTGGATTCAGAAACTCAACAGATAGTATAAAGTTGACTAAAATTGAGCGATAGTGAAACTCAAAGCCCGAACGCATAACAGCGGTTTGGTCGCATGGCTGGTTTTGTATTTCTTAGCCGGAAACTACTAAGTTCAAATTTTGATTATATTTACACTAATAATTTAAAAAGTCGCCACGACGACCAAGCCGCGGAACGTTAGCAGATATGGCACGGAAAATCGTGCAAAATTAGAAACAATAAAAACCAACATTATGAAAAAAATTACATTCTTATTATTGCTTACGTTCTCATCTTTTTTTTGTCAAGCTCAATTTCCAGCAAAACATCCTGAATTATTATTAAATAAGGAAGTTACGATTAAACCTTTATCTCCAACTCTTCAAGAATATGGTTATAAAAGTTTACATAAAACTGATGAAATGAAAATAACAGAAAAAGCAGTTAAGCATTCAGCAGTCGTTGGAAAGACTTTTAAAGTAATGGAAGTTTCTCCTTATGAAAAATACGGTGCTACAAAATTTAAAATCAAACTTGAAAGCGCAGAGAACGGAACTTATTATTACGATTACGAGCCAAAATATGATTTTGATTATATTTTAGAAGTAATTGGAGGTTTAGAACTTCCTGCGGACATATATTGTGCGGACATCACTACCGAAACTGATAAATTTACAAGTGAAATAAAAAGTACTTCTCCATATTCTGAAGGTGTATCATTTATTAAAGTAAATAAAGATGGGAAATCTAAAATATACCTTGCAATAAACGAAACAGGAAGCACAGTCGCTGTTGGTAAAACTGGACTAACGTTACTATTAGAAAATGGAAAGAGAATTGAAAAACCGTCAGCGCCAATAACTGCGAAAGTAAATTCAGGATATACTGGAGCAACTGGTTATGTTTTTTCTGCCTTTGTGGAATTGAATGCCGAAGACATAAAACTACTTACAGAAAATGCTATAACAGATAATCGCTTATACATTTATGATGGAACAATTAAGAATGGGAAAAAACTCCAAGCATATTTGAACTGTTTAAACAAATAGCCACATCTGCTAACACACGCTACAAGCAATTTGGGCATTTGGCTTAATTTAAAGTTGGTCTTGTATCAGATAAATTTGTGTTTATCCGAAAAATGGGCTTAATTTAGTCCCAAACTGCTTGTAGCGCGGGAACGTTAGCAGTAATTTATCCACAGCCATAAATCTAAAAAAATTGAACAAAATATTTAAAATCTCATTTCTATTTTTCATTATAATTTCATGCAAAGAAAAATCTGTTATTGAAACAGAATTGGAAAGTATTGAAGTTCATCCCGAAAACTTTAGCAAAATAGACACAACTTTTTATGAAAACAAAACTATAAAATCTCTAAAGTTCATAAATGGAAATGACTATGTAAATGTCCAATTTTACAAATCTGGCAAGAAAGAGTTCATTCATCCTGTCAAGAATCGACAATGCCATAATAAATATTTTGATTGGTATGAGAATGGAACAATCAAATGGGAAAGGGAATATAATTTAGGAAATCAAATTGGTAAAAGCATAAGTTATCGTTCTGATGGAACACTGGAAAATATCTTTGACAACTCAACAAATGAACACACAACGTTTTATAAAAACGGAAAAAGGAAAGAAACTTTGTTGTTTAAACCTAATTCCACAAACGACCAAATCCAATATTACTTTAATGGTAAAATAAAAAGTCGTTTTATATCTCTTGGAAATGGAGAACACTCTGCGGAATATTACAACGAGAATGGAGAAAAAGTATTTGACGGTTTTTGGAAATCAACTTTGTTATTAAACCATGACAAACAGAAATTCACAGGAAACATAATCACATATTTTGCAAACGGCGAAATCTCTCATTTTAGCAACCATAAGAATGGAATCTTCAATGGGAAATTCTATGACAAATATGCTAATGGTAATTTACAATTTCAAGGGATTTATATTAATGGAGAAGCCGGAAAGTATGAACACTACTATGAAAACGGAAAGCTACATTACATAAATGACCCTAAAAATAAAATCCATAAAGAATGGGATGAAAAGGGAAATTTGATAAAATAAACTACTGCTAACAGCGGTTTTGCGCCATAGCTGGGTTGCTTAGTTACCTTGACGTTTTTTCTTCACGAAAAAACTCTATCTTTATCAGACAATAATCAGTACGCTGGCATCGCTACAGCGCAAAGCCGCGGCACGTTGTGTGAAATCTTTGGAAAAATTGCATCTCAAGAAAAACTAGTTTTAAATAGACATATTTTAGTACTTTTGTTACTATGGAAATAAGAACAGATTTAATTTTAGGAGACAGTGTAAAGGAATTAAAAAAACTACCAGATAACTCTGTAGATTTAATCATTACTTCTCCTCCATATGCCGACCAGAGAAAAGACACTTATGGAGGAATACATCCCAATAAATATGTTGAATGGTTTTTGCCAATTTCAAAAGAACTTTTAAGAGTTTTAAAACCTGACGGAACTTTTATTTTAAATATAAAAGAAAAAGTTGTCAATGGTGAAAGAAGTACATATGTGATGGAATTAATAATAGAAATGCGAAAACAAGGCTGGTTATGGACTGAAGAATTTATCTGGCATAAAAAAAATTCGTTCCCTGGAAAATGGCCAAATAGATTCAGAGATAGCTGGGAAAGATTGATTCAATTTAACAAGTCAAAAAACTTCAACATGTATCAAGATGAAGTGAAAATTCCAATTGGCGATTGGGCAAAAGGAAGATTAAAAAACCTAAGTGATACAGACAAAGTAAGAGACAATGCAAAGAACGGAAGTGGATTTGGAAAAAATGTTTCCAATTGGGTTGGTAAAGAAACTGTTTATCCAACTAATGTTTTGCATTTAGCAACTGAATGTAATAATAAGAATCATAGCGCAGCCTTTCCAGAAGAATTACCAGAATGGTTCATTAAATTATTTACAAAAGAACTTGATACAGTATTAGACCCATTTGCAGGTTCAGGCACAACACTATTTGTTTCCAATAGAATGAAAAGACACTCTATCGGTATCGAAATTATGCCAGAATACTATGAAATGATTAAATCAAAAATTCGCCCAGTAGAATTGTATATTTTAGAACCTAAAACAAAATATGAAAAAACTAGACCAGAAAGTAGTTACGCAATACGTTGAGAATAACATTGGAACTTTTCATCAAAAAAGAATTCAAAGTTTAGATAGTTTAAAATTAATTAAGGTTTTAAAAAGAAAAAATCCATACTTGTATAAAGCAAAGTATGTTCTAACTGCGGAACAAATAATCAAAGGAATTGTCGATGCACATATTTCTTCAAATGAAGAAACAATATTTGGTGATTGGTTAGAAGGTTTAGCTATTTTTATCAATGAGAAAGTTTACAAAGGAAGGAAATCAGGAATTCAAAATATTGATTTAGAATTTGACAAAGATAATGTTAGATATATTGTCAACATAAAATCTGGTCCAAATTGGGGAAATAGCTCCCAAATAAAGAAAATGAATGCAGACTTCAAAACTGCTAAGAAAATTCTAAGAACTAGTAATTCTAATCTTAATGTTGTTGCTGTAAACGGTTGTTGTTATGGTCGAGATAATAAACCTGACAAAGGAGATTATTATAAGTATTGTGGTCAAAAATTCTGGGAATTTATTTCTGGTGAAGAGAATCTTTATACTGAATTGATTGAACCACTTGGAAACAAAGCAAAAGAAAGAAATGATGATTTTATGAAATCATATTCTCAAATGATTAACAAGTTTACTAAAGAATTTACAAACAGTTTTTGTCTTGAAAGTGGTGAAATTGATTGGGACAAGTTGGTTAAAATAAATTCCGCCACAATAGAACCGAAAAAATAAAGACTTCACACAACAGCGGTTTCGCGCTATTGCTGGTTTTTCTTGAATTGAACTTCTTTCTTCACGAAAATATTTTATCTTAGCAGAAAGTACGCAGTTCGCTGGCATCGCAACAGACGCGAAGCCGCGGAACGTTAGCGGTAATATTTCTAGACAAGAGAGGATTTAACAACTTAATATAATTGAATATGGGAACAAATCGATACAATCTATTCTTAGCTCAAATTTTTCTATTGGTAAGTTTCTGTAGTTTAGCTCAATCTACTGTAGACAAACTAAACCGTAGTGTTGATTCGTTGGTATTTCTTGAAATGAAGAAACAAAATATCCCTGGTGTTTCCGTTGTAATTGTGAGAGATGGAAAAATTGATTACGTAAAAGGGTATGGCTTCTCCAATCTAGAGCATAAAGTCCCGGTAAAACCAGAAACCATTTTTCAAACGGCGTCAGTTGGCAAACAGTTTACTGCATTTGCTGTAATGCTGTTGGTACAGGATGGTAAAATAAGTCTAGATGATAAGCTTACTAAATTTTTCCCTGATGCACCTACCGGTTGGGATTCCATTACCATTAAAAATATGCTCAATCATACCAGTGGATTTGGCGACTACATTGATGATTTTAATTACCAGGCTAACTATACGGAAGACAGTTTGTATCATGAATTTAAAAAAAGACCATTGCTATTTAAAGCTGGTGAAAAACAGAAATACAGCAATATGGCTTATGCAACACTTGGTATCATTATGAGTAAAGTGACCGGTAAATTTTATGGTGACTTTTTAAAAGAAAGGGTTTTAATACCAATGGGAATGACTACGGCAAGGATTAATTCTGAGGAAGATATTGTTCCAAACCGTGCAGCAGGATACAGAATACTTAATGATGAAATAAAAAACCAGGAATGGGTATCACCTACTACCAACACTACGGCAGATGGCCCACTGATTTTAAGCGTACTCGACATGGCTAAATGGGAAGCCGGATTAAATGCCGGTAAATTGTTGAAAAAAGAATATTACGATTTAATGTGGACTCCTACGAAACTAAATGACGGGACATTTGAAAAATATGGTTTTGGATGGGCAATAGATTCTTTAAACGGTAAGCGTATACTGGAACATAATGGAAGTTGGCAGGGATTTGAATCAACAATCAAACGATATCCTGAAAAAAAATTAGCGGTTATTGTTTTTGCGAATCTTAAAAGGGCTCGAACCTATAAAATGAGCACTCGTATCTTACAATTGTTTCAACCGGAACTTTCTCCCATAAAACTAAAACCTATTAACGACAATGACCCCAAGACAACCAAATTGTTAGGAAATTTTGTAGAAAAACTAATCAAAAATACCGTTACAGAAGATATGTTAACCACTGAATTTGGAAAAGAATTCTTACCAGTTGTAGAAAAGAATTCTAAATTCCTTAACCGACAGGGGACATTTGAAAAAATGGAATTGCTTGACAGGAAGAACGTCGATAATGAACACAGCATGCATCATTACCGCCTTGTTTTTAGTGAAGAATCGATAGAACTAATTTTTTGGCTTACAAAAGACAATAAAATTGAGAGTATAGCAGCCAAGTTATAAGTAATATTTGAAATTTAGAATTAATACTACCGCTAACAGCGGTTTCATGAAATTGGGGTTTTAAGGCTAAATTTAAACGCAATTTTATATATTTGACTTCAGTTCTAATGGAATGGTTTGGGAGCAAATTTCCCCAACTTCATGAAGCCGGCGGGACGTTGAGACGCAATCCGTTTTTGAAAAGTAGCTACGCTTGCCAAAGGCAAACTCTCGCTCCTTTTCCGTATTGCGTCTCAACGCGATGGTCGCTTAACCAAATTTTAACGTCTGCGGACTACGTCTAACTGGACGTTTGACAAAATTTGGCTCCTCTAAAAAAGATTACCGATATTTAAAATAAATTTTAAATCTCTCACTTTTTTTTCGGAACTTCGTCAAGCGACCATCGCGTTACTGGCAACCTTCAACAACTATCGCTAAATGTTAGAAAAAATGAATGTAGAACAACCAATTCCGAAAATAACTGACACAATTTTAGAGCGAATTATTGAAAGAGATTTTAGAGAAAACTCAACAGAAGTAAAAATTAAGCTCAAACAAATAAAAAGTGATACCGAAAGTGGAAAGAAAAGAATTTCAGCAGCGATTCTGAAGTTGGCAAATGGAAACCTAAAAGACGTTGAAAAATATATTGAGGTTAGCAATGTTGACTTTAGAGATGTGATTTCCCAAGCTGAATATCCAAGATGTTCAAAATTAGGATTTGAAGTGATGGAAAAGCCAGGAATTGAAAAAGTCTATGCAGAAGATTGGAAAGAATATACAGAATGGTTAAATAAGTAAACTTAAAAAGGTAAAGGCAGCCAGTAACAGCGGTTTCGCGCTATAGCTGGTTTATCTTTCTTGGAAAATACTCTGAACATCAAAATTTCTTATTACATTTATTCTTAACTTGCCGCCACTTCGCCAAGCTGCAAAACGTTGAGACGCAATCCGTTTTTGAAAAGTAGCTACGCTTGCCAAAGGCAAACTCTCGCTCCTTTTCCGTATTGCGTCTCAACGCGATGGTCGCTTAACCAAATTTTAACGTCTGCGGACTACGTCTAACTGGACGTTTGACAAAATTTGGCTCCTCTAAAAAAGATTACCGATATTTAAAATAAATTTTAAATCTCTCACTTTTTTTTCGGAACTTCGTCAAGCGACCATCGCGTTAGCGGGCATTGTAAAACGACACCACGAATGACATTTAAAGACGATATAAAAGCAAGAATACAAACTGACTTTGGAGAAAATGCAGACAAGGCAACAACAATGTTGTTTGACGCAATCAACAAAGTTGACTATCTGAAAACAGACAGAGTTATTCGTTGTATCGTGTTTTTGGCAAATGGCAATTTGACAGACTTGAGCAAATACATTGAAACTGCAACTTTTGACACAAGAGATGTTATGCTTTGGGCTGAATATGAAAAATTAAGTGGTGACTTAAACTACAAAAGAAAGCGAGACTTTAATAAGACATTTGACGAATGTATAAACGATGTGAAAGAATAAGAATATGCAAATTGACTCTAAACTTAAATTGCTATTTGTTTGTACAGTAAACAGAATGAGAAGTGCAACAGCTCATAAAATTTACGAAGGTGACGACCGTTTTGAAGTTAAGTCGGCAGGAACAGACAAGTCAGCAAACACAGTTCTAACTGACGAAATATTAAATTGGGCAGACAGTATTGTCGTTATGGAAAAGCACCATAGAAATCATATAAGAAAACATTTCCCTGAAATCTATAAAAACAAGAGAATAGTTTGTTTGTACATTCCTGACGACTACGACTATATGCAGACTGAATTAATTGGAATACTAAAAGACAAAGTCGAAGATGTATACAGCAGAAAACTCATTTAAAGAAGAAAAACAACGACCCGCTAACAGCCGTTTTGCAAAAGCGTGGGTTTCGTGCTTCTATGAAAGTGAAGTGCTAAATTCAAGCTTTGTGCATCTAATGATGTTTAGTGCTAAAAATCCCCGCCTTCGCAAAGCGGCGAAACGTTGAGACGCAATCCGTTTTTGAAAAGTAGCTACGCTTGCCAAAGGCAAACTCTCGCTCCTTTTCCGTATTGCGTCTCAACGCGATGGTCGCTTAACCAAATTTTAACGTCTGCGGACTACGTCTAACTGGACGTTTGACAAAATTTGGCTCCTCTAAAAAAGATTACCGATATTTAAAATAAATTTTAAATCTCTCACTTTTTTTTCGGAACTTCGTCAAGCGACCATCCCGTTATGGCCTATTTTAAACACGAATCTGCTTAAATAGAAATGATGAAAATCAATTTAAATCGAAGTTTAATTTTTTCATGGACAATTGTATTTACATTGTTGACTAACTTCATTTCATTTGCTCAGCCAAAAATAAAATTTGATTTACTGGAGTATACAATGAATCCAGTAAAGAGAGGAGAAAAAGTAGAATTAAAAATTCCATTTAAAAACATTGGTAATGAACCTCTATTTATAGAAGCCTTAAAAGCGTCTGTTCCAACACTTATCAAACCTCAAAATTTAATATATCCAAACGAGACCGACTCAATAACTGTAAAAATTCCAACTCATTTTATTGGAAAATCAACACACAATATTATAGTTGAAACCAATTCAATAGATTCTATAACAATTTTAAAGGTAAATTTAGAAGTCATAGATAATCTTTCTAAAGAAAGATTAGTCAGTGGAATTGTTAAAGATAGTATTGGAATTATTCCAGGCGTAAACGTATTAATCGAAGGAACTAATAAGTCAGTTCAAACAGATTTTGATGGTAAATATTCCATAAAGGCAACTCCTGATGAATTTATTATATTCAGTTTTACAGGTTTCAAAGATACAAGAGTGAAGGCAAATGAACTTGAAATCAATGTAATACTAAAAGGAGGCATTCAACTCAAAGAAGTCAATGGTCCCGCTTATTTTCCGCAGAGTAAAAGCAGACCTCAAACAACAACAATATCTGTAAAAGAGCTAACAACTAGTTCTAATCCAAAGCAGCATTTTAAGAGTAATGCTAAAAAAAATGTATTTATTGTTTATGTGTCGAATTTATCATCATTGACGCAAACAGATTTTGAATTTCAGAAAAATTATAACATAACGTATTTACCGTATAATACGGCATATTCAAATTATTTTAAGAAATATAATCTGTTTACATTTAAATCCTTGAACAAAAAATATAAAACTATATGGCAATCAGAAATCAGAAAAGACGCTATTGGATTAGATAACTTCATAAAAAAATAAAAACAGCCACTAACAGCGGTTTCGCGCAATAGCTGGTAAGCATTGCGCCGGAATCCTAACGGATTGCTTCGCCAGTCGCATCGCTCGTGTCCTGAAACCTTGTCTTCCGCTTACTATTTTTTCTTAAATTGCCGCCACTTCTTAAAGCCGGCGGAACGTTAGCAGTAAGCTTAAAAAACGAAAACTTTAGAATTACAATAAATTAAAAAACAATCATTTTCTATCAAAAAAATATGAAACCAAAAATCTTTTGTCTAATCGGATTGTTCTTTTTTGTCGTGAGTTATATTATGTTTTCGCAAGGTTCAAAATTAGCTTATTTTCAAAAACCTATAGATTTTGCACATTGGTTCAACTTAATTGGCGCAGTATTTCTCATTTCATTTAATAAAGTATTTCCAAAAAACAATCTTAATACTGTAGCTTCTTTTTTGACAACTTTGGGTGTGATTGCCCACATAGGCCTTTGTACTATTGATTTTATAATGTGGAGTTTTGGAGATGATGATATTGCTAAAGCACAATTAAGTGAACATATAAGCAATACTCCATCTATTTTGTTGCCGTTTATTATTATTGGTCCATCATTACTCTTTATAGGATTAGCAGTACACGCATCAAATTTTATCAAAACCAATCCTATAAGTTCATTAATGGTTATTATTGGAGCTCCAGCAGTCGGCTTTTCGTTTTTTATATTGAAAAATGGAATGTTTATGGTACTAAGTTGTTTACTTTTTGCTCTGGGATTGGTTTTACTACTTTATCGTGAGGAAAAACAAAAAATATTAACTCAATAAAAACCTACTGCTAACAGCAGTTTCACTTAATAGCTCATTTAGTCTTTTTAAGAAATTACTATAAAACGTTAGCTATAATGTATTACGCAAACTTAATATGAATAAAATCTCCTTTTTGATTACTCTATTGATACTAATAGGTTGCAATAAAAAAGAAATAATTAGCGAATAAACCACCAAACCAAAAACTAAAACCACAAAATGATTGACACAATAGCACGATATACAATAGTACTTTTTGGTTTGTTTTTTATTGGAGTTGGATTTTTAATGCTTTTCAAACCAAAAAAAGCAAGAGCCATACTAAGAAAAGCAGGAAGCACAAACTTCATCAACTACGCCGAAATCACAATCCGAATGATACCGGCAGTAGCACTCATTTTATCGGCTACCAATTCTAAATTCCCCGAAGCTTTTAAAATAGCAGGTTGGTTCATGCTCTGCACTTCATTGGTGCTTTATTTTGTACCACGCCAGCACCATCATAATTTTTCCAATAAAGCTGCCGACATTCTTAAACCCAGATATTTCCAATTAATTTCCCCATTTTCATTCCTCTTTGGCATAATCATCATTTATGCTGTACAACAAGTGAAATAAAAGGAGCTTGTAAAAATAAAATTATCAGAAACTCAATAACGAGTAAGGAAATCAGGCTTTCTAAAAACAAGTAAAAAATCGAAGATTATCATACTGAATGTAAAGTGTAACACTATGATGAATTTTGTGACATACCACTAGCCACTTTGTATTTGAGTTACACTATTACAAATCAGTAAGATGTTTGATATACTTTTCAATAATTCGTTATCGTTAAAATTATGAGGAAGAGTAATACCAAAGGCTTTGTGCTTTAAACCATTACAATTAATACCACTTATAATTGATTAGATTTATTTCTCCTATAGTTGAAATATTAGGTTTGACAGGTAAATTTATTCATAATGCTACTTTTAAAAAATACCTAGTATTGGGTATTTTTTGTTAAAAGGAATGTGTTTTTGGTATATATTTACAATTATAATTATACAATTATGGAGTTGAAATTTTATGATGAAATGCAAAAAATATGGGGTATGGCAGCTCAGAATGGAGTTTTGCAAGAGGATGTTTTTGAACTTAACCTGCACAAAAAGCTTCTGGATATTTTTCACGTCGGCAATTTCTATTATTTCTTTTTTGACCTCACCAACCTACAATTTAAATATCTAAGTCCCGAAATTAAAAACGTATTAGGTTACGAAGCAGAGGACATGAACCTTGACTTTTTTATGTCTATAATTCATCCTGATGACCAGGCTACTTTTTTAAACTATGAAAATGCTAACCTAAAGTTTTTTAGAAACTTACCCGCAGATAAGATATTGAAATACAAAATCAGTAGTGATTATAGGGTTATCAACAGTCAAGGCGAGCCAATAAGAATCTTGCAACAGATTGTTCCAGTGCAATATGATGATAATAAAAACATATTATTAACACTTGCAGTACATACTGATATTTCTCATTTAAAGAAAAACAATAAATCCATCCTTTCCTACATCGGTCTGGAAGGTGAACCATCTTATATTGATGTAGATGTAGAAGAAGTTTTTAAGACTTCTAAAGAAATTTTCACCAAGCGAGAAAAAGAAATCGTTGGCTATCTAATCAATGGATTACAAAGTGAAGCAATTGCACAAAAGCTCTTCATAAGTAAATTAACGGTTGATACACATAGGAAAAATATATTAGCCAAAACAAATACCAAATCAACCATTGAACTTGTCGTTAAAGTTATATCTGAAGGATTATTATAAAAATCTGAGGCAACCATCTTTATAAATTGGCATCTATCTGATAACAAACAACAATAACATGAAAATTGATAAAGTAATAGTAGCAATCATTTTAGCGATCCTTTTTATCACTAGTTGTGATAAGGATAATCAATCAAATCAATCAGATGAAATAGAAGGAATTTGGAAAGTAACAAATATCAGTGGTGGTTTTGCAGGAATAGACGATGACTATGCATCGGGCGTAATTACATGGAAGTTCAATGGTCAAACGCTTACCGTAATCAATAACGAGTCACAAGGTGCAATTTACAGCGGTTTTGAAACAGGAACCTATCAATATACCTCAACGGAAATAAACGGAGTTAAATATATTAATATTAACAGTCAGGAGTTTGGTGGTTATACGATTACAAATAATAATTTGACGATAAATCAAAATGAAACTTCAACAGGTTCAGGCGCTGACGGATTTATACTGAATTTCAGCAGACAATAACTACAGTTTCTCCTTCAAATACGCTCCAGTAATCGATTTTTTGTTCTTTACAATCTCTTCAGGAGTTCCAACTGCTAGCAGTTGTCCTCCATTTTCGCCACCTTCAGGACCAAGGTCAATAATCCAGTCAGCACACTTAATTAAATCCAGATTGTGCTCAATAACAATAATTGAATGACCTTTATCAATCAAGGCATCAAACGAAGCCAATAGTTTCTTGATGTCATGAAAATGCAATCCAGTGGTTGGTTCGTCAAAAATGAACAAAGCTTTTTCTTTGGTCGTTCCTTTTACTAAAAAGGAAGCCAATTTGATACGCTGTGCTTCACCACCAGAAAGAGTAGAAGAGGATTGCCCTAATTGCACATAGCCCAATCCAACATCTTGCAAAGGTTGTAGTTTTTGGATAATCTTCACCTGATTATGCGTTTTGAAAAAACTAATTGCATCATCAACCGTCATCGTCAGCACATCATCAATGTTTTTATTTTCAAAAGTAACTTCCAGTACTTCCTTCTTAAAGCGTTTTCCGCCACAAGTTTCACACGGCAATTCAACATCGGCCATAAAAACCATTTCTACATTGATGCTTCCGTCACCTTTACAGGTTTCACAGCGTCCGCCATCAACATTAAACGAGAAATGCTTAGCCTGATATCCGCGAATTTTAGATAACTTTTGTTTCGAAAACAAATCTCTAATATCGTCATAGGCTTTAATATACGTCACAGGATTAGAACGTGAACTTCTTCCAATAGGATTTTGGTCAATGTATTCAATATTCCTTATATGCGAAAAGCTACCTTTCAATTCCGTAAACTGACCAGCTTTATCACCAATGCTGTTTATTTTTTTCTGCATCGCCGGATAAAGAATCTTTTTCACCAAAGTACTTTTTCCGCTTCCCGAAACTCCAGTTATAACCGTCAAACATTCTAAAGGAAAAGTCACATCAATGTTTTGCAAATTGTTTTCTCTGGCACCAATAACTTGTATGTTGTTTTTAGAAACTCTGCGTTTTTTTGGAACCGAAATTTCAAGTGTTCCGTTTAGATATTGCGCAGTCAAAGATTCCGATTTTAAGATTTCATCAAAGGTTCCTTCAGCCACAAGATTACCTCCATAAGTTCCTGCTTCAGGACCAATATCAATGATTCTGTCAGCAGCTTTCATGATGTCTTCATCATGTTCAACCACGATAACAGTATTCCCAAGATTACGAAGATTTTTTAGTACTTGAATCAATCGTTCAGTATCTTTTGGATGCAACCCAATACTCGGTTCATCAAGGATATACATCGAGCCAACTAAACTACTACCTAAAGAGGTTGCTAAATTAATACGTTGCGATTCACCACCAGAAAGTGTAGCCGAATTTCGGTTCAATGTCAAATAATCCAAACCTACATCACTCAAAAAATTCAATCGATTATTGATTTCCAACAAAAGGCGTTTTGCTACTTTATAATCATATTCAGAAAGCTCTAATTCTTTAAAAAATGGAATTAGTTTTTTAATGGAAACATCAACCAACTCGGTTATGGTTTTCCCACCTACTTTTATAAAGTCAGTCTCTTTTCGTAATCGTTTACCGTTGCAGGTTTTACATTTCGTTTTACCGCGATAGCGCGAAAGCATAACACGATTTTGAATCTTATAATTCTTTTCTTCAAGTTCCTGAAAGAATTCATTTAATCCAGTGAAATAACTATTTCCTCTCCAAATTAAATCTTTTTGTTCATCAGTTAGTTGAAAATAGGGTTTGTGTATAGGGAAGTCAAATTTATAGGCATTATTCACCAATTGATCACGATACCAACCCATACTTTCGCCACGCCAGGGATAAATAGCATTCTCAAAAACAGATAAAGCAGTATTAGGAACAACTAAATCTTCATCAATCCCAATAATGTTTCCATAACCTTCACAAGTAGGACAAGCACCATAAGGATTATTAAAGCTAAATAAATGAATATTTGGTTCAAGAAACGTAATGCCATCCAATTCAAAATTCGAACTGAATTCAAAGCGTTCGTTAGTTTCTAAATTTTGTAAAAAGCAAACGCCTTTACCTTCAAAAAAAGCTACATCAACTGCATCTGCCAGTCGGTTATAAAAAGCTTCATCATCTTTAGTAATGATTCTGTCAATAATCAATACAACCTCTTTCTTTTTAGTCGCTTCTGCATCAAACTCATCCAAGCGAACCATTTCATTATCTACCAAAACACGAGCAAAACCTTGTTGAAGCAATACTTTTAATTTATCCTCAAGACTTCTTCCTTTTTCCAAATGAATAGGAGCAAGGAGCAACCATTTGCTGTCTAATGGAAACTTTTTCACGGCATTGATAACATCAGAAACCGTTTCTTTTTTTACTTCTTTACCCGAAACCGGAGAAATAGTTTTTCCAACTCGTGCAAAAAGCAATTTTAAATAATCATAGATTTCAGTAGAGGTACCAACGGTTGAACGAGCATTTGTGGTATTTACTTTTTGTTCAATAGCTATGGCAGGTGCTATTCCTTTAATGTATTCTACTTTAGGTTTATCCAATCTACCCAAGAATTGACGTGCATAACTTGACAAACTTTCAACATAGCGTCGTTGTCCTTCAGCATAAAGTGTATCAAAAGCCAAACTCGATTTCCCTGAACCTGACAATCCAGTAATTACCACCAATTCATTTCTTGGGATAACTACATCAATTTTTTTTAGATTATGTATTTCAGCACCTTTAATTAAGATGTTTTTTTTAGGTTCAAGTGTAGCAATTTCAGTACTTTTCATAGCAAAAAAGGAATAATTGCAAATGTATGAATTTCTAAAGTGAATTTAAGTACACTATAAAAACTGTTTCTATTTATTTGTCGTTTGAAAACGAAACGATATTTTTACAATGATTTACTACTTAACAGCCATGAATAAAATATCATTTTACTTTTTTACTCTATTTTTCTTAGCCTTTTCATCATTTAGTCAAGACCTACCTCCAATTGTAAAGTTTAAATCAAATGTCTATGGTGCAGGCAATCAAAACTGGATGGTTTCAGAAGATGAAAATCAGTTTGTTTATTTTGCAAACAATGAAGGTTTATTAGAATACAACGGTTCAAATTGGAAATTATACCCTTCACCAAACGAAACTATAATTCGCTCTGTAAAAGTTATTGGTTCTAGGATTTATACAGGTTGTTATATGGAGTTTGGTTACTGGGAAAGAAACTCTGAAGGATTGTTGCAATATGTTTCATTGAGTAGTAAAATAAAAGACAAGCTAATAGAGGATGAACATTTTTGGAATATTTTAGAAGCAGATAATTGGATACTTTTTCAATCATTTAACAGAATTTACGTTTATGATTTAAAGAAAAAAACATTTCAGTTCATAGACAATCACCCATATATCTTCAGAATTTATAAAATTGATAATTCAATTTATTTTCAAGCTGTTGGCGAAGGTTTGTATGAAGTTGTCAATGGGCAAAGTTTACTTGTAAATGACGACGAAAGAATTAAAACTAATCGAATTGTAGAAATTTTCGAAAATCAAGACGGATTATTGTTGCAAACAGAGCGAGCTGGAATTTTTCAATTAAAAGAAGGTAAACTTCAACCATATCATTTTGTTTCCGAGGATGAATTGAGACCTAATTCTATTTTTTGTGCTAAAAAACTATCCAATGGTGGCTTTGCGCTCGGAACTATCTCAAACGGAGTTTACATTTTAGACAAAGCAGGCAAAACAGAGTATCACATTAAGCAAAACTCAGGTTTAAGTAATAATACAATACTTTCATTAGAAGAAGATTCGGCTAACAATTTGTGGCTTGGTTTAGACAACGGAATTGATTGCATCAATATTCAGTCACCAGCAAAAAGCTATTTGGATGATGAAGGTTACTTAGGAACCGTTTATGCTTCAATAAAATTCAAGGATAACATATACTTAGGAACCAATCAGGGGTTGTTTTATAAAGAGGTAAACTCGAAAGGTAAATTTCAGTTAGTAAATGGTACTAAAGGTCAGGTTTGGGCATTGTTTGAGCATGATAACACTTTGTTTTGCGGACATGATTTAGGAACATTTATAATAGAAGGCACATCACCGCAATTGATTTTTAAAGGTACAGGAACTTGGAAATTCAATAATTATCCAGGCAATTCCAATATAATTTTACAAGGAAACTACAATGGGTTATCGGTTTTAGAAAAAAACAATAGCGAATGGAAATTCAGAAATAAAATAGAAGCATTCGATATATCTTCCCGTTATTTTGAAATTGAAGACAAGACTAAAAAAATCTATATTGGTCATGAATATAAAGGAATTATAGAAGTTGATTTAAATGAAAGCTTAAGAAAGGCAAACTCATTTAAAATAGTAGAAAATCCAAAAAAAGGAAAGCATATTAGTTTGGCAAAATATAATGGGACAATATTTTTTGCAGGAAAACAAGGGATTTTTAAATTAAATCCAACCAAAGACATTTTTGTTAAGGATAAAAATTTAAGTGCTGTTTTTGATAACGACGAATATATATCTGGAAAAATAAATGTAGATAAATCTAATAAAATGTGGGTTTTCACAAGGAATTACATTTATTACTTTACATCAGGAAATTTCAATAGCGAACTTAAGAAACATAAAATATCAATTCCTTTTGCTATAACCAATCCAATGATTGGGTATGAAAATATTACACAAATATCAAATAACGAATATTTAGTCGGAAAAACAGATGGTTATTTTATAATTAATCTGAATAATTTTAAGGTACAGACACATAAAGTATACCTCACATCTGTTAGTGTCAATAGTTTAGAAAATCCAGTTAAAAGCTTGAAAATTAGTGAAGAATCAGAATTAAATTATGATGAAAACAATTTGACTTTTGATTTTACAGTACCTCAGTACAATCGCTTTATAGATGTTGAATATCAATACATCCTCGAAGGGTTTCAGAATAAATGGAGCGAATGGAGCGGAAAATCAACAGTTAATTTCAAAAACTTACCACCAGGAACGTATAAGTTTATGGTAAAAGCAAAAATCGCTAATGATATTCAGGATAATATAATTGTATATAATTTTACAATCAACAAACCATGGTATCTTACCAATCTTGCTGTGATTATTTATTTATTCCTTTTCATCATTTGTGCCTATTATATTAATAAGTCTTATCAAAACTATTACCAAAAGCAGAAAGAAAAACTGATTGAAGAAAATAATTTATTGTTAGAGATATCAGCTTTAGAAAACGAACAGCAATTAATGAAATTGCGAAATGAACAGCTAACTCAAGATATGGATGCTAAAAACAGAGAATTGGCAGTTTCAACAATGAGTTTGATTAAAAAGAATGAGTTGCTGGAAATTATCAAGGAAGATTTAAAGAAATCAGCTGAAGTGAGTTCAAACAGAAGTTTAAAAACTGTTATATCAACAATAAACAGAAACATTTCTAATGATGATTCTTGGAATAAATTTAAAGAAGCATTTGATAATGCTGATAAAGACTTCTTAAAGAAGATTAAAAACGCACATCCAAGTTTAACACCTAGCGATTTGAAATTATGTGCCTATTTACGTATGAATTTATCTTCAAAAGAGATTGCTCCAATGTTGAACATTTCGATACGAAGTGTTGAAATAAAACGCTATCGTTTGCGAAAAAAACTAAATTTAACGCATGATGACGGCTTGGTAAATTATATTTTGAGCATCTAACTATACGAAATAGTACTTTTTACCTCAACATTACCTTAACAACAACCTTTTCGTGCAGTTTTTTTAAAACTTTTTTTGATTTCTTATTCTGTTAAATGCACTATAACACATAGATTTTTTTCATATTCTCATTTTTTTACACTAAAAATTTCAATATGTATATTTTTTGTTGTGGTTTATTATCATGTTGATATTTTCATTTTGAATAATTTAACACCACGTTAACAAGTTGTACAAATAAGTTAAAAAACTAACCAAAAATTTAAATTAACCAAAGCTTATGAAAGTAAAGCAAATTTTTGAAAAATTCAGGGATAATGTTTTCCTATTTTCACTACTATTCTTTATGTCTGTAACTGGTCTTGCTCAAAAACAAGTCAGCGGAACAGTCAGCTCAGGTGGAATGCCTCTACCAGGAGCAAACGTTGTGGCAAAAGGCTATCAGGTCAGCACAACAACCGATATTGACGGTAAATTCAATTTTAGTGTGCCCAACGAGGCTACAGCATTAGTTGTGTCATTTATTGGATACAATACTCAAGAGGTTACAATTACTTCGGGGGAAATGAATATTTCCTTATCAGAAGCAGAAAATAAACTTGAGGAAGTTGTTGTCAATGTTGGTTATGGTACACAAAAGAAAAGCGTAGTAACTGCTGCCATTTCTAAAGTTACAGCAAAAGATTTAGAAAAAGTACCTAACAGTAGAGTTGAACAAGCTCTCCAAGGAAGAACTGCTGGTGTTACAATCGCAATGAATGCAGGTCAACCTGGTTCTGGTTCTACTGTCCGTGTTAGAGGTATTACAACATTGAATGATAACAATCCTTTATGGGTTGTTGACGGAATAGTTGTTGATAGTGGAGCTTTAGGAGCAATTAATCAAGCAGACATTGAGTCTATTGAGGTTTTAAAAGATGCTTCAGCGGCCATTTATGGAACAAGAGCTGCTGCGGGTGTTATTTTGATTACTACCAAAAAAGGTAAAGAAGGTAAACTCTCAATAACATACAATGGTTTTGTGGGTACTTCTTCGCCGGAGCGTTTTGTTAAGCTTCTTAATGCTACTCAGTATGGAGCTATAATGAATGAAAGATATATTAATGGTAATGGAGCAGGAAATATTCCTTATCCCGATTTAGGTTCATTGGGTAAAGGAACCGATTGGCAAAAAGAAATTTTCAATACTAGTGCTCGAAGATTCTCTCATGAGTTAAGTTTAAGTGGTGGAAATGACAAGTCTAACTACTATTTGTCTTTTGGTAATCAATATCAGGAAGGTATTGTTTTGCCTGAAATTTCAAATTGGGATAAAAAGAATATTAGATTAAATTCAAATCACAAAGTAAAAGATTGGTTAACTGTTGGTCAAACAATTGGATATACCTACCAAAAAACAATGGGTATAGGTAATACCAACAGTGAATACGGCGGACCATTGAGTTCAGCTTTAGCTTTAGATCCTATAACTCCTGTTGTTGTTACTGATCCTGTAATTGCAAACGCAGCACCATATAATAATGAATTTTCGGTAAAAGATAGTAACGGAAATCCATATGGAATTTCTGGAACTGTTGGTCAAGAAATGACAAATCCAATTGCATATGCAAAAACAAGAATGGGACAATATAGTTGGTCACACGATTTCATAGGAAATGTTTTTGCTGAAATAAAACCTGCTAAAGGATTTAAATTCAGATCAGTTTTAGCTGGAAAATTAGCGTTTTGGGGTGGAGAAGGATTTACACCTTTGTATTATCTTAGTGCAACAGTAAATAATGTGACTGGAAAAAACAATATTTCAAGAATTGAAAATAAAGCTTTAAACTGGAATGTTGAAAATACTTTAACCTATGAAAAATCAATAAACAATCATAGTTTTTCAGTTTTATTAGGTCAAGGAGCTTATAAAAACAATCAGTTTTATACAGTAACTAGTGCAACTCATTACAATCTTTCAACTAATAACTGGCAAGATGCTTCTTTTAACGATGCCACTGTAACGAGTGATAATAAAATTGGTTATGCCTATGATGTAGCAGCGAACACATTAACATCTTTATTCGGAAGGGTAACCTATGATTACAAAGAAAAATACCTTTTTTCTGGTTTAATAAGAAGAGATGGTTCTTCTAAATTTGGAAAAAACAATAAGTACGGAAACTTCCCTTCTGTATCTTTCGGATGGGTGCCTTCTAAAGAAGATTTTTGGAAAGCAAATGATATTGTAAACAACCTTAAATTTAGAGCAAGTTGGGGTGTTATTGGTAATGATAGAATTGGAGATTTTGGTTTCTTGGCTCTTATAGATGGAGGAAGAAATTATACTTTTGGAAATACTGGAGTAGTAACTTCTGGTTCAAGTCCTGGAAGAATTTCAAACCCTGATTTGAAATGGGAAGAAACAGTTCAAACAAACTTTGGATTTGATACAAGACTATTAAATGACTTCAATTTTAGTTTTGATTGGTATTCCAAAAAAACTTCTGGAATTCTCCAAGAAGATAGATCTATTCCTGGTTATGTAGGTGCTGATGGTTATCCATTAGCAAATATAGCTGATATGAAAAACACTGGTTTAGAGTTTGAACTAGGCTACGGAAAAAGATTTGATAATGGGTTTAATTTATCAGCTAAAGCAAATTTTGCAACAGTAAAAAATGAAGTAACAGGATTAGGAAAAAGTATAGATTTCTATGATGGACCTGGTTTCCAGTCTATGAATGCAGTTTCTAGAATTGAAGTAGGACATAGTTATGGTGAATTTTATGGTTTTCAGACAGCAGGTATTTTCCAAAATCAAGCTGAAATCAACTCTTATGTTAATTCTAGTGGAGGATTAATTCAACCAAATGCTGTTCCGGGTGATTTTAGATGGACAGATGGTAATGGAGATGGACAAATTACTGACGATGATAAAGTTTATTTAGGTTCTCCTTTACCAAAATTCACATTTGGGTTTACATTGAATATGGATTATAAAAATTTCGATTTAATGATTTTTGCTCAGGGTGCTGGTGGTAACAAAATATTCCAAGGTTTACGCAGATTAGACATAGCTACGGCTAACTATCAAACAGATGTTCTTACCAGATGGACAGGTGAAGGAACATCAAACACTTATCCTCGTGTAACTACAGACGACACTAACGGTAACTTTAGTAAAATGTCAAATTTTTATCTAGAAGATGGTGATTACTTACGTTTCAAAGTGGTTCAATTCGGTTATTCGTTGCCAAGTTCAATTGTCAATAAAACTGGATTTCAAAAAGTGAGACTTTATGTTTCTGGAGAAAATTTATTTACGTTAACTAAATATACTGGTTTTGATCCTGAAATTGGAGGAGACGTAATGGGTATTGATAGAGGTTATTATCCACAAGCTCGTTCATTGATGTTTGGAGCAAATATTCAATTCTAATATAAAAATTATGAAAAAAGAAGTAAAAATATTTTTGTATGCTGCTATTGTAATATTTATTACATCGTGTAGTAGCGATTTTATGGATGTCAAACCAGAAGGAATGACAACTGAAGATAATTATTATAAAGATGAGGCTCAGGCAAAAGCAGCCTTGACCTCTGTTTATGATTTATTGAGAAAAAACTCGGGCGGTTTTGAAAACATGATAACTATGTTCAATGCAGCATCAGACGATCATGTTGCTGGTGGTGGAGGTGAAAGTGATGGAGCAGGTATTCAGTCATTTTCAAATTATACTATAAATCCTTATACAATACCTGTAAGCTTTTGGAGCGACTATTACAAAGGAATTTACAGAGCTAATGTATTATTATCCAAGCTTCCGGGTGTACCAATGGATGAGAACGTTAAAGTAAGATTTACTGCAGAAGCAAAAACGTTAAGAGCCTATTATTATTTCAATCTTGTTAGAATGTTTAAAAACGTTCCTCTAATAACTCAACCTCTATCGGCTTCAGAATTCTATAATGTGCCTCAAGCATTACCAGAAGATGTATATGCTCAGATAGAACAGGATTTATTAGAATCAATTGATAATTTGCCTACCACTGTTACTATCGAAACTGATGGAGGAAGATTAACAAGAGGAGCTGCAAAAGCTATCTTGGGTAAAGTTTATCTTTATGAAGGTAAAAATACTTTAGCAGCGGAGCAATTTTTAGATGTAAATGGAACTCCTGGACAAACAAGTCAATATGGTTACCATTTATTGAGCAGTTTTGCTGATTTATGGAGTTTTACCAATAAGTTCAACACAGAGTCTATTCTTGAAGTATCTCATTCTGCTCAAGGTTCATATTGGGGTATTTGGGGAAGTAGCTCAGATGAAGGCAATACCGTAAACGTTATGGTTGGACCAAGAAGTTATAACAAGCTTGATAATCAAGCACCAGAACTTCCATCTGGATGGAGTTTCAATGTATTTACTCAAAACTTCTATGATTTCATGCAAGGTGATCCTAGATTTAATGCAACAGTGTTTGATCTAAAAACACTTAATCAAGATGGTCATGCTAGTTATATAGCAGGTTATCAGGATACAGGTTATTTCTTGAACAAATTTTTACCTAAACAAGCTGACGTTTACGATGGAAGTTTAGGTGGAGATGCAGTTTTAAACTATGCTCAAAATACTTATGCCATTAGATTAGCAGATACTTATCTTATGGAAGCTGAAGCATTAGGCGGTACTGGAGGCAGAGCACAAGCTTTGTTAGACGCAGTAAGAGCAAGAGTTGGACTTTCATCTGTGCCAGTATCTATGAGTGCTATCAAAGACGAAAGAAGAAGAGAGTTAGCTGGTGAAGGACATAGATGGTTTGATTTAGTTCGTTGGGGTGATGCACCTGCTAAGTTAGGAAACAGAGGTTTTGTTGCTGGTAAAAACGAAATTTTACCAATTCCTATTGCTGAAACTAATAACACCTTAATTCAACAAAATCCAATTTATTAATAAGTAAGAATTATGAAAAAAATATTTTTTAATATAACACTTTTTACAGCCATATTGCTTTTTGCAGGATGTTCAAAGGATGGTATAGATGATGATGTATCCTCGTTAAATTCTGTTACCTCAGGAAATTATGATAGAATTTTTGACGTCAGTAATGATAACTCAGGACTAGTAAAAATTACTCCAATAGCTGAAGGAGTTTCTAGATCAGTAGTCACTTTAGGTCATGGTACAGATGGTCCAACTAACGTTTTTCCAGGTGGAAGTGTTTCTCATAACTATCCCGAAGGTAGCTATACTGTTTCTATTCAGTCTTTTGATATTGGTGGTAATAGTGTAACAAATGATTATCCATTACAGATAACGTATAGAGCTCCAGAGAATGTTGCGATAAACGAAAGTGTTGCTGGATATGAGGTAACTGTTGCCGCAACTGCAGATTATGCTAATGGTTTTTTAGTTTACTATGGAGATGTGGTAAATGAAACACCAACTTCTCAAGCAGTAGGGCAAAGTCTTCCGCCACATACTTATGCAGCTGGTAGTTACACAATAACCGTTGTGGCACTTAGCGGAGGTGCAGCTACAACAACAGAAACTAAAACAATTACCATCTATAATCCATATAGTTTACCTATAACTTATGAAGATTCTCATCAGAACTATGGAATTGGTGGAACTTTTGGAGGAGTTAATGTTGCCAAAGTAGCTAATCCTTATTCAGGAGGCATTAACACTAGCGCTAATGTTTGGCAATATACCAAACCAGGTGGAGCGGCTTCTTGGAGTGGAACTTGGACACCATTGGCTCCGCCAGATGGAACTCCAATTAACATCAATAATGGCTCAAAAATTAAAGTTATGGTTTACGCTTCAGAAGCAGGAAAAGAACTCAATGTTGAACTTGAACAAGGCTCTAATGGAGTTGCGAACCAAGTATTAAAAGTACCGGTTACTATTGCTAATCAGTGGCAGGAACTAGAATTTAATTTTGGAGCATTAGGTATTCCAGCAGGAACAACTTTTAGACAGTTAGTTTTTAGATACAATGATGTTGCTGATGGAACTGGTGAAGTTATTTATATAGACAATGTAGTACAATCAAATTAAAATACTATGAAACAAAGAATTAAAATATTATCGATTGTAGTAATCATGATTCCCGTGCTATTCATAGCTTGTCAGGATGAAGATTATAATTTAGGAGATTTAACAACACCAACAAATTTAGTAATAAGTACAGAAGTTGTTGGTCAAAGTTCATCAAACCCATTTGGGGATGGTTCAGGAAATGTAAACATTAATGCTAATGCTAGCGATGCATTATCATACAAAATTGGTTACAAGGACATTACAGATTTAGCTAGTCCAACGGAGTTTGTAAATATGCCTCAAGGAAGTGCTACAAAAAAATTCACTTCACTTGGAGAACATACTTATAGAATTACAGTTATAGCTTATGGACGTGGAGGAACTTCAACAGTAGCATCAGAAGATATAACAGTCTTTAGTAGCTTTAATGCAGATCCTCAAATTGTAACAAGTTTAACTAGTGATGCTTCTAAATCTTGGGTTGTTGATAAAAGCGTACCAGGACATTTTGGTGTTGGACCTTGGAGTGAGGGAAGTTATGTTCCTGAATGGTGGTCAGCAGCAATTAATGAAAAAGTTGCTTGTTGTAATTGTTTTTATACAGCTACATACACATTTGTTAAAAACTCTTCAAATAGTTTTACTTTGAATGTAGCTACTCCTGATGGAGCATTTACTAAAACGGGTACATTAGCATCTATTCCTGGAATACCATCATCAGGAGATGAAGGATGTTATAATTATGGCGGCGGATCATCTTCATTTAATTTTGTTCCTTCAAGCATGAACCCTTCCAATTCAGAGGTAGTGACAACACATACAAGTATTCTTTTATCGGGTACAACAACTTTTATTGGATACGGAGCTTTACAAAAAGAATTTGAAATTCTTGAAATAAACGATAATTACATGTATTTGAGAGCACAAGGTACTGAAACTGGAAATGCTTGGTACCTTAAATTAATACCAGCCAATTAATTTTTTTATGACACACTGGATTTTATTAATCCAGTGTGTTTTTTAACGTTTTAAAATTCTATGAAAAAAGTAAAGCTAATTTTAGTAATCGTTTTTTGTGTTCTTATACCTTTAATAAGTTGTAGTAGTGATTCAGGGGATAATTCTTCTAATAATAAACCTTCAAACTTAGTTGTAAACACAGAGATTGTAGGATTAACTGCTTCATTGCCAAATGGAGATGGAAGTGGTGTTGTGAATTTCATAATATCTGCCGATAATGCAACATCTTACAAATTATTGATTGGTACAGAAACAATCACATCAACATCCGGAATAGTTAGTCATACTTTTAATCAGTCTGGAACAAATACTTATACTATCTATGTTTCAGCCTATAATGGGAATGAGTTTATTTCAACAACAGTTAACTTAACTGTTTATGTAACGCCAAGTCTAGTTTGGTCTGATGAGTTTAATGTTAATGGTTCACCAGACAATACTAAATGGAGTTATGAAACAGGAACTGGTTCAGGTGGATGGGGAAATAATGAGTTGCAGTATTATACCAATCGTCCCGAAAATGTTAAAGTAGAAAATGGATTATTGAAAATTACAGCTATTAAAGAAAATTATAGTGGAAGCGCATACACCTCAGGACGTATTGTCACAAAAGATAAATATTCTGTTAAATACGGAAGAATTGATATCAGAGCAAAGCTTCCTATTGGAGGTGGAACATGGCCTGCGCTTTGGATGCTAGGAAATAATATTTCTTCTGCAGGTTGGCCTGCTTGTGGAGAAATTGATATAATGGAACATGTTGGAAACGATTTGAATAGAATTCATGGAACGCTACATTATCCTGGTCATTCAGGAGGTAATGCAGATAGCTCAAGTATCTTGATTTCAAATGTTTCATCAGAGTTTCATGTTTATTCTATCGATTGGAATGCTTCATTTATAAAATTTTATGTTGACAACCAGTTGTTTTATACGTTTAACAACGGTGGTAATTTACCTTTCAACCAACCTTTCTTTTTCATTTTAAATTGTGCAATGGGAGGAAATTTTGGTGGTTCAGTTGATCCAAACTTCGTGAGTTCAACTCTTGAAGTGGATTATGTTAGAGTCTATAATTAATGTTTGTTTAGGTTAGTAAGTCATTCTTCAGCTTCCGTTAAGTCGGAAGCTGATAAATGAGTTTTTTTAAAATTAAAAATGAAAAAGAAAATCAATAGAAAATGGAAGCATCTAGCTTCATTATTAATAATATTTATAGGATGTTCATCATCACCAGACAGTGGCGAAGGAGGAAACACAAATCCTATAACAAATGATGTTACTTTTTGGTTGACAAAAGGCAATGAAACCGTAAAGTTAGAAAAACAAAATACGGTTTTAGGTTTTACAACTAATACAAATTCCTATCCAAATATTGAGGTTAACCAAAATCAAACTTTTCAAACTATTGATGGATTTGGATATACACTAACAGGAGGAAGTGCTGAAGTAATAAATCAGTTAGCAGCCTCAAAAAAACAAGAATTATTGCAGGACCTTTTTGGAAATTCAATTAATTCTATTTCTGTCAGTTATTTAAGAATAGGCATTGGAGCAACCGATTTGAATAGCTCAGTGTTTAGTTATGATGATATGCCTGCTGGTCAAACAGATGTTGGGTTAACAAATTTTAGTCTTTCTCAAGACAGCCAGTTAATTAATCTTCTAAAAGAAATTATATTAATCAATCCAAACATAAAAATTATGGCTACTCCATGGTCAGCACCAGTTTGGATGAAAGATAATGGTAGTTCAGTTGGAGGAAGCTTACAGCAACAATATTATGGAGTTTATGCGCAATATTTTGTTAGATATATTCAAGCAATGCAACAAGAAGGTATATCTATTAGTGCAATTACACCACAAAATGAGCCTCTTCATGGAGGTAACAATCCAAGTATGCTTATGACTGCATTACAACAAGCAGATTTTATTAAAAATCATCTAGGTCCAGCTTTTCAAACTAATGGAATTACAACAAAAATTATAGTTTATGACCATAATTGTGACAGACCTGATTATCCAATAACAGTTATGTCTGATAGTAATGCTAATCAATACATTGATGGTGCTGCATTTCATTTATACGGTGGAGATATTTCAGCTTTAAGCAATGTTCATAATGCATTTCCAAACAAGAATCTTTATTTCACAGAGCAATATACTGCTGCTAATGGTTCATTTGAAGGCGATTTAAAATGGCATTTGAAAAATGTGATTATTGGTTCTATGCGCAACTGGAGTAAAAATGCTCTTGAATGGAATTTAGCAAATAATACATCATTCGGACCACATACACAAGGTGGATGTGATAGCTGTAAAGGAGCAATTACTATTAATGGAAATTTTAGTTACACTAAAAACGTTAGTTATTATATAATTGCACATGCTTCAAAATTTGTTCCTCAAGGTTCAATTAGAATAGGTTCGAGTCAAATATCAAATGTTTCAAATGTAGTTTTTAAAACTCCCGATGGTAAGTATGTTATGATTGCTGTAAATGATAGCACTTCCGCACAAGTATTTAATGTAAAGTTTAATGGTAAATGGGTTCTGGTTTCATTAGATTCTGGTTCCGCAGGAACATTTATCTGGTAAATTATATCCCATGAAAAAAATAAATCTAATAACGCTATTAATAACAACAATCGTTTTTTCTCAGCAAAAAAAGATAAACCAACCATCTTTTTCAACAAAAGGAAAAACAATAACTGTTTATACAACAACTGGTGATAGTGATATAAAATTGACAAAAACAGATGAGTTAAGTTTTAAAGAATTAAACCAGCCATTAGAAACTCAGACATGTGTTTTTGTTAATCCAAATAAAAAATTTCAAACCTTTATCGGTATTGGAGGAGCTATTACTGATGCCAGCGCAGAGGTTTACGCAAAATTATCAGATGAAGCTCAAAAAGAATTTTTGCAAGCCTATTTTTCGAAACAAAACGGAATTGGCTACTCATTGATTCGCACTAATATGAATAGCTGTGATTTTGGTTCTGATTCTTATACCTATATTGAAGAAGGAGATAAAGAGTTAAAAACTTTTAATATAGAACATGATAGAAGGTTCAAATTGCCTTTAATTAAAAAAGCTTTAAACCTTATCGGAAAAGATGCTACTTTTTACTTTAGTCCTTGGTCGCCTCCAGCATTTATGAAATCTAATAATTCAATGCTCAAAGGAGGAAAGCTACTAACAGAGTACAAACAATCTTGGGCAAATTATTATGTTAAATATATTCAAGAATTGCAAAAAGAAGGAATCCCTGTTTGGGGTTTAACGATTCAAAATGAACCTATGGCAGTTCAAACATGGGAATCATGCATCTACACTGCAGAAGATGAAAGAGATTTTTTGAAAAAGTATCTTGGACCAACATTAAAAAAAGCTGGTTTTGGTGATAAAAAAATAACTGTTTGGGATCACAATCGTGATTTAATGGTTCAACGTGCTTCAACAATATTAGACGATCCTGAAGCTTCAAAGTATGTTTGGGGATTAGGTTTTCATTGGTATGAAACTTGGAGTGGTGGAGCACAAATGTTTGACAATGTTGCAAAAGTAAAAGAAATGTATCCATCAGTAAATTTAATGTTTACTGAAGGTTGTGTCGAAAAGTTTAATGCAGAACGATACAATTTTTGGGGTAACGCTGAACGCTATGGGAAATCAATGATAAATGACTTCAATAACGGAACTGTTGCTTGGACTGATTGGAACATTCTGTTAGATGAAAATGGCGGTCCAAATCATGTTAAGAATTTTTGTTTTGCTCCAGTTCATGCAGATCTTAAATCGGGTAAATTAATTTTTACACCTTCTTTTTATGTAATTGGTCATTTTTCAAAATTTATTGAGAAAGGAGCAAAAAGAATTGCTACTTCCGCAAGTAGAAGTCAAATAATAAGCACTTCTTTTTTAAATCCAGATGGTAAAATGGTTACAGTTGTTTTGAATCAAAGCGATGAAAAAGTTCTCTATAACATTTGTATAGGAAACACAGCAGCCGAAGTTACTATTCAACCTAAATCTATTCAGACACTGATCTATTAAAATATGTTTTCAAGTTGTTTTCATTATTTAAATTCGAAGTTGAATTGGTTGCTGTTAATAATCTTAACAGCAACTACAACTTCATTTTCTCAAGGGTTTCTTCATCAAGAGCAACAAAAAATTGTGAATGGAAATGGAGATAATATTATACTTCGTGGACTTGGTTTAGGCGGTTGGATGGTTCAGGAAGGATACATGTTGAAAACCGATGGTTTTGCTGGACCTCAAACTAAGATTAGAGAAAAAATTGTCAATCTCATTGGTGAAGAAAAAACAAAAAAATTCTATGAAAAATACCTTGAAAATGGTATAACCAAACAGGATATTGATTCACTCGCTAAATGGGGTTTTAATTCCGTTAGGCTTCCAATGCATTATAATTTATATACTTTACCTGTAGAACAAGAAACAGTCAAAGGAGAAAACACTTGGCTTGAAAAAGGTTTTACAATGACTGATAATTTATTGAAATGGTGCACTGAAAATAAAATCTATTTAATTCTTGATTTGCATGCAGCACCTGGCGGACAAGGTAAAGACGCTAATATTTCTGATTATGATGATACCAAACCATCTTTATGGGAAAGCGAACAAAACAGAAATAAAATGATTGCTTTTTGGAAAAAAATTGCCGAGCGATATAAAGATAATCAATGGATTGGTGGATATGACATCATAAATGAACCCAATTGGAATTTCACGGGTACAAATAAAAATGGTTGTGACGAAAAACTCAATAAGCCACTAAGAGAACTTCAAATTGAAATTACTAAAGCCATTCGAGAAGTAGACAATAATCATTTGATAATAATTGAAGGAAATTGTTGGGGAAATAATTACGACGGAATCTTTCCTCTTTGGGATAACAACATAGCACTTAGTTTTCATAAGTATTGGAACTATAATGACACTGCTTCAATTCAAAAAATGCTTGACTATAGAAAAGAATATAATGTTCCAATATGGCTTGGAGAAAGTGGCGAAAATTCAAATGTATGGTTTACTCAGGCAATTGAATTAATGGAAAAGAATAATATTGGATGGGCATTTTGGCCAATGAAGAAGATTGATAATATCGCAGGTATAACATCAGTTTCTATAACTGAAGATTATAAAAAAATACTCGATTATTGGGAAACAGGTAAAAAAGGACCAGATTCTGATTTTGCATTTAAAACATTAATGAAAATCGCTGAAAATTATAAAATGAATAATCTGACTATAAGACGTGATGTTCTTGATGCAATGTTTAGACAAGTTTATTCAGATAAAACGAAACCCTTCGTCAGTATGACAGCACCCGGAATAATTCAAGCTGTAAATTATGATTTAGGCAAATTAGGATTTGCCTATTATGATACAGATTCGGCAAATTTATGGGTTTCAACAAATGAACATTCCAAATGGAACTCTGGAAACACATATAGAAACGATGCAGTTGATATAAGTTTAAAGAATAATAATTATGCAGTAACTGACATCAAAAAGAATGAATGGTTACAATATACTTTTAATGTTAAGGCAAGTGGCGAATTTAAGATTTATATTAATTATTCAAACACCTCAGAATCTTGTAAAGTACATTTAGAAGATTCAAAAGGAGTTAAATTATCTAAAACTATTGCCTTGCAATCAACCAATCAAAAGAATGTAATAAACTCAATAGATATTGCTTCTTTAAAATTTACAAGTGGCTTAAATACTATTAGGGTTGTATTTGAAGAAGGTAATCTAGATTTTTATTCATTAACTATTAAATAATTTTCAGTTCAAATGAAAAATATTAAAATTTCAATTATAGTGTCAGTTTTTATTGGGTTAAATGTTTTTTCGCAACAACAAAAAACAATTGATGAAAGGGTTGATGATTTATTAAAAAAAATGACCTTAGAAGAAAAAATAGGCCAACTTAACCAATATACTAATGATGCCAATCTTACAGGTCCATTAGTTATTAAACCAAATAAACAAGAAGAAATAAAAAAAGGATTGTTAGGTTCGATGCTTAATGTTATGGGAGTAGAAAGAACTCGAAAATACCAAGAGTTAGCATTGCAATCAAGATTAAAAATTCCATTATTATTTGGTTTAGATGTAATTCATGGATATAAAACTACATTTCCAATTCCATTGGCTGAAGCGGCAAGTTGGGATTTAGAAGCTATTGAAAAATCAGCCAGAGTAGCAGCTGAAGAAGCATCTGCATCAGGAATTCATTGGACTTTTGCTCCAATGGTTGATATTTCTAGAGATCCAAGATGGGGAAGAGTTATGGAAGGAGCAGGTGAGGATACTTATCTTGGTTCAAAAATTGCTATTGCACGAGTAAAAGGATTTCAAGGAAATAAACTTGGCGAACTTAATTCGGTAATGGCTTGTGCTAAACATTTTGCTGCCTATGGAGCTGCAGTTGGAGGTCGCGATTATAACTCAGTTGATATGAGCGACAGAATGCTTTGGGAAACTTATCTTCCTCCTTTTAAAGCAGCGGTAGATGCTGGTGCTGCAACGTTTATGAATTCTTTTAATGATTTAAATGGTATTCCTGCTACTGGTAATAAGTATCTACAAAGAGATATTCTAAAAGGAAAATGGAATTTTAATGGATTTGTAGTTTCAGATTGGGGTTCAATTGGCGAAATGATAGATCATGGTTTTGCAAAAGATTCAAAAGATGCTGCTTTAAAAGCTATTATTGCAGGAAGCGATATGGATATGGAAAGCAATGCCTATAGAAATAATTTAAAACAATTAGTTGAAGAAAAAAAGGTGTCAGTTGAGCTAATTGACGATGCTGTTCGAAGAATACTTCGTAAAAAATTTGAATTAGGTCTTTTCGAAAACCCATTTCGTTATAGTGATTCTGAAAGACAGAAAAAGCAATTGAATAATCCTGAACATACAAAAGCAGCTAGAGAAGTTGCATCTAAAAGTATTGTTTTACTAAAAAACGAAAATGGAATTTTACCACTTTCTAAAAACGTAAAGACTATTGGTTTTATTGGTCCAATGGTTAAACTGAAAAGAGCAAATCATGGTTTTTGGGCAGTAGAATTAAAAGAAATAGATTCATCCTATATTGTTTCTCAATGGGAAGGAATGTTAAATAAAATAGGCAGAAATACTAAACTGCTTTATGCAAAAGGCTGCGGAATACTGGATAATGATAAATCGGGTTTTAAAGAAGCTTTAGAGATAGCAAACCAATCTGATGTTGTAGTTGTTAGTATCGGTGAAAGACATGATATGAGTGGAGAAGCAAAAAGCAGAAGTTCAATTAATATTCCAGGCGTTCAAGAAGATTTGATTAAAGAACTTCAAAAAACAGGTAAACCAATTGTAGTGTTAATAAATGCCGGTCGACCATTAGTATTCAATTGGATTGCAGATAATATGCCTACAATAGTTTATACATGGTGGTTAGGTTCCGAAGCTGGAAATGCAATTGCTGATGTTATTTTCGGGGATTATAATCCATCAGGAAAGTTGCCAATGACTTTTCCAAGAACCGAAGGACAAATTCCTATTTATTATAATCATTACAACACCGGAAGACCTATAAAGAATGATAATGATATTGTTTATAAATCAGGTTATATTGATATAACTAATTCTCCTAAATTTCCTTTTGGCTACGGACTTAGTTATACAAACTTTGATTATAGTAATTTAAAATTGTCAAAAACAAAAATAACGAATAAGGAATCGATTCAAGTAACAATGGATATTAAAAATTCAGGTAAATTTGATGGTGAAGAAGTAGTTCAGTTATATATTAGAGACAGATTTGGTTCAGTAGTTAGACCAGTTAAAGAATTAAAAGATTTTCAAAAAATAAATTTGAAAGCGGGTGAAACCAAAACCTTAACTTTCATCATTGATAATCAAAAGCTTTCTTTTTACAACGAAAAGTTGGAATTTGGTTCTGAATCGGGAGAGTTTGATTTAATGATTGGTTCATCATCTGATGATATAAGATTAAAAGACACATTTGAATTAATAGATTAATTTTTTATGAAAAGAATACTTTTTTTAATGATGCTTCTTTCAAGTTTTTGTTTTTCACAAAATTCAAAACTTAAGTTGGTTTGGGAAGAAAACTTTAACGGTGATAAACTTGACGAAAAAGTTTGGAATTTTGAATTAGGAAATGGTTGTCCAAATAATTGTGGATGGGGAAATAATGAAAGTCAAATTTATACCAATAAAAATCATTTCCTTAAAGATGGAAATTTGGTAATTCAAATCAAAAAAGAAAACGATATTTATACTTCCACTAGAATTACAACTGCAAATAAAAAAGAATTCAAATACGGCAGAATAGAAGCTAGAGCTAAAATACCAACAGGAAAGGGAATTTGGCCTGCTTTTTGGATGCTAGGTTCAAATATAAAAACTGTTGGCTGGCCAAAATGTGGTGAAATTGATATTTTAGAATATGTTGGCAGAGAACCACAAATGGTTTATACATCGCTTCATACTGAAAATAGTCATGGTAACACAATAAATTCAAAAAAAACAAAAATACCTAACATAGAAAATGGTTTTCATTTATATGCAATTGATTGGAATAAAGATAAAATTGACTTTTTTGTTGACAATGTTTTAGTATACACTTTTCAACCTAATGATAAGACTGAAGATGTTTATCCATTCAATCAACCGTTCTATTTTATTGTAAATGTTGCAGTTGGAGGAAATTTTGGTGGATTAGAGATTGATGATTCAATTTTCCCACAAGAATACCTTATTGATTATATCAAGGTTTACCAATAAATTCGCATTTTTTTAAGTTTTTTCAATTTAAATTTGCTTATTTGAATAAATTTATGTTAAATTTGACCTATAAATAATTCATAAAAAACACTTTCGCCTATAGAAAAATAATTACTTTTTTAAATATTAATTAGATTCTTAACCCTAATTGAAAAGGTAATTATATGGCTAAAACGCAAATTTCTGACGCTTTACTTATCAATATGTACATTTCAGGTGATGAAAGTGCATTAGAGATTCTTGTCAAAAGACATCAATCAAAACTTTATGGTTTTATTTACTCTAAAGTAAATGATAGAGATATTGCTGACGATTTCTTTCAAGAAACTTTTATTAGAGTAATAAACACTTTAAAAACTAAAAAATTCTATGATGAAAAAGGTAAATTTTTACCTTGGGTTATGCGTATTGCCAATAATTTAATTGTTGATGATTATCGTAAAAACCAAAAAATTTACATGCATCGTGATACCGAAGAGTACTCTGTTTTTGCATTCATAAAAGATGATTCAGTTACTATTGAAAGCATTTATGAAAAAGAAGGAGTAGCAATTGAAATAAAAAATCTAATCAATAATCTTCCAGATGACCAGCGTGAAGTATTGGTTATGCGCTACTTTCATGATTTAAGTTTCAAAGAAATTTCCGAATTAACAAACGTGAGTTTAAACACTTCATTAGGAAGAATGCGTTATGCAATTAGCAACTTAAAAAAATTAGCAAAAAAAAATCAAATTAATTTATCATTTTAGACAATAATTTTAAAAGTTTTGCGTTATCTATAAAACAAACAATTTATATGGCAAAACTTTACACTCAGAAAAAATTAGCAGCTACTAAAATGTTACCAAAAAAAGAGACAGTTAGTTTTATTTTACAGTATTCAAAAGCATTAAAAATTGTAAAATACAGTGGCATGAACTTCAAAATCATAGCTAATTAAAAGAAACATCCCGACAATTATCGGGATGTTTTTTTATAGTATTCATTCAAAACAGATTTCCGTCCAATTGTTTTGGTAATTATATCTTTCTCTAAATCCCAACCTCGTGCTGGAGAATACTCTCTACCGTACCAAATGATTTGAAGATGCAACTCATTCCATAATTCTCTGGGAAAAATTGCCTTTGCATCTTTCTCTGTTTGAGTAACGTTTTTTCCATTCGATAAATTCCAACGATACATCAAACGGTGAATGTGCGTATCAACCGGAAAAGCAGGAACTCCAAAAGCCTGACTCATAACTACACTTGCCGTTTTATGACCAACCGCAGGAAGTTCTTCCAGTGCCTCAAAGCTTTGTGGCACATCGCCATTATATTTTTCGATTAGTATTTGTGATAAACCATAAATTCCTTTTGACTTCATTGGTGATAAACCACACGGACGAATAATTTCTTTAATTTCTTCAACACTCAATTTTACCATATCAAACGGGTTGTCGGCTTTTGCAAAAAGGATAGGAGTAATTTGATTTACACGAACGTCAGTACATTGTGCAGAAAGTAGAACAGCAATCAATAAAGTATAAGCATCTTTATGGTCTAACGGGACAGGAATTTCAGGATATAGTTCTTTTAACGTATTTATAACAAATGTTACTCGTTCTTGTTTGGTCATTTTTGTAATTTTAGGCTTTATAACAACTTTAAACAAAGTTAATCTTTAAACTTCTAAATAAAAATTAAATGACAACATTACAAAAAGGCGATAAAGCACCTAATTTTTCAGGAAAAGATCAAGATGGAAATTTACATTCATTAGCTGATTATAAAGGAAAGAAATTAGTAGTTTTCTTTTATCCAAAAGCAAATACTCCAGGTTGTACAACTGAAGCTTGTGATTTAAGAGATAATTTTGAGCGTTTTAAAGCCAATAACTATGCATTATTAGGTGTAAGTGCCGATAGTGCAAAAGCACAAGGAAAATTCAAAGACAAATATAATTTCCCGTTTCCTTTATTAGCTGATGAAGAAAAATCAGTAATACAAGCCTTTGGAGTTTGGGGACCAAAAAAGTTCATGGGAAGAGAATATGACGGAATACACCGAACAACTTTTGTAATTGATGAAAACGGAATTATTGATGAAGTCATTACCGAAGTAAAAACAAAAGAACATGCATCTCAAATATTGAAGTAAAAAAGAAACCCAAGTTTATAAACTTGGGTTTCTTTTTTATTTAGCTTCTTCAAGAACTTGGTTTGGATCATAACCAAACAGCTTTTGTTGTTTGATGATTTCGGCAATACCTTTTGGTAATAATTTTTCCCATCCAGGTTTTCCGTCTCCAATCATTTTTAAAACTTCTCTCGAGAATATTTTTAAGTGTTCTTTATCAAATCCAGTGATGTCAACTACTTTTCCATTGTAGGCAAAGAATTTATACAATTCTTTCATTCGTGGGTGAACTTTCAAGTTTTGAGAAGTAATAATTTCTCCATTTTCATCTTCCATAGGATATAAAAATACTTTCAAGTCACGATAGAATAATTTACCAAACGCTTCCAAAATTCCACCACTTAAATGGCGATAGTATTTTTCGTCAAAAATATCTACTAGGTTATTTACACCCATTGCCAATCCCATTCTCGCTTTGGTATAACTCGAGAAGTATTCAACAACTTTATAATATTCTTGGAAATTTGAAATCATAACAGTTTGACCTAATGAACATAGAAGTTCAGCTCGGTCCATAAAATCTCTTTCATCAATTTCACCTTCTGAGCGTAGATTTGAAAGTGTAATTTCAAAAATTACAAGAGTATTGTCTTTTTCAACCTTGTTTTCATCATAGAACATTTTTAATGATTTCTCATACATGTCCATATTTACTTGAGTTACAGGTCTGAAACTTCCTCTAAGCGCAAGGATATTTTTTTTATATAAAATAGATGCAGGTAAAATGTTGTTTCCATCAGGACCAAACATCACGGCATCAGTCATTCCATTTTTAACCAATTGCAAACTCATCAATCGATTGTCTACATTTTCAAATCGTGGTCCAGAAAAGTTTATAGTATCAATCTCAATTTGTTCTTTACTGATATGGTCATATAGATAACGAAGTAATTTTTTTGGATCGTTGTGTTTATAAAAAGCACCATAAATTAAGTTAACACCTAATATTCCAAGTGTTTCTTGTTGAAGCTTAGCATCAGTTTCTTTAAAACGAATGTGTAACGTAATTTCGTTGTATTCTTCTTCAGCTTCTACTTGATAACGAATTCCAACCCAACCATGACCTTTAAATTGTTTTGCAAAATCTATAGTAGCAACAGTATTAGCATAACTAAAAAACATTTTATTAGGATGTTTGTCTCTTTTTAAACGTTGTTCAATTAATTGAACTTCGTGCGACAACATTTTCTTTAATCTACTTTCAGTTACATATCTACCATCAGCTTCAATACCATAAATGGCATCACTAAAGTCTTTGTCATAGGCAGACATAGCTTTTGCAATTGTACCAGATGAACCACCTGCGCGGAAAAAATGTCTAACAGTTTCCTGTCCAGCACCAATTTCGGCAAAAGTTCCATAAATGTTTTCATTTAAGTTAATACGTAAAGCTTTATCTTTGATAGCGGGAATTTGCTCAATGGCTTTATCACCTTTTAACTTAATATCCGTAATGTAATTATCCATAGTTTAGTGTATGCTTTGCAAAGTTAAACAAATAGGGCTTTTATTAAAAAAGAATTAACGCTAATTTTGTATTTAGTTTAGCATTTTAAGTTAGGATATTTATTTAACCTCAAAAACCGTGCAAATAAAATGAAAATTTATTTTCTTGGAACCGGAACCTCACAAGGAATACCTGTTGTTGGTAGTAATCATTCTGTTTGCCAAAGCACTGATTTAAAAGATAAAAGACTAAGAGTTTCTGTTTGGGTTACTTGGGAAAATAATTCGATTGTTATTGATTGTGGTCCCGATTTTAGACAACAGATGTTAACTTCGGGTTGTTTGCAATTGGATGCTATTTTGTTTACTCATGAACACGCCGACCATACTGCGGGTTTGGATGATATCAGACCATTTTTCTTTAAGCAAAAATCGGCTATACCAGTTTACGCTCATCAAAGAGTTTTAGAAAGTTTATCAAAGCGATTTGATTATATTTTTGATAATGAAAACAAATATCCTGGCGCACCAAGTGTTACTACTATTGAAGTAAAAAATAATTTTCCTTTTTCAATCAATGATACAGAGATAATTCCAATCAATGCCAATCATGGTTCGATACAGGTTTTTGGTTACCGCATAAAAGATTTCACTTATTTAACAGATGTAAAAAGTATTGAAAAAGAAGAAATCGAGAAAATAAAAGGAACAAAAATATTGGTAATTAACGCATTGAGAGAAGAAGAACATTCAACACATTTTAATTTGCAAGATGCCTTAAATTTTATACATTTGGTTCAGCCAGAAAGCGCCTATTTAACACATATTAGTCATTTATTAGGATTTCATGAAGAAGTACAAAAGAAATTACCAAAAAATGTGTTTTTAGCTTATGATAATTTAGAAATTACCATTTAATTTAATAAAAAAATGAAAAAGTCTTTGACCTTATATTTATTAATCATTGCATTGTTGATGAATGTCTTTACTTATAAATATTTTTCTTCAAAATATGCTGATGAATTAAAAGTAAAGACCGAAGAAAATAAACAATTAAAAGACAGTTTGTCTAATTCTTCATCAACTGCTGTTTTAGTAGATGCTTTTGAGTTAAAGAATAATTTTAGAGCTCAAAATTACCTATACGAAAGTAAAATTTCTGATATTTCAAGTTTTGAAGAAAAAGTAAAACAAGCACTTTTGGCTTATAATGATTCACCAGAAGGAAATAAATATACCGATCAAGAAAAAATAGGCGAACAAAAGTTTATAATCAATAGTATTAAAATACTGAATCATCGTTGGATTATAGCTGATTATAGTAACGGTAAGCTTTGGGGTGAAGTTATGCTAAAATATTTTATAAACGATGATCAAACTATTTCATTTGAAGTTATGAATAGTTATCTTTATCCAATGAACTTGAATTAAACATCCAATGAAACACACAATTTATCTATTACTTCTTTTAACAGGTTTTCAATCCTGTAAATTAACTGATAATAAGGCTGATGAGGAAACTTTACCTCAAACTGAGTCAAAAGAAGTAATGAAAGCTATCGATAAAGATGAAAACGGATGTTTAGCTTCTGCTGGATATATTTGGTCAAAATTGAATAAAGAATGCGTAAAGCTTTTTACAGGTATTCAATTAAATCCAATAGATAAACCTCAAAATGAAGATGAAACTCTGAGTGCGTTTATTATGTTCAGTGAAGACGCAAATCAAGTGGAATTATTTTTACCAAACGCTACCGAAACCTATGTTTTAAAAAGAACTGCCGAAGGTCAAAGTTGGGTTTTAGATGAGTGGCAATTAATTCCTCATAAAGGCTACGTTTTAAAACAAGGTGATAAACCGCTATTTGCTGGTGATGATTTTATAGGTAAAAAAGTTTTAGGTTCCGATACCGAAGAAAAATAAAATAAAAATCCCGACACTTCGGGATTTTTTTATGCTTGCAACCAGTTTTTAAAGTCAAAAAAGTTTTGTGGTGCAACACCATGTCCAACAGGATATTCTTTAAAAGCTACATCAATCCCTAATAATTTTAGTTTAGGAATTGAATTTCTTGCCCAATCAACAGGAATCACTTGATCAACCGTTCCGTGTGAAGCAAATATTCTCAGCTTACTGAAGTCATTTTTATAATAATCATCAGTAGCAATTTCAGTGTTCAAATAGCCGCTCATTGCTACAACTCGTTGCACTTTCTGAGAATAGGATAGGGCAACAGCATAACTCAATATACAACCTTGACTAAAGCCTATTAAAGTTACATTATCTTTATCAACAGCATAATTTACAATGACTTCATCAATAAACTTTGCAATCAAATCTCTTGAATTTTGTGCTTCTGGAATATCTGAAAACTTATTCTCATCAGCATCAAAGTTAATTGCATACCAGGCATAACTGTTGTACATCAAATCATAAGGTGCACGAACAGAAATCACATAATATTCTTCAGGTAATTCGCTGGCAAACGAAAATAAATCTTCTTCATTACTGCCGTAACCATGCAACAAAATAAGTACTGGATTTTTATCTTTTTTTACTTTCGGTTCGCGAACAATATGGTATAGTGAAAAACTCATTAGATTGATTTAAATACTTTTTGAAAAATACTTCCCAATAGCGGAAGTGGTTTTGTGCTTCCAGAAGCTGCAGAAAAAATCCCATACATTGCCAGTACAGAAATAAAAATCCACATAGAAGCTGCGATTATTATGTTTTCAAAATAACTAATTGAAACTCCCAAAATTATAAAACTCAGCGTTAATCCTAATCCTTGTCGTATATGAAACGATGCGTATGGGTTTTTATTTTCACTATTCATTGAAAGCGAAATTAACGGACCAACAATCAATATATAACTAATAATTGCAGCTGTTTTTCCCTCTTTTATTACTCCTTTATCCATTTACTTATTATTTTTCACTAATCACTAATCACTAATCACTAATCACTAATTTCCCATTATTATAAACTCCAATGGCGCTTCCTTTCATTGGTTGCCCTAGAAAAGCGGAGTTTTTAGATTTTGATAGTATGTTTTCTTTAGTGAAACTCCAATTATTCTCTGTGGTAAATAAAGTCAGGTTGGCTTTGTTTCCTTTTTCAAGTGTTGAAGTTTCAAGTTGAAATAGTGTTCTTCCTGCTGTTAGTTTTTTGACGATTACATCTGTTGGTAGAACAGTTGCCAAAGCTCCAAAAGCACTTTCCAACCCGATTGTTCCATTCTTTGCCAAGTCAAATTCCATCTTTTTATGCTCAATATCTATTGGATTATGATCTGAAGTAATACAATCAATAGTATTGTCTAAAATTCCTTTAATCAGCGCTTTTCTGTCTTCATCGGTTCGTAATGGTGGCGTAACTTTATATCGTGTATCAAATCCATCCAACACTTCATCATTCAACACTAAGTGATGTACCGCAACACTACAAGTCACCTTCAATCCTTTGGCTTTTGCTTCTTTAATTAATTGTACCGATTTAGCTGTTGAAACTGTTGGTATGTGCATTTTTCCGCCTGTATATTCCAAAAGAAACAAGTTTCTTGCAACCTCAATTTCTTCCGCTAAGTTTGGAATTCCTTTTAATCCCAATCGTGTGGAAACTATTCCTTCGTTTACCACACCGTTTCCTTTTATTTTTTCGTTTTGCGAGTAGGCAAGTACCAATCCATCAAAATCCTGAACATATTGCAAACCTATTTTTAATAGATTGGCATTCGACATGTTTTTGTTATAATCTCCAAAGGCAATAGCTCCGGCATTTTTCATGTCAAACAGTTCCGCCAAGTCCATTCCTTCGCTGTTTTTGGTCAAAGCACCAATCGGATATAAATCGGTAGCAGCGTTTGCCGCTTTTTGTTTTACAAAATTAATTTGCGATTGATTATCAAGAACCGGAAAAGTATTAGGTTGCAGAGCAATTCCAGTAAAACCACTTTTGGCAGCAACGTCCAATCCGTTAGCAATGGTTTCTCTATCTTCAAAACCAGGTTCGCCCAGCGAAACACTGCTGTCAAACCAACCTTGCGAAACGTGCAATCCATCAGCAGTAACTTCTTCATAGCCGTTTTCTTTTTCTATCGATTTTGCAATTTCTTCAATCGTACCGTTGTTAATTTTTAAGCAAACGGTTTGATTGTGAAACGAGCTGTTTTCATCAATTACTTTTGCATTTCTAATTATTACCTTCATTTTACAAATTTTTGAATTAGTAATTCAATCACTAAAAAGAGTAGTGCCAACGCCACAAACCATTTCCAGATTTGCGTATCAGTTCTATCGGTTTGGATGGTGTTAAACACACTTTCCACATCGGTTATTAAATTATAATCGTCAGCAATGCTGCTGTTGTTTTGTGTCAAATCACCTTCGGTTCGGTTGTAGTTAAAACTGATGTTTTCTATTAGGTTAGTTCCGTTATAAATGCCATAATTCCCCGCCATTTTCGGATTTTCGTTGAAAGTCATTTTAACTTTGGTTGCCATGAATTGTTGCGAAGGAATAAATTTATCCGCATCATTTTTAATCTCCAAAATTTCATCTTTTCCAATCGTAGCATCCACAATAAACGGCTGACTTTCTCCAATGGTTAGCGCAGTAATTCCAGTTCGTTGCGCATTTTGTGCCATGTTGTAAAACGTTGGTACAATCAAAGGCGAATTCTGAAAGTTACTATTGTTTTTACTAATTGGCGCCGCAAAAACATATACCGAAGACAAATCGCTTTTAACCGAAGTCAGAAAAGCCGTTTGGTCTTCATAACTCAATATACTTGGAGTTTTGCTATTGACGGTATAAGAACTTTTAACCGTTGGGTATTGAAAGTTGTCAATCTTTTTCTCAAACACCGTGCTGAACAACGGATGATTGAAATTAATTTTGGTTACTTTCTTTTCATTGGTTGTTGCCGATTGCAATTGTATCGCGCCAAAATTAGCCAAGAAACTATTCGCATTACTGTTTTCACTCGAAGGAATGAAAACCACATTTCCACCTTTCGAAACAAAGGTTTTCAAAGTAGTTTGCAACGCTTGTGGTATGGTAGTCAACTCATTTAAGATAATAGCATCTTGCTTTTCAATTTGGTTATAATCCAAACTGTTCAAAGGAAAGTTCACATAGTTAAACTCATCGCTGGTATAAATTCTTGACAGGAAATTACTTTTCTCTGCATCACCAATACTAATAACGTTGGTCTTACTTGGTTTTGAAATACTAAAGTAATACGTATTGTCATAGCTCAAACCTTTATCTTCAATAGCTGCATACCCATTAAAATCTTCTTTCGGAATAGTGAAATTGATAGTGTTTTTGGTTTTGTCTAACGCAAGTAAGGTTTTAGCAACTAACTTTTTGTTATTGTATAACGCAACAGGAGTTTCCTTTTGATTCGTTCCATAAGCAGAAATACTCACACCAATTTCATAGAAATTATCCAAAGTTTGCATTAGGTAAACACTGTCTATTGCAACATTGTTTTTCTGTTCCACATCCGGAATGATAAAGTAAATATTGTCTTCTTTTTTAAATCCTTTGGTTTGATTGTTTTTGGCACCAATGGCATCCGTAACAACAATTATATCCTTGTTGAATGCCGATTTTCGGGCATTTATTTTAGCAATCACACTTTCCAGTTCAAAAGGCGCAGCGCTGTAATCAAGATTCTGCAAATCTCTTTGCACCGATTTGATGTCCGTGTTCCAGTAGTTTTCGGAGTTGGTAATCAGCGAAAAGTTTTGATTTTCGGGTGTATGTTCCAGCAAGTCTTGTACAGCTCGTTTCAACAGTTCGCCTTGTTTTCCTTTGGCTTGCATACTGTAGGAGTTGTCCAAAACAATATACATTTCGTTGGTCGCCTTTTTACTTTCCTTAGCGGTAAAAAAAGGTTGCGCAAAGGCAAGAATCAAGAAGGTTAGGAGTAGTAATCGAGTGAAAAGCAACAACCATTTTTTAATAGTAGCACTTTTTCGGGTTTGTATGGCAAGTTCTTTTAGAAATTGAACGTTGGTAAAGTATTCTTTTTTAAAACGACGCAGCTGAAATAAATGAACCAGAATTGGGATAACCAATAAGAAAAGAAAGTATAGAAACTCTGGATGTTTAAATTGCATTGTTTTTAAGATTTGTCAAAAATAGTACTTTTTATGATTTTTAACATCGGTTTTATGAATTTTAAATGATAAAAAATCTGTTAATACTTCATTTCGGTTATTTTTGTTTAAAGCAAAATTGTTATCATGACCAAATCTATCATCCTGTTCACCGTTGTTTTCATCAATTTTTCAATACTTGCGCAAGAAAACAAGCATCACTTGTTAATCGGAACCTACACCAATACCTGCGAAAGCGATGGAATTTATGTTTATGATTTTGATAGCACTACGGGTAAAGCCCAATTAAAATCATCTACTAAAGGAATTGTAAACCCAAGTTATTTAACCATTTCAGAGGATAAAACCAAAGTATACAGCGTCAACGAAGCAGGCGATAAAAGCCAAGTAAGTGTTTTTAATTATTCGGCTACATCGGGAACGTTAGAATTACTCAATCAAGTTGATGCTCATGGTGCCGATCCTTGTTATATTACAGCTACCGATGAAAACATTATTGTGGCTACTTACAGTGGTGGAACCATTTCAATATTTGATAAAAAACCAAACGGTGAATTGCTTTTTCAACAAGTCTTCAAACACAATGGCAAAAGCATAAACCAAGAACGTCAGGAGAAATCACACCTTCACATGGTACAACTAGCACCCGATAAAAAGCATCTTTTGGCTACTGATTTAGGTGCCGATTTCATTTATAGTTACAAATTCAATACAAAGGAGCGAAACAATACCTTAAGTTTTGGAAATGCTATAAAAATCAAGCCAGGTAGCGGTCCAAGGCATTTTTCGTTTAGCCCAAATGGAAATTATTTATATCTAATCAATGAGTTGGATGGTTCGCTAGATGTGTTTAAGTATAAAAACGGAAACTTAAAACTTATTCAGGAAACCAGCATTGTTGCAAATGATTTCAAAGGAAATACCAGCGCTGCCGATATACATGTTTCTTCCGATGGTAAATTTTTATACGCTACAAATCGAGGCGATGCCAATACGATTAGCTGTTTTGAAATCAAAAAGAATGGAAAACTAAAATTCAAACAAACGTTGAACACGTTAGGCAAAGGTCCAAGGAATTTTACAATCGATCCATCAGGCAAATTCCTTCTGGTAGCACATCAATACACCAATAATGTAGTGATATTCAACGTTGATAAACAAACGGGAATGCTTACTGATACAGGAAACAGAATAGAGTTATGCTCGCCAGTTTGTTTGGTTTTCGAATAAAGAGAATAGACTTTTTAAACAATGTTTCATTTGATTATCGTCACTTCGAGTGTTCGCCGTAGGCGAATGACCCGAGGATAGATTCCGAACGGAGCGAAGCTAATCGAGAAGCGTTGTCATTCCGTAGGAATCTCAAAATCACTTTCAACTAATCCCTAATCCCTAATCCCTTTTCCCTAAGACCACTACTTCTTCTTCCGCTTCGCCGCTCTGTTTTTAAGGATATTTCTATTCACCGAAGAACTTGTTTTCTTTTTCGTTTTCGATGGTCCGCCAAGGTTCACTTTTTTGTTCTTGTCTTTCTTCTCATGAAATGAAGCACCGCCTTCCAGCTTTGGCTTTTTCATCAAGAACTTCATTTTCTTTTTATCCTTTTCAAAGTCCAGCAAGCGTTCAACAACTTCTACCTGTTCAGGAAACGGAAGCAAAGTAATTTCTTTTTCCATCAACAGCTCGGCTTCAATCATGATTTCCTCTTCGCTTGGCGCTACCAAACTAATCGCAATCCCCGATTTATCCGCACGACCGGTTCTACCAATACGGTGAATGTATTTCTCTGGAATTTCAGTAAACTCTATATTAATAACATGACTGATGTCTGAAATATCCAAACCTCTCGCCATAACATCCGTAGTAACTAAACCTCTCAAGTTGCCTTCCTGAAACTGTTCCATGGTTTGCAAACGGTAGTTTTGCGATTTGTTCGAATGGATTACACCAAATTGCTCCGGATAGGCTTCTTCTATTTTGTCTGCCAATAAATCGGCTGTTCTTTTGTTGTTTACAAAAAGCAACACACGCTCCAACGATTCATCTTGCAATAGTTCCAACACCAAATTTACTTTGGTTAAAAAGTTTGGCACTTTATAATGAAACTGTTCTATTTTTTCTAACGGAGTTCCGCTGGGTGCCAAAGAAACTTCCTCAGGAAACTCAAAGTATTCGTCCAACATTTCATCCACATCATCCGTCATGGTAGCCGAAAACAAGATGCTTTGCTTTTTGTTTTTCAGCATCGTCAGTATCGACGTAACCTGAAAACGAAACCCTAAATTCAATATTTCGTCAAACTCGTCAATGATAAGTTTCTGCATGCTGTCAAAACGAATCACATTGTCCAGCGCCAAGTCCATCACACGTCCCGGTGTTCCTACCAAAATGTCAACACCTTGATACACCGCCGTTTTTTGAGTGTTGATGTTCACACCACCATAAACGCCAAGCGTTCTCACCGACATGTATTTGGTTAGTTTTTCTACTTCAGCTGCTACCTGAACCACCAATTCTCGGGTAGGTACTAATATCAAAACCCGTGGCGTATCCGTAGCAATAAATTTCCATTGTTTTAAAATAGGCAACAGGTAAGCAAAGGTTTTCCCAGTACCCGTTTGCGCAATTCCCATCACGTCTCTTCCCGACATAATTACCGAAAAAGATTTTTCCTGAATAGGAGTAGGAGTAGTCAACCCCAGTTCGTCAACCGCTTTTTGTAATGATTTTGGAAGATTGAATTGCTCAAAAGTAGCCATGTAGATGATATTTTGGGCAAAGGTAACAATTTATACCTTAGTGTTTAGTATTTAGTGTGCAGTGCTCGGTTTTCGGTGCTCAGTGTTCAGTTTGCAGTGTTCAGTCGTAGTAAAAAAAAATCCCGTTAGGGATTAAATATTGGTAGCCGTGGGTTTCAACCCACGGAAAACATAACACCACAAAACCAAAATCCCGTTAGGGATGATATCAACCCAACCCACCAACCTTGTCCTGCTGACAAAGGAAGCATCACATAATACTTTGTTATTTGTTCCTATTTAAAAACCACGCGAAAGATTCGCGCGGAAGCGGAGGTTAGATTTTCAGTGTTGAGTATTAAGTGTAAATAGACTAATAATAATTTAAATTTTTTTTAATTTGACTTTCAATTAAAGCATGACTAATAAAAAAAGGTTTTTTTTCAATTGTTATTGAAATAGTTTTATTTTCAATATTGTAAAACCCTTTAAAGAAACCAATTTTTGATTTTATTTCAAAATGACCATTCTTATCATTACCGATTAGTTTTCCGTTATTTAAGGTAGCTTCTTTTTTAAGTTTTTCTACCAAATTTTCTATCGGTTTGTTGTATTCAAATTTCATTAGATTTTTTCAATTTCATCATCAAATAATTCTTCAGTGACTTCACCCAATGTTTTGTCAACTTTTTCGGCTTGCTCTTGAATAATTTTTTTTGATTTTCTATCAAGAATTTTTGTTAACTTGGATAAGCCTGGAATGTTTTCTAATTTTTCAACTGCGTCTGAGAGACTGGCACTTTTTTCCAATGCATCCATTAATGGATGGTCTGATTTATTATAATCTGAAATTAGTTTTCCAGGATTTTCAGAACTTACACTTAATATATTATAAAGAAGTTTAATTTTTAAATCTGTTGAAATATCTGTGTCATCAATTGAGTCAATTTGCCTTGAAAGACCTTCAAATGTTTTGCTTAAAACTTCCTTATGCGTATATTCTTCAATTAAGCGTTTTGATAAATTTAATTTCTTATTTGAAGAGTATGCTATCCAAAGGATAGGAATATACAATGGCACAATAGCTAATACAAGTCTTGGACTGTAATTAATAACATCTAAAAAAGGTTTATCTTGATAGATGAAAAAAACACTTAATCCAAAAGGTATTAACGAGACAAGTGTTAAACCAAAAACAGCCCATCGAAATGTTTTTGCATAGTCTTTGCTTTCTTCAAGTTCATTAGTTTTTTTTTCTGAATAAGCGTATGAAAGACCTGTAGTTAATGCGTTAGGCAATAATTTTGTTATTTTATCTAAGACAGAATCATATTCTTTATTCCATTCATCATGAGTCTTTTTATAATGTTCTTCTTTCTCAATAATAAAATTTGAATAATTATTTTGGGTATCTGTTTGTGTTTTAGCAATATCCTTTTCTAATTTATCTAAACTATCTACAAGTTCATCATAGGTTTCATCTAGTTGTTCTTTTAAACCTTCAATTTTGACTTCTACTTCTTTATCATTTTCATCTTTTTGAATTTCAGTATATCCAAAAATATCACGATGTGTATTGTCAATTTCCCTTTTTCGAACTTGAATAGATTTATAAAGTGTTTCAATTTTTCCAGCTGTTTCATCGCCTTCTTCAAAATGGCTATTAAGTGTTTCAAGCTTTTCTATTAACTCCTCATTTTTTTCAAAATTTTCTTCTAGCGTTTCAACAGTAGAGCTGATATTTGCACTTCTTAAATCTAAATCTTTATCAAAATCTTCAATTTTTTTTAAAATGTCTTCTGATTTAGTTTTGACAGTTTTTATATTTGTTAAGAGATGTTTAGCTTCATCTGCTTTAGTTTGAATTAAATTAGAATTTGTAACTGCTAATTCTTTTGCTTCATAACTCCTATTTTTAAATTCAGATGCTTTTTTTGAAGCTTGTTTAGCTTCTTTTTCATAATCTGATGTTTTCTTGTTTAACTCCAATTCTAAGGCAACTACTCGTTCCCATAGTTTTTCTCTCTCGCTATCGAGATATTCAAAATTTTTCATGATTAAATTTGATTTTGTCCAAAAAGGAATGAATTAGAAATTTATATATTTAAACCATTGAATTTTAAAAATATGAATGAATTTTATTAACAGAGTTAAGAACAAGTAATACTTAATTTAATGCTGATATTCATTATTACTGTAATGAAATCTAATTATCCCATCAGTTTTTCACTTTCATGCCTAAACCATCTAAAGAAATTTACTATTCCGACAATTGAACCAATGATTGAAAACGTTAAAAGAATAGCTGTTGTAAAATGGATTAAATTTATATAGTATTCATTCTTTGTCAAATTGAATTGGTCTAAAACTTCACTAAGTTCAAAATAAATAAAACCACTAACTAGTAAGCCTATAAGAGCACTTGCTAAAAAAGCAATTCCTGCAGAATAGATCAATGTTTGTTGATTTTTTTCAGGATATCTATCAAGAAATACATTCGATCTACCTAAAGAAAACAAACAATTTGCTGCTATTGCATTAGCAACAAATAGGGCATAGCAATACTTAACAATATTTTGACTTTTCAAATCTTTATATATAAAGAAAATTAATGTTAAGAGAAATATAATTATAATGCCTAATATTGAATAATAAACTTTTTGTTGATTCTTATGGAGAAAAAGACGAATTTTAGGTAATTTATTCATGAGTTCTTTTGGCTTATGGCTAATGTTTAAATCTTTTGTTAGGTTTTTTCATTTCCTCAAATCTAACCAATCCTCGCTACCGCGCGGCAAGAGCACAGCGACTTGCAAAGCAATCCTTTCGCGTGGTGTAATTATTTCCTCAAATCTAACCAATCGCCATCAAATAAAAAAGGGGGAAATCCCCCTAATTTCAAAAAAGTTTCATTTTTATGCAAAACAACAAACCTGACAGGTTTTTAAAACCTGTCAGGTTTAAATAAACAAATTTTCTTCATTAAGAACCATATTTTCTTTTCCATTCATTCATTAATTCAGCAAGTTTATTTGCTTTCATACCATAAGTATCTGGTAAAGCACCTTCATATCCTGCCAAATGCTTTGAGATGTTTCTACCTGTTTCATATTCGTCAAATTCGTATGCATAATCAAACATAACCATTTTTTTTCTCCACAAATAATTAGTTGAACCAACTGAACCAACAGCAAATGAATTGACATCAGACCACTTTGTAAAATTGGTTTTAAATAAATTGGTGGTTGTAAAACCTTCTTCGTTTAATTCTAATTGAGTAGCACCAGGAAATAGTTGAATTATAAAAACAAACAAACACAGTGCAAAAAAAGAAGTAGCCAACCAACCTTTTAAACCTTCACCATTTTTAATCATTAATGTTCCACCATATATAAATACTAGAGATACTATTACTAATAAATATGTTTTATACTTTTTTGGTTTAAATATTAGTTTATTCGTGGTCATCTATTATTTGTATTGATTAATTATGAAGCCCTTTTTGTTCCAACTGTGCAAAGTCTCCTGACTTTGAGCAAAAGTTCCATCAAATCTAACCAATCACCGCTACCGCGCGAATCCTTTCGCGTGGTGAAATTATTTCCTCAAATCTAACCAATCGTCTTTAAATAAAAAAGGGGGAAATCCCCCTAATTTCAAAAAAGTTTCATTTTTAAGCAAAACAACAAACCTGACAGGTTTAAACAATAATGTTCACAAAAAGTAAAAATCATCTATATCCGCACAGCAAAGCATCCACAAAACCCATTTTCCAACTCTTCAAACTCGTCCGCTCAACTTTTGAACTCCATTTCCAACAACTTGAACTCACAGCGGAACATCTTGAGCTCGCAGCAGAACACATTGAACTCGCAGCGGAGCAAATTGAACTCGCAGCGAAACAAATTGAACCCGCAGCGGAATATATTGAACTCGTACGCTCTTACATTTACGCTTTTAGAAAGCACCTTGATGCCGTCAGAACAAACATTGATGCCGTTAGAATTCACCTTGATGCCGTCCGCAAATACACTGATGCCATCCGCACCAACCTTGATGCCATCCGCACTCAAACAGATGCTTTCCGCTCCTACATTTCAATCGTCCGCACATGTCTTGAAGTCGTCCGCACATGTCTTGATGTCTTCCGCGCGTGTCTTGATGCCTTCCGCACGTGTCTTGATGTTGTTCGCACACCTCTTGATGTTGTTCGCACATGTCTTGAGCTCATCCGCACATTTAATAAATCTAATTTCTAGGTAAGATTATTGTATTGCAGACAAAGTCTCTTTAACGCAAAGTCAAGTATTAAGTGTATTGATTTAAAAACTCTCAAATGCTCCCAATCCAAACAAGGCAAAATCATATTTAACGGGATCTTTTGGATCAAAGATTCTCAAATTGGTGTCCAATTCCATTAAAGCTTTTAAATCGTTTTGCTTTCTTTCAATCAAGCCCAGCTTTCGAGCAATGTTCCCAGTATGAACATCTAATGGGCAGGAAAGTTTTGAGGTAGGTATGTCTTTCCAAATGCCAAAATCAACACCACATTTGTCATTTCGAACCATCCATCTCAAAAACATATTTATTCTCTTTGCCGCCGATTTAGTTCTTGGGTCAGCAACATGTTTACGAGTTCTAACCCAATGAGGAATTTCGAAAAAGACATCTCTAAAAGAAGAAATGCTTTCATGCATGGTTTCATTTCCTTGATTTATAGTAAAAATCTTTTCTAAACCATTGTGATTAATATAAATATTGCGAAGTGCTTTGATGAAAGTAACACAATCAATTTCATTAAATGTTCTGTGCTTAAAACAGTCAAACCTGTCTAAGTCTTCCACCACGTGATTTGTTATAAAATCATGTGGTGCATTATCCATTAGTTCAATAAGCTTCTTACCGTTATTGATAATCATTTTTCTATTTCCCCAAGCGATAGAAGCAACTAAGAATCCAGCAATTTCAATATCTTCTTTTTTAGAAAACATATGCGGAATTTGTATCGGATCGTTTTCAATAAAGGAAGGTCGGTTGTATAATGCTGCTTTTTCGTCTAAAAATTCTTTGAGTTCGTTTCTATTCATGGTAATTCTTTCGAATAAAAGCCATCTTTCAAAGAAGTTCCATTCATTTGAGGAATTACATTGAAGTTAGCTTGAAAATAATCTATTTGGTCTTGACTTACACAAGGTAATAAACCATTTCCGGTTATCCAAAAAAGTGTTGTATTTGATGGAGAATTATAATTTAAATTATCAAGAGTAACTTTTTTAAAATTACAATTTGTTGAAGAATTAAGCTTGGGATAAACAAGATTAGTAAAAGTTATATAATCCTTAGAATTTAAATTTAATGGATTTGGAAAAAAATAAATTATTGTTGTGAAAAATAAAATTCCAAAATAAAAAGGCAATAGTAATTTATTATTCTTTAAAAGATAAGCTAAAAGCAATACACTAAAAAACAAAGTAAAAAAGAAATAAAATCGAAACTGTGGTGAACTAAAACTTAACATTGTTAGCTGAGTAATAAATAAACCATAAATTATCCATAGTTTGTTGTTTTTTATCCTATAAAAGACAAACGGAATAATTATTACTAACATTAAAGTAATAATTGCAAAAACACTATCTACTCCATTGTTAAAGAAGTATTTTTTAAGTAATTCTGAACTTGAGATTTGATTAAAATCATAAGGACTAACATAAAAAGAATGCATTATTTTACTACTAAAGAAATAATCAATTATTTGTTCAGGAATAGCATAACTAACTTTAAAAAAAGTGATTTTACTAACAGGAAAAAATGGATATCCGGTAATGATTATGTTTTTAATTATCCAAAGAAATACTACAATTATAGAAAGTGAAATTGATTTAAAAACTTTTGTTTTTATTACAGGATATCTAAAAGTAATTAGCAGTATTGGAAGCATTAATAAAATAGCTGAAGTGATTTTTATGTAGAAGGCGAATAATGCAAATACTACTATTAGTAAGTAATTTGAAGTTGCATTTTTTAGGAATAAATAAAAAATTATAAAACTTAATAAATACACCATCAAATCGGGTGAAGGTGAATTTACGAATGGATATAAAACAACATACAACATTGGAAACAACCCGAAAAGCAAATCAATAATTGATTTTGATTCAGAGTATAATTGTAGTTTTTTTAAAAAGTAAAAACTAACTAGCACCAAACATAATCCATTTAAGTCATTGAAATTTGAATACAAAAAAGAAAAATTAAAGACACTTTGCGTTATATGCCAACCACTTGTTTGGCCTAAAAATAAATGCAAATTAGCCAATCCAGGAACAAATCCATATTCATTTAGCCATTTGATGGTTTGAATATAATAGGTTTCATTATCAGGTAAAATTGGACTAGTAGAAGATTGAATTAAAACTATAATAAAACAAAAGAAAAATATCCATTTCAGCGTTTTTGAAAACAATTTAAAATCTTCATAAAGTGATTTGTAAATATTGGTTATTTGTTTTTTTGACTGAATAAATAGAATTCCATTCAAGATTAACAATAAAGCATGAAATTCTATATTAATTCTTTCAAAACAAGCCCAAATACTAGCTAAAATTGTAGTCAAAAATAATCCTAGAATAGATGTAATTATTCCGTTAGTTGGTTTGTGTTTAAGAATTCTCAAAAATAAATTTCCAAAATTTATTGATGTAAATAATGTATAAATCCAACTAATCAGAATTAAACTCATAATCTCAAGTTATTTTTCCATCAACCATAACCAGTTTTCTGTCTGCCATAGCAGCTAACTCTTCATTGTGCGTAACAATTACAAAGGTTTGTCCAAATTCATCTCGGAGTTTAAAGAACAATTTATGTAAATTTTCGGCCGAACTAGTGTCTAAATTTCCTGAAGGTTCGTCGGCAAAAATTACAACGGGTTTGTTGATTAAAGCTCTTGCCACCGCAACTCTTTGTTGTTCTCCACCAGAAAGTTCATTTGGTTTATGATTTATCCTATCAGTTAAACCTAAATAATCAAGCAATTTTTTTGCCTCTGTTTCTGTTGTATTTTTATCTTTTCCTGAGATAAATGCTGGAATGCATACATTTTCTAAAGCGGTAAACTCTGGAAGTAATTGATGAAACTGAAAAATGAAACCTAATTTTTCGTTTCGGAATTTGGATAGTTTTTTGTCGTTTAGACTTAAGATATTTTGACCATCAATTTCAAGAGTTGACGATGTGTTTTTATTTGGATTGTCTAATGTACCTAGTATTTGAAGTAATGTTGTTTTTCCTGCACCACTTGCTCCAACTATTGAAACAATTTCACCTTTTTGAATGTGAATAGAAACACCTTTTAAAACTTCAAGATTATCATAGTTTTTAAAAATATTATTGGCTTTAATCATCAATTCTTTTTTTTACAAAGTAACAAAGTATTTTGACTTATAATGAACATATAAGTTTTTTTTATAATTGAATAGTTTTTAAATTAAAGTTAAAATAAATATTTTGTTTAATTATTTATTATATTTGTTAAACAAAAATATATTCTTATGAACACAACAATTGAAAAAGAATTATTTGAATTGATAGGTGACAATCATCAAATGACTTCAGCTGAAACTCCATTACATTTGGACGCGTTTAGCAAAACTGATTCGGAAAAAATGGTTGTCATCGAAAGACATTTTAAAGCCATTATGGAAGAAATAGGTTTGGAAATGACTGATGATAGCTTGAAAGGAACTCCGCATAGAGTTGCAAAAATGTTTATTAAAGAGATATTCTCAGGTTTAAATCCAGATAATAAGCCGAAAATTTCGGTTTTTGATAATTCCTATAATTATGATAAAATGCTAGTTGAAGCGGATATTAGCTTCAATTCAACTTGCGAACATCATTTTTTACCAATTATCGGAAAAGCACATATTGGTTATGTTTCAAGTGGAAAAGTAATTGGTTTATCTAAATTAAATCGAATTGTAGATTATTATTCTCGCAGACCACAAGTTCAAGAAAGATTAATTATGCAAATTTTTAACGAACTAAAAGATGTTCTTGATACAGAAGATGTAATTGTAGTTATGGAAGCGAAACATTTGTGTGTTTCAAGTAGAGGAATTCAAGACGAAAGTAGTTATACTTCCACCATTCAATATGGCGGAATATTTAATGAAAAAGAAAATAGAAACGACTTCTTTAATATGCTAAAAAAAGAATAAAACTTGTTTTGTTTATTGGTTGATTGATTGAAATCTCGGGCAATAATTATTGTTCGGGATTTTCTTTTTTAAACAAAAAACTGAATCCTAAACTTTTTAGCATTTTCTTTTCAAAAGCCCAAAAGAATTTGAATTGTCCAAACAGAAATCCGAAACTAACGAGAAGAATTTGATATACTGGAAAAATTAAAATAATATATAAAGGATAATAAATCCAATTGGAAACACTTCCTTTTATAATTCCAAAATAGGCTAAAATAGGTTTAGATAAATAGGCAGAAGTAGAACCTGTGATGGCAAATACAACAATAATGACAAATAATTGCCAATTTGATTTGATATTCCAGCGTTCTTTGAAAGATGCCATTCTTTTTTAATGCAAATATACTTTTTTATGGTCTTGGTACAAATCCTGTCAAGCGTTGATTATTTCTTTGTTGAAAATAAATCATATAATTATAAATAAGATAATTTACTTCATAACCGTAGTGAATACTTGGATCATAGTCAATTCGCATTTCATATAAGTTAGGATTATATCGCATCGGTTGATTAACTCGGTTATTCCATTCTGTTATGAACAAATAATTTCTATTTTCTAGATAACTTTCAGAATAATAGCCTCGTGGTCTTGCAGTAGATAAAAGCCAAGAATTAAAACCAGGATCAATAATAATTACTTCATATTCTAATTCATCATTGGCAATCTTAACAGTATCGTTTACTGAACCATTAGTTTGATTATCGGTGTTTTTAAAACCTGATTTCGAACTATTGCAACCAATTATAAGTGCAAACAGAAGAAGGAAAACTAAAATATTTTTCATTGCAATTCTAAAATTTTAATAAAGTTACAAAAATTGCAATCGAAACTTAATTATAAAAGTGTTAAAAAAAAGTCTTACTCGTTGAGTAAGACTTTTTGAAATTATACTTTTTCAGTTTTCAATAAACTAATAATTTGATAGGCTAATTCTGTACCAATTCTGTCTTGCGCTTCAAGAGTAGCAGCACCAATATGTGGTGTTAAAGAAATCTTTGGATGCATCAGGATTTGAATTTCAGGTTTTGGTTCATTCTCAAAAACATCTAATCCTGCAAAAGCCACTTTTTCATTATCTAAAGCTTCAACTAAAGCCACCTCATCAATAACGCCACCACGAGCACAATTGATAATTCCAACACCATCTTTTAATATTTCAAATTCATCTTTTCCAATTACATAACCTTCTTGCGATGGAACATGAAGTGTAATAAAATCAGAATGTTTTAGCAAATCTTCTAAAGGTTCAGTTTCAAATTCTACATTGATGAACTGACCGTTGTAAAAATCAACTTTTACTTCAGCTTTGTCTACAAATTTATCAGCTGCAATGACTTTCATTCCTAAGCCTAGTGCCATTTTAGCAACAGCTTGACCAATTCTTCCAAATCCAATTATTCCAAGAGTTTTTCCTCTCAATTCAATTCCATTGGCATAAGCTTTTTTCAATCCATCAAAATTCGAATCGCCTTCAAGTGGCATATTTCTATTAGAGTCGTGCAGAAAACGAACACCTGTAAATAAATGTGCAAAAACTAATTCGGCAACACTTTCCGAAGAAGAAGCTGGAGTATTAATTACATGTATTCCTTTATTACGTGCATAATCAACATCAATATTATCCATTCCAACGCCACCGCGACCAATAATTTTTAATCCTGGACAATTATCAATAATATCTTGACGAACTTTGGTAGCACTTCTTACTAATAAAACCGCAACATTATTTGAATTGATATAATTGGCTACTTGTTCTTGAGCAACTTTGGTTGTAATAACTTCAAAACCTCCTTTTTCTAATGCTTTGATTCCACTTTTTGAAATTCCGTCGTTTGCTAATACTTTCATTTCTTACCTATATTTTTATTAAATCTTATTTTCTAATTCTTTCATTACATCTACTAAAACCTGAACACTTTGCAAAGGTAATGCATTATACATTGAAGCTCTATAACCACCAACAGAACGATGACCGTTAAGTCCAGAAATCCCAGCTTCTTTCCACATTTTATCAAATGTTTCTTGATGTGTTTCGTTTTCTAATAAAAATGTGGCGTTCATGAAACTTCTGTCTTCTTTATTTGCTGTACCAACAAATAATGGATTTCTATCAATTTCATTATAAAGTAAATTGGCCTTAGCTTCATTTACTTTTTCAATAGCAGCAATTCCACCATTATTTTTCAACCATTGTAAGGTTAGGAGTGAAGCATAAACTGGAAAAACAGCTGGAGTATTGTACATACTTTCCGCTTTAATATGTTTTTCATAATCTAAAATACTTGGAATTGTTCTACCTGATTTTCCTAATATTTCCTCTTTTACGACTACTAAAGTTGTTCCCGCAGGTCCCATATTTTTTTGAGCACCAGCATAAATCAAATCAAATTTTGAAAAATCTAAAGTTCTAGAAAAAATATCTGAACTCATATCGCAAACAACAGGAACGGTTGTTTCGGGAAATGATTTCATTTGTGTACCAAAAATAGTGTTGTTACTTGTGCAGTGAAAATAGGAAGCATCAGATGGGATACTATAATCTTTTGGTATAAAATTGTAATTTGCTTCTTTAGAGGATGCAACAATTTGAGTTTCGCCAAAAAGTTTGGCTTCTTTAATAGCATTGTTTGCCCAAGTTCCAGTATCTAAATAGGCAGCTTTACCGTCAACTTTCATTAAATTATAAGGAACCATCAAAAACTCCATACTTGCACCACCTTGTAAAAACAATGCTTGATAACCTTTACCTTCTAATCCTAAAAGTTCTAAAACCAAAGATCTAGCTTCGTCCATCACGGAAACAAAGTCTTTGCTACGGTGTGATATTTCTAATATAGATAAATTTGAATTGTTGAAATTTAATATAGCTTCAGCTGATTTTTCAAATACTTCCTGAGGTAAAATACATGGTCCAGCGCTGTAATTGTGTTTTTTCATGACTTGATTTCCAAAAAATTAAGTTGCAAATTTCGGAAATACCAATAGAAATTACCAATTGGATTAACCTTGAATTATTAGAGGTTATTAACAAAAACGTTATAGTTGATAATTACTTAATTTTAATTTTTAATAACTTTTTTAGTAATTATTGAATCGTTATTGAATAATATTTTTAAAAAATATACACCTTTAGTTAAATTCCTTAAATCAATTGATTCAAAGTTGGAGTTAATTGTATTAATCATTTTTCCATCAATTTGAAATACTGAAATACTTCTTACTTCATTAATAAAACTATCTTCTAAGTGTAAAAAGTCTTTGGTTGGGTTAGGATAGAAATAAAATGAATTAGGGATGTTATCATTCAAACTCAGTGTTGTGTCTGCATAATATGATCTTCCAGTCGGCACAGGAACAAAACTATATTCAAAGGTTGCGGCAATAATTAAGCTGTCTCCTTCTAAAATTATGTTTGAACCAAAATAATCGTCAAATCCTGAAAATGGCTCTTGCCCGTATAAATTTGGTTGTTCTAGCCAATTATTATTATCTTTCTTAAAATATTTTACTGGAAATTTCCTAGCCATTTGTAATATATAACTATTAGAACCAAGAAAAATATTCGAATCATTTACTACAATTTTGTCAAACATTTGATCAGTTGGAGTATAATTAAATGATGAGTTCAGAACCCAATTATCATTAGAAAACTCGTATATATTAATCAAAAACTGTTGTGGTTGAACAACATAAATTTTAGAGTCATATAAAAATAAACCAAGCGAAGTATTAAAATTTTGCGAATTTTGATAAACCCACTGGTTATTACTTAGTTCAAATGTATTGTAATATAAACCATTGGACAATGAAGAGATTAAAAGTTGATTATTAGAAACTAAAATTTTAGCAAAACCTAAGGAATTTACATTAGGTAATGTTATAGTTTGACTTAAGATCCAATCATCATTTACTAAATCATAAACATAAAAATTGTTATTAGAGCCAATGTAAAGACGATTATTGAATATTTTTACTTTAGTTCCAAAGCGGTCATCTTGATCATTGGTTATTGATAAAATCTTTTGATGAAATTGATAATTACCATTAACTTTTTTATACATGTAAACTGCTCCAGTATTAGAACTATTTAACCCTTGCCTTGGAGCCCCAACTGCAATTCTATCATTTTCTATATCAACGGAATTTCCATATACATCAGTATGTAAAACATCATTTTCAAATAAAGTTTGTGATTGAATTATTTGGTTACCAATCTTATTAAAGACATAAACTTTACCTACTTGTGTTAAAGTCCCATTAATAGAAACTGTCGAAGAAACAATTTCATTGCCATCTATTGCCATACTGCTACCAAAAAAACCACCACTTGCTCCAGAAGTTGGATAAAAAGATGCTAATTGTAATTGAGAAAAAATTACTTGAGTAAAAAGGAGAAAGTAAATATTTTTCATAATGTTTTGGTTTTAAATCAAATGTAATAAATTTTTACAAATGATATAAAAAAAACATTACAAATTAATCAAAAACTCCAAAGTATCAACACCATCAGCATAATCCCAAAGTTGTGGCTTTTGAGTTTGTCCAAAAGCAATGGAATTAGGAATTAAATCATTAGAAACAATACATTGAATTTGTTCTTTTTCAAGCTCTAAACGACTTTTTAAAGTATTTAAATCTTCATAGTTTTCATAAAACACAGAAGAAATGGGTGAAGCATAGCTTGTATCTTCTTTTAATGTCATGAATTCATTATCCAACAATTTAAAATTACTCATCAAGAAAACCGCTTTGTTGTAATCGTAATTGTTAGAATATTTTTCATAAAAAATGACATCTTTATATTCATACATTGCTTTAAAGAAAGCTTCAAAATTATAATCCTTTGGAATAAAAAGTTTAGAAACATTGCGACAACCCAAACCAAAATACCTGAAAATATCTTCACCTAAATTCACTAAATCATCATGCGTTTCATTTCCATCTAAAACCGCAACTGAATTTCTGTTTTTACGAATGATACTTGGTTTGTCTTTAAAGTAAAACTCAAAATGGCGCGCAGTATTATTGCTTCCTGTAGCAATTACAGCATCAAAATTTTCGAGTTTTCCTTCCGTAAAAGTTATAAATTTCTCAATCTCTGGATTTATTGAGGTTAAATATTTTGATAAAAACTTGATTAAATGTTGGTCATTAGACGAAGTTTTTACCAATACATTATGACCAGAAATTAAAACGGAAAGAAAATCATGAAAACCAACTAAAGGAATATTTCCAGCAAGTATTAAACCAACAGTTTTTGGAGTAACTTTCGAAAAATCATATTTTGATAACCATTGGTTCAGGTTTTCTTCTTTCAAAGCATCCGCCCACGAATTGATTGAATAATAAACTTGTTCAGGTGTAAACCAACCATTATGCGATTGTGACAATTCAATCAGAGTAATAAAATCATCATAAAACAAATCATTGTTCAGAACTGCTTCATTTTTTGAATTATTGTCTAATGAAAATTGGCTTAAAAATTTTCCTAATTCAATAAAACAGTTTTTTTTATCCAATTGTAACATTTGTTTCTTGTTTATGAATGGTTTTGATTGTAATTTTGCACAAAATTAATTAAAAAATAGCTATGGCAATCATTATAACAGACGAATGTATTAATTGTGGCGCATGCGAACCAGAATGTCCAAATACAGCTATCTATGAAGGTGCTGACGATTGGAGATACAAAGATGGAACCAGCTTGAGAGGAAAAGTTATTCTTCCTGATGGTACTGAAATTGATGCCGATGCCGCACAAACACCAATCTCTGATGATTTGTATTATATAGTTCCAGGAAAATGTACAGAATGTAAAGGTTTCCACGAAGAACCACAATGTGCGGCTGTTTGTCCGGTAGATTGTTGTGTTCCTGATGATAATCACGTAGAAAGTGAAGAAACACTTTTAAATAGGCAAGCCTTTTTACACAACGAATAATAAAAAAATCCGAAAGTTATCTTTCGGATTTTTTATTACTAGATTATTGTTTGTTATTTTGAAACTACAAATTTTTCAGTAGTAATTCGGTCTGTCTTTTCATTATAAGTGTCAATTATAAGATTTCCTTCAGCATCAAAATAAGCCGCAGATACTTTTCCATCTCTAACAAATAAGTAATTGTTATTGGATGTTTTTCTTAAATATGAATTCTTATTTGTTTCACGGTTTGTCATTAAATATCCGTAATCATCAACTTTTACTTCATATTTCTTTCCATTATGAACGTAATAAGCAGAATGATCAATATCAACATACTTTGTTTTTCCGTCAACACTTAACTCTGTTTTTTCAGTAACCAAAACAGGACTATCTTTCATTGGTATGTTCAATGTGTTTGGTTTTGCTTCTTCAAGTTCAATATTTTGAACTTCTTTAGTTTCATTAATTGTTACGATTTTCTTTTCACCTTCCGAATTTTTAATCGTTGTTATCTTCGTTTCTGTTTCTTTCAACACATTTTTATTCTGAGCTTGTATACAAATTGTTCCAAGCAATAAAAATGGAATTATAATTAATTTTTTCATGATAATATATTTTTTAAATTGTTATAGTACAAATTTAGAGCTCATACAGAAGTTTTTCATTACAGCTTTTTATCTGATTTTTACAGTATTTACATTTGCTGTAAATGTTGATAGAAAGTTAATAATTCGAAAAAATATTTTTATTTTGACTTTAAATCTTTAGTAGATTTGTTAAAATCATAAATAAAATGTCTTTAAGAAGATTAATTTTTATTTTCTTGTTTTTTAGTGTTCAGCTCTTCTCACAAGCCGAACTCAAGACATTAATACTAAAAGACAAAGATTCAGATTTGCCCATTGAAGATGTAACGGTTACAGTTATAAAAACAAAACAAAATTTACTAAGTAATGCTGATGGAGTAGTAACATTTGAACTTTTAGGCAACTCAAACATTCAAATCAAACATTCGTCCTATTTGCCATTAAACGTTCGTGCGAGTACTTTAAAAGAAAAAAGCAACACGATATATCTGACTAGTAATGTAAATGAATTAGAGGATATTGTTGTTACCAAAAAACATCCTCAGAAGATTTTAGCATCTTTAATAGAAAATTCCAAGAAAAAATTAACAGTTCCGGGCAGATTAAAAGTCTATTGTCGAGAGTTTTTTAAGTTCAATGGAAAATATTCCTATTATAATGATGGTTTGATGAACTTTCAATTGCTTGATAAATCAAACAAAACAGATGCTGTTATTCTTGTTGAACAAAATCGTTCAATAAACTTAACAAATGATTACATGAAAGAAGATTTGTTAGGCTATAATTTGAATGACATCATGGAAAACTATTATAATTTCAAATATTTAGATCCATTGCTCGATGCAGTTGCTAAAAAAGAGTATGATTTTGTGATAAAAGTATTTTCAAAAAACAAAGATTATTATGTAATTTCTGCCGTGCCAAATGAGAATGCTTCAGGTTTATTAGATGATTTTGCTATTATTTATGATCCAGATAAAAAGCTAATTATTGAAGTTAGTTCCGTTGTTTCTCCGTTGGTTTTATCGAAAATGAAAGAGAAAACAAGTAATGGTGCTAAAAACATTTATAAATCAATGTTTAAAACCATTTATAAAATTCAAAACAGCAACTATTATTTGTTGGGTTCAAAAGAAGAAATAGGTTTTGAAAAAATTGAAAAGAATCAAAAGAAAGAAATAGAGGTTCGAAACTATTTTCTAACCAAAAATTTTAGCACAAATTATTACAAGTACAATCAAGATGAAGTCTTTAAAGACAAAACGCTTCACAACAAAAAAAATGTCATCCTAACTGATTTTTGGAACGAATCAGGATTAACTGCTACCGATGAAGAACAGCAAATAGTAAATACCATTGAAGAAATTCATTAAATAGAGTATATTTGCACACTTTTTAAAAATACTTCATTTATGAAAGCAGGAATTGTAGGATTGCCAAATGTTGGAAAATCAACTTTATTTAATTGTTTATCAAACGCAAAAGCGCAGAGTGCAAACTTTCCGTTTTGTACAATCGAACCAAATATTGGAGTTGTAAACGTTCCAGATCCAAGAATCAACAGATTGGAAGAATTGGTAAAACCAGAGCGTGTTCAAATGGCAACGGTTGATATCGTAGACATTGCAGGTTTGGTAAAAGGTGCAAGTAAAGGTGAAGGTTTAGGAAACCAGTTTTTGGCAAACATCCGCGAGTGTAATGCAATTATTCACGTGTTACGTTGTTTTGATAACGATAATATTGTTCACGTTGATGGTAATGTAAACCCAATTCGCGATAAAGAAACAATCGATATTGAGTTACAATTAAAAGATTTAGAAACTGTTGAAAAACGATTAGAAAAAGTAAATCGTGCAGCTAAAACAGGAAATAAAGAAGCGCAAGTTGAACAAGCTTTTTTAAATAGAATAAAAGAAGCATTACTTCAAGCAAAATCAGCCAGAACTGTTGTTCCCCAAAATCAAGATGAAGAAGAATTAATGGAAGATTTTCAGCTAATTACTACTAAGCCAGTTTTATACGTGTGTAACGTTGACGAAGGTTCAGCGGTATCAGGAAACAAATATGTTGACCAAGTTCGCGAATTAGTGAAAGATGAAAATGCAGAAGTAATTGTTCTTGCCGTTGGCACAGAAGCAGATATAACCGAATTAGAAACCTATGAAGAACGTCAAATGTTTTTGGAAGATTTAGGGTTAAAAGAACCAGGAAGTTCTGTTTTAATTCGTGCAGCATATAAATTATTAAAACAACAAACCTATTTCACAGCAGGAGTAAAAGAAGTTCGTGCTTGGACTATTAATATTGGCGATACTGCACCAAAAGCAGCTGGAGTAATTCATACCGATTTCGAAAAAGGATTCATTCGTGCCGAAGTAATTGCTTTTGAAGATTATTCAAACTATGGTTCAGAGGCTAAAGTAAAAGAAGCCGGAAAACTTAGAGTAGAAGGTAAAGAATACATCGTTAAAGATGGTGATGTAATGCATTTTAGATTTAATGTGTAATCGATGAAAAAAATTGTTGTTTTAGTCATATTCGTTTTTATTGGTCAAAATAGCTTGGCTCAAGATAAAATATCATTAGGTGTAAATGGTGGAGCAACTTATTCTTCATTTAGAGGAAATCCTTCAGCTGATGATTTTAATGCTGGAGTAGATTTTTTGGCAGGATTTTCTTTTGAATACAAATTAAAAGAAAGATTATCATTAGTTGTAAACCTTAATTATGATAGAAAATCAGCGTCTAAAAATTTTTTAGATGAATTCATTCTAGGTCCAGATGATCCTAACTTAATTAGTGATGTAAAAGTTAAGTTAAAAATGCAATTTATATCGTTGCCTATTTTGGTTCGCTATAAATTTGGAAATAAAAATGATTTTTATATTAATGGCGGACCTTTTATTAGCTATTTGTTAAAATCTGAATTATCAAACGATTATGATAATACAAGTTTAGATATGACAGAAAGTTTCAAGAAAATAGATTATGGTTTGGTGCTTGGTTTTGGAAAAACATTCAAATTGAAAAACAATACTGAATTATCAGTTGAAATAAGAGAAAATCTCGGTTTAAATAATATTAGTTCTAAACCTGTGGTTGATGATGGTTCAATCAAAACGAACTCTTTAAATCTCATTTGTAATTATTCTTTTAATTTATAAAATATACGAAACCGCAAAATCTCTTTTGCGGTTTTTTTTATTCATAAAAAAAGAAATGTAAAGCATTAAACCACTTAAAACACGTTATCTAACGTATTAAACCTGGTTCCAAACCTAATAAATAGGGTTATCTAACGTATTAAACCTGGTTCCAAACCTAATAAATGGGGTTATATAACGTATTAAACCTGGTTCAGAACCTAATAAATGGGGTTATATAACGTATTAAACCTGGTTCAGAACATAATAAATGGGGTTATATAACGTATTAAACCTGGTTCAGAACATAATAAATGGGGTTATATAACGTATTAAACCTGGTTCCAAACCTAATAAATGGGGTTATATAACGTATTAAATGTGGTTCTGAACGTATTAAAATAGGTTGTATAACGTATTAAATGTGGTTCTGAACGTATTAAAATAGGCTGTATAGCGTATTAAATGTGGTTCTGAACGTATTAAAAGAGGTTGTATAACGTATTAAAAGGCGTATTTAATGATATTAGTGTATAGTACAAGGCAGTAATCTTTTCCCTTTTCTCTTTTCCCTTTTTCCTTAAAACATTGTCAATATCATTCTTAATAACTTCTCTAAAAATCCTTTTTAAAACCACTCTATTTCGACTATATTAGCACGAATTCGATTTTTTTTAAATGGCAACAGAAACAAGATACGACGAAGATAATATTCGATCACTCGACTGGAAAGAACACATCCGAATGCGTCCAGGTATGTACATCGGAAAATTGGGCGACGGTTCTTCGCCAGATGATGGTATTTATATTCTACTCAAAGAAGTTATCGATAACTGTATCGATGAATTCGTTATGGGTGCAGGAAAAGTAATTGAAGTCACTATCAAAGACAAATTGGTTACTGTTCGCGATTATGGTCGAGGAATTCCATTGGGCAAAGTGGTTGATGTAGTTTCTAAAATGAATACTGGTGGAAAATACGACTCAAAAGCATTTAAAAAATCAGTAGGTTTAAATGGAGTTGGTACCAAAGCGGTTAATGCATTGTCCAATTACTTCCGTGTCGAATCGGTTCGTGATAATCAACAAAAGGCAGCCGAGTTTTCAGCAGGTAACTTAACAATCGAAGAAGATATTCAAGAAAGTACGAAGCGCAAAGGAACAAAAGTTTCTTTCGTAGCTGACGATGCTATCTTCAAAAACTACAAGTATCGTAATGAATACATCATTAAGATGCTAAAAAATTATTGTTATCTAAATCGTGGTTTAACGATTTACTACAATGGAGAAAAATACATTTCGGAATATGGTTTAAAAGATTTATTAGAAGAAAACATTGCCGAAGAAGACATGGTGTATCCAATTATTCATCTCGAAGGTGAAGATATTGAAATCGCCATTACACACAGTAAATCGCAATATTCTGAAGAATACCATTCGTTTGTAAACGGACAAAACACTACACAAGGTGGAACGCATTTAGGAGCATTTCGTGAAGCAATTGTAAAAACGATTAAAGAGTTTTACAACAAACCTTTTGAGGCGTCAGACATCAGAAAATCAATAGTTTCAGCGGTTTCAATCAAAGTAGAAGAACCTGTTTTTGAAAGTCAAACCAAAACCAAACTAGGTTCAACTGATATTGGTCCTAAAGGTCCAACGGTGAGAACTTTTGTAAACGATTTTATTAAAAATAAGCTTGATAACTTTTTACATAAAAATCCAGAAGTAGCCGATTTATTATTACGAAAAATTCTTCAGGCAGAACGCGAACGAAAAGAACTTTCAGGAATTCGTAAATTAGCAAAAGAACGTGCTAAAAAAGCAAGTTTACATAACAAGAAACTACGCGATTGCAGAGTTCATTTAACCGATAGTAAAAACCCAAGAAGTTTAGAAAGCACTTTATTCATAACCGAAGGTGATTCGGCTTCGGGTTCCATTACTAAAAGTCGCGATGTAAATACACAAGCCGTTTTTAGTTTGCGAGGTAAGCCTTTGAATTCCTATGGAATGTCAAAGAAAATTGTTTATGAAAACGAAGAGTTTAATTTACTTCAAGCTGCATTAGACATCGAGGAAGAATACGATAATTTACGCTACAACAACATTGTAATTGCTACCGATGCCGATGTTGACGGAATGCACATTCGTTTGTTATTGATTACATTCTTTCTTCAATTTTTCCCAGAATTAATCAAAGAAGGACATTTGTATATTTTGCAAACACCTTTATTCCGTGTACGAAATAAAAAAGAAACAATTTATTGCTATTCAGATGAAGAAAGAGTAAATGCCATTGAAAAACTAAAGCCAAAGCCAGAAATCACACGATTTAAAGGTTTAGGTGAAATTTCTCCTGATGAATTCAAACATTTCATTGGTGATGACATTCGTCTTGATCCGGTAATGCTAGATAAAGCTACATCAATTGAAACCTTACTCGAATTCTATATGGGTAAAAATACTCCAGATAGACAAGAGTTTATTATCAATAACTTAAAGGTAGAATTGGATGTTGTGGAGAAAAATTAGAATAAACCAACTGAATTAATTCAGATAAATGAAAGACGAAGAAGAAGACGATATAATTCCAAATAACGAAGAAGAAAACAATGATTCGTTTGAAGATAATTCTGCCGAAGGCTTTGATGAAATCAAAGTTTCGAGCGGAAATAATTTCTATGAAGTTGACGAAAACCCAGAAGATACCATTACCAAAGTTACAGGAATGTACAAGGATTGGTTCCTCGATTACGCTTCTTATGTAATTCTCGAACGTGCCGTTCCGGCAATTGAAGATGGTTTTAAACCAGTGCAACGTCGTATCATGCATTCTATGAAAGAGTTGGATGATGGGCGTTACAACAAAGTAGCAAATATCGTTGGACATACCATGCAATATCATCCGCATGGTGATGCAAGTATTGGCGATGCAATGGTTCAAATTGGTCAAAAAGACTTGCTAATTGACATGCAAGGAAACTGGGGAAATATCCTAACTGGCGATAGTGCTGCAGCTTCTCGTTATATTGAAGCACGAATTTCAAAGCTTGGTCATGATATTTTATATTCTCCAAAAGTAACCGAATGGGGAATGTCTTATGATGGTCGTCGTGCAGAACCAATTAATTTACCAGTAAAATTTCCGTTATTATTAGCGCAAGGTGCCGAAGGTATTGCAGTAGGATTATCTACTAAAGTTTTACCACATAATTTTAATGAACTTATAGATTGTTCTGTTAAAATTTTAAAAGGAAAATCGTTTACCTTATTTCCCGATTTTCCGACTGCTGGAATTGCTGATGTATCCAATTATAATGATGGAATGCGTGGCGGAAGGGTTCGTGTTAGAGCAAAGATTTCGCAATTAGATAAACAAACCCTAGTCATTACACAAATACCGTTTTCAACCAATACTTCAACACTGATTGACAGTATTTTAAAAGCAAATGAAAAAGGTAAAATCAAAATCAAAAAGATTGAAGACAATACTGCTGCCGAAGTTGAAATACTAATTCATCTTCCACCAGGTGTTTCTCCCGATAAAACTATTGATGCGTTGTATGCGTTTACCGCTTGTGAAACTTCGGTTGCACCATTAGGTTGTGTAATTGAAAATCATAAACCATTATTTATTGGGGTTTCTGATATGTTGAAAATCTCAACTCACAGAACGGTAGATTTATTAAAACGAGAATTAGAAATTCAGTTAGATGAACTTGAGAACAAATGGCATTTTTCTACTTTAGAAAAGATTTTCATTAGAGAAGAAATGTATATCGATTTCAAATTGTATTCAGATAGAGAATCACTTTATGAATACATGTATAAACGATTTGAACCGTTTAAAAAGGATTTTGTACGTGAAATCAATGATGAAGATTTACAAAAACTGACTCAAATTCCAATGATTCGTATTACTCGTTTCGATTCAGATAAAGCAGATGATGCCATTGCAAAATTAGAAGCCGAAATGGAACAAGTGAAACATCATTTAGACCATATTATTGATTTTGCGATTGACTTCTTCTTGAAACTAAAAGAAAAATACGGTAAAGGTCGTGAACGACAAACTGAGCTAAGAAGTTTTGACACAATAGAAGCAACGAAAGTTGTTTTAAGAAATACAAAACTGTATGTAAATAGGGAAGAAGGTTTCTTTGGAACAGGTTTAAAGAAAGACGAATACGTAGCCGATTGTTCTGATATTGATGATATCATTGTGTTTTTGCGTGACGGAAAAATGATGGTTTCTAAAGTAGACGATAAAAAGTTCGTTGGAAAAGATATAATTCATATTGCAGTTTTTGATAAAAATGACAAACGAACTATTCATAACATGATTTATCGTGATGGAAAAAATGGTTCTACTTTTATTAAGCGTTTTAATGTTTCGGGTGTTACACGTGATAAGTTTTATGATTTAACACAAGAAAAACCTGGTTCACAAGTATTGTATTTCTCAACCAATCCAAATGGTGAAGCCGAAACAGTTACAATTTTACTACGTCAGGTTGGAAGTGTCAAAAAACTAAAATGGGATGTTGATTTTGCTGATATTGCTATAAAAGGCCGAGCTTCTCGTGGAAATACCGTAACAAAATATCCGATTAAGAAAATAGAATTAAAAGAAAAAGGAATTTCTACTTTACGTCCAAGAAAAGTTTGGTTTGACGATACAGTTCATAGATTAAACGTAGATGGAAGAGGTGAATTGTTAGGAGAATTTAGACCAAATGATAGGCTATTAATAATTAATCAAAATGGAAAACTAAAAACTATTATTCCTGAACTTTCTACCCATTTTAATGAAGATATGATTGTTTTGGAAAAATGGAATCCTAAAAAACCAATTTCTTGTATTTATTTCGATGGTGAAAAAGAACGCTATTTTGTGAAACGCTTTTTGGTTGAAAACGAAAATAAAGAAGAAATATTTATTTCTGAACATGATAAATCTCAATTAGAGATTGTTTCTACTGATTGGCGACCAATGGCCGAAGTGATTTTTGCAAAAGTTAAAGGTGTTCAAAAGGAAAATCTAACAGTTAATTTGGAAGAATTCATTGCTGTCAAAGGAATAAAAGCATTAGGGAATCAATTAACAACTGATAAAGTAAAACAAGTTAATTTGTTAGAACCATTGCCTTTTGAAGAACCTGAAGAAGTTATAGCTGAAGAAATTGAAGTTTCTGATGAAAGTAATATTACTGACGATATACAAACGGAAACTGATGACGACGGACAAATAACTTTGAGTTTAGACTAATAAAAAACGCTTCAAATTGAAGCGTTTTTTATTATAATTTTAAGAAGTTATATCGCCATCTTTCAGCTTTTCATCAATAATAGTATTATTATGAAGTTTCACCTTGTTTTTAGTTTTCTTCATTTTCAAATTCAAAAATTCTACAAACAACGAGAAGAAAATTGCAAAGTATAAATATCCTTTTGAAATACTATGAACTTCAATATCATCTCCAAAACGGAAATGTGCTAAATGTGAACCTTCAGCCAAAAGCATTACACCAATTAATATCAAAAACGACAATCCAAGGATTTGAATGGTTGGATGTTCGTTTACGAATTTAGAAACCGGTCCAGCAAAAATCATCATTATTATTATAGAAATTATTACTGATAAAATCATAATAATCAAAGCTCCATCATAACCAAAACCGCCTTCAATAGGTTCTTTCATACTAACCATTCCAACGGCTGTTAAAATACTATCAAACGAAAATACAATGTTTAGTAAAGCAATTTGTAAAATAGCTTGCGAAATACTATTACTTGCCTTTCCTTTTTCACTTTCTTCTTCGCCTTCAAGTTTGTGATGAATTTCGGAAACAGATTTATACAAAAGAAATAAACCACCTCCAAAAATTATTAAACTTTGCCCAGTAATATTAGCTGAGAAAAAATCCCAATCGATGGATAAAATTACATCTTGCAATCCTAAAACCCATGTAATTCCAAATAACAAAATGATTCGGAATGCCATTGCTAATAATAAACCAACTCTTCGTGCTTTAGGTTGGTCTTCGGCCTTTAATTTTCCTGAAACAATAGATAAAAAAACTATATTATCGATTCCTAAAATGATTTCAAGAAAGGTTAACGTTAAAAGTGCTAACAGCGCATTTGGTGTAAATAATATTTCCATTGTAAAGTTTAAAATTTAACGGTTAAACGTAATTAGTTCAATTTTGTTACTAAACCACGCATTTTTTTTTGTTCGCCAACAAAGGCATATTCAAATGTATAGGTATTGTCTTTAGTATACAAAATTTTCATGGTTATCACTTTTTTCTCTTGCATATTTTTTGGATGCAATTTTTCCAGAATGAATTCACAATCATTAACCCAGCGAACCATTGCAGTATCTGTTTTTCCTTCATAAGTTTCAATCTGCATATTTTCAGTTCTAATGAAAGTTGTTGTGTGTTCTTTTCCATCAATTGATTGTTTGAATTCAAAACGTCCTGTTTTAAAATCGGTACAATTTCGTTCTTGTTGATAACAAGAAATCATGAAGAAATAGAGTAGAAGTAGTGCGATTTTTTTCATTTATTTAAGTGAGTTCATTTCATCATCAGTAAAATGCTTTCTGCTTTTTTCTTTAGCAAATTTATCAGCATTATAACTATTTGATTTGTTTCTTGGAATTGAAAGTGAATTCCATTCTTCTTTTTTCAATATTTTAGCATAAAAAATAATTTGTCCAACATGATAAGGATAATGTGCTAATTGTCTGTTCAAAGCTTCTAAAACAGTGTGACCTTCGTTTCGGATATAAATTATTGTTTCTAATTGTTCTGGTTGTAAAGAGTTGATAGCATCAAAAAGACAATCCCAACCTTTTTCCCAAAACTGCATAACTTCTTCCTTACTTGAAAAAGTTTGTTCAAATTCACCATCACGATTTCGCCATTCTTTTTCACCATCAGTTGTTAAGAAATCGGTCCAACGCGACAGCATGTTACCTGCCAAATGTTTTATAATAATTGCTATAGAATTGGTATCATCATTAACTGAAACAAATAATTGCTCAGGTTCAAGTTGATTCATTGCCTTTTCTCCAATAGTTTTATAATAGAGAAATTGCTTTTTAATACTTACTAAATATTGATTATTTATCATCGTCAAAAAGAGAATCAGTTATTTTTTTTATTCCTTTGAACATTAAAAACATCGCTCCCAAACACATTATACAACCAATCGCTAAAACCAAATAATGCCAATTGGTATGCTTATTCATAAACGCATTATAAATTACGCTTGGACCAATAAAAATCAATGGTAAAGCATAAACTAAGTATTTAATTCCTTTATTTAGTAAGTCTTTGTTGGTTGGCATTTTTAAAATTTTAATTGTATTCCAATTCCATTTTGATTGGCTACTATTTGATAATCTATGCCATAATAATTTCCACTTGACTGTTTTAGCGATTGATTATAACTATCAATAGCACTTTCTATTTTTTTTCTTCTTCCAGAAAGTATTGGGATAGAAATTGCCATTGAAGCGACACCAGCATAAGTTAAAGCAGTTGGATATTTAACATCAGAAAACAAACCAATAGCCAAATCAGAAACCGTTAAAGTAATTCCAGCACCGAGAAATAAACCTCCGAAACTTTCTTTTGATTTAGCCTCTTTAAATAATCGAGTTGCCTTAAAATCAGAAGTTAATAATTGTTTTGTTTCTCTTGTTGAGATTTGTTTTCCATTGACAAAGAATTTTCCTTTGTCTAAAGTTATTTCTTGAGCAAAAGAAAAAGAACAAAATAATAAAACAGCTAAAAGGATTGTGTTTTTCATTTAATTTATTTTTTGATTGAGATAATTTTCAACAGCTTTTCTAACACTTCCAAATTCATTTAATAATTCAGCAGCTTTTTGATAATCAACAGGTATTTCACTCATTATCATTTTTACACCACGGTCAACCAATTTATCGTTGCTTAATTGCATGTCGACCATTTTGTTACCTTTTACTTTTCCTAGTTGAATCATTGATGCAGTAGAAATCATATTCAGAACTAATTTTTGAGCTGTTCCTGCTTTCATTCTTGAACTTCCGGTAACAAATTCTGGTCCAACCACAACGACAACAGGAAACTTTGCGGTTAATGCCAATGGACTTCCTTCGTTACAAGTAATACAACCTGTAACAATGTTGTTTTCATTACATTTTTCTAAACCAGCAATAACATAAGGCGTAGTACCAGATGCAGCAATGCCAATTACAACATCATTTTGAGATATGTTTTCGTTTTGTAAATCAATCCAAGCTTGTTCACGATTATCTTCAGCATTTTCAACTGCTTTTCGGATGGCTTTGTCGCCGCCAGCAATTATTCCGTTTACCAAATCAAATGGAACGCCAAAAGTTGGCGGACATTCAGAGGCATCAACAATTCCAAGTCTGCCTGAAGTTCCAGCACCAATATAAAATAATCTGCCGCCGAGTTTTAGTTTTTCAACTGTTTTGGTAACTAGTAATTCTATTTGTGGTAATGCTTTTTCTACTGCTAAAGGAACGGTTTTATCTTCATTATTGATATTGGTCAACAATTCATGCACAGACATTTTTTCTAAATGATCATAGTGTGATGATTGTTCGGTGGTTTTGGTGAAGTTCATAGTTATTGTAGCAAAGTCTCAAAGTTACAAAGTTTTGTTTTACATGGAAAAATCACTAAGATTTAATTATCTAAAAGAAGAAATCATCGTTTTAGAGCTACATGTCCTACTAATATTATTATATCGTCTCTAATGATTTTATACCAATAATCAGAGCTAGGCAATTTTTTTTCATTAAAATTACCGTTCCAAGTTGGATTAGCAGAATTCAATACTGTTATGATTTTTCCATATCTATCAAAAATTTGTACCGTCAAGTTTAGTTGGGTCATATTTTTTATAGTAAATACATCGTTATATGAATCGCCATTAGGGGTGAAATATGCTGGTATATATCCCAAAAAGAAATATTCCATAGAATCCATTCCACATTGAATTAAATCTCTAACATAAACATTTATTAGACCAGCTTCGACATTTTCGAATATATTAGAACTCTGCCATGTAATTCCATCTAAAGAATATTCATAGTTATCATCAACCGTCATTGTTACAATGATAGAATTACCAATGTTATTTATTTGAAGAATTTCTGGATTTTGATATCCTTCAACTATAAATGTCCTGGTCTTAGCTTCTACACATGGATTTGATAAGTCTCTAATTGTAACAGTATATAGTCCTGGCTCATATACCGTTACAGTCTGAGTATTACCCACATATGATGGTTCCCATTCATAAATTGAGTTTGGATGTAAAGCATCTAAAATAGCACCTTCTCCTCCACAAATTAAAATTGGAGGAGGATGTTGATCAATTTCAATACCTGGATACCACAAAAGGGTTATAGGTGTTCTAATATCACCTAGACAAGGATAATCTGTTGAGTCATAAGCAGCATAATAAATACCTGGTCCATCAGGAACATAATTAAATGAATTTGATTGAAGTAAATTTCCGCCAACAGCACTATCGTACCAGTTTACAGTTAAATTTGGGACAGGAACAATAGCCAAAGCAGGTATTGCATTATCACCACAGTAGCTTGCTTCACTAAAAAAACTTACAGGCGCATCAGTTGATGATAATACTCTTATAGTGAATATATTTGAATACCAAGAACATTTAAAATCATCGTTAGAAAGATTTGATGTAGACGAAGCAAAAGCTACTCTAAAGTGAGTCGTCGATACTATGTTTGTTATGTTAAAATTTATAGTATTATTGTTAAATTGTGATGGAATATCGTCAATATTTGTCCAATTTATTTCATCAATACTTTGTTGCCATAAAAAATAATTACCAAGACTTGAGTTTTCAAGATTTAATGTAAAGTTAATTGGTGTGTCTTCAGCGCAAAATATAGAGTTGTTTTCATATTCAACAGACGATAATATTGGATTATCCCCACAAAGTTGAATTTTTATTTCGTCAATAGCTAAATCATTACCACAACCTGATTGTTGATTATTGTTAGAAATTTTAACAATAACTTCAGATTGTCCAGAAAGAGTCGAAAAAACAAGCCCATACTGCTGAAAATTTATGGTAGTACTATTATTAATATTACCTGTAACTACTGAATTTAAAATTTGAGTTTCATTAACATCCCAAACTTCAATTTTAAAATTTACTGGTACACCTAAACCATTATTTTCACTACATAAATTTGAATTTATATTATATAAAGATGCTGCCCAAAAGGAAAACTCATAATTTGTTGTATCGCATAGACCTGTTATCTTTTTTTTGTAAAAAACACCTGGATCCCCATTCGCATTAATTAACAACATTTTACCAGGATTTGTTGACCATCCATTTGCCAAAAGATGCCATAACCAAGAATTAGGTAATATGTCAGTTCCAGGTAAAGTATTGCTTCTTATAGTGTATTCACCTGCCTCAGGAAAATTTTCAGTATAACTATAAGTGATCTCGTCATTGAGTAATGGGGAGCCAATTCCTTGTGCTTCTCCAAAATTTTCATAAAATTTTATTTCTCCTTTTACACCATCACAAAGTCCAATTTGAGCAATTAAATTTGAAGAAAATAAAATAAAGAATATGTAAAATAAAGAGCGCATAATAACTTAAAAGTATTTTCTTATTATTTCTTGTAATTTAGTGAAATATTTAAAATAAAATATTTTTTTAACTTAAAAATATAATTTTGAGAGTTTTTAAAAAATAAATTTACAATAAACTCGCCAATAAAATTCCTAGAATAATCATAGAAACTTTTGCCACATTAAATTTATGGCCTTCGCTGCTTTCAAAAATAATAGTTGAGGAAATATGAAATAAAATCCCAATAACTACTGCAGTAATTTCAGTATAATAATCGTTTAGTATTGGAAATGTGTCTGAAAGTAATGTTCCGGCTGGAGTCATTAAGGCAAATGTAAACATGAACAAAAGCAAAGCTTTTTTGTTCAAACCTGCATTCAGAAAAAATGTTGTTAATATAATAGCTATTGGCAAATGATGAATAGCAATTCCGATGGCTAAATCATGATGATGACCAACCGGAAAACCTTCAAGCAAAGCGTGAACACACAAACTAATAAAAAGCAACCATGGAATATGATTTATTTTATCATGACCATGAACATGGCCATGTTCAGCTCCTTTGGAGAAAAATTCCAAAATGATTTGGAATAAAATTCCAGCCATGATAAAAATTCCAACTCTTTTAGATGGATTTTCATAAACTTCTGGTAATAATTGTAAAACCGTCAAGGATAACAAAAAAGAACCGCTGAAAGCTAAAAGCAGTTTCAAATTCTTTTTGTCTTTTGGTTTGATTGCAATAGCAAAAAAATAACCAAGAATAACCGATAATAAAGGAAGTATATAATTCATTTATTTAAAAATCATAATCAAACGTTCGCTTGTGTTTTTATGGAACTTTTTTAATTTATAATCACCAAATACATCCAACAAATAGATTCCGGCTTCATTCATCAATCGTTGAAAATCTTCTAAACAATATGCTCTGACTTTTTCTGCAAAGTGATATTTTTCTCCATTATCTTCAAAATCAATTTCTTTAATTATAAAGCCATCTTGAACAAATCTTTTGATGTGAAAATCTATTCCGTCGATAGATTTAAGTTCTTCAGGAATCAAATTTTCAATGACTTGTTTGGGATTCATAAAATCGATAACGGCAAAACCATATTCTGAGAGACTTTCTTTTATAGCGATTAAAGTTTTTAAATCGTCTTCTTCTTTTTCAAAATACCCAAAACTGGTGAATAAATTAAAAATGGCATCAAATTTTTCTTCATAGGATTCGCGCATGTCGTGAACTAAAAAGTGTAAACTTTCGTTAGCATTTTTATTGGCTTCAGCAATGTTGTTTTCAGACAAATCAGCACCAACAACGTTAAATCCTAGTTGGTTTAAATAGATAGCGTGCCTTCCTTTACCACAAGCCAAGTCAAGTACTTTGGCTTTTTCGGGTAAGTTTAAATAATGCGTTAAATTATCCATGAAAATTTGCGCTTCACGATAATTTCTATCCTTGTAAAGTATATGGTAGTATGGTGTATCAAACCAAGAAGCAAACCAGTTTTGACTTGGTGTTTTTTTAATTTCTGACATTTATTCTTTTCAATGAATTCTGAACCCGCAAATTTAATGTATTTTTGCCTAAGTTTTTTAACAATTAAATATTGTTAAAACTTCATAATTGATATTGAATGGAAAATTTTAAAATGTTAGCCAAAACCTTTTTTGGTTTTGAAGAAATATTAGCCAAAGAATTACAACTTTTAGGTGCTCAAAATGTTGAAATCGGAACGCGTGCTGTTAGTTTTAAAGGAGATAAAGGTTTTATGTATAAAGCCAATTTGTCGCTTAGAACCGCTTTAAAAATTTTAAAACCAATCTATCAATTCAGAGCTTTTAATGATCAAAGTTTATACAAAGGCATTCAAGGAATTGATTGGTCAAAATATTTAAATGAAAATCAAACATTTGTAATTGACACAACCATTCATTCTGATAATTTTAAGCATTCTCAGTTTGTTTCACAAAAAGCAAAAGATGCTATTGTGGATCAGTTTAGAGAAAAAACCGGAATTAGACCAAGTATTGATAAAGATTTTCCTGATTTAAAAATTCACATTCATATTGATAGAGATCAATGTACGGTATCATTAGATTCTTCAGGAGAATCGTTACATCAACGTGGTTATAGAACAGCAACCAACATTGCTCCAATCAATGAAGTTTTAGCGGCAGGAATGTTGTTGCTTTCGGGTTGGGATGGAAGTTCTGATTTTATGGATCCAATGTGTGGTTCGGGAACAATTTTAGCCGAAGCTGCCATGATTGCTTGTAATATTCCAGCTAACATCAATAGAAAAGAATTTGCTTTCGAAAAATGGAACGATTGGGATAATGATTTGTTTGACCAAATAATCGATGCTTTGTTAAAACGTACTAAAGAATTCAGATATACTATTACTGGTTATGATAAAGCGCCAAGTGCTGTAAATAAAGCAAAAGATAATATTTTGAATGCTAATTTAGAAGATTATGTGACAATTGCTCAAGCTAATTTTTTTGATACTAAAAAAGAAAATGCTGGTCCGTTACACATGGTTTTTAATCCGCCGTATGGAGAACGTTTGGATATTGATTTAGAACGATTTTATCGTGAACTGGGTGATACTTTGAAAAATAATTATCCAAATACAAACGCATGGTTCATCACAGCAAACTTAGATGCCTTAAAATTTGTAGGACTTCGACCGTCAAGAAAAATTAAACTTTTTAACGGAAGTTTAGAAGCGCGATTGGTAAAATACGAAATGTATGAAGGCAGCAAGAAAGCTAAATTTAATCAGTAATTAAGATTTATTTTTAACTTCTTTTTCTAAAGCATTGATGATGTCTTTTATTTGCTCAACACCAATTCTTTTCGCCTTGATTCTTTTGTCTTTATCTAAAATATAAATTACAGGCGTTGAGTAAACATCATACTTTTCGATAACGTTATTTAAGTGTGAAGCATCGTATAAATTAATGAAATCAAGCTTGTGTTCATCAATGTATTTTTGATATTTCTCTGAGTCAAAAAGTGTATAAACACTATATACTTTAACATCTTTCTTTTCTTTGAGTAAATCGTGGTAAACATCCAGTAAAACAGGAATTTCTTTTTGACAATGACCACAATCAACATCCCAAAATATCAAAATGGTATATGCTGCTTTTATATCATGAAGCTTCACAAACATTTTATTCAATTCGGGTTGATTGCCATAAAATAATTTGGTTACTTCTTCGCTGGTATTCGCTTTTTCAAAACCTAATTGCTTCATTCTTGGACCATTTTTAACATCAATCATCGATAAATCGGGAGCGATGTTTCCAACGGTTATTGGTTTTAGTTTATCAGCACGTTTAATGATTTTTTGAATAACAGAATCATCGTTATAAATTCCAACTGCTTTGCCTGTTTTAAAATATTTGTCAGACATATGAACAAAAACTTTATCAAATCCCATGAGTTTGGATGTTTCATAGGTGTAAGTAAAGTTTCCTATAAATAATTTATTCAATAAACTACCAGGAATTGTTTTGTCAATCAGTCTATCTACTTCAATAATTAAAGTGTCAGGATGTGGATAAGCAACTTGGTCTAAATATTTTTTAACTTTTAAATGAAAAAAAGGATTTCTAAAAATTCCAGAATCTTTAAAGTCAACATCATCCCAAAAATGTTTTTTATAATAATTGAATACGGCAATGCTATCGGTTCTTCCATTTGAAGCTTTTGGAGGGTTTTTTAAGTTTTTCTCCATTTTAAGATTTATAACATCCGCGATAAAACTTCCTTTGTTCTTTGAAATAAATTCTTCTTCTATGTTTTGCAATCGTAGTTCGAATTCTTTTTGTTTGTCAAAAATGGCAAGTGAATCTTTCTTGTTTTTTGCATTCAGATTTTGTTTCCATATTTGAAAATCTGAACCTTCTTTATTAATAGTTTTGATGTATTCAAAAAATTCATTTTCTCTTTTTGAAGTAGGAGAATTTAAACTTTTTACTAATTCAGGACCATATTCGGCATTGATTTCTAATTTTTGAGTTTCATCATCAACAAAAAAATCAAAATAAATTGACTTTTGCTGACTAACAATAGAATAAATTCCTTTTTCCAATTTAGATTTTCCTTTGAAAATCATTTTACCATTTTTTATGGTTTTGCAAGTATCTTTTATCAATGTTTTATCATATTGATAAAAGGTTAAAAATGCCAAAGTATCTGGACAATTTTTTATGGTAACCGATATATCAAAGCCATTTTGTGCTTTGGTAATTAGGCTTAGACTGCAAAAAAGGAGAAGAAATATTTTTTTAATCATAGTTAAATCACAAATAATTATGCAACAATAAACACAAAAATAAGTGAATTAATAGCTTTATTAAACTTAATTTTTAATTAATAAAAAACTTATCGTTTTTAATTGACTAAAATTTAAATCTCATCCATTAAGATTATACCTTTTGATTCAAGGTTATATCTAATAGTCGGTTCATCTATTTCATATTGATTTGATAAAACCGGAATTGGAATTCCAGAAAGGAATAAGGATACTAAAGTATTGACAATACTTGGTTCAATTTCAACAATTGGATCGACAGAAAATTGAGATAGTGATAAAGAGTTAGCTTCATCTTTAGCGGTCTTTAAAGAATAGATAACACTATCAATGTCATCCAAAGGAATTTGTATTTCAGTTCCATTTCCTTTGAAGAATGGAGATTGATTTAAAACAATCATCTTTTGATTAGCTTCATTTACCTTAAAATGAATCGTATAGCGGAAATCAGTACTCTGCATAGCATTAAAATTATGTTATTCAATAAATTTGGGTATTGCAAATGTATATAATAAAGACATCACTTTATAATATTTTAACATTATTACAAGTTGATTCTTAAGTTTCTAATTGATTATTAATGATTTATTGTAATTTAATTAATCATTTTTTCAATAGAAATTCAAAGTAATATGTAATTTATAAGTATTATTTGATGATAAAAAGAAATTATTTAATTTCTTTAACTCCTTTAATAAAAATCCAGCGCATGAATATTTTTTCATCACCTTGAAATTTGGCAGCCTGAAATTTCGGAGCTAATAACGTTCCCACAACAAAGGCAGTTAAAGGAATGAAAATGCCTGTTAAGCCGGTATATTTATCAATTAAATAACGGAATAGTATAAATAAAACTGCAAAGCAGATTAGATTATATAGTAGTGCTTTTGTTTTTTTTGCCATGATTATTTTTTCTCTTTTGGTTTAACGGTTGCTTTATACAACGGAATAAAGTAGGAAACCGTATAATTGAATCCAACACCAAAGTCCCCATTATAAGTTCTGTTAAATCCCGGAATGTATAAATTCTCAAAATTATTAGGTTGTTTTTGACCAAAAAGTCTATTTACTCTGAAGCTAAAACCAACATAAACATTATTAAAAACTTCTGCTTTTACACCAGCAACTACTTCTAGCCATTGTGCCGATAATCCATCAAATTTATCACCAGAAATAATTACATCACTTGGCCCAAAATACTGATTAGAGTTATAAACAGAGTAGGAATTAAGCGTTTGACTAAAAGTACTGAAACCATAACGCAAACCAACATAAATTTGGTTCTCCATATTCAGCCAATTTTCATAACCGTTGTAATCAAAACCAATTTTAATATAAGAACCTTTGGTCGTAAAGTTTAAATGGTCTTCATCAACTGTTTTATTTTCATTACCAATTTCGGCTGCTAAATAATGTCTTCTGGTTAAACGATAATCACCAACAACTTCAATACCTTTATATTTATCTTCATAAAAAGAACGCGTCAGTTTAAACAAATCAACTCCAAATCGAATGCCGTAACGTTCCTTTTTTGGTGCAATTGTATCTGTTTTGGTGGTTTGCTCTTGACCAAATGTTACTAATGAAAGCAACATCAAAGCTATGCTAAAAGTATATTTTAATGTGTGTTTCATTTTCATTAGTAATTGAGTTAGTTTCTGTCACTATATCTTGCATCCAAATACCGTCTGGAGTTGTTGCATCTGTATTGATTACACCCGAAGCATCATTATTCAATTCGAAAATGGTTTTGTAACCACATGCTCTTGAAACATAAACATTTTGTGTAGTATAATTAAATTCTAAAAAGTCTTCGTTTAAATTATCAACATCGCTGCTATTCAAAATAAAACTATATTTAGTAGTTGTTCCATCAATTCGTAACGGAATAGCAATTTTGCTAACAGATGAAAAAGTATTGTATTCAATTGTTTCACCTTCGGCGGTTACTTTTAAACCAACTATGTTTTTATTTACTGAAGGATTGTTAGTGTCAAAAAACTCAATAATTAATTTTGGAGTAGTATCATCGGCACAGATATCATCTTTTTCACAGCTGGAAAAGGAAACAGCAAGTAATAGTAGCAGGATTATTTTTTTCATAATCGTAATTGGTAATTTCTAATTTGCAATTCTTTTTTCCAAAAGTACAACATTTTCTACATGATGCGTTTGCGGAAACATATCTACCGGACGAACACGTGTAACACTATATTTTTCATCCATCAAGGCCAAATCTCTAGCTTGTGTTGCCGAGTTACAACTTACATAAACCACTTTCTCTGGAGCAATTTTCATAATTTGTTCCACTACGTCTTTGTGCATTCCATCTCGTGGTGGATCGGTAATAATCACATCTGGATGACCATGCGTTTTGATGAACTCTTCGTTAAACACATTTTTCATATCACCAACATAAAATTCGCAGTTGGTAATATTGTTGCGTTTCGCATTTTCTTTGGCATCGGCAATGGCTTCAGGAACGGCTTCTACACCAATAACTTTCTTTGCTTGCTTTGATACAAACTGTGCTATGGTTCCAGTTCCGGTATATAAATCATATACCAGCTCGTTGCCTGTTAAACCAGCAAATTCTCGGGATATTTTATACAATTCATACGCTTGGTCTGAATTGGTTTGATAGAACGATTTAGCATTAATACTAAAATGCAAACCTTCCATTTCTTCCAAAATATAATCGCGACCTTTATACAAAATGATGTTTTGGTCATAAAGCGTATCGTTGGCTTTACTGTTGATGACATATTGCAGCGAAGTGATTTGTGGAAACTTCTCGTAAACAAAATCCAAAAGCAACTCGCGGTTGGCTTTATCGTCTTCAAAAAATTGAATCAACACCATAATTTCACCAGTAGAAGCGGTTCGCATCATCAGTGTTCTCAACAAACCTGCGTGATTTCGAGCATTAAAAAACGTCATGCCTTTTTCGGTAGCAAAATCTCTAATGGCGTTTCTGATTTCGTTAGACGGATCTTCTTGTAAGTGACATTTTTCGATGTCTAGAATCTTATCCCACATTTTTGGAATGTGAAAACCTAAAGCATTCTTTTGAAACGACTCGCCCGAAGCAATTTCTTCATTGGTTAACCAACGCGAATCTGAAAAACCAAACTCCATTTTGTTGCGGTAGAAAAACTGTTTTTCAGAACCTAATATTGGTTCAAAGTCGGGTAGTGGTATTTTGCCAATACGTTTCAGGTTGTTATACACTTCCTGATTTTTGTAGAACAATTGCTGGCTGTAGTTCATGTTTTGCCATTTGCAACCGCCACAAACACCAAAGTGCTGACAAACGGGTTCAACACGATGCTCTGATAATTCATGAAACTTTATGGCTTTGCCTTCGTAGTAGGCTTTTCGTTTCTTAAACGTTTGCACATCTACCACATCACCCGGAACTACATTAGGGATAAAGATTACTTGACCTTCGGGAGCTTTGGCTACCGAAACACCTTTGGCGCCAGCATCAAGAACTTTTATATTTTCAAAGATTACTTTCTTGGTTTCTTTTCTTCTCATGGCGCAAAAATAGAGAAAGTTTATCAGTTATTAAATCAAATCTTAATGTAGTGTTTAAATAATTGTTACCTATTAAATATTTTTATAGATTTTATTTATCATATCACAAAATGTAGTATTTTCGCACTACATTAATAACAACAAAACATGAAAAAATTATTAGTATTAGTAGCGGTTTTTGTTAGTTCTTTGGCTATTGCTCAAGGAAACACCAATACAAGTTCAAGTTCCAAACCAGTGAAGTTTGGATTAAAGTTAGGATTCAATTTAGCTAAATTAACAGATTCTGAGAGTGCAGATGTTGAAACAAAATCTAGAATTGGTGTTAATATTGGTGGATTTCTGTACTATAAGTTCAGTGAAAAGTTTGCTTTTCAACCAGAATTAGTATATAGTACGCAAGGATTAGTGCAACAAGGTTCATCTGAAGGAATAAATGTAGATATTACCTATAGAATGGATTATATATTGCTTCCATTGATGGTTAAATATTATCCAGCTAAAGATTTTTATATTGAGTTAGGACCTCAATTAGGTTTTAATGTCAAAAAAGAGCTTGAAGCTGAAGGAAACGGGCAATCATTAACTTGGGATACAGATGATTTTTTTGACCAAAACAATATTGATGCAAAAACCAATACTTTCGATTTTGGATTGAATTTTGGTTTAGGTTATGAATTTAAAAATGGTTTAGGCATCGGCGGAAGATATGCTTTGGGACTCACTAAAGTTTTTGAAGGAAATGATGTAGTTGACGGAAATGGTTCTTCACAAAATATTAAAAACTCTGTATTTAGTCTAGGTTTAGCCTATAGATTTAACTAATTAGTTATTACAATATAAAAAAGCATCGCACTTGCGGTGCTTTTTTTATGTCCAAATCATAAATATTTGTTAAATATCACATAAAGGTAATACTACAAAAACAATTTAAACGTTTTGATAATGAGGTGCACACTCAAAATGATTATTTATTAATTTAATAAAAGTGTAAAATGGCTCGACAAAATTTAATTTCAGCCGGTACAGATGATACTACAATTGAAAATGCAATTACGGGTATCAAGACTGTGAAAGATCTTTTTCCTTTTTTGCTGAACCTTTCAGCCGAAGAGCGAAAAAGATTTCGAAAGATGGGTCCAAAAAGTGTGGACTATGTTAATGACAATCTAGCAGCGGGTAATCAGTTTCCTTCTAGTTTGCCATCTGATTTTCCTTTATCAGAATTTGGGAAAGATGTTCAACTCATTAACAAATTGTATCCTTTGTTAGTAGCTTCACAGGCGCTAACAGAAGGTTTGAACGACACTATTCTAGCGTTAGGTTCTGATGCTATGAAAGAAGCTGACGAAGTATATAATTATTTGAAATTGGCTGCTAAAAAAGATGCTAATGCTAAAGAAATGGTTATACAAATAGGCAAACGTTTTAAAGGTCAGGGCAAAAAGAAGCCCGAGTAATCGTATAACTCTAAACCTAAACCAGCCAAAAAGTGCTGGTTTTTTTATGTCCATATCTGAAGTTCTCTTCCGAAGTGAACTTGTTCTCTAAAAAAGGAAGGCAATTCTGTTCGAAAGAGAAGTAGTTCTCCTTAGAAGCAAACAAGTTCTCTAAATCACTAAACCAGTTCACTGAAAAAGGAAACTAGGTTCTCTTATTCAGAGAAACAGTTTAGAAAAATAGGGAAGCAGTGCTCTAAAAAAGGAAACCAACTCTCTGATTTTGTGAATAAGTTCTCTGAAAAGGAGAACTATAACTTGAATTATTAATTTATGAAATTAGTATCTTTGAGAATACTAGAAACCACAACTTTATGAAACACTTAGCACTTCTTCGCGGCATCAACGTATCGGGTCATAAAATGATTAAAATGGAAGAGTTGCGCAAAGCGTTGGAAAGCATTGGGTTTACTAATGTGAGTACTTATATACAATCAGGAAATGTTTTTGTAGATAGCGATGAAGAAAGCGCAGCCAAAGTTGGATTTTTGATAAAACAAGAGATATATAAAACCTTTGGTCACGATGTTCCTGTGATTATGGTAACCAAAGACGATTTGCAAGCATGCTTAGAACGAAACGAGTTCCTGAACGAAAGCGATGTTGATTTAAAAAAATTGTATGTATCGTTTATTTCTTCAGAGTTGCCCGAAAACATGATAACGCAGCTCAATCTTAACTTTATAGAACCCGATAAAATTCAACTGGATGGAAGAAGGATTTATTTGAAGTATGATATTTCGCCTGCAAAGACCAAACTCGACAACAAATGGATAGAAAAAAGCATGAATGTAGTTTCTACCACGCGCAATTGGAACACGGTGAATAAGTTGTTGGAACTTTTTGGCGATTAGAGGTTATAAATTGTAAATTAGCTTTAAAAAATCTTCAGTATGAATTCTAAAAAGACGTTTACTTCTGCCATTTCGGGAGTAGAATTTCCAGAAAAAGATAAAGTAGTTGGTTGCGATATTCGCTTTCCTATTTTTAATCTAATCAAAGCCGATTATCCTGATTTTAATGAAAAACAATTCATTTCAACGAATGAATTAAACATCTACAGAGAACGCTATATTAGCAAATTTCTTCAAACCGAAGTAAGCCAGTTGTCCAGTATTCACAAGCAAGTAATTGATTCATTGTCTGATGATACTTCGTTTGTTTCTAAAGTAGAAGACGAAGTTGACAACAGAACTTTTGGACAAGTAATCGCCGATAAAGTAGCCGACTTTGGTGGTAGCTGGACGTTTATTATTTCGTTTTTAGTATTCATATCCATTTGGATTGGCGCCAATATTTTTATCCTTTTAAATAAAGGGTTTGACCCATATCCATTCATACTATTGAATTTGATATTATCGTGTGTTGCAGCGTTGCAAGCGCCAGTAATCATGATGAGTCAAAACAGACAGGAAGAAAAAGACCGAGATCGTGCAAAAAAAGATTATATGATTAACTTAAAATCAGAATTAGAAATTAGAATGTTGGATGAAAAGTTAGACCATTTAATCATGCACCAACAGCAAGAATTGATTGAGGTACAAAAGGTTCAAATAGAAATGATGAACGACATACTGGAACGAATAAAGAAGTAAAATTGGTTTTCAATTCGCAATTAAATTATACTTTTGTTATACCTATGGATGATTTCTCTCCAAAAGAAGGAATTGATAATTTAAAATAGCCTGAAAAGAGTTTAGGCAAAAAAATTAAAAACAATGTCAGTTTTAGAAAAAATGAGTTCAGCGGATGCAATAGCATTAGAAAACAAGTATGGTGCACACAATTATCATCCGTTGCCTGTAGTATTGAGTAGAGGTGAAGGTGTTTATGTTTGGGATGTAGAAGGAAAAAAGTATTATGATTTTTTATCGGCTTATTCGGCGGTAAATCAAGGTCATTGTCATCCAAAGATTGTAAATGCAATGATTAATCAAGCGCAAACCTTGACACTTACGAGTAGAGCATTTTATAATGATAAGCTTGGCGTTTATGAAGAATTCATTACTAATTATTTTGGATTTGATAAAGTATTACCAATGAATACAGGTGCTGAAGCAGTTGAAACAGCTTTAAAAATCTGTAGAAAATGGGCTTATGAAAAGAAAGGTATTGATGAAAACCAGGCACAAATTATTGTTTGTGATGGAAACTTCCACGGAAGAACTACTACCATTATTTCTTTCTCCAATGATGAAAACGCCAGAAAGAATTTTGGACCTTACACGGCAGGATTTATAAAAATACCTTATGATGATATTGATGCTTTAGAAAAAGCCATTAATTCATCTAAAAACATTGCAGGATTCTTAGTAGAACCCATTCAAGGTGAAGCTGGAGTTTACGTTCCTAGTGAAGGATATTTATCAAAGGCAAAAGCACTTTGTGAAGCTAATAATGTTTTATTTATTGCTGATGAAGTACAAACAGGTATTGCAAGAACAGGAAAATTATTAGCAGTAAATCACGAAAATGTGCAACCCGATATTTTAATATTAGGAAAAGCTATTTCTGGCGGTGCATATCCAGTTTCGGCGGTATTAGCAAACGATTCAATAATGAATGTAATCAAACCTGGTCAACATGGTTCTACTTTTGGTGGAAATCCGGTTGCTGCAGCAGTTGCAATTGCTGCTTTAGAAGTAGTAAAAGATGAAAAGTTAGCTGAAAACGCAGAACGATTAGGAAAATTATTCCGTTCAGAATTAGCTAAATATATTGAAACATCAAATATTGCAACATTAGTTCGTGGTAAAGGTTTATTAAATGCAGTAGTAATTAACGATACTGAAGAAAGTGATACCGCTTGGAATATTTGTATGGCATTACGTGATAATGGATTATTAGCCAAACCAACTCACGGAAATATTATCCGTTTTGCGCCACCATTAGTAATGAATGAAGAACAATTATTAGATTGTGTTTCTATTATTATTACTACTTTAAAGCAATTTGAAAAGTAATCAATTAAACTTTATAACCAACCAAAAACCAAACTTTATGGAAGAACAAAACAAAATTGAATTGAATGAATTAGCAATGGATTCATTAAGAACAAGTGCAAAATGGAGTACTTTTCTAGCTATTATTGGATTTATCGGAATTGGGTTTATGCTAATAGCGGCTTTATTTGTAGGCACTGCTTTTTCAGCCATGTCTAATCAACCTGAATTACAAGGCTTAGAAGGAATGGAAGGTATGCAAGAAATGCAAAACATGAATCCAGTATTTGGAATCATGAAATACATGCCTATTCTTTATGTACTCATTGCGGTTATTTATTTTTTCCCAGTCTATTATTTATTCAAATATGCATCAGGAATGAAAAAAGCGCTTAATTTTAGAAATAGCGAAATGGTTGCAGATGCATTGACTTATTTAAAATCGCATCATAAGTTTTTAGGAATTATGACTATCGTAGTGATTTCACTATACATTCTGTTTATGATTGGTATGGTGCTTTTTGCAGCAAGTATGGCTTCAAGCATGATGTAATACTAAAAAATAAAGTTTTAATTAAACCAGCTATTTCGGCTGGTTTTTTTATTTTTGATGAAAATAGTTGATATGAAAAAGTTTGCATTACCTTTTATAATAGTTGCCATAATTATTGGGATTTATGAATATTCAAAAGTAAAACCAAATATGTATGTGGTGATTGTGGTAATTGTACTTTTCATGTTTGGAATGTTTCAGTTGAATTCAAAAATTCCAAGTAAGTTTAGTGACGAAGAAGAAAACGATACTGAAGAAAATGATTAAAATTGGTGATAAAGTTTCGGTTTTAGATGATGCTATTGATGGTGTAGTAACTGCCGTTAATGGTAAAACTATAACCATAGATACAACAGATGGTTTTGAATTAAACTTTCAGGAAAACGAATTAATAGTAATTGGCAACAAAGAATTAAGTATTAATTTCAATAAAAAAGAGATTGTTAACCAAAAAGAAATTGCAAAACCAAATTATATAAACAGAGAAAAAAAATCTAAGAAAGAAGTTCCTGTTCCTGATTTTGATTTGCATATTGAGAAACTAGTAAAAAATCATAAATCATTATCTAACCACGAAATTCTAACTATTCAAACAGAAACAGCAAAACGTCACATTGATTTTGCAATCAGAAACAGAATTCCAAAAATTGTATTAATCCATGGAGTAGGTGAAGGCATTCTTAAAGCTGAATTAGACTTTCTATTAGGAAGATATGATTCAATTACTTTTCAAGAGGCCAATTATCAAAAATATGGTCAAGGTGCAACAGAAGTTTATTTCAAACAAAATAAATAATAAAAAAAAGTCTCGAGAAATCGAGACTTTTTAACTTTAACTAAACTAACCAATTTATTTATTAAACATAAATTTATTAAGCAATATTACTCTCTTGTCCAACGATAGTTTTTAAAACTTTTTTGATTAATACTTTATTTGTTGGAATTCCAGAGTTGATTAAATTCTTTTTATCAAAAGATAAAGTTGATTTTTTATCTTGAGAAGATGTTTTTGTACTTCCTACGAACCAAATTGCAAATTCAGTAGAAGTAGAAGCTACAGTATCTGTAACAATTGTTGTTGGCTCAACAATAGAAACAGTTTCTTTAGTTTCTTGAGAAAACATAGCAGAAGATGATAAAAACATCACAACAAATAATACAAACATTTTCATGTTAGAAGAATTTTTTTGAGTTATAGTGTTAGTAGTTTTCATAATCTTTATGTTTTTTCGTTTTAATTACATTTCAAAGATATGTCGACACCTAGTTTTGGGACAATTTTTTCGATAACTAACCCAAATTGTCGTTTAATCGACAAAACCAATGATATCAGGGGTTTTCAGCGTATTTTTTTTGCCGTTAATCTATGAAATGTTAAAAAAACGTGTATTTCATCGATGAAATTCCAATAAATTCCATGAACTACAACTTCTGAAGCCTAAACTGATTCTATAATTGTAAAAACTCGTAAAATCTTAGTAAATTAGCATACTGATATAAGTAAAGAATAAAAAAATGAAAGTTGAGCAAAAAGGAAATAGCACTTTAATTAAAAATACACAATACAATACTGCTGAGTTTATAACAAAGCTTTCTCATGAATACAACAGTTTTAAAGATCAGAATTTAATTGTTGACCTTTCATTCGATAATGATTTACAATTAGAAGATGTTAAGTCTTTTTCAGATTTAATAAAAAAACATAAAAAGGCTAAAAAGTCATTTGTGCTTGTTGCTAATGATTTTGATTTCAATGCTGTTCCCAATAATATTACTTTAGTTCCATCTGTTTTAGAAGCACATGATATTATTGAAATGGAAGAGATTGAAAGAGATTTAGGTTTTTAAAACCACGATACAACTTAACTTAATAAATGAAATTAACCATTTTGGGCTGTTACGCAGCTACACCAAGAACAATAACCAATCCTACAGCGCAAGTTTTAGAAATAAGAAATAGAATGTTTCTTATTGATTGTGGTGAAGGAACGCAAGTGCAACTCAGAAGAAATAAAATAAAGTTTTCAAAAATAAACCACATCTTTATTTCTCATTTGCATGGTGACCATTTTTATGGTTTGGTTGGATTGGTTTCTACCTTTATGTTATTGAACAGACAAACAGATTTACATATCTATGGTCCAAAAGGAATTAAAGAAATTATATTACTGCAATTAAAATATTCAAATTCATATACAGGTTATAATTTGTTTTTCCATGAACTGGAATCAAAAGAAAGCGAAGTGATTTATGAAGACGATAAAGTTTTGGTAAAAACAATTCCTTTAAAACATAGAATTTATACCAATGGTTATTTGTTTGAAGAAAAACCAAAGGAAAGAAAACTAAATATTGCTGCTGTTGAAGAATTTAAAATCGAGAAGTGTTACTATCAAAATATAAAAAATGGAAAAGATATTACACTTGAAAATGGTAAAACTATTCTAAACGAACAGTTGACATTCAATCCTATTCCAGCAATGAAATATGCTTTTTGTAGTGATACCATGTATGATGAATCGATTGTGTCTATTATAAAGAATGTAGATATATTATATCATGAAACTACGTTTTTAGAATCAGAAGCCGATAAAGCATTAAAAACAATGCACAGTACAGCTAAAGAAGCTGCATTAATAGCAAAGAAAGCTAAAGTTAAAGAATTGATTTTAGGACATTACAGCACTCGATATGATTCTATAGAATTATTTAAAGAAGAAGCAGAAACAATTTTTTCAAATGTTATTTTAGCCGATGATGGAAAAACATTTGATTTTAATAACTAATTAGTTGATTACAGAATGAAAGATTTGAGCAATTATAGAAAGTCTTATGAAAAAAGTGAACTTTTAGAATCGAGTATTCCTGAAGATCCTATAAATTTATTTCACAAGTGGTTTTACGAAGTAGAAGAGTTTGGAAATATTGAAGAAGTAAACGCAATGACTGTTTCAACCATTGGTTTAGATGGTTTTCCAAAAAGTAGAGTAGTGCTGTTGAAAAAATTTAATGAAGAAGGTTTTATCTTTTACACTAACTACAATTCCGAAAAAGGAAAAGCCATACAAAACAATCCAAACATTTGTCTATCTTTTTTTTGGCATAGTATGGAACGACAAGTTATAATTAAAGGAATTGCCGAAAAAACAGCTGAAATTGTTTCAGATAATTATTTTCAATCACGACCAGATGGAAGTAAGCTTGGAGCATTAGTGTCATCACAAAGTGAAATTATTCCTTCCAGAGAATATTTAGACGACAAATTAAAAGAATTAGAGAAACAATTTGAAGGTAAAGAAATTCCGCGTCCTGACTTTTGGGGTGGATTTTTAGTAAAACCATTGGAAGTTGAATTTTGGCAAGGTCGACCAAATAGACTTCACGACAGAATAAGATATAAACAACTTGACAATTTTTCATGGATAATAGAAAGGTTGTCTCCGTGAAATTGTATAAACATTAACGCAAATTATATAAGCCACTTTTTTAAGTGGTTTATATTTTTGGAAACGTTTTGAAAGCAATATTTTTTCTAAAAATGCATTTTGATTTATAATTTTCAAATTATCGACGAACTGCATTTATGTAAGATATAATCTTATAAATATAAATAAAAAATGTATTTCATCGATTTTATTTGTAATTTAAACGATGTTTTGCGTAGTATTGCTGAACCAAATCAATCAATACGTTCTGTCAATATTAATCTCAATAAAGTGTTTGCCCCACATCTACTTTATTAAAAACTTAACCTACTACTATGAAAGCAAAAATGTTTAGAGCATTGTTGCCGTTAGCAATTGTGTTCACTATGGTATCTTGTTCATCAGATGATTCATCTGCTACTTCTTCCGCAAAGCTTGTTACGGAGTACAACTACAATGAAACTGAAAGTCGTTTAGTTCAACTTATCAACGATTACAGACAATCTATAGGATTAAACAGTTTAGAAGTTATCAATCATATTTCATATACTTCAGAAGGTCACAATGAATACATGATTGAAAAACAAGCCTTAAGTCACGATTACTTTCAACAAAGAGCCGATAACTTAATTCAAGTATTGGGAGCAGAAAGAGTTGCAGAAAATGTAGCTTACAATTATGTTACCCCAGAAAGCGCATTTGCCGCTTGGAAAAACAGCCCTGGACATAGAGCCAATATCGAAGGTGATTTTACTCACTTTGGTATTTCTGTAACTATCGACCCAGAAACAGGCAGAAAATTTTACACTAATATGTTTATAAAAAAATAGTTTGATTATTGTTTTGTTTGATTTTGACAGATCTTTAGAAACCCATTCATTGTGAATGGGTTTTTATTTTGTCTAAAACTTTAATTTTGATTTTAATTTTAAGAACAGCAAAGCAATAGAATAGGCATCATCTAAGGCTGAATTTTTTTCTGCAATAGGTATTTTATATGATTTAATTAAATCATCAAGCGAAAATGGTTTATTGATATCTTCATATAATTTTTGATGCATTATTTCAATATCCAATGCTTCATTTTTAATCTTTCCGCATTCCATTTTTTCTAATGCTTCATTAATCATTTCGATGTCAAAATGTATTCTGTGGCCAACTAATGTAGCGTTTCCAATATAATTTATTAATTCTTCAATGGCATTTGGTTCGGCAAATTTTGGTAATTTACTTTCAATAATAAATTCATTAGACAATCCATTATCGTGAAGGTATTTATATTGCAGAATAACCAATTCTAAAGAATCGTTTACTTTAATTATTTCATTTTCAATACCAATAGCACCAAAAGAAAGAATGACATCTTTTTTTGGATTTAACCCACTAGTTTCTGTATTCAGAATGACATATCTTTTAGATTTTGTTTCAAATTTTTCAAGATATTTTTTCCAAAATTCCGGATATTCTTTATTGATGTTTTTAATCCAATCAAACATTATGAAAACTGAGTTAATTGAAATTTATCTTTAATTAATTCTTCCAATTCTTTCATTGGCATTAAAGCATTTTTAAGTTTTTCTTTGTCAATTTTTGACAATTCATCCAAATTAATATATTCGCCTGAATTATCATTTTTTAGACCTTCAAGTGTTCTAAATCCTGTTAAAACCAAGAAAGCTTCAGCGCAATTTAAAAAAATTTCAGAATGCTTTGGATCAATAATTGCCAATTCTTTGAAGCGTAAATAAGTGTTATTAACACCTTTTAATTGCATATTTAGTGCAAACAATCTAGCGCCATCAACCAAAGGCATAATTGCTTTGTTTTTTATATTAAATTTTCCTTTGTGCAAACCTTCTTCTTCAACATTAAACTTTTTGAAGAAGGTAAGTGCAGGTTGTTTTCTTAACGTATCGTTTCCTAAATAATCGAAAAACAGAACACTGTTTTTAGCGTTATTAAAAATAACTTCATTGATTGCTTCTTCAATCTTATTTTCACCCAAAACCATTTCTACGTCAAAGAAAATGCTGCTAATTTCATTTGATTGTTCGCCAGGTGTTTTCATCCAATTGTTATATTGTTTTATCCAATCTGACAACGATTTACACCAAATCATGTTACTTGCCATATGATTGTTTGGACAATATTGAAATCCGATTTTTTCTAAAATTGTTGAAGCACGTTTGGCTAATTTGATAAAATAATCTTTAACATCTCTATATTTATCTTCTGCAACATCTTCAAAAACTAAAATACTATCTTGGTCAGTAAGCAATAATTGCTCTTTTCTTGCTTGGCTTCCAATACTTATCCAACAAAAACGGGCAGGAGGCGAACCTAAATCAAGGATTGCTATTTCAATTGCACGTTTAATAATTGCAATATTAATTTCTCCAGTAATATTGAAAATATGTGGAATAGGGATGTTTTTTGCTATAGAAGACTGAACTAATTCGGTTAATTTTTCTCTAACTTGTTTTAATTCTTTTGGATTTAGCGCTTTTTTAATTTGTTTTATTAAAACACCAGGATTGTTAGATTGGGCAACAACAATATCATGTTCTGAAATTATTCCGGAAACAATTGATTTATCAGAACCATCTTTAGTAACGCATAGATGACTAACATTGTGTTTCAAGAGTAGAAGCTGAGCTTCAGCAACAGAAATACTTTCTGGAACAGTGACAACAGGCGATGACATTATTTTTGAAATACTTGAATTTAGTGGAAATCTACCATTAGCAATTTTACTTCTAAAATCAGTGTCAGTAACAATTCCAATTGGGTAATTATTTTCAATTATAATAGCACTATCAATCAAATTATCAGACATTAATTGAGCAACATCTTTAGAAATTTCATCTTGTGAAATTTTCAATGGTGTTTTGTTATAGCTTAACGACTGAAAGTATTGAATTTCTCCAGTTTTGTTACTGTAAATTCCATCAGAAACAACAGAACCAGTTTCTTTATCAAGAGAATTCCTTGTATTAGAAGCAAAATTTTCTAATAAAAAGTCTAAAACATTAGAATTTTGAGATACAAATGGTTTAAAAATTGAAATAGGGATTGCATATACTATTGAATCTTCTCTGGATTTTGCTGTCATCATGTAATTGTTTTTAGCAAAAAAAGGCCTTAAGCCAAAAACATCACCAGCATAACATTTGTTTAATAAAATTTCTTCACCATCAGCAAGAAAAGTTAAATTAACAACACCAGAAGCAACAACATAAAAGCTATCATGTAATTTTTCATCAGCCTGAAATAATGTTTTATTTTTTTCTAGATTAATAATTCCGATACTGGTTGTAATGTGAATTAGTTCATCATTTGATAAGAAACTAAATGGCTGATATTCTTTTAAAAAATTTGCGATGTTTTCTGCAATCGTATTCATTTTGTATAATAAAAGATTATAGACAAATTTACATATTGATAATTAACCTTATAGTATTATTTAAAAGTTTTTTAAGATTGTTATAAACAAATAGAAAGCAAGTTTTGAAATATTCTATTTTACATAATATAAATTATAGTCAAATCACGTAATTTAAAAAGACGTAGATTTATTTGATTTATTATGTTAATTAACAATGTGTTATGATTAATTATATAAACTAATAATTCTTTTCTCTGTACTGTTTACTAATCTCTGATGACAATTTTTGTTTGTAATCTTCAATAAGCCATTCGCGATAATTCTTGCTAGTTTTTCCTAAACAATTTATAAAGTTTTTTACGCGGCTATCAATATCATCTGAAAGTAATTTTGAAAGTAATTTTGCTTCATATAATTCTTCAGAATTCTCTAAACACATTGTTGCATGTTGTTTTATTGATTTTTCTAAAACAACTTTTGAACGCTGATTTAAAGCTAAATTCTTTTTAAATTCTTCTTCCATGTCAAATGAAATGTCTTTGGATTTTTTGAATTTTTTACGAACAGCTTCTGGCATTTCATAATTAAAATTACGCTCAATTTCAGCATCTTCACGAAGATTTTCAAGAAAATATTCTGGATACTTAAAAATATATTGCCAATCAACCGGTTCATTCCATAAACCAAATCGTAAAGCATTGTTTCCTAAATCAATAACCGTAAATTCATCTTTATTGGCTAATTTTCTTGAACCACGGCCAATCATTTGAAAATATAAAGTCAATGATTTTGTTGCTCTATTAAGAATGATAGTTTCAACCGTTGGTTCGTCAAATCCTGTTGTTAATATTCCAACAGAAGTCAAAATTGCATCTGGTGTGTGTTTAAACCATTTGAGAATTTCTTTTCTATCATCATTAGAAGTTGTATTATCTAAATGTTTAATTGGATAACCAGCTTCTTTGAAAGTATCGTAAACATAAAGCGATGTATTGATACCATTATTGAAAATCAAAGTCTTTTTTCCCAATGATTTTTCAGTATATGCATGCAAAAGTTTGTCTTGCATAACCATGTTCATATACAAATCATCAGATGATTTTACGGTATAATCACCATTGATGCCAACTTTTAAAGAAGTTAATCCAACATCATAACTATAAGTAACTGCTTTTGCTAAAAAACCTTTATCAATCAATGATTGTATTGTATCACCAACGATTAGTTCGTTATAATTTTGATACATTGGTAATTTAATATTTGAACTCAATGGCGTTGCTGTAACTCCAAGAATAAAAGATTTTTTAAACTGACTAAATAACTTTCTAAAGGAATTATAATGAGCTTCATCAATGATTACTAAACCAACATTATCAATAATAAGTTTTTCATCTTTCAATCTGTTTTTTAGTGTTTCAACCATTGCAACAAAACAAGAATATTCATGTTGATCAGGTAATTCTTTGATGTTACTATTAATGATTTTGTTTTTAACATCAAAACTTGTTAGCATTTTTGAAGTTTGCTTACAAAGCTCTATTCGATGTGTAAGAACAACAACTTTTTTGTTGAATTTTGAAATATATTGTCTAACAATTTCTGAGAAAATGACAGTTTTTCCGCCGCCTGTTGGCAATTGATAAAGCAAATGATGATTGCTTGGAGCAGTATCAAGTTTATCAAAAATTTTATTGATATCAATTTCTTGATATTTATAAAGTTCTTTTTTGTCTTCTAATTCGGAAAGAAAATCTTTTTTAGACATGTCATTTTTGCTAATTCGCAAAATTACACTTAAAAAAAGGTTATAGAAAATTTAAATGATTTATTTACAAAAAATTAATGTTAAAGCTTTTCAAGAAGTGCTTTGAATTCAAATTCATTCATCCAATTTTGTTCAGAAACTTCGATTTCAATAGCTTTAATTCGTTCTTTGAAATCATAATAAATTCCTTTTTCAACTACAAATTCAATTGCTTGCTTAAAAGTGTTAAACATTGATTTATAGAATGCTTCTTGTTTTATTGGCTTTTCAGCAGTAAAAGATTGTGCAATTTCAATAGAAAAAAGCATGATGTCAGCAATAACAAACGAATCAACTCCTAATTCAATAAAGTGTTTGATGATTTTTTGAGCCACAGAACGACGCATTTTTGGTTTTCTACGAGTAACTGGAAAAAATTCATTAGAAATTTTAACTCTAGCTTCTTTAGAAAGTTTATCTTCATTTGGATTAAAAGCAAAATCGTAATAGATTTTTACGTTTCCAAACTTTTCATAAAGTTCCATGATTTGTTCTTGGAGCTGCTTTTTTGTTAATTCAGACAGATAATTTTTTAAATTTCGTTTGCTCATAAATGTTATTAATATGCCAAAAGTAATAGGTTTTAGTCGCTATTCTATTGTTATTAATTAATTTTGCAATCAAATTATTAAAATGATGACTAAAGTTTTTAAGTTTTTTGCAATTTCTGAAGGAATATCTTATTTGGCTCTTTTTGCTAATATGTTGATTAACAAATCTTATAATCCTGAGTTATATAAAACATTATTATTCCCAATCGGAATGGCGCATGGTGTTTTATTTATTGCTTATGTATTATTTGCATTTATAATTCGAAAAAATCAAAATTGGAATTTAAAAGAATTTGTTTTGGTTCAACTTGCTTCACTCCTACCATTTGGAACTTTTTATGTAGAAAAAAAATTAGTTAGAAATGCATAAACTAATTGAAAAAATATTTGGTTTTATTCCAAGTTTATTTGAACGAAATGATTTAAATGACACTTTAACTATTTATTTAAGTTTACTTCTTAATGTTCTGATTTTATGTATTATATCGTATTTAATATTTTTTATATCTAGAAAAGTATTAATTAGCTTAATGACGATAATTGCAGGACGTACTAAAACAAAATTTGATGATTTTTTAATTACTAATAAGACTGCAAAATTCATCGCCTATTTAATTCCTTTTCTATTCATTTATAAATCGGTTCCAGTCATTTTAGATGATTTTGTTTATTGGGAAAACATATTCAATAAACTCGTTAGAATTTATATTGTAATTCTTTCGCTATGGATTGTTAGAAGTGTTTTAAAAGCATTGAGAGATTATCTAAAACAAAAGCCAAAATTCAGCGATAAACCAATTGATAGTTATATACAAGTAATCATGATTGTATTGTGGTTATTTGGAATTGTGGTGATTATTTTTAAAATATTTGATATTGGAAAGGCAACATTGTTTGGAACTTTAGGAGCAGTTTCTGCTGTAATTATTTTAGTTTTTAGAGATACAATTTTAGGATTTGTTGCCAGTGTTCAAGTTTCTATGAATGATATGGTTCGAATTGGTGATTGGGTTACTTTTGATAAATTTGGTGCAGATGGAGATGTAATTGAGATAAATTTGGCAACAGTTAAAGTCAGAAACTTTGACAACACTACAACTACAATTCCAACGTATAGTTTGATTTCTGATTCTTTTAAGAATTGGCGCGGAATGCAAAATTCAGATGGTAGAAGAATAAAAAGATATATTCTAATCAAGTCAAAATCTATTCGTTTTTTGGACGAGAAAGAATTAGAAAAGTTTAAGAAGATACAATTAATTTCAAATTATATTGATACTAGACAAGTTGAAATTCAAAAGTTTAACACTAGTAACAATATTGACAAATCACTTGCCGTAAACGGTAGAAACATGACTAATTTTGGTCTATTTCGAAAATATATAACAGAATATCTTCATATTCATCCTGGATTAAATAAAGATATGCTGCTTATGTGCAGACAATTGCAACCAACATCACAGGGAATTCCATTAGAGATTTATACTTTTTCAAGTGATAAACGATGGGTAAATTATGAACATATTATGGCAGACATATTTGACCATATTATTGCCTCTACTCCATTCTTTGATTTAGAAATTTTTGAACTACCTACAGATAGTTTTGTAGTTGATGATAAATTAGTCGATTAATCTATCTTTTACATATTCTATTTTAGTTTTTCCGTGAGCTTTTGGTTTTCCATCTTCTCCTAAACTTACCATAGTTATTGAGTCAATTGAAATAATAATTTCTCTAGTCATCATATTTCTAACTTGACAAGTTAATGTTATTGATGAGTTTCCAAATTTCACAACATCTATTCCAATTTCAACTATGTCACCTTGTTTGGCAGAGCTTTTAAAATTAATTTCAGACATATGTTTTGTAACAATTTTGTGGTTTTGTAATTGCACTATTGAATACAAAGCCAATTCTTCATCAATCCAAGCTAATAACCTGCCACCAAATAATGTACTGTTAGGATTTAAATCTTCTGGTTTTACCCATTTTCTAGTATGAAATCTCATTATTTCTTTTTGTTTCAAAATTAAATTAAAATAATAGAACTGCTATATTTTATTAAAATTTACTTTAAAAAATAGAGTTAGATGGTTGAATTTGATGATTATAATTGTGGATTTAATTGTTAATTAATTAAATTTAAAAAGATTGGTATTTACATGTAAAAAATTATATTTGTAGAGTTTTAAATTATTTAAGAACTCTATTCATGAAAAAAAGCCTACTAACATTAAGTGTTTTTGTTTTATTGTCTTCATTGACAAGCGCACAAGAAAAAACTTCAAAAAAAGAATTCAAAGAAACTGAACCCAATCAAGAAATAGTTTACGATAATTACAATAGATGGTCTATTGAATTAAGCGCCGGTCAAGCCAAAGGTATAAAACCATATGATGATGGTTATTATTCAAGTAATCCTGAAAAAGTTTTTGGAGGAATTCAATTAAATTCTTTCGGTATAGGTGCTCGTTATATGTTAAGTCCTAAGTTTGGTTTAAAATTAAGTTTCAACCACGATAAATTTACAAATCAATCTGGAAGTGGTAGTTTAGATTTTGAAACAAAACAAATAAGGGTGAATTTTGAAGGTGTAGTTAATGCAATCCGATTATTTAGTCTTGAAGAATCAGCTGGAAGAATTGGACTTCTTTTACATGGTGGAATTCAAACTTCAAACATGAAATCAGAAGTATATAATACTGATGAATGGAATGGAGGATTAATCGTTGGTTTTACACCTCAGTTTAGATTAACTAATAATTTATCTATAAATGCAGACATAAGTTTATTAAGCAATTTTAGACAACACTTTAATTGGAATGGTACTTATTCAGAATCGGCTAATAATTTATCAGGTCAAATGTCTTCTATGACATTAGGCCTATCATATTCTTTTGGTAAAGAAAAAATTCATGGAGATTGGGCAATTATTGAAGATAAACGTTCTAAAGAATTAAAAGAACTTGAAGGAAGAATTGCTGATATTGAAACATTAATGAATGATAGTGATAAAGATGGTGTTCCTGATTATTTAGATGTTGAAAACAATTCATTAGCTGGTGTTGCAGTAGATACCAAAGGAAGAATGGTTGATTTAAACAATAATGGCGTTGCTGATGAATTAGAAAAGTATGTTGATAAAACTATTACTAATAATAACAATACTGTTACAAACAACGTTAGTGACGGAATGGTTCTTAAGTTAGTTAATGATGGCTATATTGCAGCTTATTTTGATAACAATAAGCGTTACCCAAATACTGGTTCAACAGATAATTTAGGCTTTATTCTAAATTACCTAAAAACTAACCCAACTAAATCACTTGAGATTACAGGCTATGCTGATGAGTTAGGAAAAACAGAATACAATCAAAAACTTTCAAGCGATAGAGCTGAAAACGTAAAAACTATTTTAGTTAAAGCAGGAATTGATGCTTCTAGATTAACTATCAAAGCAAATGGTATTGACGATTCTGTAGATAAAACTTCTGAATATGCTAGACGTTTAGTTCGTAAAGTTGTCTTCAAGATTGTGAATTAAGATTATTAACAATCGATTTTTAATAACTTAAATAACCTCTGTAAATCACAGAGGTTATTTTTTTTAACTTTAAAAGAAAAAATCATGGAAAATAGAGACTCGCATATTATTGCTTTAAGAGGTGAAACTATTGGTTCAATTGATGCAAACACTTCTCATGATGAAATATTTCAAAATAGAACACTACGTCCTATCTTGAAAACCCAAAATGATTTATTTATAGCTGTTTTTATTAATTATGCTGTGAAACAAAAGAATGTATTTTTCAGTTTGTCTCCAGAGAAGAAAATGGCATACATAGAAAATGTAATTCAACGTGACATTAAATTTAGAAATTCACTCAAAGGAATTATTATAGGTCTTTTTACTGTTGAAGAATATAATGACTACATTCAAAATTCATCTAACTTGAATAAACGTATGATGAATATGCTAATCGAAAGATTAAAAAATCAAGTTTTACTTCTTGAAAATGACAATTTGCAACACAAAGCTGTTATTTAACAATTGTTTATGTAGTTAAAATTTAGGTTTAATTATATCAAATTTTGATGATAATATAATTAATGCATGATATAATTATATTTTATTAGAATATTTTCAAATTCTAATAAATAATAAAATTTTTATCGCAAATCTGATATAAATACTCATTTTTATTAATTTCTCAAGATTTTTTTCATTATTATTGTTAAAATGAAAACAATTAATGAAAGAAGAATATTTTAAGTGGTATTCACCCAATCTAAGCCGTGAAATTGAAATGTTAGTTTTTGGACATGCTGGTTATCCAGTTATCCTATTCCCTACTTCTATGGGTAGCTTTCATGAAAACAAAGACCAAGGATTAATAGAAAGTGTCCGATGGTATTTAGAACAAGGTCTTATTCAAATATTTTGTCCAAACAGTATCGATAAAGATAGCTTTTACAATAAGAAAGTACATCCTGTTCATCGTATTCAAAATCATGTTTGGTATGATAAAATGATTTGTCATGAAATTGTAGAACGTGTCAAAAACAATACTGGTACTGGTAAAGTAGCTGTTGCAGGTTGTAGTTTTGGTGGTTATCATGCGGCCAACTTTGCATTCAGACATCCTGGTTATGTTAGTCATATGTTTTCTATGAGTGGCGCTTTTTCTATTAAAAGTTTTATGGACGGACATTGGGATGATGATGTTTTTTATAATTCACCCGAAGATTATTTATATGGTTTGAATGATGGCAATGTTTGGCAAATGGATATTATTCTTGGTACATCAAATTGGGATATTTGTTTTGATGCAAACTTAAAGCTAAGCCGAATACTTGCACAGCGTGATATTCCACATTGGTTAGATATTCGTCAAGACAGAGAACACGATTGGCCTGTTTGGCGAGAAATGTTTCCGCATTATTTATCCAGAATTAAGTTTTTCTAAATCAATACAGAACAAAATATATTTTATTATGAAAAAAATTGGAATTTTATTTGGAATGGAAGATACCTATCCACAAGCTTTTATTGACAGAGTAAATTCAAAAGGTGAAAAAGGGATTGTTGCCGAAGCAGTTTCTATTGATAAAGTGGTTCAAAATAAAGGTGGCGAATATGCCGTGATTATTGATAGAATTTCACAAGATGTTCCTTTTTATCGTGCTTTTTTAAAAAATGCAGCTTTAACTGGAACTAATGTCATCAACAATCCGTTTTGGTGGAGTGCTGATGATAAATTTTTCAACAACTGTTTGGCAGATACCTTAGGCGTTCCATTACCCAATACTGTTATTCTTCCTTCAGCAGAACATCCAACTGACACAACATCTAAATCATTCAGAAATTTAAAATACCCAATGGATTGGGAAGGAATTTTTGATTACATTGGTTTCCCAGCTTACATGAAACCGTATGCTGGTGGTGGATGGAAAAATGTTTATCGTTTGGAAAATAAAGAAGAATTTTTTCAAAAGCATCAAGAAACTGGACAATTGGTAATGCTTTTACAAGAAGAAATTGTTTTCCAAGATTATTATAGAGTCTATTGTTTGGGTTGTAAAGATGTTAGAATCATGCCATATGAACCAAGAAATCCACATCATTTAAGATATGTAGTTGAAAACCCAAATACTGATAAAAAGTTGATGGCAACTATTAAGGATTATACGCTAAGACTTTGTAAAGGATTAGGATATGATTTTAATACTGTAGAATTTGCGGTAAGAGATGGCATTCCTTATGCTATTGATTTTGGAAATCCTGCTCCAGATGCCGACATACATTCTGTAGGTGCAGAGAATTTTGAATGGGTTGTTGAAACTTCAGCAAAAATGGCTATTGCTGCTGCCAAAAAACAGAAACCAGGGCAAACTAATTTGACTTGGGGAACATTTATTAAAGAATCTGCAGGACAGAAATAAAAAGATTACTAATAATCTAACCTAGTTGTTATGATGTCAAAAAAATTACCAGTATTCACACTTGGAGTTGAAGAAGAATATCAAATTATAGATCCAGAAACTCGCGATTTGCGTTCGCATTTGTCTAAAATTGTAGATGGCGCTAAAGTTATTTTGAACGAACAAGTTAAAGCAGAAATGCATCAATCGGTGGTTGAAGTTGGTACTGTGATTTGTAAAAACGTTCAAGAAGCCAGAACTGATTTGCGATTACTAAGAAGCAAAATAGTTGAATTAGCTGGAAAACAAGGATTACTTGTTGGCGGTGCTGGAACGCATCCTTTTTCGAGATGGCAAGACCAACCTATAACTGACGACCCAAGATATCATCATATTGTTAATGAATTGCAAGATGCGGCACGTTCTAATTTGATATTTGGAATGCATTGCCATGTTGGTATTGAAAATCGTGAAATTGGTTTGCAATTAATGAATCAAGCGACTTATTTTTTACCCCATATTTTTGCTTTATCTACAAATTCTCCTTTTTGGGAAGGAAGAAACACGGGTTACAAATCGTTTAGAACCAAAGTTTTTGATAAGTTTCCTAGAACTGGATTACCTGAGTATTTTGATAGTGTTCAGGCGTATGATAATTTTTTGGATACTTTGGTAAAAACTAATTGCATTGACAATCCTAAGAAAATATGGTGGGATTTACGCTTGCATCCATTTTATAACACTATTGAGTTTCGTATTTGTGATATGAGTTTGACTATTGATGAAACCATGTGTATTGTTGCTTTAATACAAGCTATTGTTGCTAAATTATATAAATTGACTGTAGCCAATACGAGTTTTAATGTTTACAGACTAGCGTTGATAAAAGAAAATAAATTCCGTGCTGCACGTTATGGTGTTATGGGTGATTTGATTGACTTTGGGCTTAAAAAAGAAGTGCCTACCCGAGATTTAATTATTGAATTGCTTGAATTTGTAGATGATGTTGTTGATGAATTGGGCAGCAGAGAACAACTTAATTATGTTTACAATATTTTAAATGAAGGCACTGGAGCTGCAAAACAATTGGCTGTTTTTGAACAAACCAATGATTTAACTAAAGTTGTGGATTTGATTACAGGTGAATTTACTAAAGGATTATAATCTGTCTATCAGATTTGTTGATAGTGTTATTGAAAACTAGTGAAACCCTACTTTGAATAAATAAACCTTAAAAGTTATCTTTGCGTTATTAAATTATTAAAAATGAATCATCAGATAAGAGTTGCTGTTTTGGATATGTATGATGGCGAACCCAATCAAGGAATGCGTTGCATTATTGACATTATTAATCGTTTTAATCAGATAGTTACATTTCAGATTTTTGATGTTCGCGGTAAGAGTGAGTTTCCGGATATCAAGAAATTTGATATTTATATTTCGACTGGCGGACCAGGAAATCCGTTGGAAGGTGATGGAAACTGGGATTTGAAATATTATGATTTCATTGACCAATTATTAGAATGGAACAAGGAACAAAAGGTAAAGAAACACGTTTTATTTATTTGTCATTCGTTTCAAATGGCTTGCAAACACTTTGGTTTGGCTGAAATTACGAAAAGAAAAGACACTTCTTTTGGTGTTATGAAGGTTCATAAAACAGAATTGGGCATGAATGACCCATTGTATGATGGATTGCCTGATCCTTTTTATGCGATTGACTCAAGAGATTATCAAGTGGTGCAACCTAAGCTTAGTATGTTTGCTAAAAAAGGTGCGAAAATCATTTCTTTAGAAAAAATTCGCGACCATGTACAATATGAACGTGCTATCATGGGTGTACGATTTAATGATTATTTTGTTGGAACCCAATTTCATCCTGAGGCTGATGCTCTAAGTTTTGTAGCTAATCTTAAAAATAAAGAGCGTCGCGAAAAGATTATTGCGATGAAAGGAAAGTCGAAGTTTAGAGATATGCTTGAAGATTTGCTTGACGAAGATAAAATCTATAAGACCAATGAAACGATAATACCTAACTTTCTTCGCATTGCGATTAATGATTTATTAAAGCATAAAAAATCTCTTTCTAATTAGTAATTAGTGACTAGTAATTAGTGATTAGTGAAATTTAAAATGAATCAAATTAAATCATATAAAGACTTACTAATTTGGCAGAAAGGAATTAAAATTGTAATTCTGGTTTATAAATTAGTAAACACTTTTCCTAAAGAAGAATTATATGCTTTGAGTAGTCAGTTGAAAAGAGCTTCGGTTTCTGTTTCTTCAAACATAGCTGAAGGTTATGGAAGAAATGCTGATAAATCTTTTAGTCATTTTTTAGATATTTCGAGAGGTTCTTTGTTTGAAATTGAAACTCAACTTATAATAGCAAAAGAATTAGGATTTATTACAGATGAAACTTTATTTAATGAAATAATAAATGAAATTGAAGAAGAATCGAAAATGATAAATGCTTTTTCAAAATCATTAAAGAATTAATACAATTTTTAATTACTATTTACTAATCACTAGTTACTTAAAAAAATGAATTCAGAGTATAGAGCGAAATTCAATGAGGAATTCTCTGTTGAGAAGTATGATGCGATGCAACGTTCTATTGCTTCGGATTTTGACTATAAGCCTACCTTTCGTATAGGTGAAACTCCTTTTTTTATACCAAATGATTTGAAGGAACAGCTGATTGAAGCCAGTCAGCAGGTGATTGATTTTATTCAAAAGGATGAATTTCTTGCTTTGACAGACAGAGCTTTGGAACTGAACAGAAAGGTTCCGAATGAAGATAAACATACTACTTTTTTAGCGATTGATTTTGGGATTTGTGAAGAAGATGGAAACGTTGTTCCGAAGTTGATTGAGGTTCAAGGATTCCCGTCGTTGTTTAATTTTCAGATGCATGTGGCTGAAAAGTTTATGGAGGCTTATCCTTTTTTGGGTGACCTTACTCCTTTTTTGAATGGTTTGACTACTGAGGACTATTTGGCTTTACTTGAGAAAGTGATTTGCAATGGTTTGCCAAAGGAACAGGTTATTTTACTAGAAATTGAGCCGGAAAAACAAAATACCAAGATTGATTTTTATTATGCCCGAAAGGATTTAGGAATACCTATTGTTTGTGTGACGGAGCTTTTTGAAAAAGGAAATCAGTTGTTTTATAAAGATTCGAATGGTAAGGCAGTATTGGTGAAGCGCATTTATAATAGGGTAATCTTTGATGAATTGGATTTGAGAACAGACCTTGATTTGAAGTTTGACTTTTCAAAATCATACGATGTTGAATGGGCTGGACATCCGAATTGGTTTTTTAGAATCAGTAAGTTTATTTTGCCGTATTTGAAAGGCGATTATTTTATAGAGACTACGCTCCTATCGGAATTGGAATCGATTCCTGAGGATTTGGAGAATTATGTTTTGAAACCGTTGTTTTCTTTTTCGGGAAGTGGAGTTGTTTTTCATGTTAAGCGAGAAGATATTGAGGCTGTGAAAGAGAAAGATTTGTATATTTTGCAGAAAAAAGTACATTATAAACCGATTATTAAGAGTCCGGATGGGATGGTTAAAGCAGAGGTTCGCATACTGGCGGTTTGGGAACAAGATGCTGCAGCTCCTACTCTAGTTACTAATTTGGTACGACTGAGTCGAGGAGAAATGATTGGGGTTAAATTTAATAAGGACAAGGATTGGGTTGGTGGTACTGTTGGATTGTTTGAAAAGTAAGCTGTTGTTTTAGCTTTTTAGAAAAACTATTTATGTAAGCGTTCGAATGATTTATTCGAGCGCTTATTTTTTTGGGTTAAGTTCTCGATACATTCGCCTGCGGCGAACACTCGAACAGACGATGCTGGGATTGTTCTCGATTAGCTTCGCTCTGTTCGGCTAAAGCCTTCGAGTCATTCGCCTGCGGCGAACACTTGAACAGACGATGCTTTGAATGTTTTGGTCGTGTAGATGCTTACTGTAACTGTGCAGTTGATTGTTTTAGTTGTGCAGAAGACTTTTTTATCTATGCAGTTGATTGCTTTAGTTGTGCAGTTGATTGTTTTACCTGTGCACTTGACAATATTAGTCGTGCAGTTGATTGTTTTACCTGTGCACTTGATAATATTAGTCGTGCAGACGACAAATTTAGCTTTAATTCTTACAAAAGTGAGTGTTTTTTGAGGTTTTGGGGATTAGTTCTCGATACATTCGCCTGCGGCGAACACTCGAACAGACGATGTTGGGATTGTTCTCGATTAGCTTCGCTCTGTTCGGCTAAAGCCTTCGAGTCATTCGCCTGCGGCGAACACTCTAATTGACGATTAAGTTATTATTGTAAATTGTTTTTTGATATCGAGGAAAGAGGAATTTGTTGTTATGAGTTGGTTGATGATTTCTTTGCGTAGGTTTTCTATACTATCGTATGTTAGGTGTTTTGCCCAAGCGGTTTCTTTTAGAATTTCTTTGATTGTTTTTATTGTTTTTGCGGTGTCGGTGGCGTTGCGGAGTGTGAATGTTTCGTTATAGGTTGATGTGTCCTTGTGATTAAAAGTTACTTCAGTTGTTGTGAAATTAACTTCAATAAAAAAGAGGTTGTCTGTTTCGTTATTGGGATGGAAATTGGTCCACTTGGCGAAGCCTACTTTTGTTTGCTGGTTCTTGTAGTTTTCGAGAGGAATTAATCGCCAACGGCAATTGGCAGCTCTTCCCCAATGGTTGGAGATTCTGTAAACGCCGGTTTCGGTGAAGATGTACTGGCTTCCGGATTTGCTTTTGTGACTGATGCTTTGATTTTCGATGTCGGAAAAATGGATTTCCTGCCAAAGGCAAAAGGTATGTTTGTGGAAGTTTTTGGAATTATAAGTCATCCTATTTAAAAACCTAACAGGTTATTTGAACCCGTTAGGTTTGTATCATTATTAATGTAGTTTTTTGACAGCTTCTTGCTGTGCTACGGTGGCAAAATCGCGGACTAATCGCTCTGCATAATCGTCGAGTAGTTGTCTAACTCTGGCGTGGTCTGGACTTTTAACTATTAATCCGGCGTGGTATTCTAATGGTACGCGGAAACACACTTCGGAGTCGGAGAAACCAGATAAGTCGGGATGTTCGTATTTGGAAAGTGTTAGTACTATACCTGCGTATTCTTTTTTGACGGCTGGCATTTTATAGTCTTTACCTTTGACTAAGGCATCTTCAATTTTAGCCCATTCTCCCCAAAGGTTTACACCCGAAGCTGCTGCGACCATTTCGGCAAGATGTGCTCCGCCAACTCTTGAAGAAGTTTCGAGGAAGTAAATTTTGCCATCGTCATTGCATTTGATGAACTCGGTGTGATTGGCACCGTGTTTCATTCCGAATGCTTTTAAAACCTGTTCGTTTACTTTGCGGATTTCTTTGTCGTCTTTGGAATTGTATGGAATAGTTGCGCTTCTGAAAATTCCTCCGCCTTGTGAGATTTCCATTGGTGTAGCCAAGTATTGGGAAGTAATCGAAAACAATGTCTTTCCATTGAAATTGACTCCGTCACAGTGATATACGGCACCCGGTTTAAACTGTTCGACTAAGTATTTCATACGGTTGGCATCGCCTAATTCGTGAACCTTTTGCCAAAGTTCGTCTTTAGAATGCACTTTCATAATCCCGGAAGCTGAAGCTTCGGAACGCGGTTTTAGTACCCAAGGCGGTGACACTGTATCGGCAAAATGATTGATTTCTTCATCATTGAACAACGCGCTGAAGGCAGGAATAGGAACGCCAGCATCTTTCGCTTTCATTCTCATGGCCAGTTTGTCGCGGAAATATCTACCCGTGGTTTGCCCCATTCCGTCAATGCGAAGGTTTTCGCGAAGAAAAGTTGCTTTTTCTACATCAAAGTCGTCTAAAGCAACGATGGCATCAATTTTTTTATGTTTCATCAAACTGCCTACGCCAACCAATAACTCCTCCAGATTCCAGTCGATGTCTTGACCTGGCATGAAGTATATTTCGTCTATATATTCCATTGCCCAAGCTTTGTCGCGCAATTTTTCGGAAGTGATTAAGAATACTCGGTTTCCCTGTTTCTTAAGGTTTATCAGGAAATCATTTCCTTTAAAATAATTGGAAATGCAGATGAAGTTTTTGGTTGGATTTTCCATATTATAAAGATTGTATCACGTTGGTTAAAAGGTGTACGCCGTATGCTGTGGCGTGCTTGGTTTTTGCAAATTCATCATCGCCAAAAGCAACACCAGCAATATCTAAATGTGCCCACGATGGATGGTTTTCGGTAAAGGCTTCGAGGAATTTGGCGGCAGTAATAGCACCTGCCATTGGTTTTCCTGAATAGTTTTTGACATCAGCGATTTCGCTATCGATATCGCTTTTATAGCAATCCCACAAAGGTAATTCCCATGTTTTTTCTCCAATGTTTTCACCTATTTCCTGGATTCTATGCGCCAGTTTTTTATCGTTTGAAAAAAGTGCAGCACATTCGTAGCCAAAGGTTCCGACAGCGCTTCCGGTAAGCGTCGCCATATCGATAACTGTATCGGGATTGTAATTTTTAATCAGATAGGTTAAACCGTCGGCAAGGATTAATCGGCCTTCGGCATCGGTGTCGATGATTTCGATTGACTTTCCTGAATAGCTTTGAATGACATCTGAAGGCAGGAACGAATTGGCGTCAACGGAATTCTCGCAAGCAGGAACAATGGCAGTAATTTGGTAAGGCAGTTTCAAGTCGGCTATCAATTGCATAGTACCCAATACTGCGGCTGCTCCAGCCATATCGCATTTCATTTGTACCATTCCAGCGGTTTTAATATTCAATCCTCCGGTATCAAAAGTTATCCCCTTGCCTACCAAACCGATGTGTTTTTTAGCATCCTTAGGCGTGTATTCAATAATGATGAACTGTGGCTCTTGAGCGCTACCACGGCCAACAGAAAGAAAAGAATGCAAGCCTACTTCGGTAGCTTTGGCTTTGTTGAAAACATTGACTTCAAAGCCAAAGGTTTTTCCGGTTTCTTTTGCCCAATCGGCTAAGTATTTTGGATTAATCACGTTAGGTGGTAAATCGACCAAGTGAAAGGTTTCGAGTTGTGCGTGAGCAATTTTGATTCCTTTCTCGGCGAATACATCAACACTTGAACTGGCAATGTATTCCAGAGCAAAATCATCAAAAAGGAAAGGATGTGGTTCGCTTTTTTTGAAGTGACCTAGGTTATAGGTTCCAAGAAACAAACCGCCAAAGGTGGCTTCGATGTCGTCTTTAGTATATTCGTTGGGAATTACAACGGCGACTCTGCTTTTCAATAAGTCTTTTTGCTTTGAAGCAACTCTTCTAAACGTATTTTTTATGTCTTTATAGCTTAATTCTTTACCAATCCCGACAAGTATATAGATTGTTTTGTCTATTTGAATGATATGTTGTGTGTCTTTCTTGCCTGAAAAAATGGTTGAAGAAAACGTTAGCCCTTCGATAGCGAGTGGATAAATTCTGTTTTCAGGATCTTCTGAGAATGGAATGATAACTGTTCCTGTATAATCGTTCAGGTTTTCTATTTGCTTGAAGTTCATCATGGTGTTTGTTTATTTTTATCTTATAAAAACGTAAATCCTGTTGTTTTATTTTATAAAAAGTATTTATTCGTTTTTATCACTAAAGTATAACCATTCGATTGCTTTTGGGAATTCGTCGCTCCAGTAGCGTTCGTTGTGTTTTCCTTCCATATTAATACTTAAACGGACTTTCATTTTATCAGCAAAGCCGTCTTTGTTGAGTAATCGTTTTTTGAATTTCTTTACATGGTCTATCATCGTAGCACTTTCGTCGCCGCCAGCATAAAGATACAATCTTGTTTCCTGTGGTTCGTCCATATCGAGGAACGACAACTTTATTTTTGGTACTACCCAAAGCGATGGAGAAAATATCATCAGCTTTCCAAAGACTTCGGGGTACATGATTCCTGAAAAGATGCTGACTAAACCGCCCATTGAGCTTCCTCCTATTCCTGTGTTGACTCTATCGGGTTTGGTACGAAAGTTTTTGTCTACAAAAGGTTTTAATGTTTCGGTTACGAAACGGATGTATTTTTTACCTTGTCCGCTTCCTAAAACAGTATTACCAACATTGTATTCTTTGATGCGTTCTTTCTCGGCGTGTTCAACGGCTATGATGATGATTTTGCCGATTTTGTATTCGGCCATTACGGCTAGCTTCTTGTCTATTTCCCAGTTGCCATATTTTGCGTTTTCGTTGAAAAGATTCTGCGCATCCTGAAGATACAACACCGGATAACTCTCGGTTGAAGTTTCGTAATCGTGAGGTAACAACGCCCAAACTCTGCGGGTTTTGTTGAGTTGAGGAATTTCGAACTCTTCTGAAATAAGATGCACTTTGGGTAAGAACTTAGATTTGAACGGTAGCCAATTGTGACGCCATTTATCTACATGTTCTCTTTTTACTCCGTTGTGTTGCTTGGTTGAACGGTTTTCGGTTCGGTTTCCGAACTTGTCTATTTCTACTTCACTCCAATCGCCACGAGTGAATTTATAAAGTAACTCCTCGGGGTAATCAAAATTATGAGCAAACTTAAAATGATACAAACCCTGCCCAACGCGTTCCATTTCGAAGCTTTTGTCTTGTGTGACCCAATTGTTGAAATTTCCAGAGATGTAAACTGGCCTTTCGTCGTCTTCGTCGGTAGTGAGAATTATATTGAGTTGTGGTTCAATTATTTTTTTATCAAGCAAATCTTCCGTTGCATTTAGTGCTGCTTTAGCCATTCTTTACGCTTCCTTTTATTTTTGTACTTATAGCGTAAATATACTGTAATAGTATAATATGACAATGGATTGAAAAAAAATTAGCATATACTTATATATATGCTAATTCGTTTATAAAGTTTTGAAAATTATACTTAAATAATAGCCTAAAATTAGGTTTTTATAAATTAATCTTCGTGGTCTTCTTGCTCTTGTTGCTGCTCGCCAGTCGCATTATCGGTTGAATTCGATGCACTATCGGTTCTGATTTCAGTGTGACGGATTTCTCCACCAGTAGTTCCTACTTCTTTAGCAAAATACATTCCTATTAAGGCAAAGCCAAGTATTGCGTAAGCAATGATGTTGGCTTTAGAATGTTTTTTGAAGTTCAGATACAGCCCAATTAACGATAACAGACCTGCAGCATAAAGAAACAAGACAAACGTTTCGGCATGTTCTTCGTGGTTGTGAATTATATTGTGACTAACGGTTGGTAAGTCTTCTACCATTTCTTCAGCGCCTTCGCCAGTGTACATGGATAAGAAACCAAACACGGCTACTATTATGAATAATACGTATGCAGTGTTTTTCAGTGTGTTTGTCTTTGAAAAAAGACCAAAGAATAAAATTCCTGTTGCAAACATTAACCCAATGATTGGGAAATGATTGACTACTAAGTGCAGATGTGCGTCGTTCATATTATTATGTTATTTATATTTTATATAAAATTATTGATTATGCTATTTATATTTAATGATAAATATCATAAACTATTTTTTTAAGGTCAGATGCACAGTAGTTCCATTATTTTCCTCGCTTTGAATCTGTAAATCTATTTCCAGCAAATCACACAAACGTTTTACTATTGATAATCCTAAACCGGTTCCTTTGATTTCAGGATGGTCGGTAGCCTTAGAACGATAGAACTGGTCAAAGATTCTGGATATTTCTTCTTTTGCAATCCCTATTCCGTTATCGGCTATAGAACAAACTACTACGTTCGTGTTTTCTGCTAACGAAATGGTAATGTTTGAACTTGGATTGGAATATTTAATGGCATTAGTGATGATGTTATTGATAATCAATGAAAACAAATAACTATCAGTAGTTGCGTTTACTTCTGATGGATAGTTGCTGATGATTTTAAGCTTTCGGTCTTTGATGTGTGTTGAATTGCGCGCTAAAGTATCTGATAAAACGCTTACTAAGTTTACTTGTTCGAGCTTCAAGTTTTGTTTCTGATTCTCAAAACGAGCTAACAAAAGCAACTCATCTACCAAATGATTCAAGCGGTTTACTTCGCTTACACAATAACTTATTTTTTCTTTGTATTCCTCTTCTGTTCTTGGTTTACGAATCAGTACTTCAAGTGTTCCTTTAATAACAGCTAATGGTGTTCTGAGTTCGTGAGAAGCATCAGAAGTGAATTGTTTTTCTCTAATTACGGCATTCTCTATCCTGTCTAACAAACTGTTTATGGTTTGCGAAAGTGTAAAGAGTTCGTCTTTGTTTTGAGGTAACGGAATTCTTGACTCTAAGTTGTCTTTCGTGATATAACTTGCCGTATTGATTATCGAATTAATCGGCTTGATACTTTTACCTGCAATGAAACGTGCGATGAGGAACAGTATAATTAAAATAACTGGGAAAGCAATCAGCATAATCATGAACAAGTTGTTCAATACCATCACCGAATCTTCCAACGACATGGCCACAATTAGATAGCCAATCACTTTGGTGCCTTGGTATAACGGTATTTGTATCTGACGTACCGATATGTTCTCGAGCTTGGCGTCAAAGAGTTCGTGTTCTTTCGCATTCGGGTAATAGCGAAGTTGTTTTAACTTTAAGTTAGGCGATTTCTCTACCAATGCTCCCAATTCGTCCACAAATTGTATAAATGCCGGACTGGCATCTAATCTATTAAACTCTTTTAGTTTCCATTGTTCCTCGCGGATTAAAAGCACACAGTTTTCTATAACTTCTATCTCTTTTAAGTGTTTGGCAACTTCGGTTTTGATTTCGTTGTTTACTCGAACGTAGATACTAAATTTTACTATGGTATAAATAGCAAAAAACACCACAAAGATTAGTAATGCTGTGGTGATGATATAATTGAATGCTATTCTGTTTTTAAATGAAAATGGTTTCATTCGCTGTCGTTTGCTATATATCCTACGCCGCGAACGGTTTTGATATAATCTTCTTCTACTTTTAGGTTCAACTTCTTGCGGATGGCGTTCATAAACACATCAATTACTCCAGTATCATAATCAAAATGGATGTCCCAAACGTCTTGAATGATATCGGTTCGGGTGCATACTTTGCCTTTGTTCTTTATCAAGTAGGCCAAGAGTTCAAACTCGCGTTGTGTGAGTGCTACTTCTCTATCATCAACGGTTACTATGTGTTTTTGTAAATCAACCGTAACGTTGCCCAAATGCAATTCTTGTGGTAGTTCTTTATCGCGCAGTTGCACTTTGATACGTTCTAACAACTCGTCAAAGTTGAACGGTTTTTTAATATAATCGTTGGCGCCGGCTTTTAGTCCGTCTATGGTTTCCTGCACCGTGTCTTTGGCGGTTAGGAATATAATGGGTGTTTTTTTGTTGGTTTCTCTATAGGCGGTGCACAGCTCAAAGCCGGTCATTTTTGGTAACATCCAGTCGAGTAACAAGAGGTCAAACTTGTTGTTTTGTGCCAGTTCAAGGCCTTTTTCTCCGTTGTTGGCGGTGGTTACGATGAAGCCTTCTTCTTCTAATCCTTGTTGGAGGAACTGCATGATGCCAGTTTCGTCTTCTACAATCAATAGTTTGTGAGCCATAGGGTGTTTTGCGTAATTATAGTGTAAAATTAAGGAAATTGCGGTTTAGTTTTAAGATGTTGAAGATTATTAAGTGAATTTTAATAGACCATCATTCAAAACGTACAGGCAAGTATTCCAAACGTACATCAAAGTATTTCAAACGTACAAGCAAGTATTCAAAACGTACATCAAAGTATTCCAAACGTACAAGCAAGTATTCAAAACGTACATCAAAGTATTTCAAACGTACAAGCAAGTATTCAAAACGTACATCAAAGTATTTCAAACGTACAAGCAAGTATTCGAAACGTACATCAAAGTATTCCAAACGTACAAGCAAGTATTCGAAACGTACATCAAAGTATTCCAAACGTACATCAAAGTATTTTAAAATGACAGGCAAGTATTTGCAAATGACATCAAAGTATTCACAAATGACAGGCAAGTATTCGCAAATGACATCAAAGTATTCACAAATGACAAGCAATCTTTAGCAAATTACGTCAAAGATTTTGCCATGAATACATTCTTTTTTTGCTTCAAATGAGGAAAACCGTAAAACACTTTGAAAGTTTTTTTAGTATTTTGGTGAAATTAGGGGGAAATCCCCCTTTTATATATGATATTGGTTGTATATTTTTGGTAAAATATTGAATCAAAGTCTGTAGTTTTGAGAACAGCTTAAACAAACAATTTTAATATAAAATAAATGGAATTAGAATATAGTTTAAATGAAGAAGATTATTTAACACAACAATTATACTCGGCTTCAAAATCAGATAGAGTAAAAAAACAAAGATTTAAAAGTAGATTATTAGTTGCATTAATCTTTATAAGTTTAAGCTATTTGTTTTATGCTAAAGAGGATAATTTCTTAATGTATTATTTTGCGGGTTTTAGTATTCTAACGTTTATATTTTATCCTTATTACCAAAAAAAAGCTCTATTACAAACATTATCAAAAGTATATAATCGAAACTTATAAAAGCAAGTTTAATGTTTCATGCCATTCTGTTTTTAATGAAAATAGTATTGTTTGTACAGATATTATCGGAGAAAGTAAAATCAATTTGTCAATCATTGAAGAAATTATAGAAATCAAAGATTATATTTATCTTAAAATTAAAACAGGAGGCTATTTTATACTTCCAAAGTCAAAAATTGAAAATGTCACTGAAGTTCAAATAAATTTAGCTTCACTAGCTGAAAAATTGAAGATTAATTATACTAAAGAACTTGAGTGGAAATGGAAATGAAAATTATTATTTAAAATGTTAGACATGAAAATATATCTTTCGTTATTTTTTATTTTCTTATTAGGATGTTCACATAAAAAAGAAGAGTCTACAATAAAACAGTTTATTGTTTTTTCAATAGAAAATGAAGTCTTTGTCTCTGCAAAGAGTAATTTTAATGATACTTTATTCTATGAACATAAATATTCGGACACAACAAAGTATTCTTATATTAAACTTACAAAAGAAGAAAATGAAGAATTGAAAAAGCTTATAGAAAATATTCTTTTAGAGAAAGATTCTCCCAAGTTCGCATTATCATCAGGTCAAGAGTTATTTATTATCAATAATAAGAAACCTCTTTTTTATGTGAATAATTACATCAATGAATCAGAAAATTACAAAAAGATAAATTTATTTTTCCTGCAAACTAGCTCAAAAATGGTTAGTGCCAATGAAATAAAAAACTTTTGGAATATAGCTGATATAGTTCCACCACCGCATCCTCCAAAAAAAGGAATAAAACTGCATAAGAAATCCTAACCATGAAGAAACTTGGAATTCTACTTTTAACTATTATTTTTTCAACAGTTCTCGCTGCTTTGTACGGTGCAATTCATGATCAGGTTACCTACTCTATTTCATCTGAATATTTTACCATATACAAATTTGACCAATTTGGCTTTTCAGATTGGGGAAATAATAATCCAAGATTAACAACAGCTTTGATAGGTGTTTTAGCTACTTGGTGGGTTGGATTCTACATAGGTATATTTCAAGGCTTGATAGGACTCTTTCACTCTAATTACAAGTTGATGTTCAAGTATGTTTTGAATGCTATTTTTATAACTTTAGGAGTTACAGTGTTGTTTGGTGTTTTTGGGTATGTAGCGGAAATAATGGATGCAGAAGCATATAAAGACTGTTGTTTTCCTTACCAAATTAAAGATGGAAAGAGCTTTATGACTGTTGGTTCTATTCACAATTATGGTTACACAGGAGGAGAAATTGGAGCAGTTATTGGGGTAGCATATCAAATTATAATGAAAAAAAGAGAAACTGTAGATAAATAGTAATTTTCATTTAGTAAAATGGATTTAACAAATTTTGTTATCAAATAACTCATTATGAAACGCAACACAGTTGTCTTGCTAATTCTTATCTTGTTTTCTTCATGCCAAAAGGAGGACAACGATTACTTTATAAAAGTTTCACAAAACGATCAAAAATTAAGTGTTCCTTCCTGGAACGATTGGCGTTCGCAACATAATGAAAAAGGACAAACTTTTGAAGCATATCTTAAATGTAAAAAAGCGACTCCAAATGCATTCAAAAAAACAATATATTTAACACAGATTGGAGAGTTTGATGAACTTCAAACAAAACAAATTAATTTATTAAAAGAATACCTTTCTATTTTTTTTCAATTAGACACAAAATCATATAGTTCAATAGCAACTACCAGCATTCCTGACCATGCTAAGAGAATTGGACAAGAAGGTCAGGAACAATTACTAACACGATACATATTAGATACGGTTTTAATGGATAAAAAATCTTTTGACGCAGTAGCATTAATGGCAATTTCTGAAAAAGACCTTTATCCAAGTCCCGATTGGAATTATGTTTTTGGTCAGGCTTCTTATGAAAAACACGTTGCCGTTAGTTCGATATATCGATTTCAAGACGAAGCACTTTCTGAAAGTAACTTTAAACTGAGTTTGACAAGACTTCTAAAAGTTAGCTCACATGAAATCGGTCATATGTTTGGACTCAATCATTGTATTGATGCAGATTGTGTGATGAACGGTTCTAACAACATGCCTGAAACCGATAGAAATTCATCAAGACTTTGCTCTAAATGTCAAAAAAAGTTACACTATAATCTGAAATATGACAATCTAAAAAGATTAAAAGAATTAATTTATTTTTTCAAAAGAAATGAACTTCCTGATGAACTGCTATTATTAGAAAAAGATTTGAGTATATTACAATAATTTGTTCTTTAAATAACCTCTAACTTGCCGCTTACTTGCTGTTTACTTGCAGTATACTTGCAGCCAAAGTGCAGTAAGCTATTATAAAACTCAAAAATCATCCTCTATAAACATCCAAAGCATCAATTTGTTGTTTGTACTCAGATGGTAGCAGTATGTTGCGTAACAGCCAATCCATTTTCATCAATTTACTGATTTTATAAAACGGAACGGCTGGCGTGAGCAACGAGAAGTCGCTAAACTGGAGCATGGTTTTTACAGCTACTGGAACTACTAGTTTTTGAGCTTCCAGCAACACTTTAAACCGAACGGCGCCAAGGTGTTTTTTGTATTGCAGAAAAAGATCGGTAGTATAATCACTTTTTTTCAAGTCGCTTTTAAGGTGTTGGTTTCTAACGGGTAGCCAATCGATATAATTATCGGGCAGTTCTTTCAATCCCATGCCGGTTCCAACGCGGTAAAACACATTGTACACTTCTTCTTTTTCGGCATCGGTAAGTTTGTTTTCCAAAAGTTCATAGGAAGCAATAGAATAATGAATGAGCATGAACAAAACATCACGATATGCCCAATCGGGAATCACATCGCCTCTGCTCTGCTCTACCGCCGAATGGATTTTTCGCATGGTGTCAACGGCTTTGTTGGCTTCGTCTAGTGGTGAGAAAACAATCTTTCGGGCATAGGCAACCGTAGAAAACAACCGACCAATTGGGTCAGCCGGAAGCTTGCCTGTAAAATAGAGCCAATCAACGGCTTTGTTAAGCGCAAACTCTGCCGAAGCACCCGCAAAGATGAACAGCACCGTATCGCTTTTGCCCCATATTTTTCGAACAATCGAGTCTTTTTTGACGAAGTATTCCATAGCATGCTATTAATGGCACCAATTTACAAATTAATCGTTCGGGATATTGTAATGAATTGTTAAGAATTGCTAGGTTTTTAGTATCTTAGATATACTATTTAAATTATGGTCGTTATGAATGCTAATACTAATAAAAACAACAGAAGATTGTGGCTAATTATTGCTATACCTACCGTTATTTTACTGCTGCCGCTGCTAGCCATGTTGTTTACTGATGAAGTAAACTGGACGGTTTTTGATTTCATTGTTGCTGGATTGCTCCTTTTTGGGGTAAGTTTTTTGAGTGAACTCGTGTTGCGACACATCAAGAATCGCAAACACAGAATTATTGCTATTGCTATACTACTGCTCATACTGTTGCTTATTTGGCTGGAGCTTGCTGTGGGTATTTTTGGAAGTCCGTTTGCGGGTGTTTGATATCTTGTAAGATAACTTTAATTGAAAACACTGGTAACGATAAATATATTTAGTATTTTTGACCCCAATCAGAACCAACCGAAACTTGAAAATATCCTTCTATGTTTGTTAAACTAAAACAGGTTAGAGCTTATTTTTCTAACGCTACTATTCTTGAAAACTATTCAAAACTCAAGCCTTCAGCATTTATAATACCCATTGTTTTTTTAGCGGCTCTTGTTTTATTTCTCTACAGTCAAAATGCCTTATCGGTTGAACAATATCCACTGATTCAAAAGAACTACTTCTTATCCATAAACGCTGCCTTATCGCAGTATCCTAATCTAATTTTAAACATTACCCAAATTGGTGATACTTTAGTGCTTTTATCCTTGTTTTCGATAGCTTTGTACTATACTCCAAAAATTTGGGAATCGTTTATATCTGCTACTATTGTTGCCGCTATCTTTTCGAGAGGTTTAAAGAGTTTCTTTTCAATTCCAAGACCTCTTCAAGTTTACGACGTTGATAGTTTTGTAATCATCGGTAGAAGAATGCCTGGTTTCAGCAGTTTTCCTTCCGGACATACCATTACTACTTTTTCCATCTTAATTGTGTTACTTTTTTCGTTTATGCCCAAAAAGTATTTGTCTAAAGCTTTGTGGTGTATCGGTATCCTTGCGTTAGGCTATATGATTGCTTTTACCCGAGTTGGTGTTGGTGCCCATCATCCATTGGATGTAATATCAGGTAGTGCTATCGGTTATCTATCGGCACTTATCGGAATCTTTATCACCAGAAAATACAACATTTGGGCGTGGGTTGGTAATCAAAAGTATTATCCTTTTTTCATGGTATTGTTTGTGGTTAGCGCTGGTGTAATGTTATTTAAAATCTATACCGAAAACCTTATTGTTTATTATCTGACGCTTGTTGTTTTATTTTTTTCATTATATAAAATGTACCATGTTTACTTTAAAAAATAACCTGAAATTAATTCATTTTGCTTTAATCCTAAGTGCGCTGAACTTTGCGTTCTTTCATTATCCATTTTTCAAATTTGTTTTTGAAAACGTTGATTATAAAGGTTTCAACGGGATTACTGTAATCATAAGTTTAATCATTTTAATGATTGTATTGAATGCTTTTGTGTTCTACCTGTTCTTATACCTTTCTCGTTATGTTGGAAAGTTTTTATTGGTGGTTTTCTTTCTAGTCAATTCGGTAGCGGTTTATTTTATCAATACTTATAGCGTAATGCTTGATGAAAGCATGATTGGCAATGTGCTCAATACCAAATACGAAGAAGCCAGTAGTTTCTTTTCCTTAAAACTTATCGCTTACCTCCTTTTCCTTGGGATTCTTCCAAGTATTTATATCATCAGAACCAAGTATACCTCTGTTCCGGTAAAGAAGTTTTTAAAAACCATTTCGCTTACGCTTGCCTTTGTGTTGCTTTTAGCTTTTGCCAATGCCAGCAATTGGTTGTGGATTGATAAAAACTCTAAAACTCTTGGAGGTTTAGCCATGCCTTGGTCATACACAGTAAACATTTCGCTTTTTTACATTCACGAGGCAAAGAAGAATGAAAAAGAAATATTATTGCCTAATGCTACTATCAAAGACAATCAAAAATCGGTAGTGGTATTGGTTATAGGAGAATCAGCCAGAAGCCAAAACTTCTCTTTGTATGGTTATTCAAAAGATACCAACCCATTGCTTTCTAAAATACCAAATCTGTATCATTTTAAAGCCAATTCATCGGCAACTTATACTACTGCTGGTGTAAAAGCCATCCTAGAACATAAAGACACAGGCGATTTATATGAAATATTACCAAATTATTTATACCGAAACGATGTTGAAGTAATCTGGAGAACTTCCAATTGGGGTGAACCGCCAGTGCACATTAAAAACTTTGAGAACAAACAATTCCTTCAAAAGAATTGCAAAGGCGAAATCTGTGATTACGATGAATTACTGTTGAATGGTTTGAAAGAGGAGATTTTAGCAAGCACCAAAAACAAAATACTGATTGTATTACACACCAGCACCAGCCACGGACCAACGTACAATACTAAATATCCACCACAGTTTGAGAAATTTTCACCAGTTTGTAAAAGTGTGGAATTGGCTAAGTGTTCACAAACTGAATTGATGAATGCTTATGATAATACTATTGTTTACACCGATTATCTTTTATCAAAAGTAATTAATGATTTAAAACAATTGACAGATTATAAAAGCACCATGCTTTTTGTTTCTGACCACGGAGAATCATTGGGCGAAAAGAATCTTTACATGCACGGTTTGCCGATGAGTATTGCGCCAAAAGAACAATATGAAATTCCGTTTATTGTTTGGGTTTCGGATAATTCAAAGCAAGTAAAACCATTAACAGAAGTAACGCAAAACCATGTATTTCATAGTGTGTTGAACTTTTTAAACATAGGAAGTCCAATCTACGAGGAAGAAATGAATATTTATAAGTAGAAAAGTTGTTGTGGTTTTTTTTTAAAGCAAACCGTGGTATTTTCTAATAAACCATTCAGAGGTAAGCGTTATCGCTACTAACACCAATAACCAAATCCAGTCGATTAATGGCGATTTCTTAACGATGCTTTTTTGAACTGCTTTATAACTTTCGTCTGCCAGTAGTTGTTGTACTAACGTTTCTGTTTGACTAGCCAAATAGGCTTTCCCGTTGGTTTGAACGGCCAATTGGTTGAGTTTATTCCAGTCTGGATTTACAAATTGCTTTTCGATATCAAAGTCCAATACTTCAAAACTACCGCTATAGCTTGAGTTGGAATTCAATTCTTTTACTGAGAATGTATATTTTCCTGCTGCCAATCCATCAAGATTTACTTTAAATGAGTTTGAAAAACGCACCAAGTCGTATTTCTTTTGTTGTTTGGTTTCAGTATTGGTAACGGTTATGGTTAAACGTGCTTTTTCGTCTAGTTCGTAGTTTTTATTGAAATATTGTGCTGTAATTTCAATAGCATCACCTGAATTGTAGAAACGCTCATGAGTAACAACTAATGATTTCTTAGAATTATTAGAGGCTAAAAACTGAATGATTTTATCAGCAAAGATGTCAAACTTCTCAAACGATTTGTTTTGAACATACACATCAGCACGCCATTTCCAGATGTTTTCACCAAACAAATAAGCACTACGTGTTCCTTGATTGTCTGAGAATGATAACAACGGTTGGTTGGTTTCTATGTTTCTTATTCTAGAAGAAAGCAATACATTTTGATTGCTTTTTGGCGTTATGGTTCCAAATTGATTTTCTAACGGAGGAAATTGTTCAAAACCGAAATCATCTAAGGCAAATAGATTAAATTGAGTGTTAAAGGTAGCTAAATAATTCTCCGATTGACCACTCATTTTAAAATTATAATCGTCCTGATTTTGATTTAAGAAATTGAAATCCGTATTGTTTCCGGTAATAACCCAAGTGTTGATTCGTGCGTTTTTGTTTTGATCAAAAATAGATTTAAACGCTGCGTTAGGTTGATACAACACCAAAACATTATAATCTACTAACGATTTGATTTCATTTGGCTTAAGTATCGATACCTTACGTTGCGAATTAGTTTCAATACTTCTTTTAATAGCACCTAAATCAGGATGCGGTAAAGTACTAATCAAAGCTACTTCGGTGCGTTGATCTATTACTTCTATCGCAAAGTTCTTGGTATTGTTGTAGGTATTCTTTTCTTGTTCTTTGGATGAAATGGTAGCTTTAAAAACCTGCACACCTACTTTATCAGCGGGTAACAAAACCGAAAACGAAGCCGATTTTTTTGAAGGAGAAAAAGCAACCGTTTGCTCATTTAAAACAGCATTTCCTTGGGTAATTTTAAAGTTGGCATTGATACCTTTGGTTCCGCTGTAATTCAGAAATACTTCCACAGGAAACTTGTTCTTGTGAAACGCATACTTGTTTACATTCAGCTGCGTTACTTTCAAATCCAAATAAGTGGTTGTATCACCAACGGCAATTGGATATACTTTCTTTTCAGTATCAAAGCTAAAAACATAATCTTCACCACTAGTTTGATTACCGTCAGTGATAAGAATTGACGGGTATTGTTGGTTCTTGTAAACACTTTTCAGGTTTTTAGCAACCAAATCCAATCGGGATTGTTTTCCTGTAAACGTGATAGAATCCGCTGGCAATACATCGGTATCAAATTGATAGGTTTGAACCTCAAACTTATCTTGAAGCGCACTGTTTTTCGAAATAGCATTAAAAACTTCTAAGGCTTGTTTGTCGGCTTTTAAGTCTTTTATCGAAGCAGAATTGTCAAGTACAATGGGTAAAGGTGTTTTGACTACTTCAATGGTTTTCCTAGAAATGATTGGGTTTATAAACAAAAGCAATATCCCAAAAATGGATAGAAAACGTAAAAAAGCCAAAAGCAAAGTTGTATTCGACTTGCTTTTAGCTTTAAAAAAATATTGGTAAAATGATAACGCAAACGCTATTCCAATGGAAAGTAATATCAATAAAATAGTGTTTGTGGTCATTCTTTATGTTTAGAAGGTTAAAAGTTTAAATGTTTAAAAGGGCTTTGTATTATTTAGTATTCTTTTTTTGAGATTTATACAAACCATCGATTAACATTGTAACTTCACTAAGTTTTTCTCTAATTAAAATATATTCATTTTCATTAATATACTCAAAATCATGACACAATATGACTTGGTTTAATAATTCCAAAGAAGAACTATAGGCTATTTCAGTAAAACGAGCTTTATCTTTTAATGAATTTCTACCAGAACCTTCAGCTAAATTTGAAGAGATAGAAATGGAACAACGTCTCATCTGACTTGTTAATCCGAATAACTCATCTTTAGGGAATGTTTTGGAAATTTTAAAAATCAGTAAGGCTAATTCTCTAGCTTTTTGCCAAGCAATCAACTTTTCAAAGCTAAAAACTCTCATAGTTTCATCGTTTTGCCTTTTAACCTTTTAAACTCCTAAACTTTTAAACCTTTTCTAAGTCAACATTCCCCCATCAACGTTTAATACTTGTCCGGTAACGTAGGCACTTAAATCAGAAGCTAAATATAAACATGCGTTTGCTACGTCTTCTGGAGTTCCACCGCGTTTCAACGGAATAGAATCTCTCCAACCTTGCACTACATCTTCGTTTAATTTTGCTGTCATTTCTGTTTCTATAAATCCTGGTGCAATAGCATTGCAACGAATGTTTCTTGAACCTAATTCTAACGCAATAGATTTTGTGAATCCAATCATACCCGCTTTTGAAGCCGCATAATTGGCTTGTCCTGCGTTGCCTTTTACACCAACTACAGAACTCATATTTACGATAGAACCTTTACGGTTTTTAAGCATTACTTTTTGAACGGCTTTCGTCATGTTGAATACCGATTTCAAGTTGATTTCAATCACTTTATCAAAATCTTCTTCGCTCATACGCATCAACAAGTTGTCTTTTGTGATACCGGCATTGTTGATTAACACATCGATAGTTCCAAATTCGGCAATTACATCATCCACTAATTGTTGTGCTTCGTTAAAATCGGCAGCGTTTGATTTATAACCTTTGGCTTTGATACCTAAACTTGATAATTCATTTTCTAAAGCCATAGCCGATTCAACAGATGAACTATAAGTAAATGCTACGTTAGCACCGTTTTCGGCAAAAACTTTGGCAATTCCGCTTCCAATTCCGCGGCTAGCACCAGTAATGATGGCTACTTTTCCTTCTAATAATTTCATAAATGTGATTTTAGTAAATACAAAGGTCAAATATACTATTATTTTGAGGTTTAAAAAAAATAGATTTTAAACATAGCATACAAGAAATGTTTATTTTTATAGTCTAATGAAGTAGCGAATCTCTTTTTGATGCAAAACAATTCCTTTGATTTAAACTTTTTATATCAAAACTATAACGTATTGGTATATAACGTAGCGTTGCATTATGTTCAAAATGTTGAAGATGCCGAAGAAATTACGCAGGATGTGTTTGTAAAAGTACATCATTCCCTAAAAGATTTTAATCAAAAATCATCTCATAAAACCTGGATTTATCGCATTGCTATCAATCAATCGCTCGACTTTATCAAAAAGAAAAACAGTCAAAAGCGCTTTTTCATTTTTGGAAACCGTAGCCATAATGAAAACGAATACCTAAACGCTTCAACCTTTGAACATTCTGGAATTGATTTAGAAAAAAAAGAAGCTGCCAAGATATTATATACCACTATCAACACCTTACCCGACAATCAAAAAACAGCTTTTATCCTTTCCAAGATTGATGGATTATCCAATCCTGAAATTGGTGAAATTATGGAGTTATCGATTTCGGCGGTGGAGTCGTTAATTTTCAGAGCAAAAGGAAGTTTAAAAGAAAAATTAGCCACAAAATTTTCAGAATACCACAAGAATAAATAATAAACCGCGTCTAAATGAATATGGAAACAAAAGACAACTGGATTGAAAACATTTTAAACAGCACCGAAGGAATAACTAAAGTTGCTCCTAATGATGATTTGTTTTTAAGAATTCAAAACCACATAAAAGAGAATAAAGTTACTCCGCAAACTATTTGGTTGGTGGCGGCTTCCATCATGGTTTTAGTACTGCTTAATGTTACCGCTATTAAATCTAAAATGACGAGTAAACCAGAAACGGCTCAAACCTATATGTCGGTAGTTGTTTCGGAGAACAATCAAATTTATCAATAATAAATTATGGAAAAATCAAAACTATCAACTATTGCCATTATCGGCTTGTTATTGATAAACATCGCCACGCTTGGATTTTTGTTTTTAAATGGTCCGAAAGAAAGAAATCATCCGCCAATGGACCGAATGCGACCAAAGGACATGATTATTGAAAAATTACATTTTGATGATAACCAACAAAAAGAATTTCAAAAGCTAATCGATTGGCACAAAAAGGAAATCAGAAAGAATGACGAAACAATAAAAGCGTCAAAAATTGCGCTTTATGAGTTACTTTCGCAACAAGTGGTTGATGTAAAAGCCAAAGACAGTTTGATACTTGTGATAAATACCCATCAAAAAGAAATTGAGAACGTTCACTTTAAACACTTTGAAGACATAAAAAAACTCTGCAAACCCGAACAATTGGATGATTTCAATAACCTATCAAAAGAATTAGCCCGAATGTTTGCGCCACCAAAACCCCCACGAGGAAGGAATGATTAAGTGTAGCGGAATAGTAGTACTAGTGATGTTGTTTTTGACCAAAAGTTCAGCACAACAAAGCAATGCCATGCTACCAATTCAATTTAAACTCAAATTCAATACTACCGATGTTTCCAAAGGAACACCTTTCATCAGTGCTAAAGGCGATACCTTGTCCTTAGAAACTTTTAAATGCTACATTTCAAATGTGAAGTTAGAGTTTGCCGATAAAACCCAGTACAAGGAAAGCAACAGTTACCATTTGCTTGATTTAGATAGTGTTCACTCTTTCAAATTTGAACTTGCTAAGACTACGAATAAAAAAATCTCCAAAATCACGTTCAACGTTGGCATTGACAGTACTACCAATACTTCCGGAATTCAAACTGGCGTTTTAGACCCCATGAACGGTATGTATTGGGCTTGGCAAAGTGGTTATATCAATTTTAAAATTGAAGGTAAAAGTTCGAGTTGTAATACCCGAAACCATAAATTCCAGTTTCATATTGGTGGCTATCGTGCGCCCAATGATGCGATGCGAACCGTAGCATTGAATTGCAAAGACGACAACCTTGTTATTGCTATAGATTTAGCAACGTTCTTCAAGGATATTGAGTTGTCAAAAGACAATACCTTGATGATTCCGGGAGCAAAAGCCATGGAATTGGCCGATTTAACGAAAACCATCTTTCGATTGGAATGAAGCTAAAGATTCTTAAATACACAGGTTTTTTGGTGGTTGTTTTTGGTATCTATTCTTTTTCCAAAAGCTACTTCACTCCTATTTATTTTGAAGTACCCAAAAACTTTCCGAAACCAGTGTATGATTTTTCCAAGAATCCACTAACGGAAGAGAAATTCCAATTGGGTAGAACCTTGTTTTATGACCCAATACTTTCCCGAGACAATACTATTTCCTGCGCCAGTTGTCATTTGCAAGCTTCTGCCTTTACGCACATTGACCACGATTTGAGTCACGGCATTGATGGCAGAATTGGCACACGAAATTCATTGACGTTACAAAACCTGGCTTGGAGTAAAGATTTCATGTGGGATGGTGGCATCAATCATTTGGATGTGCAACCCATTACGCCGATTACCAGTGCTTTTGAAATGGATGAAATTTTGCCTAACGTGATTCAGAAACTGCAAAACAGCCCAAAATACAACGCTTTATTCATCAAAGCTTATGGCGATGCTAAAGTAAATACCGAACGATTGACCAAATCACTATCTCAATTTTTGGTGCAATTGGTTTCGGCTAATTCCAAGTACGACAAAGTGATGCGCCAAGAGGAAACCTTTACTCCACAAGAGCAAAACGGTTATACTTTATTCAAAAACAATTGTACTTCCTGTCATACAGAACCTTTGTTTACCACCGAAAAGTTTGAAACCAACGGTTTGCCTGTTGATGATTATTTAAAAGATGCTGGAAGAAGTAAAATCACCACCTTACCCAAAGACAGTTTACTGTTTAAAGTACCCACGTTGCGCAACATTCAATTTTCGTTTCCCTACATGCACGATGGTAGGTTTAAAACCTTAAATGAAGTGGTTTTGTTTTACAACACCAATCCTAACGCCAAAGCACTTTTATTCAAAAAAAACAACAGAGCAATGAATCTAAGCGATAACGAACGCGTTGATTTGATTGCCTTCCTGAAAACTTTGAGCGACAAAGAATTTCTTTTCAATCCTCGATATTCCTTTCCAAAAGAATAATAGTTGCAACATTAGCTGTGAGAAAAATTCTTGTTCTGTGTTATTAAATTTGATATATTTGACTAGTTGTTAGCTAAGTCCTTGAATTTAATATCTTTTTGCTAAAAATTTAAACTTTTGAAATCATGAAAATATTTTACTCCCAATTCCTTATTGTTTTTTTTATTGGAATTTCAAATGCACAAATTAATTTTGAACATAGTTACACTAATACTAGCGGTAGCAGCGGAAATCTTTATTCATTTAATACCTCTTCGGGATTATTTTATTATACAAAACAAAGTAATAATATTTCCATATATGATGAAAACCACAATTTTACACAAGATATTCCTATTATTCCTGGGTGTGAAATATTGTTTATAACAGATAAATTATTTAACAATGATGACAATGTAGAGATTGTAGTTCGCAAATCGAGAAATGTAACAGAGCAGAATCCTTATGCTCTTTATACAACTTGGGATATTTTTATTTTAGACAATCAAGGAAGCACTATTCATACATTTTTTGATAGAAAATACCCTCATGTGGTCAAAAACAGTCTTGGAGAATATAAATTAATAGTTGATGCAATTGGAAGTTGCGGTGGATGCACCTACAGTTATAATTATGTATATGATGTATACGGTTTACCAGGAACATTAAGTATAGATCAGCAAAGCAGTATTTTGGATAATAAAATTATTGGCTACCCTATTCCAACAAAAAAATTACTAACGTTAACTAATGTTATTCCTGATGCTAATAAAAAAATTGAAATTTATGATATATCAGGTAAAAAGGTAGCAGAAACTAAAATAATTATTGAAGACTCAGAAGCCAAAATTGATGTCAGTTCATTACAGTCAGGCGTTTACATTTGTCGCTATGATGATAAATCTATTAAGTTTATTAAAGAATAGGATAAACCGATAACGACCGAGTAGATTTACTCCTTTTTCTAACCACATTGAGCGATAAAGAATTTCTTTTCAATCCACGATATTCGGTTCCTAAAGAATAGTTATTTGTAATTGTGAATTTTGTAGATTTGGTAAATTAACCTCTAAGTCACCGTTTAAAATCATAAAATATGAGATTGTTTTTAGTTCTTTTAATTCCAATTGTTTTCTTTTCATCATGTAAAAAACAACCTGAAACAAAAATAATTGACCCGAATGAAATCAGTATCCATGAAATTGTACATGATACGTTAACCGCCAAACAGATTGAAGATATTACAAAGATTCATTCAACTTTTGCAGAGGTTGATACCACCAGTTTAGAAAATACATTAAATGATTTCAAAAGAGATTTGAATCCTGATGATGAAATTCAAATATGGTTGCAAATGGCAAATGCCTATCAGTCGTATATGAAAGGAAAAAACAAAACATTAGAACAAAAAAAAGAAGTTTACAAATTGATTTTATCTAGATCAATGATGAGTTCTGAGGAAGTAATTCAAAATTTAGATTTAAAAATTCTTAGCAAAAAAGAAGCAGAAGAAGTTTTGAGTTTTTATACCGATAATCCAATGCCAATAAGGGTTATTGAAGAGTAAATACAAACCAAAATGAAGAAATACATTTTACTTTTTTTCCTCTTTTCTTCCCTAATTGCAAAAGCAGATACTATTGCAACTTGGAATGTTTTCTATAATAATAAATTACTCAAACAGTTTAATGAAAATCCAGCTTTAAACGAAATCAAAATTAAATTATTGGAATATAAACTAGGTGATTATTTAGCAATACAATATGGAGATGACACGCCATCGCATGATTGTAAATATGAATTGGTTGTTGCTACAGATACAAAACTTGTAGTTTTTAGTTTGACTACTAAAGACAAGTACGAGCTAATGAAAATAGACCTAAAGGAGATAATTGCTGATTTCAAATCTTGGTCGTCGCCTCAAAAATTCTATCTAGTTTACTTCACTGAAATAAACAAACAAGGAAAAAGAGATACAGGCAGAAGACTCTTTACTATTAAATTAGAATAACATAATTACAACATTATTAACTTTCCTTTGCAATGGATAAATTCTTTAAAATTCAACTTTTATTTTTTGTATTTGTTCTCTCAAGTTGTGCTCAAAAGAAATCAAATGAAATTCAAAATGTAAAAGAAATTTCAAAAACAACCATTGAGGAATTTGAAATGGAAATTAATAATGGTGGCTTTAATCAATATTTTATTAATTCAAGTGGTCAGAATTGCTACAAAAGTCTCAAATTCTTAAAGCAAAATGGGAAAGTTAAAACAGCTAAACTTCTCGAAAATGCAATAGACTTAATTAACCCAAATCATATTCCTGAAGAAGAATTTATTCAGAAATTAAAAAAAAATGAAGTTGCAGAACTATACAACGAAAAAATAAGTGCTGAATTAAATAAACTCGACATCGAATTTTATAAGTATCCTGATGGTAGTTTAACAGAATAATTATCTTTTACAACTCACAAAAAAAAGGCCCAAAAACGAAACCGTTTTCAAGCCTTTCCGAAACAACAAAAGTGCACAACCCTAATTAATTACCAACAATGATGCTCACTACATCACTCCACACACCTACTCGGGCATCTTTAAACAAATACATCGCTCTATAGCGCCACACCGCACTTTCATTCCCACTCGGGATGGGCGTTGGGTCTACATATTTTGGAAACTGGTCTTTGTCAAAAGCCATGAAGCCTTTGCCCGTGTCTTTTTCAATCACGATGCCGTCATAACCGCCTTTTTTCCAATACAGATTCACATTACCACCATTCATTCCTGCGCGCAATACCGGTTGTGCCGTTTCAATAGGAATACGGTTATGACTGTCGCTTTCAATCCCAAGATCCAACCCAATGGCTCGGGTATAGTTACTGTGTGCCTTAATTCGGTTTACCAAAGTGGTAAAACGAAACTGAATTCCCGCAGTCACAGCACCCGGAATTGGTTCTAAATCAACCGTTGCTGGCACTGCCACATTAGTAACTAGCGGAGTGCCAAAACGCAAGTCATTTTTAAAACCTGTCCAACTCTTTTTAGTGTCAGCAAACCTGTTGGCTGCTGTAATTGCCCATTTAAAATAAGCACTGTCTTTGTTAACCTGATTAATGTCATCAATACTCAAATTAAACATTTCTTGATACGCTGGAATCTTATTGCAAAAATTGTCCAGCTGAAACGAAAACTGTTCGTCGTTCCGAACTACGTAATAATCCATACTTAAAATTTTTAATTAATAATTCAGTTTAGAGTCTATGTAGCTTCATTTCATAATTGTAAGATTTGCTGTTATAATGAATAACGCAAAAAGTATGTTTTTAGTATATGCAAAATTTCAAAAAAAATGCATTTTTTATCTTCTAATTATTTGAACACCCGACAGTAAAGGAAAAAAAAGTTGAAAATTTTTTAATTTTTTTTCAAAATAATAGTTTCATAGTCTTCTTAAAATTATCCGAAGGCTTCTTCTAATTATTTGAAGACGTCTTCATGAAGTTTTAAGACTTCTACGGATAATTTTAAGACGCCAACTTTTTATTTTAAGTCTTCTACCAATAATTTTTAGAGTTCTACGGATAATTTTTGGACGTCCAAAAACTTCCCGAAGAAGACTTCGCAAAGCTCGAAGAACACTTCATGCAATCTTTAGAAGCCAACGGATAATTTGAAGAACACTCCACTATTTGCGAAGAACACTTCGTGCAATTTGTAGAACACTTCATGAAGCGCGAAGAACACTTAAAACTTTCCGTAGAACTCTCCCGTTAATTTTTGGACGTCCAAAAATTATTGGGAGAATGCTTTTTTCAATTTAGCGGTAAGAAAAAAGTGTGTTTTGTGTTTAGAAATTATTTATATTTGAGAAATGAATAAAGTATGACGTTTGTCATACATATCTACCCAATTTTAGGTGTATATGTATGATTTTGTCATACATATATACAAGTTAGCGGCAAGTGGTCGACAATCGCACAAAAGAGAAAGAATGCAAAAACAATACAAAATCAGTTTCTTAGTTTACAGTGGAATGCTTGTGTTTGCTTTATTATTTATGCTATTACTTTTGGGCGCAAGTGGACACAGAATAAAATTAAACTATCAACATTATTTGATTGCCTTTTTTGCGGTAACAAGTATATCGTTTTTATATATGTTTCCGAAAATGTCAGCCGAAAAGAAGCTACAGAAAAATATTTGTGGAGTTTTGTGTTTAATTTTATTGTCGGTGAGTTCATATTTTGCTTTAGAAAATTTATACTCTATTTTAACTGAGAATTTGATAGCCGAGTTTAAAATAGCATCAATGGTATTTACTGGAATTTTTGTGACAGCAATTATTTATTTGTTGAAACAAATCTTTATGGAAATGAAACCGAATAGAAACGCATAACCACCAGCCGCTAACAGCGGTTTGCAGCTATGGCTGGTTTAGATTTTCATAGCCGGAAAATCTAAAGTCGAAAATTTGCTATCTTTACAACTAAACATTAAAAACGTCGCCACAGCTGCAAGCCGCGGAACGTTAGTGGCAAGGCTATGACGACACAACCCGACAGACAAATCGGGTTCTTTTTGATATTTTGTATTTTAGTAATTGCTTAAATAAACAAATTAACTATCTTTGCAATATGGACAACAATTCTTGCATACGACAACAAGCGGACATTAAACAAATAAATCGCTGTAAAAACCGAGTTTCAGAACTCAACGGCTCGTTTGACTATTTATCGAACGGACTTGAATTGGCAGGAAACAACGTAAGACTGAAAATTCTCTTTCTATTATATGAAGAAAAACGACTTTGTGTTTGTGATATAAGCGACATTCTCGGTATGACAATTTCAGCAGTTTCACAACACTTGAGAAAACTCAAAGACAGAAAACTTATTGAAACCGAACGAGAAGCACAAACCATTTTTTACTCGTTGACAAAAGAGTATGAAAAAATGCTGAAACCGTTTTTCAAAATACTTGACGAAAACAAAATATTAGAAACATTATGAAAACAGACAACAAACTAATCGGAGCAGGACTTTTAACAGCAATTGCAGCTTCATTGTGTTGCATTACACCTGTCTTGGCTCTCATTGCAGGAACAAGCGGACTTGCTTCTACTTTTTCTTGGCTCGAACCTTTCAGACCGTATTTTATCGGTTTGACAATTTTGGTTCTTGGTTTTGCTTGGTATCAAAAGTTGAAACCTAAAAAGCAAATTGACTGCAACTGTGAGACAGAAGAAAAACCAAAATTCATTCAGTCAAAAATGTTTTTAGGAATTGTAACAGCATTTGCAATCGTTATGCTTGCCTTTCCATACTATTCAAGCATTTTCTACCCAAAGAAAGAAAAGCAAATCATAGTAGTGGACAAATCCAATATTCAAAAAGTAAAATTTACGATTAGCGGAATGACTTGTGCGAGTTGCGAAGAACACGTAAATCACGAAGTAAATAAATTGACAGGAATAATAAGTTCAAACGCTTCATATGAAAATGGAAATGCAATCATAGAATTTGACAACTCAAAAACAAATATTTCTGAAATCGAAAAAGCAATAAACTCAACAGGATATTCTGTAACCGACAAAAAAGAAAATTAAAATGGAAATCAAATTACAATCAACAATAACTTGCCCCAACTGCGGACATAAGAAAGAAGAAACAATGCCGACAGACGCTTGCCAATATTTTTACGAATGTGAAAAATGCAAACAAGTTCTAAAACCAAAACAAGGCGACTGCTGTGTTTATTGTAGCTACGGAAGTGTTGCTTGTCCACCAATTCAGCAGGACAAAAAATGTTGCTGACAGACGGAAAACAAAGAAGCCCAGCCACTAACAGCGGTTTGGCAAAAGTGGCGGTTCAGTGCTTCGTATGACAGTTTTTCGTAAATTTGAAGTGTGTGCTTCGTATGAACATTTGTGGTTAAATCGCCACCTTCGCCAAGCCGCAAACCGTTGTGTGCAAGGCTACCCGACATCATACCAAAGCTCAACTTGAAACAGATAGAATAAAAATACTTCAATTGATTTAGAGAGGATTTTTGAAATTTGCAGAATATTTTACTTAAGACAGAACATTATGGATATTATCAATCTTCCCGAAAATTTATTTGAGGGAAACCACAATTCGTTAGAATTGCAAATTGCTAATTACGAAGTGTATAAAAATGCTTCCAAAAACAAAATTAACCTAAACAAAAATGTCATTAGTTTTTTGTTAGACGGCCAAAAGGATATTCACTTTTCTAACGACATCGTTTCTATAAATGACACACAATCTCTGCTTGTTTCATCAGGTAATTTTTTAATGACAGAGCTTGTTGGGACAAGCAGTTATCGTTGCTTGCTTTTTTTCTTTTCTCAAAAAAATATCAGCGATTTTTTATTGAAACACTCGCCTCAATTCAATCAAAATAAACCAACAATAACTGCTCCTTATTTCCTTATAGAAAAAGACAATTTCATTGTTCACTACATCAATTCTCTCAAACATGGCTTTGGTTTACACAAAACAATTTCACAAAAAATACTGGAACTAAAGTTTGAAGAAATTATGCTTTACTTAGCTAATAAATATGGACAACCTTTTTTTGCTTATCTAAATTCTTTATTAACCAGCGAACGAGAATTATCGTTTAAAAAAGTCATTGAAAAAAACCTGTACACTAATTTAAACATTGAAGAAGTAGCATTTCTATGCAATATGAGTGCATCTACCTTTAAAAGGAAATTCATCTCCATTTATCAAGAATCTCCGGGCAAATGGTTTCAACAAACACGATTGAACAAAGCAAGAGAATTGCTGCTTAACAACAAAGCAACTCCTTCCGAAATTTATATGGAATTTGGCTACGATAGCCTATCAAATTTTAGTACTGCCTTTAAAAATGAATTCGGATACAGCCCAAAACAGACTAACACAGTTTGACCTTTTTTCATAAGTTTTTGAACTAAATAAAAAAGCCTCACAAGCTTAGATGAGCTAAATTTGTTAAAACAAAATTGGTTTAATTAAAAAATAAAAAGACATGAAAAAATTAGGATTATTAGTTCGACTAGAAGCAAAAGCAGGAAAAGAAAAAAGTGTTGAAGAGTTTATTAAAAGTGCATTGCCACTTGCTAATGAAGAAGCGGGTACTATTACGTGGTATGCGTTCCGTATTGACGCTTCTACATTTGGCATTTTTGACACTTTTTCAGATGAAGAAGGTAGAGAAGCACATCTTGGTGGTAAGATTGCAAAGGCGTTAATGGAAAACGCTGCCGAGTTACTTGCTGCAGCACCCAAAATTGAGCCAATAAATATTTTGGCAGCGAAATAAGGGGTTATTAAACATTTAATGTTAGGCTGGCTGCCATAAAATCGTCTCGCGAATTTACGGCAGCCAGTTCTTTTTAAAACCTCCACAATGATTTTTTCAAAATTCAAAACATCGGTACCTAAACAAGACGAAGAAAAAGCCATAATTCAAATGCTTCAACCATTTTACACAGACTGCAAATTTTCTTTTAACTTAAATCACCCCCGCTACCGCACGAATCCTTTCGTGTGGTAACTAACATAAATACAAATCCTTTCATTGTAAAAATCTTGTTCATGAATAAGTATTATTAGTATATTTAACAAAGATTTTTTTAGTAACTCATGAGCCGTAATTATAAGTTTCAAAATCCAGAAGGATTATATTTTATAAGTTTTGCTGTTGTGGGCTGGTTAGATGTTTTTACTAGAAATGAATACAAAGATTTATTTTTGGAAAGTGTTGAATTTTGTCAAAAAAATAAAGGATTAGAAATTCATGCATGGTGTATAATGACTAGTCATGTTCATTTGATTTTTAAAAGTGTTAATGGTCAGAAACCAGAATTATTGATTGGAGATTTAAAGCGATTTACAAGTAATCAAATAGTAAAAGCTATTAGAGAAAATCCCAAAGAAAGTAGAAAAGAATTTTTAATTGATTATTTTAAAAAAGAGGCAGCTAAAAGTGCCAATGTTAATCAACATCAATTTTGGCGACATGACAATAAGCCAATTGAATTGTGGAGTAATGAAGTGATTCAACAAAAGATAGATTATATACATAACAATCCTGTTGAGGAAGGTTTTGTTTTTAGACCAGAAGATTATAAATATAGTAGTGCTTCAGATTATGCTGGTATGAAAGGTTTGCTAAATGATGTTATGGTCTTTCAATATTTTAAATTATAAAACCCACACGAAAGGATTCGTGCGGTAGCGGTGATATGACAAACTACAAACCAACTAAATATGAAAAAATATTTTGTAATTGCAGCCTTAATTTTTGTGGTGTTTTCTTCCGCTCAAAAAAATGTTAGTGTAGATGAATTGTTTAAAGCAAAAGAGAATGTAATTGGATTTCAATGTGGTGGTGGACCAACAGGAGGTTTTGCTGCAAAATTTTATCAATTGCTTAAAGAGAATAATTATTCAAAAATTAGAGAATTAATTTTTTCAAATATTCCTGCGGAAAAATTCTTTGCAGCAGTTACTTGTAATAAATTATCAGATTTCAAAAAAATTGAATTGTCACCTGAAGAAAAGAAAATAATCGCAGAAATATATAATTCAAATGACATTGTTTATTCATGTTGGGGTTGCTCCTATATAAGAGCTAAATCCATTCGAGAATATGTTAATGATAAACATGATACTCTTATAATGTTTAAAATGGAATATATGATTGAAGAGTTACTAAAGTAAAAAGGTTGTTGCTACTTTTTAGCATTATTAAGCTATCGTAAAAAAATAAAAACCCACCGCAAGAAATAAATTTTAATTTCGTCTAAGTAGATAACTAACGTTATAAAGATGAAAAAAACAAGCGCGCTATTCTTCCTTATGGGTGTTGTGGCACTACAGGCACAAACCAATCCTGCCATTACCAAGTTTTTACAAAACACTACGGGTATAACCGGTCGTCATTATGTAGCAGGAAATGCAACGCCTATTACGGATGCGGTGCAAGCCAATGTGCAATCGGTGCACTACAATGCCACCTACTCTTTTGTTTCGGCTACGGGTATTCCTGCCTACATTACTGGGCCGTTTCAAGATGGAAATCCTTCGTTGGCAGCGGCTCAAAATAAAATTTTCAGAATTCCACTAGCACCAACCCAAAACACAGGAACGCCTACGCCAACCAATGCGGGTAATATTGGTGTGTTTATTAATGGCGTAGCCTTGTTTGATTATCGCGATGGCGTAGCGTGGAACAATAGTACTATGGCGTTGTGTGGCGGACCAGGGAATCCTCCGTGTCCTGGCGGACCAGGTACTACTCAAGCTTGGAACCGAGATGCTATTCCTGCCGAACGAGCCGGTTTTGATTGTGCAAAAGCACATCCTGCCATGGGGAATTACCACCATCATCAAAACCCAAGTGCGTTTAATTTGGATTTAGTAGTACTTTCTAATGTATGCGATACCTATCCTTCTGATGGGTTGTATGTGATTAACCCAAACCAACATTCGCCACTTTTAGGTTTTGCCTATGATGGTTTTCCTATTTATGGTGCCTATGGCTATATCAATACTAACGGAACGGGAGCAATAACCAGAATGAAATCGAGCTATCAATTAAAAAATCAAACTACGCGTACTAATGGTCCTGCGGTCAATCAGGTGTTGGGTGCACAAACGTTCTTTAATGGTTATTTCCGTGAAGACTATGAATACATAGCCCATCCGGGTGACCCAACCTATCTTGACGAACACAACGGTAGATTTTGCGTCACTCCTGAGTATCCTAATGGGATTTATTGTTATTTTACTACGGTGGATGCCAATCACAATTCGGAGTATCCTTATGCTGTTGGGCCAACTTTTTATGGCAATGTTGTGGTTACCACCGTTACCTCTGTTCCTGCTGGAGCAACACAATACAATCAACCTTTGTCAACCGCAAGTTTAGATGATAGTAATTTTAAAGTAGTAGTAGCACCAAACCCAGCACAAGAGTTCATCGCCATTCAAACCAACACCACCGAAAATGATTTGAGTGTTGAACTTATTGATGAGTTGGGTAAAATTGTAAAAACCAGTAAAATTGTGCAAGGCAGCACACTGTGTGTCTTAGAAACCGATACGTTATACAATGGGGTTTATATTATCAAAATTTCGGATGCTAAAAATGTTACAGCCAAAAAAGTAATTATTTCTAAATAAAAAAAGCACCGCGATTGCGATGCTTTAAAAAATATCTATTCAAAGTTAGGCTTATCCTAAAACTTCTTTTACTTTCTTTCCGATTTCTGCAGGAGAATCTACTACGTGAATGCCGTTTTCTCTCATGATGCGTTTTTTAGCTTCAGCAGTATCATCTGCTCCACCAACAATTGCACCGGCATGTCCCATAGTTCTTCCTTTTGGAGCTGTTTCTCCGGCAATGAATCCTACTACTGGTTTTCTGTTTCCATCAGCTTTTACCCATTTAGCAGCATCTGCTTCCAGTTGTCCACCAATTTCACCAATCATAACGATACAATGTGTTTCTGGGTCGTTCATCAATAACTCAACTGCTTCTTTTGTAGTTGTTCCAATGATTGGGTCACCACCAATTCCGATAGCGGTTGTGATTCCTAAACCTTGTTTTACAACTTGGTCTGCCGCTTCATAGGTTAATGTTCCTGATTTAGAAACAATACCTACGTTTCCTTTTTTGAATACAAAACCTGGCATGATACCTACTTTTGCCTCTTCTGGAGTAATTACTCCCGGACAGTTAGGACCAATCAAACGACAGTTTCTGTTTTTAATATAAGCGTTAGCTTTAATCATATCGGCCACAGGAATTCCTTCGGTGATAGTGATGATTACTTTAATACCTGCATCGGCAGCTTCCATAATGGCATCGGCAGCAAAAGCAGGCGGAACAAAAATAATAGTAGTATCGGCACCTGCTTGGTCAACAGCATCTTTTACCGTATTGAAAACAGGACGGTCTAAGTGAGTTGTTCCTCCTTTTCCTGGAGTAACACCACCAACCACGTTAGTTCCATACTCAATCATTTGAGTAGCATGGAATGTTCCTTCGCTTCCTGTAAATCCTTGTACAATTATTTTTGAATCTTTATTAACTAAAACGCTCATAGTATGTATTTATTTGTGTGTTTATTTTTTTGTTTTGCAAAAGTAGAAAATAGTAATTAGTTATCAGTACTTAGTACTTAGTTTTTTCCTTATTATACTTGGCTCATTTGATAACCACGGTACAACTTGTCATCTTTTAGTTCCCAAATGACCATATAATTGGCAATAAACATTTCTTCTCTTGGGTTTTCGATGGTTTTAGCGTATTGGGTAAAACGAACCACAACGGTGTCGCCTTTGGCTATTAAATGTGTGATATTATATTTTATGCGAACATAAGCTTTGCTCAGTTCAGTACTGAAATCAAGAAGTTGTTTTTTATTAAACTTTGAAAATCCTTTTGACGAATTCCATTCAAGAACTACATCGGGATGCAAAAATTCGCTAACGGCATCAACATCGAGAACGACATCTGATTTATAATAATTAGATACAATATCCTTTGGTTTCATATCTTATTTTAATTTTTCTAAAATTTCAGGAATGCGTTTTAAATAGGCAAATTGTTTCATTTTTTCTCTAGCTTCATCAATTGGAGTACCAGAATAGGTTTTTCCACCTTCAATAGATTTGCTTACACCTGTTTGACCAAGAACAACAGCTTTGGCACCTATAGTAATACCACTAGTGGTTCCAACTTGTCCCCAAAGGGTAACTTCATCTTCTATAACGACACAACCAGCAATACCCGTTTGTGCAGCAATTAAGCATTTTTTACCAATAATGGTGTCATGACCAACATGTACTTGATTGTCAATTTTTGTTCCAGCACCAATAGTAGTATCACCAGTCACGCCTTTATCGATAGTACACGATGCGCCTATTCCAACATTGTCTTCAATAACTACTCTACCACATGAAAGTAATTGGTCAAAACCTTCGGGACGTTTTTTATAATAAAAAGCATCGGCTCCAAGAACAGTACCTGAATGAATGATTACATTATTGCCAATAACTGTGTTGTCATAGACTATTACATTGGCATGAAGCAAGCAGTTTTTACCAATGGTAACATTGTTTCCAATAAAACAATTGGGTTGAATAACTGTATTCTCTCCAATGGTAGCCGATGGAGCAACACTCACATTAGCTGCAACAAAAGGACGAAAATGTTTGGACAGTTTATTGAAATCTCTAAACGGATCATCAGAAATAAGCAACGCTTTGCCTTCTGGACACTCAACTTCTTTGTTGATTAGAACAATAGTAGCGGCTGACTGCAAGGCTTTGTCGTAATATTTTGGATGGTCAACAAATACAATATCGCCTGGAGTAACGACGTGAATTTCATTCATCCCGTGTACCGGAAAATCGTCAGCACCAACATAAGTAGTGTTGATAATGGCTGCGATTTCTTTAAGCGAATGTATTTTTGGAAATTTCATTTGTTTATAAAGATTATAAGTTTAAAAGTTTATAAGGTTAAAAGAGGTTGACTTAAGTTTACTTATAAACTTATAACCTCCTAAACTTTTAAACTATTCTTTTACTCTCTCCATATAATTTCCTGAAGCGGTATCAATCTTGATTTTATCGCCTTCGTTGATGAATAAAGGAACGTTTACTGTTGCACCTGTTTCAACCGTTGCTGGTTTGGTTGCGTTTGTAGCTGTGTTTCCTTTTACACCTGGTTCAGCATACGTAACTTCAAGAATAACTGAAGCTGGCATATCTACAGAAAGTGGTAAATCGGTTTCAGTATTGATTTGAAGCATTACATTAGTTCCTTCTTTTAATAAATCAGGAGCATCAAGCACATCTCTCATTAAAGTAATTTGCTCATAATTTTCAACATTCATAAAATGGAAAGTATTTCCTTCTGCATATAAAAACTGATAAGTTTGAGTTTCAACTCGAACAACGTCAATTTTGTGTCCTGCAGAAAACGTATTGTCCAATACTTTTCCGTTGGTTACTGATTTTAACTTTGTTCTAACGAACGCAGGACCTTTTCCTGGTTTTACGTGAAGGAATTCAATGATTTTATAAATATCATGGTTGTACTTAATGCATAATCCGTTTCTAATATCTGATGTAGATGCCATTGTAATGTGTATTTGTTTATTCTTTGTTTGCTTAAATTTTTAGTATGAACCCGAGTAACCTTTCATGATACCACGAGATGAATTTCTGATGAAATCTAATATTTCGTCACGCTCAGGCGAAGCCGACATTTCAGCTTCAATGATTCCCATAGCTTGAGAAGTATTGTAATTCTTTTGATAAAGAATTCTATAAATATCTTGAATTTCTCTAATCTTTTCAGATGTGAAACCTCTTCTTCTCAAACCAACAGAATTGATACCCACATAGGATAAAGGTTCTTTTGCCGCTTTGGTATAAGGAGGAACATCTTTACGAACCAATGAACCACCCGAAATCATAGCGTGGTCACCAATATGAATGAACTGATGAATAGCAGCCAAACCACCAATGATGGCATAACTTCCAACAATTACATGACCTGCCAATGCAACACCATTAACAATGATAGCATTATCGCCAATATGACAATCGTGAGCAATGTGAGCTGTTGCCATAATCAGACAGTTTTTTCCAATAACCGTTTGACCTGAAGCAATCGTTCCTCTGTTGATGGTAACACATTCTCTGACGGTTGTATTATCACCAATTATTGCAAGTGAATCTTCACCTCCAAATTTTAAATCTTGAGGAACAGCAGCGATTACAGCACCTGGAAATATATTGCAGTTTTTACCGATTCTTGCACCTTCCATAATGGTAACATTTGAACCTATCCAAGTTCCTTCGCCAATAACGACATTGTTGTGTATAGTTGTAAAAGGATCAATAACTACATTTCGTGCAATTTTTGCTCCCGGATGAACGTATGCTAAAGGTTGATTCATATTTTATTGTTTATGGTTAATAGTTTGTTGTTTATTGTTTACAATTATTAGCGTTAACTATAAACTAAAAACAAAAAACTATAAACTTTACTTATTATTGTTTTTTGGCAATTTGAGCCATTAATTCTGCTTCTGCAACTAATTTTCCATTAGCATATGCATTAGCTTGCATGTGACAAATTCCTCTACGAATAGGAGAAATCAAATCACATTTAAACGTCAATGTATCACCAGGCAATACTTTGTGCTTAAACTTTACATTGTCTATTTTCATAAAATAGGTCAAGTAATTTTCAGGATCAGGAACCGAACTTAAGATTAATATTCCTCCAGTTTGTGCCATTGCTTCTACAATTAAAACACCTGGCATTACTGGTGCTCCAGGAAAATGACCCACGAAGAAATCTTCATTCATAGTAACATTCTTTAAACCTACCACATGATTGTCCGACATTTCAATGATTCTGTCAACCAATAAGAAAGGTGGTCTATGTGGAAGAATACTCATGATTTTGTGAATGTCCATCAAAGGTTCAGCATGTAAATCGTAAACCGGAATTTGATTGCGTTGCTCTATTTTAATGATTTTTGATAATTTCTTAGCAAATTGTGTATTTACAAAATGTCCTGGTTTGTTGGCAATAACTTTTCCTTTAATCTTTACTCCTACCAATGCTAAATCACCAACAACGTCAAGCAATTTATGTCTTGCAGCTTCGTTTGGATGATGTAATGTTAGGTTATCCAAAATACCATTAGGTTTAACAGTCAAAGTTTCTTTGTTGAAAGCAACTTTTAGGTTTTCCATTGTTTTTGGAGAAATATCTTTGTCAACATAAACAATAGCATTGTTTAAATCTCCACCTTTTATTAAACCATTATCAAGTAATGTCTCTAATTCATGAAGGAAACTAAATGTTCTTGAATCTGCAATTTCAGTTTTAAATTCACCTATGTTTTTCATGGTAGCATTTTGTGTACCAAGAACTTTTGTGCCAAAATCGACCATTGTTGTAACTTGATAATCATCGGCTGGCATTAAAAGAATTTCACTTCCAGTTGTTTCATCAGTATATGAAATTACTTCTTTCACAACATAATAACAACGCTCAGCATCTTGTTCAACAATTCCCGCTTTTTCGATAGCTTCAACAAAAAACTTAGAAGAACCATCCATAATTGGTGGCTCAGATTCATTAAGTTCAATAATAACGTTGTCAACATCGCAACCTACAAAAGCAGCTAAAACGTGTTCAGAAGTTTGAATTTTTACACCTAGTTTTTCAAGATTAGTACCACGTTGTGTGTTTACAACATAGTTAGCATCTGCTTCAATGACTGGACTGCCTTCTAAATCAACTCTAACAAATGTAAAACCGTTATTAACGGGTGCAGGTTTAAAAGTCATTTTAACCTCTTTACCTGTGTGAAGTCCAACTCCTGTTAAGGAAATTTCGTTTTGGATGGTTTTTTGTTTAACCATTGGATAATCTATTTTCTTAATTATTTTTTTTCTTTAAATCTTCTACCTCGGCAACAATTTTTGGCAAATTTTTGAAATGTACATACGATTTATTCCAATCGCCATAGTTAAATGATGGTGAACCTTGTAAAACTTCTCCATCTTTAATATTTTTCCCTACACCCGATTGTGCCTGAATACGAACGTTATCACCTATTGTTATATGTCCAGCAAATCCAACTTGACCACCAATCATACAGTTTTTACCAATTTTGGTAGAACCAGCAATTCCTGTTTGAGAAGCAATTACTGTGTTTTCACCAATCTCCACATTATGAGCAATTTGAATTTGATTGTCAAGTTTAACTCCTTTTCTTATTATGGTTGAACCCAAAGTTGCTCTATCAATTGTAGTACATGCACCTATTTCAACATGGTCCTCAATAATTACATTACCAATTTGAGGTACTTTATTATAAGTTCCGTTTTCAGAAGGTGCAAAACCAAAACCATCAGAACCAATAATAGTACCTGAATGAATGGTACAATTATTTCCGATTACAGTTTCAGAATAAATGCGAACACCCGCAAAAAGAATACAATCGTTACCAATAATGGCATTATCACCAATAAAGGAGTTTGGATATATTTTTACATTGTTACCTATAACAACATTTTTACCTATATAGCTAAAACTACCTAAGTATAGATTTTCTCCATATGTAACCCCTTCAGAAATTACAGATGGTTGTTCTATACCCGATTTCATTAATTTTACCTGATTGTAATACTCTAGTAATTTTGAAAAAGATTTATAAGCATCTTCAACTTTTATTAAAGTAGTAGTTAATTCATTTTCAGGAACAAAAGTATTGTTAACTATAGTAATGGTTGCTTTTGTAGAATAGATATAACTTGCATATTTTGGATTGGCTAAAAAAGTTAGAGAACCATCAGTTCCTTCTTCAATTTTAGCTAATTTAAAAACTTCAGCATCTGGATTTCCAACCACTTCACCTTCAAGAATACCTGCTATTTGTGCTGCTGTAAATTTCATTTATTGAATTGCTTTTAGAGTCGGCATAAAATGAATCGCACCAATCAACTGTTTTCTAGAAGATACCGAAATGTTATGTAAATTTTTATTCATTGCCACAAAAGTATAAAAAAATCATTTTTAATCTTAGTTTTCTACAAGTTGTTTTGGGTAGCAAATATAATACTTAATTACTGGCTTTGATAATGCTTTTAAATTCAACTGGTCAGAAGCTTCTACAACATCTTCAATAGTTCGGTCTTTTTTTAGAATTCTAATAGGTTCTGCATCTTTGTTATAAGCCTGATTTTTTATCTTTCCCTTAAAAACAAAAAACTCAGCGTCTTGCTTTGAAACATTCCATTTCTCAGAAATTTTTTGAATGTAAGTGTCTGTTAACTCTTTTGGAAATTTTTCAGAATCTAATTTTATTTTAAGTAAATCACGATTAATAATCATTTTACTCAAACTACTTAATATATAGTCATTGTGAAATTGCCAACTTTTTAATGCTGAAATAATGTCAAAATCATCTAATTGAGAAAAAGTATTTAATAAATCATCATTGAAATCAGCTGAAGTTACTTTGTTTGACATGAAATAATGAAATGGTTTGCTGCATTCAATTTCAATTCCTTTGTTTAGCAATTCTTTTGCTCGTTTGAGAGTTTTGGTTAAAATAAGTTCTGCTACCAAACTTGTTTTATGCAAATAAGCTTGCCAATACATTAAACGCCTTGATGTTAAGAACTTTTCAATAGAATAAATTCCTTTTTCTTCCATGACCAAAACATCATCAACCACATTCATCATTTGAATAAGTCTATCTGAATTTATATTTCCTTCGGCTACACCAGAATAGAAACTATCTCTTTTAAGATAATCCATTCTATCCATATCCAACTGACTAGAAATTAATTGCAACATAAATTTTCTATGGTATTCGCCTTTGAAGATTTTAATTGCTAAACTTAATTTGCCATCAAATTCTTGGTTCAACTTATTCATGAATAATAACGAAATTTCCTCATGATGAACTTCAACTATACTATGTTCCATTGCATGCGAAAAAGGACCATGACCTATATCGTGTAAAAGAATAGCAATAAGCAAAGCATTTTCTTCTTCTTTGGAAATTTCTACTTCTTTGAAACGAAGAACTTCAATTGCTTTTTGCATCATGTGCATAGCGCCAAGTGCATGATGAAAACGAGTGTGATGTGCGCCAGGATAAACCAAATAGGATAAACCCATTTGAGAAATCCTTCGCAAACGTTGAAAATAAGGATGCTGAATCAAATCGTATATCAATGAATTAGGAATGGTGATAAAACCATAAATTGGATCATTGACTATTTTTTGTTTATTGGTTAATGGCACTTTTTAACTATTTATAAAACTTTGTGTTAGACTAATTCTTTAAAATATTGTAACAATATTTTATCATTTTCTTTAGTAGGTGTAAAAATCTCTAAAATTGTTGGAGTTTCGTTGTTTGAAAACAAGTCTTTTAAACTTTTTGATAATGTTTCATCACTGCTTGCAGTAAGATAATTAAATCGGTACATTTTTGCTAAATGCTCTGCGGTTAAGCAATGAGAAGTTTCAAAGAATGTATTAAATGTTTCGTTTTCTTGATGTCCTGGTAGAATTCTAAAAATTCCGCCGCCGCCATTATTGATAACTATAATTTTAAAATCCTTTGGGATATAATTATTCCAAAGCGCATTACTATCATAAAAGAAACTTACATCACCTGTAATAAAAACTGTCGGTTTATTACTTGCAACGGCAGCGCCAATAGCAGTTGAAGTACTTCCATCGATGCCGCTAGTTCCTCTGTTACAAAACAACTCATTGCTTTCATCAACATCAAATAACTGAACATAACGTATGGCGGAACTATTGCTTACTTGTAGTTGCGTGTTTTTTGGAATTGTTTTTAGAATTGTATCAAAAACCTTTAAATCAGAAAAGGGAATTTTATTGATGTATTCTTCTCTTTTTGTTTTTCTAACTTGATTGATAGCTTCAAAAGTAGATTTATAATTGCTCTCAACGGTTTTTACATAAGGCAAAAACTGAGAAAAAAACTGATTTGGAGAAACATGAAAATGATGCGTTAAAATTCCAAAAGTATCATATGCTCTAAGCTCATCTATGTGCCAATGATGTCTTGGTTTATAATTTCTAACAAAAGCTTTAATTCGTTTAGAAACAATCATTCCACCAAGTGTAATGAGAATTCTTGGTTGTAAGTTGCTAAACTCTTTTTGAGAAAATGGCGTTATTAAAGAATCAATATTGTTTATAAAACTTGGATGATGAAGATTAGAATTTGCCTCTGTTAAAACTACAACTGATGGAAAACTGGTTAATTTTTCAATCCATTTTTGCTCAATAGAATTTGGAGATAATTCACCAACTATGACTAGTATTTTTTTACTGTGATTCCATAAAGTTGAAAAAGCAATAATGTCTTCTACTCCAATCATTCTATATACTTTGAATAAACTTGTAATGTTAAAATCTACAGAAAGTTTATTGGTAGTTTCATATAATGGTTCTTCAAAAGGAACGTTTATATGAACCGGACCTTTTCGTGCTATGGCTACATTAATAGCTTCATTTATAAAAACTTCATTTTCTTCAGTTGCGTCTTCTGTTAAATTGGCGTTGTATAACGAATGGTTAAGAAAAACATTTTCCTGACGAATAGTTTGTCCATCACCAATATCTATTTTGTCTTTTGGTCTATCGGCTGAGATTACAATAAATGGATGTTGACTATAAAAAGCTTCAGCAAATGCTGGATAATAATTCAAAAGAGCTGAACCTGATGTACAAACCACGGCAACTGGTCTTTTTGTTTGTTGAGCAATTCCTAAGGCAAAAAAACCTGCACAACGTTCATCAGCAATACTGTAACAATTAAATTTTTTATTGTTTGTAAAACCAATCGTTAAAGGTGCATTTCTTGAACCTGGAGAAATAACTATATCGTGAACTCCTTTAGCAGAACAAATTTCTATTATACTTTGGGCTAATGGTATTTTAGGATAAATCATGAATTGTGCTTAAACATAGCAAATGTACGAACTTTAATCCTTTTTAAATAGGTTCAAATAGTTTTCTTATTTTTGAAAATATTTTAAACAAATGCACATTCAACTCAGAAATTATAAAGAAGAAGACTTAAACAGTATAATTGAAATCATCAATTACAATATCTTAAATTCGACTGCTCTTTATGATTATACTATCAGAACTATTCATCAACAAAAATTAATTTTTGAAGACAAAAAGAATAAGAATTTCCCAATTATAGTTGCTATTTTAAACGATGAAGTTGTTGGTTTTGGTTACTACAGTGAATTCCGTTTTCGTGAAGCTTATAAATTTACTGTTGAACATTCTGTATATGTTTCTAATAACCATCACGGCAAAGGAATTGGAAAACTATTACTAGAAAAACTTATTTCTTTAGCGAAATCACAAAAACTTCACACCATGATTGGCGTAATTGATTCAGAAAACGCAAACAGTATACAATTTCATGAACACTTTGGTTTTGAAAAAGTTGGCTTTATAAAAGAAAGTGGATATAAATTTGACCGTTGGTTACATTCTGTAATCTTACAGTTAATTTTAGAATAAAAAAAATAGAGTTATGTTAACTCTATTCCATTATCATCTAAAATGCTCAAAAGACTTCTATTGCTGTAAACATCGTATTTTTCAACGCCGCTTTGATACCATTTTTGAATTACTTCTATTTGAAAAGGTGTATAACCCGTTTCATCAATATTCATTCCTAGCATACCAGCAAGTAAAAAATCTTCTAAAACTTTTGTAGTAACAATCAGTTTAGGAATTCCATTAGAAATTTTACCATTCATGTTTTCATATTCTTGTCTTCCTATTTGAAAACCTTCCTGAAAGGCATCACTGTAAAATTCTTTTATTTCTATAACTGGATTCAGACCATTTGAATAACCTTCAAAATAATCCTTTCTATATACTGGATTGAAAATATCTTCCATAAACTATTTGTTTTTTATTGTTAATCAAAATTAGGAAGGAAGCATATAACGATAAACTAAAATCGTTTAAATGATAAAAAAATCTTCAAACTACTGCTGGCTGTTCGTTCGTCGATGTTTTTATAGTTTATTGACATTGATTAGCATAAATAAAAAAAGGCAAACCAATTGGGTTTGCCTTTTTTGTATCATTACTATACAATTAACTGTTTATCCAACCTACTATTTCTTTATCCGTTGGTAAAACTCTTGGAGAAAGTACTTTGATTAATTCTCCTTTTTCGTTAATTAAATATTTTTGGAAGTTCCACTCTACTTCGCTGTCCTGAAGTCCATTTTTACTTTTTTGAGTTAAAAACTGATAAACTTCATTCATGTCTTTTCCTTTCACTGATGATTTTGCCATCATAGGAAAAGTTACACCATAATTTTTTTGACAAAATTGTGCAATCTCTTTGTCACTTCCCGGTTCTTGAGAACCAAAATTGTTTGCTGGAAATCCAACAATTACAAAGTTTTTGTCTTTGTATTTTTCATAAATTGCTTCTAAGTCTTTGTACTGAGGCGTTAACCCGCATTCAGAAGCGGTGTTTACTATTAATATTTTTTTACCCTTCAATGAAGAAAAGTCAAACTCTTCACCATATAAATCGGTTACTTTAAATTGATAAATGTTTTCTTTAACTAATGTCTCTGTGCTTTCTTCTGTGTTCATTGCCATTGTTTTATTTTCGGTTTTATTTCCGCAACTAATAAATATTAGAGTTGCAAATGTTAATAAAAGTAATTTTTTCATAGTTGTAATTTTTTTATAAAATTATAAATAATTAATCCATTTTTTGTTATACAAATGATAAAGTTATATTAAATAATAAAAAAGAACCCAACCACATGAGTAGTTGGGTTCCCAACAAACATAACAAAAACCAATCTAGCTTTCATTACAAACAAAAACAAGTGTTTTAGAAGGCAAAACTAATTTTACTCTTTATGAAAAAAGGAGTTCCAGGTGTAAAATGAATTTCTTCTACACTCTGACTTTCGTTTTGCAATCTAGATTCGGTGGCAAACTGAGTCTCATTCCATTCGGTATTAAATAGGTTTTCAACTGCTAAACCGAAGGTGAAATTTTTATAATTATAATTTATATTCATATCGGTAACAAAATATCCTTTGGCTTCGATAGAATTATCTTCGTTAGCAGGACGATGATTTAAATATCGATAATGTATTCCTCCAGAAAAGCGTTTGTAATTTGTAAAGTTCAAACCTCCAGTTGTGGTAAAATCGGGTGCTAATGGAATATAATTTTGTCCGCTTGGTTCATCAATACTTCTTGCGTAGGTGTAATTAATATCACTATCAAAAAATAGATAATTGTTCAGTTGATATCGTGCGCTAAATTCAATTCCCATACGTTTGGTTTTCCACTTGGTTCAACAATTCCTGCATCGCCAACATATACAAATTCTTGCTCCAGATATAATTGCCAAAGTGTAGCATTTATAATTAAACTTGGAATTGGTTTAAAAATCGTTCCAATGTCATTTCCAAAAGCTGTCGGAAGAATTTCTTTTCCCATTTGACTCACAACTACTCGCGTATCATTGGAATGAAATCCTAATCCTGATTTTGCAAAGAGTTGAAAATTATTGTTAACACTATAAAAGACGTTAAGCTTTGGAGAAATTTTAAATTTATCTGCTGCTAATGATTGAAAAGGTTCTGTTAATTTATCGTTATAATTGAATTTAAAATAATCCAATCTCAAAGCCGGATTTATAACCCATTTACCAAAGGAAAATTCAGTATTTGCATAAGCAAAAGCATTGTTTTGATCAACATCACCTAGTTTAATTTTTTCTAAAGTGGTGTATCGATTTTTTGTTGATGATAGTTCTGAATCATTCGTAGCATCAGTTCTAAAACCAGCGCCAATTTGAAATTTTGAATTAGTACCTTTTAAATTATATTCTAAATTCATTCCGTAAACTGAACGAGATTCTTTTTGTCTAATTTGGTCGCCATCAATTGGATTATTTAGAAAAAAAGTAAAATTAGAATACAGTTCAAATTCATAATTGGTATAAAATGAAGTTGCTTTAATAAAACTTGTTTCTGTAATAGGTTTTATAAAAGTAGCAATCAAATTATTTCTTGAAGTAAACCCGCCTTCAGTGGCATCAACAGCACCAAAACGACTTATAGTTCCATTGTCAACCAATCGTTGCGGAATTTGTCCTGAAGCATTCCATTTGCTTTCAAATCGAGAAGCTGAAATTGAAAACTTACTATTGTTAGTATATCGTTTTGTGTATTTCCCAAACAGATTTACTCTTTTAAAATCTTGTGGTGCTTCAAATGGTCCATCGGTTAAAATATATTCGGTAGCCAAAAACAATTTCTCGTTTACATTTGGTTCTAATAAATTAAATAAACCAACAGTTCTCAGTGTATTGAATTGACCTACTTCTGCTCCAACTGAATTTCTATCTACATTTTCCTTAGTTTGAAAGCTTACGTAACCTGCCGTAGCAAAATCGCCTTGCGAAGCATTATAAGTTCCTTTTCCATATTCAATTTTATTAATAGTTTCAGGAATTAAAAAATGCAAATCAGCATAACCTTGTCCGTGTGCATGTGAAACCATATTAATAGGCATTCCATCAACATTAATAGCTACATCAGTACCGTGGTCAATATCAAAACCTCTTAAGAAAAGTTGTTCTGCTTTTCCGCCGCCGGCATGTTGACCAATAAATAGTCCAGGAACTTTTCTCAAAATTTCTTGAGAAGAATTTACTGGATTAGTCATTAAATCTATTTTTGAAACGGCATTCATGGCTGATAATTTTGGTTGAACAACTACTTGGTCCAATTCATAAACGGATGATTTTAAAATTACATTCAAAGTTTCATCTGTAATAACAAAAGTTGTTTTTTTGAAGCCCAAAGCATTAATTTGTAGCGTGTCGTTAACTTTAGTACGCTCTATTGTAAATTTTCCCAATTCATCTGAGTGAGCATGAGTTTTTGAACTTAAATTGGTAATAAATGCATTTTCAATAGGCATGCTAAACTCATCTTGAACAACTCCATGATTTACTTGGCTCATCATCAAATTTGACGATAAGATTATGAATATCAGAACTAATTTTTTCATTACAAACTCTTTATTTTTTCTTCGTAATTTGGTCCTAGTTCAAACAAACTATTCATTAATTCCTCTTTGATTGGCTTAATTTTATCCAATTCATTATTAGCTTTATATATTTCGGCCAAATGATAATTTAATTTTGGTTCAAATGATTTTCCTGCTACATGTTGTTTAGCAATTTCAAGTGCTTTTTCTTTTTCACCCATTTTAAAATAGGTCCATGCTAGTAAATCATATGAATCTGGTGTAGGTCTATGCTCAACTTCTTCTTCTGCTATGGAAAGAGATTTTGAAAGCGATTGTGGTTCTTCGGCAAAAAGGAGAACATTATATTTATTATACATTGCGCCATATTCTTTATTGTCAATACTGTTGAAATATGAATTTAACATTTCAACTTTCTTGTCATTATCTTTTTTATATTCTGCAATTTGGGCTTTCAGTAAATAAAAATCAGGCGAATTGTGACGTTTTGAAATTTGATTAATAATTCTAATGGCTTCATCTGTATTTTTCTCATGCGAAAAAGCAATCCAAGCAATTCCTTTTAAAGCGTAGCTATTATTTGGATCAATTGCCAAGGCATTTAAATAGTATTGATAAGCTTCTTTAATTTTTCCAGCATGACCATTATAATCACCAAGATTGGTATTAGTCCAAATTTTAAGATGTTTGTTGCTGTATTTTTCAGCTTCAATTTTTGCTTTTTCCATGAAGGAAATAGTGGTTTCTAAATCGCCAATATGATCGTTCCATTTTGCAATTCTTATGTAATAATCAAACTCTTTTTTGTTGTCAATTGAATTCAAATGTGATTCGGCTTCTTTATAGTTTCCTAACTCCATTTGAACATCAAACAATAACTTGTGCGTTTCATTAAGTCCTTCTCCAATTGCAAGTGCTTTATTTGCTAATTCTAAAGCTTCATTAAATCGATGTTGCGAAATATAATTTCGTGCTAAAGAACGAATATTGTTAACTTTAGAGTACTTGTATGCCTCATTTACTTCAAGTAGATTTTTTTCAGCAATTATTAAATAATCAATATTAGCTGTGATGTCAAAAAGTTTTGTATAATTGGATGCTAATATTCCCAAATAGCTTTTTTGATTAGGCGCATTATCATATTTTTTTTGCCAAAAATCAATCTCTCTTTGAGTTTCTTTCAAATCATTATTTGTTGTAGATTGCAAATAGACTTCATAATCTTTTGAATTTGTAACCACATCAGATTTTGAGTTGCAACTAATCAATAAAGCCAGTAAACTAATTGATAATGTTATATTTTTTAAAAGTTTCATGATGTTTGTTTTTTTTGTTTGTTGTTGTAAAAACAAGAGCGCTAACGCAAATCAACGCTCTTGTTAAACTATATTACCAAGATTCAGCTAAGTATGGAAATGATGTTAAAAACGGTTTGTCGTTAGCGTCAACATGATCAGAAGTTAAACCAGCATTATCACCACCAGTTGGTCCACCAAAAAGCAATAACAATTCTACATCAATAACATCATCGTTCAACCTTCTACCAGTTAAAACATTAGTTCCATCAAAAAATGTTGTAGTTCCTGAAGTACTCAAATTCAATACGTCTGTTGCTAAAACAGTTGTAAAAGTTGTAGCATCTAAACCTAATGCATTTGTAGTATAGCCTGGATTTAATGCTAATAATCTAGCCTCAAAAGAAGCCTGAAAATTAGCTCCCATTTGTGATGGAATTGTTCCGTTAAATTGATCTTTTGGTGTTCCTGATGCTACAAAGACAGTATTTATAGCTGGTCTACCCATTTGATCTTGTTGAACAAAAGTGCCTGAAAAGTCAGTTGAATTATCCGAAGAATCATCACTACAGTTTACTGAAAGCATTGATGCAACCAGTGTTAATCCTAATATTATATATTTATTTGTTTTCATACTATTATTTAATTTATTGATTTATACTTATTGTTTTCTTTTGGTTTCAGCCCATACATTTAAAGAAGATTCATTTCCTAAAGTAGATTTTGGAACTTCCACCACAATTGATAGAACATTTGTACCTGCAAAAGTATCAGTACCAGGATTGTTAAATCCACCAGCTGTTCCAGCTAAAATGGCGCTGTACTGACCTAAATCAAAAAAGAAAGGATCATCTCTAGGACCAGCAAAAAAGGTCATTCCATTTTGTGATGAAATTGTTGCAGGTTGACCATATTGAGAAATTTTCACATTTCCGGCGGCTGCATTTGTTTTAATTGTACTTGTTGTACCTGTTGTTCCTGGAGCAACCGGTCCAAAAAAGTACATTTTGTTTCCTTTTCTAATAGCTTGAATTACTAAATCCTCAACATTGTCTCCATTATTATCAATGTTAATTTCGGTTAAAACATTTTCATCAAATGAAGCTGCTGCTGTAGAAGATGGACTTAATAAACCTTGAGTATTTACTACAAATACCATATTACTTGTATTCTGCCCTTGAAAAGCATATACATCTGTAATATCAGAAGCATTTCCTGTTACTGCTGGTGCATCAATGTGATCAGCAGCCAAGAAAACCAATCCTGAAATCGCAACAAGCGAAATCGCTAAATAAATTTTTGTTTTTTTCATTTTAAATTAATTTTATGTTATAACTATAGTTACGAGATTGGATTGCTTTTGGATTTTAAAACATCAATATTTTTTTATTTTAAACAAAAAAACAGAGCAAAATGCTCTGTTTCATTCAATTATAATAATCCATTTTTACCATGGAGTTGCTAAATATGGAAAAGATTCAGTAAAAGGCTTATCATTAGAATCAACATGATCCGAAGTTACTGCTGCATTAGCAGTACCATCTGGACCGCCAAAAATCAAAAGTAATTCTACATCTATTACATCATCCGACAAATTTCTTCCTGTTAATACATTTGTTCCATCAAAAAAAGTAGTTGGAGCAGTTTTACTAACATTTAATACATCTGTAGCCAATACTGAAGTAAATGTAAAAGCATCCAAACCTAATGCATTTGCAGTATAACCAGGATTTAATGCTAAAAGTCGTGTTTGAAAAGACGATTGAAAATTAGCTCCCATTTGTGATGGAATTGTGGTATTGAACAAATCTTTTGGTGCACCTGAACCAACAAAAACGGTATTGATTGCTGGACGTGCCATTTGATCTTCTTGCATGTAGGTCCCAAAAAAGTTTTTGCCATTTGATTGTTTTCCTAAAAGTTCAGAATCTGTACTTTCATCTTTGCTACAACCTACAAATAAGGTAAGCATGCAAAAACAAATGGTTATTATAGAATATATGTTATTATTTTTCATTGTAATTGGATTTAAATTATTATTGTTCTCTTTTTGTTTCAGCCCACACATTTATAGTTGAAGAACTTCCTAAAGTTGATTTTGGAACTTCAACAACAATTGATAGAACATTAGTTCCTGCAAATGTATCGGTGCCTGGATTATTGAACCCAGTTGCAGTTCCTGATAAAATAGCGCTGTATTGTCCTAAATCAAAAAAGAATGGATCGTCTCTTGGACCTGCAAAAAATTTCATTCCGTTTTCAGTTTCAACATTTGTTTCACCATATTCCGAAATTTTTACTTTTCCTGAAGCATTTTGAGTTTTTATAGTACTCATTTTTCCTGTCATGTTAGGTGTAGCCGGACCAAAGAAATACATTTTATTTCCTCTAGCGATAGCTTGAATTACTAAATCTTCAACATTGTCACCATTGTTGTCAATATTGATTTCAGTTAAAACATCTTCATCAAAAGTTGCAGATGCAGTTGCACTTGGACTTAATAATCCTTGTGTATTTACTACAAATACCATGTTGTTTGAATCTTGCCCTTGAAAGGCGTACACATCGGTAATATCAGATTTATTACCTGTTACAGCTGGAGCATCAATGTGATCAGCCGCTACTAAAATTAGACATACAATCGCTATTAGCGATGAGCCTAAAAGAATTTTTGTTTTTTTCATTTTATATGATTTTGACGTTAATATGATATTATATACGTAGCTATTAAGATATTGGTTTTTAAATACTTCTGTTTTTTATACTATTTATAATGATTAAATTAAAAAGATTCCTATTTTTACAAGAACTAATCAAAAAAAACTATGTCACAAGAAGAATTATTACCCTTGCTCTTAAGGAAAGAAGAAAGAGCTTTTACAATGCTTTATGACATGTATTCTAAAAGCCTTTTTAGCGTTATAACTAATTTGATTAGCAACAGAGATGACGCAGAGGATGTGCTTCAAGAAGTTTTTGTTAAAATTTGGAAAAATATTGATTCATATAGTGAATCAAAAGGAAGATTATACACTTGGATGCTTAACATCGCTAGAAACACTACTATTGATAAGTTGCGTTCTAAAGGATTTAACAACTCGCAAAAAAACCTTTCTTCTGATAATTTCGTACATCTGTTAGACGATAGTAATCTGTTAGACGATAGTAATAAACTAGTAAATAGAATTGATTCTATTGGTCTTAGAGATTTTGTAAATAAACTAAAACCAAAATGTATCCAATTAATAGATTTACTTTTTTTTAAAGGTTTTACACAACAAGAAGTATCAGAAGAACTTTCGATGCCGCTTGGAACTGTAAAAACTCAAAACAGATCGTGTATGAATGATTTACGCAATTTTTTAAAAATATAAATGGAAAACAAAGAATATATAGAGTCAGGTATTTTAGAACTTTATGTTTATGGTTTACTTAGTGAAACCGAAAACATTGAAATAACTGCTATGGCGGAAAAAGAACCAGAAATTAAAAATGAAATCCTTTCTATTGAAAGAGCAATTTTGAATTTATCGAGTAGTTTTTCGCCTTTTATTTCTAACAGTCAGTTTGAAAAAATTAAAGCTCAATTAGAATTGAAACATTCTAACGTTATACAAATGCAGCCAAAAACAAGCAGATACAGTTACATTGGTTGGGCTGCAAGTATTGTATTATTATTAGGTGTCGGTTACCAATATTTTCAATTGAACAACACAAAAGAGCAGATTGTTGTGGTTGAACAAGAGAAAAAGCAGTTAAAAGATTCAGTAAATGTTTTAGAATTAAACAACAGATACACCAAAGAAGTTTTAGCAGTTGTTCGTGACGAAAATAATAAAATAATTCCTCTAGGTGGACAAGCTGTTGCGCCGGAAGCAAAAGCAAGAATTTATTGGAATCAAAAAACGGATGAAGTTTATGTTGATGCAAGCGGATTGCCAGAACCACCAGAAGGAAAAGTTTATCAAATTTGGTCTTTAAAACTTCAACCACAGTTAACTCCAACAAGTATTGGTTTATTGGTTGACTTTAAAGGTAATGATTCCAAAGTTTTTGCAGTTGATAAAACTTCGGGTGCTGAAGCTTTTGGTATAACGCTTGAACCTTCAGGCGGAAGTGCTTCACCAACAATGGAACAACTTTACACATTAGGAAAAGTATAATATTAATTTGTAATAAAAGAAAAAGGTTCAACAATGTTGAACCTTTTTTTGTAGAAATTATTTTTTATAATACTTTTTAAACTTCGGATAAGTTAATATTCCAACAACTGAAATACCAATTGCCATTTCATATATCCATGCCAAAGATTTTGCTTCACCACTTGCATAAGAATGCAAACCTACTAAATGGAAATTAACACCATAATATGTAAATAGAATAGACATAAAGGCAAACATTGCCATCAAGTTAAAAATCCAACGGCTTTTCATTCCAGGAACAAAACGTGCGTGAATTACAAAAGCATAAACCATTATACTGATTAATGCCCAAGTTTCCTTTGGATCCCAACCCCAATATCTTCCCCAACTTTCATTAGCCCATTGACCACCAAGAAAGTTTCCAATGGTCAACATAACTAAACCAACCGTCAACGCCATTTCATTAATATAGGTTAGTTCTTTGATGTTTAAATCCATTTTAACTTTATTTTTCTCATTCGTGAAAAACATAAGTAATAACGAAACAAATCCAAGTATGAAACCTAATGCAAATGGACCATAACTAGCTACTATTACAGCAACGTGAATCATTAACCAATAAGAATTTAAAACTGGTTGAAGATTTGCAATCTCTGGATCTATCCAGTTTGCATAAGCAGCTGTTAATATCATTGCTGTGACAAATGCAGATGATGCGACAGTTAATTTAGATTTTCTATCAAATGCTAAACCAAAAAACATTGTTGCCCAAGCAACATAAACAATAGCTTCATAAGCATTACTCCAAGGTGCATGACCCGAAATATACCAACGAGCTATTAATCCAACGGTATGCAAAGCAAAACACAAACCTATAAGAACATGTAATACGTTTATAGAAACTCTTAAAAACTTTCGATCTTTAAAAATTTGACTTATAACTAATACAAACATCAAAATAGCTAATGAAATGTACCAATAAGGTAATTTCTTGAACACATCATATTTGTTATATAGTATTTCATAATTAACTTTTTCCATGCTCGGCATGACTTCTCTTCCATACTTCATTTGGAATTTTTCCATACCTTCGAGCATCATGTTTGCACCAGCATATTCTTTTGTGCTAGTACCTTTTGCTAAATATTGAAGGTATAATGGAAAAGCTGCTTTTATAGTGTCTAAAGCGGTTCCCGTTGGTTGGTTCAACTCTAGATTAGAAACCCATTTGTTATTCTTATCATTTGGAACTGGATAAATTTTCAAAATACTTCCAAACAAAGCAGAATTCAATAAATTGATTTTTTTATCAGTTTCTACAAAGTCTTTCTCAAATTGATTCGGATTAGCAGTTTTATAAGCTTCATCTAAATATGGCGCTAATTTGTAATTTCCATCTTTATCAAAAAAAGCAGCAAAAGGAATTAATTTTTGTTTTGGCTCTACTCCTATTAATTTACGAATACTGTCATTGTCTTTTTTAACATAAACTAGCGGAATTTCCATCCAAGCAAACGGAAATTGTTTCATAGAAATAAAAACCTGGTCAGAATTCATTCCTTCATAAGTATCATTATGACTTACCTTGCGCAATAATTCAGAAGAAAAAGTATTGATTGGCTTCATTCTACCACCATCATCTTGAATGACTAATCTACCAAATCGATCAGCTTGTGCTTCGGGAACTTTATATTTTAGAATAGAATCTTTATAGTTAAAAGTATTTTGTTTATGAGAATGGTTTTCTTGCGAAAAGCTCAAAGTAGTACTTAAAATAAGTAGTATTGAAAGTAATTTTGCTTTTTTCTTTTTAACAGTTTCTAATTTCTTTTTCAAATCAGCAAAACGAGTATTTTTTACAAAAAGAATTGCCATCATGCAAAAAAACAATAAGAAATAACCAATGTAAGTTATGGTTGTTCCCCAAAAATCATGATTTACTGAAAGTACTGTTCCTTTTTCATCTTGGTCAAATGATGCTTGGAAAAATCTGAAACCTCTATAATCTAAAATATGATTCATATAAATTCTTGCATCAAACTTGTTAGCCGAATCTATTACTGTGACTTTGCTTTCAAACGCAGAATAACTCTTTTCTGTTCCGGGATATTTATCAGCTATAAAATCATTTAATTTTAATTTGAATGGCAGTTCATAAACTTTACTTCCAAACATTAAAGTAAAGTCAAGTTTACCAAGTTTTACCATAACTGGTTCACCTTGTTTTCCTTTGGAACCAACAAGTGTTATCTCTTTCTCTTCGCCACCAGATCTTATAATTAAAGTCAATGCATCGTCATGTTGTTTTGGCTTATAATTTCCTGAAGCTTCAAAAGTTTTAAATCCTTTTTTAGCTGCTTCGGGCAATACAAATTGAGTTCCCCCAAGATTATAAAGCGAACGATACATCAAGGCTTGGACTGAATCTTTAGTAACTTTTCCTTGAAATTTATCAGCCATTCTCATAAATTGACCATCAAATGGAGTAACTATAGTATTGTCAATTGTATTTATATTAACCGCACCATCAGTTGGTTTATTTAAAGCAAAAAGTAAATTATGAATGTTTTGAACTTCGCCTTCTTTCAGCCAATGTTCATGTCGAGTACCATCGCCAGATTCAACCAGTTTTAAATATAAAACACCTTTTTCATCTTCTTTGATTACTTCTTTTGCATCAAGGACATAATTTTTATAGCTAATTTCAAAAGGAATTTCACCAAACTTCTTATTAATTAAAAATGAATTGTCAGCAACTGGAGAAAGTAATAATGATTTTTCAATTGTTCTTCTTTTCACGCTTCCTTCATATTCTCCATCTACAAAAACGGTCAAAAAGTTTTTATCCGAATACATTCTATTTGAAATTTCGCCTTCACGAATGGGCATCATTCCTTCATAACTAATGTAACGAGTAATAGCTGCGCCTACAATGATAAAAATAAAAGAAAGGTGCAAAAGTAATGTTGCCCATTTTTCTTTTTTGTAGAGTTTGTATCGTTTAATATTTCCGAAGAAATTAATTAAAAAGAACACATGTATAGCTTCAAACCACCACGAATTGTATATCCAAATTCGAGCGGTATCAGTATTGTATTTGCTTTCTATAAAGGTTCCGAAAATCATGGCTATGGCATAACCTATAAATAAAACTGCCATTAAACGTGTGGAGAAAAGAAACGCGTATATTTTTTTTTCCATAAAGCGGAAGAATTGATTTTTATAAAGTAGTGCAAAAGTAATTAAAAATGTGAATGTTTTGAGGTAGAATTATTCTATTTAAGTATAGTTTAACTTGTGTTTTTTGATTGAGGAAAAAATTAAATTGAATTATTAAATAATGTCTCAAACAGGAAAAAATTATTAAAACAAAACCTAAAAAGTAAATACCGTAAAAAAAAATAAAAAAAACCGCAATTAACTTATTGGGCATCAAACTATTTTTGGGTGTAACGATTTTATTAGAATTTTAGTAATCAAATTTATTGTAATGCCACTACTATCTAAAACCGACCTTACGTACACAAATTATTCATGGAATAAATTACCAGACCATTCTTCAAAAGTATTTGTATCATTGGACAATACACCATTGAACAGAAAAATGGGCAATGAAATTTTAGACTTCATAAATTCATTTGCAAAAATTCATCATTTGAGTTTTAAAAGAACTGGATTGAAAATTGAAAAAATGATACATAAAGAAGTACCTAGTAAATTAAAAACCAAAGAAGAAATTAAAGCATGGATAGAACAAAACTGGTACAACTGTAAGTTTTGAAAAAAATATTTGATTAATTAATATTAGCCAACAAGCTTTAAACCATTTTTAATAAACATTCCATTTAACTACTAATTTTAGTACTTTTGTCGAATGATTACAGTAGTGCTTATTGGTTCGGGCAATGTTGCTCAGCATTTACTCTTGGCTTTTCAAAAAGCTAAAAGCCTCAATCTTATTCAAGTATTAGCACGACATCCAAAGCAAATTGCTCACTTACTTGATGAGAAGAAAATTATTTCAGATTACAAAGAACTCAAAGAAGCTGACCTTTATGTTATAGCTGTTTCAGATAATGCCATTGCTGAAGTTTCTAGTCAAATACCTTTTACATATAAACTTGTTGTACATACCTCAGGAAGTATTCCAATGATTGAAATAGATTCAAAAAACCGAAAAGGTGTTTTTTATCCGTTACAGACTTTTTCAAAATCAAAAGAGATTGATTTTAGCCAAATTCCAATTGCATTAGAAGCTGAAACTAAAAATGATTTATCCTTATTAGAAGCTGTTGCTCAATCTATTTCTAACCAAGTATATCAAATAAACTCTGAACAACGCAAAGCACTGCATGTAGCTGCTGTTTTTGTATGTAATTTTGTGAATCATTTGTATGAAATAGGTAGTGAAATTTGTAAGGAAAATAACTTATCTTTTGATTTACTGAAACCATTAATTTTAGAAACTGCCGATAAAATTTTATCGCTTACTCCTAATGAAGCACAAACTGGTCCAGCAAAAAGAGAAGATACGGTTACTATCAATGCGCATTTAAATTTTTTAAATAAAGATAATCAGAAAGAAATTTATAAACTCCTAACCCAATCAATTATTGATAATGGAAAAAAGCTATAAAGAATTAATGAACAACATAACAACCTTCATTTTTGACATTGATGGAGTATTGACCGATGGTGCTGTTCATGTAACCGAAACTGGCGAAATGCTAAGAATAATGAATATTCGTGATGGTTTTGCTTTGAAAGCAGCTGTAGAAAGTGGTTATCATGTTTGTGTAATTTCTGGAGGAAAAAACGAAGGTGTTCGAATCAGATTAAGAAATTTAGGTATAACTGATATTCATTTAGGTTCGCCTGATAAAGTGGAAACTTTCAAAGAATACATTGAATTATACAATATTAAACCTGAAGAAGTTTTATTTATGGGTGATGATATTCCTGATTTTCATGTAATGAAATTAGTTGGGTTACCAACTTGTCCTCAAGATGCTAGTCCAGAAATCAAGGCTATTTCTAAATATATCTCACACAAAAACGGTGGTAAAGGTGCTGTTCGTGAAGTTATTGAGCAAGTAATGAAAGTACAAGCAAAATGGCATATGTACTACAACGGAAAACATGATTAACAATTAAGAATTAGTAAACTACAAAATGAATTTTTTAAAATTAATACGATATAAAAACCTTTTATTAATTGCGTTTATGCAATTACTTTTTCGTTATGGATTTTTAGCACTTCAAGATATTCCTTTGGCATTGAAAGATTGGCAATACTTATTGTTAGTATTATCAACAGTGCTAATTGCAGCCGCAGGTTATGTAATCAATGATATTATGGACCAAGAAACTGATTATGATAACAAACCAAATAATGTTATTATTGGTAAATCCATATCAGAAGAATCGGCATACTACATGTATTTTGGTTTAACTATATCAGGTGTTCTAATTGGATATTATCTTTCCGATTATGTAAATAAAACTTCTTTTTTTGGATTGTTTATAATAATTTCAGTCCTACTCTATTTGTATGCCACAAGTTTTAAACGCATAGCTGTTGTTGGTAATTTGATTGTTGCATTAATACTTGGACTTAGCGTAATTATTATTGGCTTTTTTGATATTATTCCTTATTTATCCTATGTAAGTTTTGACCAGAAAGTAAACATGCAAACACTTTTAGGGATAATTTTAGATTATGCAATTTTTGCATTTATTATTAATTTTATAAGAGAAATAATTAAGGACTTAGAAGATATCGATGGCGACTATAATCAAGGAATGAATACTTTACCCATAGCTATTGGCAAAGAAAGAACCGCAAAAATAGTTACTGTTTTATGTGTAATTGCTACTGCTATTTTGTTTTGGTATGTCAATAACAATCTAATGAATTCAAAGCTTTACATCGCCACAATCTACTCTTTATTATTTGTAATTAGCCCAATGATATTTGTAACTGTAAAAACTTGGTCTGCAAAATCAAAAAAAGATTTTAAGTTGTTAAGCAATGTTTTAAAAGCAATTATTTTCTTTGGAGTTATATCAATACTAATTATTTCATTAAACATTAAATACAATGTTAAAGGATAAATTAAAAAACTATAAATTAATTTTAGCCTCTGGTTCGCCCAGAAGGCAACAGTTTTTTAAGGACTTAGGTTTAGATTTTGAAATTAAAATCAAAAATGTTGATGAAATATATCCAAATCATTTACAAGGTGTTGAGATCACAAATTTTCTTGCCGAATTAAAAGCAAGTTCCTTTGACAATGAAATGCTTGAAAATGAAATTGTAATTACGAGTGACACTATAGTTTGGTATGAAAATAGAGCATTAGGAAAGCCTAATGATTATGATGAAGCTTTTGCGATGCTAAAAAATATGGCCGGAAATACTCACGAAGTAATTACGTCTGTGTGCTTTAAAACAAGTAAAAAAAATGATTTGTTACATTGTGTTACAAAAGTTAGTTTTAATAATTTAACCGATGAAGAAATCAACTATTATCTCGATAAATACAAACCATTTGATAAAGCTGGAGCTTATGGAATTCAGGAATGGATTGGGTTAATTGGTATTTCTAGGATTGAAGGTTCTTATACCAATGTAGTCGGAATGCCAACCGAAATGGTATTCACTTATTTAAAAAATTTGAATATTTAACAATGAAAAAATTAGTTCTGTCAATACTATTTATTTTTATTTTATCTAATTTTTCAGTTGCTACTAACAAAACAGCAATCGATTCTACAAAAGTTGAACTTCAAAAAGATCCAAAAGTTGGTTCTTTCAGGTACTATTATTATCCAAATCTTGAAGCTTATTTTGATGTTAGATTAAAGAAATATATCTATAAAGACAAAGAAAAATGGGTTTATGCAGATAAAATACCTTCAAACTACAGAGGTTACTCGGCTTATAATAAGTATTACATCATTTTAACAGATGTAAAACCAGACAATGAAGAACCTTATTTATTGATTGAACAACACAAAAAGAAATATCCTGCTGATTACAAAGGAAAATATGTAAAAACAAAAGTTAGATAAACTGCAAATACTAATAAAATGAAATTCTTATCAAATTTTACAATTGAAGCTATAGCAACTATTATAGTATTAATAATTGTTGTTGTATTAAGAGTTTTATTCACAAAGTTAATTAGACGATATGCTAAAACGCATTCTAATATCGAGCATAGAACTAATTTAGTAATCAAATATATTCATCTACTACTCAATATTATTACAGTAATTATATTAATTATTATTTGGGGAGTTCAAAAGAAAGATTTATTAGTAACCATTTCCTCTGTTGCAACCGTTATTGGTGTGGCAATGTTTGCCCAATGGTCAATTCTAAGCAATATAACTTCGGGTATTATTCTTTTCTTCTTTTTTCCTTTTAAAATTGGTGATACCATTAAAATCTTCGATAAAGATTTTCCAATTCAAGCAGAAATTGAAGACATCAGCGCTTTTCATATCGACCTAATAACTGCTGATGGTGAAAGAATTACCTATCCAAACAATCTTCTACTTCAAAAAGGAATTGCTATAGTTAGGGAAAAAATTGAGGATAAAGATTTTTACGATTAACACTAAAACAAAATTCTATAACTTTTTTCAAAATTCTTGTAACACAAGATTCAGTATTAAGAACCAACTTTGTATTGTTCTTCAAATAGAACTTATGTTGAACTTAAAATTTAAAATTATGAAAAAGTTAAAATATTTAGTAATTGTAGCTCTATTTGCAATGGCAAATACTGCTCAATCTCAAGTCTCGGTTAATGTGAATTTAGGAACACCGCCAGTTTGGGCTCCAGCCAATGCAGTTGCGGTTCAATATTATTATCTGCCAGAAATTGGTGTTTATTATGATGTTCCTGCTGAAAGATACATCTATTTAAGAAATGGTAAATGGTTCAGATCAGCAGCTTTGCCTGCGCAATATAGATATTATGATTTGCGTCATGGTAGAACAGTTTATTTAACAGATTATAGAGGAAATGCTCCTTACACTTTCTACAAAACACATAAAATTAAATATGGTAAACCTGCAGGTCATAGTTATGCCAAAAAAGGAAATAATGGAAACCATAAAGGAAAATCGAAGGGAAAAGGCCATGGAAAGAAAAAATAGTTTTTTACTAACTATTCGAAAAAAGCAAAGTTTAAAACTTTGCTTTTTTTATTGATTTTCAACAAATTATAACTACTATTAAAATAATATTTTTCTTAAATTGAAGTTAAAAAGATGTAGTTTATCGATGTACAACCGCCAAAATACATAAATCTCAATTTTTTTTGCTATATCTTTGTAATGCCAAAAGTCTAATAAATTAAAACTACTAATGATGAAAAAGCTATCTTTTTTAATGGTTTTATTTTGCACTATAAGTTTATCAAATTCTTATTCTCAAAATACTAATTCTCCAAATTCAAAATTGACAATAGATGCTAAAACAAATTGTTATTTGCGCTATTATTACTTTCCAAATTTAGAAGCCTACTTTGATCTTCAAAAAATGGTTTACTATTATAAATTGGATGGAGTATGGAATTCTTCAGAAAATCTTCCTCAAAATTATGGTGGATATTCATTGTATAATAAAGCTAGAGTCATTATCAATGATTATGATGATGACAAACCCTATGAATTAATTGATATTCACAAGAAAAATTATCCTTATAATTCAAAAGGTCACTTTAACAAAGTGGAGTTGTCTTCAAATTAATTTTGTTAAAAACAATTTAAATAAAAGGATGCTTTTTATTTAATCTGTATATTTGAAGCTATTGCAATCAATACTAATTTTATGCAAAAGCTTTACTCCTTTTTATTCCTTTTATTAGCACTATCCACACAAAACTTAGTTGCACAGCAACCATCTAAACCATCATCTGTAGAGTTATTTAACCAAATTCAAAAACTTAATTTTTTGGGTTCTGTTTTATATATTGCTGCACATCCTGATGACGAAAACACTCGACTAATTTCTTGGTTATCCAATGACAAAAAAGCTCGAACTGGTTATTTGTCTTTAACTCGTGGCGATGGCGGGCAAAATTTAATTGGTTCTGAATTAAGAGAGCTTTTAGGAGTAATTAGAACTCAAGAATTAATAGAAGCTCGAAAAATTGATGGTGGTGAACAATTCTTTTCGCGTGCTAATGATTTTGGATATTCAAAAAATCCAGATGAAACTTTAGAAATTTGGAATAAAGAGCAAGTCTTGAGCGATGTTATTTGGGCAATTCGAAAATTTCAACCCGATGTAATCATCAACAGATTTGACCATCGTTCACCAGGAACAACTCATGGTCATCACACTTCTTCAGCCATGCTAAGTTTTGAAGCTTTTGATAAAGTTAATGACGCAACTGTATTTCCAAATCAATTACAATATGTTACTACTTGGAAACCAAAACGATTGTTTTTTAATACTTCTTGGTGGTTTTATGGTGGAAGAGATAAATTTGAAAAAGCAGATAAATCTAATTTAGCACAAATAAATACAGGAACTTATTTTTCGGATTTAGGAAAATCAAATCAAGAAATTGCGGCATTGAGCAGAAGTCGTCATCAATCACAAGGTTTTGGTTCTACTGGAAGTCGTGGCGATGAAGATGAATATTTAGAATTTTTAAAAGGTGATAAACCTTCTGATAAGAATAATATTTTTGAAGGCATTGATACTACTTGGAATCGTGTTGAAGGTGGAAAACCAATAGGAGAAATACTCTCAAACGTTGAGAAAAATTTTGATTTTAAAAATCCTTCAGCTTCTATTCCTGAATTAGTTAAAGCATATAACCTAATTCAAAATCTTAAAGACAATCACTGGAAAAAAATTAAAACAGAAGAGATTAAAAAAATCATTGCTGGTTGCGCTGGTTTGTACCTTGAAGCTGTTTCTGATGTTCAAGAAGCAACGCCAGGCAGCACAATCAAAGTAAAATTAGAAGCTATTAATCGGAGTAATATAGTCATGAATTGGAACGCAACCCAAACCGTTCCAAGTATAATGATGACTCAAGAAATTAACCCGTTAATGAATAACAAAGGAATTTCTAAATCTATTGAATTACCTCTTAATGATAGTTTGAACTATACTTATCCCTATTGGCTAGAAGAAAAAGGAACTACTGGAATGTATCGTGTTGATAACCAAGAAAACATAGGTATTCCTGATGTTTTAAGACAAATTAAAGTTACTTTTTTAATAGATATCAATGGTACGACAATTCCTTTTGAACGAAATGTAGTTTACAAATATAATGATGATGTTAAAGGCGAAGTCTATCAACCGCTTGATATAGTTCCAATTGTTACTTCTGCATTAAATGAAAAAGTTTATATTTTTAATTCTAACAGAAGTAAAACAATTAATGTAAAAATAAAAGCTGGAAAAGACAACATCAAAGGTAATGTTAAACTTGAACTGCCAAATGACTGGGAAGTTTCTCCAAATGAAATTCCATTTACCATCGATAAAAAAGATGAAGAAGTTTTAGCAGTTTTCTCAGTTTCTCCTTCAAAAGAAGCAAGCGAAGTAGATATAAAAAGTATAGTGAATATCAATAATCAACAATTTGACAAGCAAAAAATTGATATTAATTATCAGCATATTTACAAACAAATGGTTTTACAACCGGCAACTGCTAAAGCAATTCGTTTAAAAATCAAAACTAAAAACGAAAAGATTGCTTACATCATGGGTGCAGGTGATGAAATTCCAAAAAGTTTAGAACAAATGGGTTATGATGTTGATATTATTAAACCTGAAAAAATCTCAACTCAACTTCTCAACAACTATGATGTTATTATGACTGGAATTAGAGCTTACAATGTTGTAAATGCTTTAGCAACAAAACAAAAAATGTTATTAGACTTTGTTCAGAATGGTAAAACAATGATTGTTCAGTATAATACTTTAGATGATTTAGTTACCAATGAAATGTCACCTTATAAATTAAAAATATCAAGAGATAGAGTTACTGATGAAAATGCTGAAGTACGATTTATAAATCCAAACCATCAAATTTTAAATTACCCGAATAAAATAACTACTGAAGATTTTAAAGGCTGGACGCAAGAACAAGGATTGTATTATCCAAGTGAATGGGATACTGCCTTCACTCCTATTTTGTCAGCAAATGATAAAGGTGAAACCCCAAAAAATGGTGCCTTATTAGTAGCTAAATATGGAAAAGGAAATTACATTTATACAGGATTAAGTTTCTTCCGAGAGTTGCCAGCTGGAGTTTCGGGTGCATTTCGATTATTAGCTAACATGATTGCAATTGGAAAATAATTATGGAAAATAAAAAACAACTTTGGAAAAATAGTTACACTTGGGTTTTAATAGCCAATGCAATTTATATTGCTATATTTTTTCTTTTAATGCAAATATTCTATTAAGTCATGCAGCAACTCGATTGGATTGTATTATCAGTAACGCTATTATTTATTGTTATCTACGGCGTTTATAAAACTAAAGGTAGCGCAGATGTTCAAGATTATATATTAGGAAACAAGCAAACGCCTTGGTGGACAGTTGGTCTTTCAGTAATGGCGACTCAAGCTAGTGCAATTACATTTTTATCAACACCAGGTCAAGCTTACCATGATGGAATGGGTTTTGTTCAATTCTATTTTGGATTGCCTATTGCCATGGTTGTAATTTCCATGACTTTTATTCCAATTTATCACCGATTAAAAGTTTATACAGCTTATGAATACTTAGAGCAACGCTTTGACTTAAAAACACGTTCATTCACAGCAATTTTGTTTTTAATTCAACGTGGTTTAGGAACAGGTTTGACTATTTATGCGCCATCAATCATTCTTTCAGCAGTTTTGGGTTGGAACTTAACTTTACTTAATATTATAATTGGAATATTAGTAATCATCTACACGTATTCAGGTGGAACAAAAGCGGTAAACGTAACTCAAAAACAACAAATGTTTATCATCATGAGCGGAATGTTTATTACATTCTTCTTGATTTTACATTTGCTACCAAATGACATGACGTTTTCAAATGCAATGCACATTGCAGGTGCAAATGATAAAATGAATATTCTAGATTTTTCATTCGATCCAGAAAACAGATACACCATTTGGAGTGGAATTACTGGCGGTTTCTTTTTAATGCTTTCCTATTTTGGAACCGACCAATCTCAAGTGGGACGTTATCTTTCTGGGAAATCAGATAAAGAAAGTCAAATGGGTTTGATTATGAACGGTTTTCTAAAGGTTCCAATGCAGTTTTTTATACTTTTAACTGGAGTTATGGTTTTTGTTTTCTTTCAATTTAACCCAGTTCCTTTGCATTTTAACCCAGTAAATCAAGATGCAATTGAAAAATCTGTTTATGCTGCTGAATATCATTCACTAGAACAAAAAATTGCTCAATTGAGTGACGAAAAGAAAGAATTTAATTTATTATACATCGATCATTTAAATCAAAATTATGATAACCCAATTCTAAGAAATAAATTAATTTCACTTTCTAATAAAGAGAAGGATTTACACGATCAAGCCAAAGAAATAATCAGTAAAGTTGACACAAAAGCTGAAACAAATGATAAAGATTATGTATTCATTTATTTCATTCTTCACTATTTACCAAGTGGTTTGATTGGTTTATTATTAGCCGTTATACTTTCAGCTGCTATGTCATCTTCTGCATCAGGTTTGACAGCTTTAGCTTCTACTACAGCTATTGATATTTACATGCGAAATCAAAAACGCGAGAAGTCGCCAAAACATTATGTAAATGCCACTAAGTATTTCACTTTATTATGGGGAATCGTTGCTATATTATTTGCATGTTTTGCAACACTATTTGAAAATTTAATACAGTTAGTGAATATTATTGGTTCCATTTTTTATGGAACTGTTCTAGGAGTTTTTCTGGTTGGGTTTTATATTAAATATGTAAAAGCAAATGCAATATTTTGGGGTGCTGTTGCTAGTCAAACTACGATATTTGTAATTTATTATTATACCATTCACATATATCCAAACGGTCAGGAAAAGCTTGGCTATTTATGGTTAAATTTTATTGGAGCAACATTAACTGTTCTACTCGGAATAATACTTCAAATTTTTAGTAAGCGAAAAGAAATAGCATAAAAAAAGCCACGATTTTAATCGTAGCTTTTTAGAATTTATAAAAAAATTATTTTTTAGACCATTCTTTAATACTATCGTTATTCATTTTTACATAATCTGCGTTGTTAGCTTTTTCTGCACCAGCCAATGATTGTTTTGCTGTAGCGATTGCACCAGCTTTGTCACCTAATTTTGCTTGGATTAATGATTTTAATCTCAAATGCCAAAAAGGCGCATCTGCACCTGGCTTAACCATTCCTACTGCTTTATTTACATATTCTAACGCTTTATTTAAATCATTGTCAGAAGCAAATAAATATTGTGCAGCAGAATAGTAATCGCCAGCTGTTGGACCAGCTAATACTTTATTGATGCTTTCCATCGCTGATTTTTGTGTAGGTACTTCAAATTTTACTGAAACCATCGTTTTTTCCCAAGCAATATCTAAAGTAGCGCTATCATTGGTAATATTACCAATCGACATTGTGAAAGTTTCAACCGGATGATTCAACATAGTTGGATCAACATTGGTTAAAACAGCAACTTTATTAGCATCCCAATTTTCAGGTGTACCCCAATTATCAGTAGCAGTATAAAAAACAACTTCCCACATATCTGCTTTTGGAGTAGTAAAAATTGCATACTTCCCTTTTGGTAAAGTAGTTCCTTTAATTACTACATCATCACTGAAAGAAATAGTTGAATTGGCATTAGCACCTGTTCTCCACAGTTTACCAAATGGAACTAAATCTCCAAAAATAGCTCTTCCTTTTGCGCTTGGACGTGAATAATCAATTGTAACGTCTGTTAATCCTACAACTTGATTAACAGTGGCTTTCGGACTTGGCGCAGGTGTTTTTACCTGTGCTTCAATAGTTAGGTTGGCTATCAATACAGCCAAAGCAAATAATAGTTTTTTCATGATATTTAAATTAGTTTTTCAAATTTACAAATTACATACACTTCAAATGTTAATTAAAACTTAAATCAAAATTATTTTGTTTAACAAAATACAATAATTGTTGAACAATTTGTATTTTTACACAAACTAAAAATATGAAAATCTATCGCTTGCATAAAAAGCAAAATTTACCAATAACTATTACTCAGGCTTGGGATTTATTATCTGATCCAAAAAACCTGCAATTGATAACTCCAGATTACATGGGTTTTAAAATTCTTTCAGGTGCGGACAGACCAATGTATCCTGGGCAAATTATTCAATATATCGTAACTCCCGTTTTAGGAATTCCAACCAAATGGGTTACTGAAATTACACATGTTGTTGATAAAGAATATTTTGTAGATGAGCAACGATTTGGGCCTTATGCTTTGTGGCATCATAAACATTTTATAAAAGAAATTCCTGGTGGAGTTGAAATGGAAGATATAGTAGATTATAAAGTTCCAATGGGTATTTTAGGACAATTTGTACATCCTATTTTAGTAAAACCTAAACTCAATGAAATATTTGAGTACAGAAGAAAAAAACTAATCGAACTTTATGGAGAATTTAAAGAACAATAATATGAAAAACATACTTTTAATTGGCGGTTCTTACGGTATTGGACTAGCTATTGCAAAAGAACTTCAATATGACAATAAAGTGTTTATTGCCTCAAGAACTAAAGAAAATATGAGTGACATGAATGTTACTCACATTCCATTTGATGCTACAACCGACACATTAGATGTTAATCATTTACCAGAAGTAATCGATGGATTAGTTTATTGTCCAGGAAGCATAAATCTTCGTCCATTCAGAGGATTAAAAATCGATGCATTCGAATCGGACATGAATATTAATTTCATCAGTATGGTGAAAGTCTTGCAAACCGTTTTACCCAATTTAACAGCATCTAATCAATCTAGCGTAGTATTGTTTAGTAGTGTTGCTGCCAGTATGGGAATGCCTTTTCATACTAGTATTGCCGCTGCAAAAGGCGCTGTTGAAGGTTTTGCAAAAGCATTAGCTGCCGAATATGCACCTAAAATTAGGGTTAATGTCATTGCACCATCATTAACCGATACACCATTAGCGAATAAATTCTTAAATTCGGACGAGAAAAAAGATAAATCTGCCCAACGAAACCCTTTGAAAAAAGTTGGAACATCAGAAGATTTAGCACAAATGGCTTCATTTCTACTGAGTGAAAAAAGTAATTGGATTTCGGGACAAATTTTCCATGTTGATGGCGGAATGTCTACACTTTTGGTAAATGGATAAAAATAAACAAATGAATATATTTTGGTTTCGTCGTGATTTACGTTTGGAAGACAATGTTGGTTTATATCATGCATTACAAAGTGGTGAAGAGATATTACCTATTTTTATCTTCGACAAAAACATCCTTTCACAATTACCAAAAGATGATGCTCGTGTTACTTTCATACACCAACAAGTCGAGAATATCCAAAACCAATTAAAATCAATTGGGAAATCCTTAGCTGTTTTTTATGGAAATCCTTTTGAGGTATATGAAAAACTTATTTCTGAAAACAAAATAAAAACTGTTTTTACCAATCACGATTACGAACCTTATGCTCGCAAAAGAGATTTAGAATTATATCAATTATTCAAAGAAAACAACATCGAATTTAAAACAAGTAAAGATCAAGTTATCTTTGAAAAAAGTGAAGTTGTAAAAGATGATAACACACCATATGTAGTTTATACTCCATATTCTAATAAATGGAAAAAAAAGTTTAAGTTAATCCAATTAAAAAACTATAATTCAGAAGATTACTTAAATAATACAATTTCGCATTCTTATCCTTTTTTAAGTTTAAAAGATATTGGATTCGAAAAGTCTTCAATAAAAGTTTCTGATTATAATGTTTCTAAATCTTTGATTGATAATTATGAAGAAACACGAAACTTTCCCGCGCTTGACAAAACTTCTCATTTAGGTATTTATCTTCGTTTTGGAGTTGTTTCTATTCGCAAAATGGTAGCCAAAGCATTAGAAAGCAAAAACGAAACTTTTCTGAAGGAACTAATTTGGCGTGAGTTTTTTATGCAGATTCTTTGGCATTTTCCACATACAGTAAATAAAAGTTTCAAACCAAAATATGATAAAATCGTTTGGAACAATAATGAGGTTTTATTTCAAAAATGGTGTGAAGGAAAAACAGGTTACCCTTTTGTTGATGCAGGAATGCGCGAATTAAACACAACTGGACACATGCACAATCGCGTTCGTATGATTGTGGCAAGTTTTCTTTGCAAGCATTTATTAATAGATTGGCGTTGGGGTGAAACTTATTTTGCAACCAAGCTATTAGATTACGAGCAAGCGAGCAACGTTGGAAATTGGCAATGGGCTGCGGGTTCTGGAGTTGATGCTGCACCTTATTTCAGGATTTTTAATCCAACTGAGCAAGTAAAAAAGTTTGACAAAGAATTAAAGTATATTAAAAAATGGATTCCTGAGCTAGAAACTTCCGCTTATCCAGAACCAATTGTTGATCACAAAGAAGCGCGCGAAAAATGTTTGATTGCCTATAAAAAAGCCGTTGGTTAATTGTTAATTAATGGTAATAATTCTTTACTCCAAATAGCGTAACCTTTTGCATTCATATGCAAATTGTCTTCAATAAATATATCGTTCATTGGTTTTCCATTTTCAAGCATTTTATCCCAGATATTTACAAAAACTGCATTCTTATCCTGCTTCAAATAATCTTTTATTAAGTCATTGGCAGCTATCATTCTGTCTTTCATTTCCCAGCGAAGAATACAAGGTTTTAACGAAACGAAAATTATTGGAACTTTTGGAAATTGTTTTCTCAAAGTAGTATGTAATGTTTTATAACGGTCAAAAACGATTTGTCCAGTTATTTTTTCTGAACTGGCTACATCATTTTCACCACAGTAAATCACTATCTTTTTTGGATTGTATTTCAGTACTACATCATTTTGATAATAAATCAAATCTTCAAGAGTTGCTCCACCAAAAGCTCTGTTTACTATAGTTTCGTTATGCAAATCTTCTTTTGCCGTTTTCCAAAGTCTGAAAGATGAACTCCCGATAAACAATATCATTCCGTCTTTTGGTGGATTAATACTGTCTTCTGTTTTAAAAGCCTTTATTTCATCCCAAAATAGTTTTTGTTGGGAAAATGTATTTAATGAAATGAATAAAACGATGAGTAAAACACTTAACTTCTTCATGATGGATTAATTTGACGAATTCTGATATAATTCAATTCGTTAAAGTTAGTGATTACTTCATCCGCTTTTGAATAATCCTGCATTTTAGAATGAAAACTATCATAACCTATGCAATATATTCCTGCGGCTTTGGCAGCCAAAACACCATTGGTTGAATCTTCAATTACAATACAATTTTCGACAGAAGTATTTGAAATCATTGCTGCATGTTGAAAAATAGCAGGATGTGGTTTTGACTTTGGAAAATCTTCTCCCGAAACAATATGTGTGAAATATTGATGAAGTTTGAATCGATTAAAAATTCTGTTGATAGTTACTTTTGCAGATGAGGAAGCCAACACCAACTGCATTCCGTTTTGGTGCAAGTCTTTGATTAAATCTTCTACTCCATCCAATAAATACAAATCTTCTTTACTGTCAAAAGCGTCGTTAAATAAATTTCGTTTGGTGTTGACAAGTGTTTCTACATCTTCTGCCAAGTTAAACTCATCTTTTAATCGTTGAAAAATATTCTTCGTAGAATTTCCTGTAAATGAAGAATACATTTCTGGCGATATTTCGATATTTAATTGTTTAAAATGTTCGTGATAAGCATAATGATGTACAGGTTCTGTATCAACGATTACACCATCCATATCAAAGATTACTGTTTGTATCAATTTATGAGTTTTTTGAGGATTGAATTAAGAAATAAAATAATGGTCCAAACACCAACGAAATCAATAGTATTAAAATCCATTTACCAAATACATCCGGCAGATTCATTGCCAATCGTACTGTTTGAATGGCTATCAAGAAGAAAACCAACAAAACAGAAATCTTCATGATGCGTATCATTTTAACCGCTAAAGTATATTGCTTCTCTGCATTGGCTTCAGTAATTTCAACAAGATAATTAAACTTGTTTGGATAAAAAGATAATATTGAAAGTCCGATGTATAAAACCGTTCCAATACTGGTTTCTAAGAAAATCATCCATTTTTCACCAAAACCATCGGGTTTTCCTTCGGCACCAAAATGTGTTGGGATAATTTCGGGTAATTGATTGAAGTTTGTTATCGTGTAAAACCAAAAAGCAATCAGTATCAGAAGACCTACCAGTTCAATTATTTTGTCTAGAAGCGTGAATGGTATTTTGATTTTTGGTCTTTCAGAAACTTCCATTGGCTTAGTCTTCTTTTTTTATCAAATACTTTACAACTGTTTCTGCGGCGTGAAGACCAAACAAGCAAGGCATCCAACTGTTTGTTCCATAAAATGATTTCTTGAAGTTGGTTCCGTCGGTCATTTTTACACTGGTTTCATCTGGTCGTTCATACGAGTAAACTACTTTTACACCTTTTGAAATGCCTTCTTTCTTTAAACGTTTACGAACTACTTTTGCCAACGGACAATAATCAGTTTTTCGAATATCGGTAACTCTCACTTTAGCAGCTTCATACTTTCCTCCTGCACCCATATTACTGATAACTTTCACACCATTGCGCTTGGCTGCTATTATCAAGTTTAGCTTTGGAGTCACACTGTCAATACAATCCAAAACATAGTCAAAATCTTTAGTAACAATTTCTTTCGCTCTGTCGGGTTCAAGAAACTCTTTAATAGGCGTTAAATTCAATTCAGGATTAATATCAAGCAATCGTGTTGCCATCAACTCTACTTTTGGTAAACCAACGGTTGAGTGCAAAGCAGGTAATTGACGATTAATATTGGTAATATCAACCACGTCGCCATCAACAATAGTCATGTTTCCAACTCCAGCACGAGCTAAAAACTCTGCAGCAAAAGAGCCCACACCACCAAGCCCAACTACTAAAACGTTGGCGTTTTTTAATTTGTTAATTCCTTCTTCTTTAAATAAAAGCGCTGCTCTTTCTTGCCACTTTGCCATGATGAAAACCAATTTTAAAGCCGCAAAAATAAGGAAAAATATAGAATTGAAAGTATTCTCTTTTACAGCAAAAGATACATTAACAATATTTTTTTCATCAAATTAGTAATATTGTTGAAAAATTAAATTATTTTTAACTATTCCTCAAAAAGGAATATTAAATTTTATGAAATAACGATCAGCTATAATTTTAAATGAAAAACTGGAATAAACTTTATACTGATATTTCACAAAGATTGAAAGACAATCTTGCGCCTCATTTAACCTATCATTGCTGGGAACATACTGTTTATGTAATTGATAGGGTTGAACACATTGCCCACAAAGAGCATTGCTCTGAATACAACATTTTGTTGATGAAAGCCGCTGCATTGTTTCATGATTCTGGCTATATGAATCATGAGGTTGAAGACCACGAAGCCGAAAGCTGCCGCATTGCACAAGAGCTATTGCCTAACTATGGTTTCTCGTCAACCGAAGTGGCAAAGATTACCGGAATGATTATGGCAACCAAAATACCACAGCAACCCAAAAACAAACTCGAACAAATAGTGGCCGATGCCGACCTGGAATACCTGGGTACCGAAAATTTTATTGAAATAGGCACGCGGTTGTATCATGAACTCAAGCACTACAATCCTGCGCTGACGGTTCAGGAATGGGATAACATACAAATTAAGTTCCTGCAGTCGCACCACTACCACACCGACTATTGCCTGCAACACCGCGCTAAAGCAAAAGAGATTAATCTTCAACTGCTATTGGAAAAATAGTATATTTTCTTAATATTATAAAAACCCATTCAGGTCGACTCTGAAGGGTTCTTTTTTTGGCAATTTTAAGCTGCCATTAGCTTCAGTGGTATACTCAATGGTGACACACTCACTGTGTTTACCCCAAAAACGTAGAAATAATAAACCACTCCTACTTTTAGGTTACTGAACACCTTTCTTCTCGATTTGTTCAAATCATAGCGCACTGCTGGTATTCCTTCCGGAAAAACCAATTGCCCGTTAACAATGCTCAAATCCGAAAGCTCTCGGCCTTCCACGCAGATGCAACCATAGTTTACCACACCAAAGTTACTAACTGGGAAAATGTTAACAATAACTTCTCCAGCGTTTTCGGAGCGCTTTACCGTAAAATTGGTAAACTGCACTAAAGGTGGCACTGGCTGTGCAGCTTCTTTAGAAGGTTCAAATCCGCTTAAAACAATTTTTGACGCATCGCCCAATGCTACTGAGTTTACATAAGCCGCCAATGAATTCAGCATAGCTATCAAGGCATTGTAGGCATTAAGAAACTCCGTTAATTTAGATGGACCATACTTGTCATACTCCACAAAAGCGTTAATAAAAGCACTTTTGGTAGCCGTAAACTCTGCTTCGCTATACGGAGGCGCAACAAAGACGGCAGCGTTTTGATACAATCCGCCGAGTATCAACTCGCAGAACGTATCTAAAGACGTGGCAGTATACTGCCTGAAATTCAATTTACAGAATCTAATTCTCATGATTTCAAATATTTAATTACTACTAGTATGAAAAAAATCTCTTTTTCCATTTCAAAATAATAACGTAAACAGTATTTCGATTATTGTATCAAATTGTGAGAAAAGTTGAAAAATTGGGAAAACATTAACGTTTAAGGTCAAAACTTGGAGCTGGCAGGTCAAAAGTTTGAGCCTCAAGGTCTAAAAATTGACCTAAAACCCAAAAATGCGCCTTTTTTAACCTCGCCAACGGTGTTTTTGGGGTAACTTTTGCCGTTTCTATACTCAGCAGCGCCGATGGCGCACCTTCCAACGCCGTTTTTGGGGTTACTTTTGCCGTTTTTATACTAAAAAACGCCGTTGGTACACCTTCCAATGCCGTTTCTGAGGTAACTTTTGCCGTTTTTATACCAACATGCGCCGATGGCGCACCTTCAAACGCCGTTTCTGAGGTAACTTTTGCCGTTTTTATACTAAAAAACGCCGTTGGCAGTGCATCAACTAACAACAATTACCCAACCGTAATTGATAATTATTACTCCGTGATTAAAAAAAGGGGGATTTCCCCCTTTTTTATGATAAAGGGATTGATTAGATTTGGAAAAGTAATGACACTAATTAGTTTATATAAAATTGATTTATCAAATTTTTAAAATTTTAAAGTATTAATATTGAGTATGGCAAAAAAAGTAAATAACTCAAATAGTCAATGGAATAGTCAACCTGAAAATAGATTTGTTGCATTTTTTGATATTTTAGGTTTTAAAGATTCTGTTTTAAAAGATGATCATAATGTTGTTTATGATAAATTATACAAATTATCTAATCACATTAATGTACTTGAAAAACCTTTTACTGGTGAAAACGGAGAAATAGTTCCCTCAAATCTTAAAACTTATAATTTTTCAGATTCAATAATTATTTTTTCAAAAACTGATTCTGCTGAAGATTTCAATACTTTTTATCTTTCAGCAATTGTTCTTTTTTCAAATGCAGTAAGTATGGGAATTCCTTTGAAAGGAGGAATTGCTCATGGTAAAATAACAATTAATCAATCAAAAAAAATATTTTTTGGACAACCCTTAATTGATGCTTATCAAATTGAAGAAGATTTAAAATACTTTGGAATTGCTGTACACAATTCAATAGAAAAATATATGGAGGAAAATAATTTAGAAAAAAGAGTTGATCACTTTTTTTTCGAGGAAACAACACCATTTAAATCAGGTAAAATAATTCATAAAAATTTAAATTGGTTTTTGGCTTATGCAATTGAAAAAAATATTGAGATTAATGATAAAGCGAAAGTAAAAGAAAATATTTTAAAAAAAATTAAAGAATTTAGATTAACTACATCAGGTAGTCCTAGAATATATATAGATAATACAATAAACATTATTGAAAGTCTTTATAAATAAAAGAAGATAACAAACCATGAAACTTGAAAATAACTGGCAACAAAAAACACTTGAATCACTTGAGAAAAAAGTTTGGCCATCTTTAAATTCAGATGAAAGTTCTTATCTGATAAAAACTTGTAATGCATTGCGTAAAAAGGAATTGCAAGATTTTACAACCGAAGACCTTCGAATCATGATTGGACAAGAAATTGGACTTCCATTTTTGATTCCACTTGCCTTGGAAACCTTGAAGGACAATTTGTTTGCCGAAGGAGATATGTATGAGGGTGATTTACTTAAAAATGTATTAGAGATTGATACTAAATTTTGGAATGACAATGAAGAGTACTGGCATCAACTAAACAACTTAATTAAGGAAAGACGTCAAGAAATTATAGAAATGAGATTTGATATTTCTAAATTTGATAATTGCGAACACAAAACATGAAGATTATTAGCCTTTTAAATTTCCCGTTGCGCAAAGCCTTCAGACTTTGAGCTAGTGACAATAACCATAACAACCAAAAGATGAAAAGAAAAAAAGTAGTATATATTTTTTGTTGCTTACTAATAATATTTAGTTCACTAACAGTCTTAGGGCAAAAATCAAAGTGTACTGATTTTAAAAACGGTACGTTTGAATACTTAGTATCCGATAAAAGCTTACCAAAAGCAGTCAGTACAAGAACTGACTCCATTCAGATTGATTCTTACTCTGATAAAAAAATAGAATTTAAAAGTAAAATAAATTGGTTAACAGAATGCAGGTATGAATTAGAATGTATATCGGTTAATAAACCATCAGAAAACAGTCAGATAGGTGAAAAAGTAATTGTTCAAATTGACAAAATAGAAGGAAAAAAAGCTTTTTGTCATTATGAATATGACGATGGGACAATTAGAGAGTTTATAATAATTTAAATCAAATAATAACAAGCTGAGTAAAGTCTTCATATTTAGGCTGGTAACATAAAAAAACATTTATGACTCGAAATCAAAACCTAGCAAGCAGGCTTCGCGAAGTCTATCTGAACGGACGATGGATAGCCAACACCAATTATAAGGAACAAATAGAAAGCATTACTTGGCAACAAGCCACACAAAAGGTTGCCAACCTGAATACCATTGCGCTACTCACCTATCATGTGAATTATTACTTGGCGGGTTTGATAGATGCTTTTCAAAATGGTAAACTAGAAATCAGCGACAAATATAGTTTTGATATGCCACCACTCCATTCTGAACACAATTGGAAAATGATGGTGGAAGGTTTTCTAACCAACGCCGAAAAGTTTGCACAATGTGTAGAACAATTGGAAGACCATTGCTTAGACGAAGCCTTCATTGATGAAAAATATGGAACCTACTTACGCAACATTGAAGGCGTGCTTGAGCACAGCTATTACCACTTAGGACAAATATCACTTATTAGAAAAATGATAACTTCCTAGTGTTATTCGTTTCTATAAAAATCGTATCTTTCGGTAACGTTGCAACAAAAAGAAATAGTAACAATCAAAAAATACGGTTATGAATTCTATTGAACTTAAAAACCTTCAGGCACCATTAAAAGAAAAATACACCACCAATCCCGAAACTGCATTAATTACTTTAAAGGCGATAGGAAATCTTAGCGATGGTATTTCGTGTAAAGTAAACACAGGAAAAGCCATGATTGAAGCTGGTTTGCATCCTGCAACTGGAGGAACAGGAATGCTTGCGTGTTCGGGCGATATGCTTTTAGAATCGCTGGTGGCTTGTGCTGGTGTAACCTTAAGTGCAGTAGCCACAGCACTGGGAATCGAAATCAAAAGTGGCGAAGTAAAAGCTGAAGGCGATTTGGATTTTAGAGGAACACTTGCCGTTTCTAAAGAAGCCGAAGTGGGTTTCAAATCCATTCGATTGAGTTTTACCCTTGATACTACCGCTACCGAAGAACAACTACAAAGCCTTGCAAAACTAACCGAAAGATATTGTGTGGTCTATCAAACTATTTCTAAAGGTGTAGCTATTGAAACAGTTTATAATTAAGCTTTAGTATCTTTGTAGTATTACTGAAACATCATGAAAAAAGCACTTATCCCAAACTTATTTATAACCCTACTAATACTAGCTATTATAGGCACATCTTGTTCACCAATGAAATCGACTACTACTGCCAAAGAAGAAAAAGACAACACTATCTATTTTAAAGCAGGTGATTCAGTACCTTTTTGGAGAGTTACCATTTCCGAAAAAGAAGTAGTACTTACCACAAAGCAAAACACTTTAGTTTTTCCACATGAAGAACCTATACGCGCTATGGACAGCAATGTTAAACGATACCAACTGCGTTCGGATGATGCTGATATGAGTGTAACTATTGCTCAAGAAGAATGTACTAATCCTATATCGGGCGAAAAGTTGCCTTATTCAGTAGTTTTAAAATACAAAATATTCACAGAGTTACCTGTTAACAATCTTTCGGGCTGTGGCGCATACATTACCGATTATCGTTTGAACGACATTTGGGTTTTGGAAACTTTAAACGGAACCAAAGCTGAAGTTTCCGATTACAGAGACAAACTACCATCACTAGAAATCAATACTACTACCAATTCTTTTTCTGGTTTTGCAGGATGCAACAACATGGCAGGCGAACTGTTTTATGAAAGAGGATTGTTGCGCTTTACTAAAACCATCAGCACCATGATGTATTGTGAAAACAACAAAGAGAAAGATTTTTTATTGGCGCTACACAAAGCCACAACCTACAAAATAGAAAACAACCGCTTGACGCTTTCTAACCCATCGGGAACACTAATGGTTTTGAAAAAAGTAGATTAGAAAATGGTATTCCAGGTAGTAGAAACTATGGCTTTCAAATCTTCAATAGTCATTTCTTTATATTCTGCGGCTTTGGCATAGACTTCTTCTAAAGTTTCGGCTATCATATCGGTTTCGAGCAGAAAACGGTCATTAGGCATTGAGAGAAATGTAGTTTTCAACTCAGGATTTTGCAACAAGTATTTCCCAAACGAAAGGTAGAAACCATTATCCAATAATTGCTTGGCTACTTGCGCATTTTTAGAAAAACCATGCAACACCACTGGAACTTTTATGTTCAATCGTTTGTTTAAAGCAATCAACTCATCATAAGCCGCTACCAAATGCAATACCAAAGGTTTGTTGAATCGTTCGGCTAAGGCAATTTGCTTTTCAAAAACTTCCAGTTGCAAAACCATGGGAACTTCAATGCGTTTGTCTAATCCGCATTCGCCAACTGCTAAACATTCGGGCAAGGCTAACTTCTCCTCCATTATTTTCAAATCGGTTTCCAAACGTTTTTCATCAATATGCCAAGGATGAATCCCAATGGAATACTGAGGAACCGATTCGTTAAACTCCCAAGGATATTGATTGACCAGTTCTACCACATCGGGATTGTTAGTATAGTGGTGCGCATGCAGATTGTAGAATTTCATTAGTCGTGAAACTTTTTAACGCCAGCTTTTACTTCAATAGGCAAATCGTTTTCCAAAGGAACTTTTGGACAAGAATACTTGTGGTTGTAAGCACAATAAGGATTGTAGGCTTTGTTGAAATCGATGGTCCAGGTTTTTCCTTTTTGAATGCGCATGTCTATATAGCGTCCGCCAATGTAGCTTTCCTTTCCATTCGTCAAATCAGAAAAGGGTAAAAACAAGTAGTCCTCATAGCCTTCCCGTTGAATCAAATCCATGTTTTGATATACGTTTAGTTTGAGTTCTTTTCCGTTCAAAGTAAAATGCAATTCACCATACTTCTTGTATTCTGGTAACCGACTGGTAGATGTTTTCATTTGAAAAACCTTTTCGTTCTTGCTTTTTACAAACTTAGCCGAAACAATATAAGCAGCATCAATCGGAAAAAAATCCAAACCTTTAAAGTCGGCCAAATCCTCTTTCATCAAAGGACTTTCTTTGGCATCAGCATATTCTTTATTTAATTTGTCCTGAAATTCTTTAGAGGTTTCTGGTTTATTTTCTTGTGAAAAAGAAATCGAAACGTTTAAAAACAAAAGGAGGAAAAGAAATTTTTTCATAATGTTAATTTTAACAAAAATACTAGAAAACTTTAAAAGCCACAACGATACAAAACTTTACCTTTGCAACATCAATCAATCGCCATGCTCAAAGACGCAATTCTTCGCTATTTCGACAATTACAAAGGATTTTCAAGAGAAATTTGGATACTTACCTTAATCACTTTTATCAACCGTGCCGGAACGATGGTATTGCCGTTTCTTTCTAAATACCTGAAAGAAGATTTGAATTTTACATACAGTCAAGTAGGTTGGATAATGGTTTGCTTTGGTGTCGGTTCTATGTTGGGTTCATGGTTAGGCGGAAAACTATCCGATAAAATTGGTTTTTATAAAATCATGGTGTTTAGTTTGTTCACCAGTGGATTGATGTTTTTTGGACTTCAATTGATTACCAGTTTTGAAGGATTGTGTTTTGCTATGTTTGCCATTATGGTTGTAGCCGATATGTTTCGTCCTGCCATGTTTGTATCACTTGGTGCTTATGCAAAACCCGAAAACAGAACTCGTGCTTTAACATTAGTAAGATTGGCAATCAATCTTGGTTTTGCTGCAGGACCAGCTTTAGGTGGTTTAATCATTATGACTATTGGTTACAAAGGATTGTTTTGGGCTGATGGCGCAACGTGTATTGTTGCTATTCTGATATTTGCATTTACGGTTAAAGAAAAAACAAAATCAAAATACATCGACAAAAAAGATCCTGACAATGTATTGACGCATTCGGTATTTAAAGACAAACCGTTTTGGGTGTTTTTAGGAACGTGTTTGATAACAGGTATTTTATTCTTTCAATTATTCACCACTATTCCACTCTACCATAAAGAGCAATTCAATCTAACCGAATTCCAAACTGGATTGTTGCTAACCCTAAACGGATTGTTGGTCTTCTTACTCGAAATGCCAATAGTAAGTTATATTGAACGGAATAAAATCAATAAGATAAAAGTAGTAACCATTGGTAGTCTTGCCATGGCAATAAGTCTGTTTTTAATGCTCATCAACACTTGGGCAGGAATTCTTATCATTATGATGCTCTTTATGACCTTTGCCGAAATGTTTGCTTTTCCGTTCTCTAATTCAATTGCAATGAGTCGCGCTCCTAAAGGTCACGAAGGTCGTTATATGGCTATTTACACCATGAGTTTTAGTTTGGCACATATCCTTAGTGCTAATACTGGTATGCAAATCATTGAACATTTTGGTGGTTATCAAACCAATTGGTTTTTTATGGGAATCCTCGGTTTAATTGGAACTGCTCTTGGCTACTGGACTATAAAACTCGTAGAAGCCGAGAAGAAAATGCAGTAAATATTACTTCACTTGCTGCTTCTTACTGTCTATAACACAAAACTTCTTTTTCTTCTTTAAAAGGAAAACTTAAAAAATAGTTAAATAACTATAAAAGTAGTTGTGTAACTAAAAGAATAGTTATAAGTTTGTTTTGGTTTTAAATTAGTAACACAATCGTCATGCAAAAATTAACGAACAAAGAAGAAGAAATCATGCAAATTTTATGGAAGCTGAAAAAAGCTTTTGTAAAGGAAGTATTGGCAGAAATTGAAGAAGACAAGCCACACTACAACACACTTTCCACTATCATCAGAAATTTAGAGGAAAAAGGTTTTGTTTCACACAATGCCTTTGGAAACACTCACCAATACTTCCCGATTGTAAAAATGGAAGAATACAGAAAGCGTTTTATGAATACCGCTATAGAAACCTATTTTGACAATTCTTATAAAAGTATGGTATCCTTTTTTGCGGAAGAAGAAAAAATTTCTGCTGACGAACTAAGAGAAATTCTAGCGCTAATTGAACAAAAGAAATAGTATGGAAACACTACTAATCTATATATTCAAATCATGTGGTTTAATGGCAATGTTTTACATCGCCTACATGATGTTATTGCGCAAAGAAACCTTTTTTACCACCAACCGTTGGTTTTTATTATCTGGTTTGTTTACGTCTGTACTGTTACCTTTGTTCTTTATTAAAAAAGTAATCTTAGTCGATGCTCCAAAACCAAGTTTGGAAGAACTAGCAACCTATACTGCCACAAATACTACTAAGCTAAAAGAAATTCCAGCAGCGGTTGAAACCTTTGATTGGATACAGATTTTATGGATTAGTTATTTTACCATTGCATTACTACTAGTTTTAAAAATTGTTTTTAGTTTCTTTTCATTATACAAACTATTATACAAAGAGCAAGTAGTTAAGCAAGAAAACTTTAAGCTAATCAACTTAAATAAAAACATTGCTCCTTTTTCGTTCTTTAATTATGTTGTTTTAAACCCTAGTTTGTATACCGAAGCTGAGTTGCAAAGTATTCTTTTACACGAAAAAATTCATAGCCAACAGAAGCATTCAATAGATGTTTTGGTAACAAAATTATTCTGTATTGTATTTTGGTTTAATCCAATAGTTTGGTTGTACAAAAAAGCAGTTTTACAAAACCTGGAATACATTGCTGATCAAAAAGCAACTGCACAACTAGAAGACAAAAAGTCTTATCAAATCGCATTGTTAAAAGCAGTTACTAATCAAAGCTGCTTATCAATAACCAATAATTTTTATCAATCATTAATCAAAAAACGAATCGTTATGTTAAACACAAATCAATCACACAAAAGAAACTCTTGGAAGTATGCCTTAATCATTCCAGCATTAATTGGCTTTGTCTTTCTCTTCCAAATTAAAACAATTGCACAGGAAAAAATAGCAAAAATAGTTTGGAACGAAAAATCAATTGCCGACAGCGGAGATGATGTTTCAGTAACAATTACCAAAAAAACTACTGATGCCGAACTTAAAAGAAAAGCAAAAAAACTTAAAGAAGAACATGATGTAAAACTGAAGTATTCTAAAGTAAAAAGAAACAACGATGGTGAAATTACTGCCATCAAACTAGAATACAAAGACAAAAATGGAAACAAAGGTGTATCGCAAATCAATGGTGATGAACCTATTGCTCCAATTCAATTTTACAAAACCGATAACAAAATAGGATTTGGAAAACCAAAGGGAATTCATTTTGTTGGCAACGGAAAATCAGTAGCTATCAACGGTGATAAAATAAGAATCATTGCACCTGAAGCACCAGAATCACCAGAAGTTCCTGAGGCACCAGAAGCACCTGAATGGACCGGAGATTTTGATTTTGATTTCAATTTTTCAGACAACATGGATGATGTCAAAAAAATAATTATCCAAAACGGTAAAACACCAAAAGTTATTGTAAACGGAAAAGTTGTTACTGATAAAGCAAAAATCAAAAAAATGCTTAAAGGAAATGGTAAAAACAAAAACTACAATTTTGTTTTTAGCAGCGACGAAGATGGTCCACATGAAATCATTATCGATAACGAAAAGATAATGGAAATCACTAATGATGCTATGGAGAAAGCCATGGTTGAAATTAAAAGAGTTAGACCTGAAGTAAGAGAAAAAGTAAGAGCTGAAATGGCTAAAGCAAGAGCTGAAATCTCAAAATCAAGAGCCGAAATGGACAAAGCGAGAGAAGAAATGAGACAGTACAAACCTGAGTCTGAAAAAGAGCGTGCTGAAATGATTAAAACAAGAGAAGAAATTGAAAAGGTAAGAGCCGAGCTAGATAGAACAAGAGCCGAACTTGAGAAAGAAAAAGCAAAACTTAAAAAATAACTTTAATAAAACTTAAATTAATTTTAAAATTGAATTATCATGAAAATCAAGTTAATTTTAATGACCACATTTTACCTGCTTTCATTTTTTGGATATGCACAAACAAGTGAAAAACCATTCAAATGGGAAAACGCCATGGATAATATTGTAATGACATGGAATAAAAGCACTCCCGAACAAGAAATGAAAGACGATATCAAAGCATTGGCTGAACATGGAGTTACCGTAAAATATGCCAATGTAAAACGAAATGACAAAAATGAAATTATCGCTATCGATGTTTCTTTTGAAGCAACAACGGGCGAAAAAGGTTCATTGAGTTACAATAACAAAAAACCAATTGCAACCATTAAAATTTATAAAAATGGAGATGAAGTTGGTTTTGGTGAACCTTTAAACTCAGGCAACCCGTTTATAACCAATTGGATGCCAAACGAAGATTTCATGAAAGAATTTGACTTTCATTTTGAAGGCGATAGCTTATCTCCAGAAAAATTTATGTTCAAAATGCCAAAAGGTGATTTCTTTTCAAAAGGAAAATCTAAAATCATCATTAAAAAAGATGGGAAGAAACCATTAGTGATAGAAAATGGCGAAGTAATTGAAGGTGGTGATGATTACACCAAAGAAGAAATAGAAGAAATAAAGCAAAACAATAATTTCGAAATGGATAGTGAAGACGGCTTTCACTCATTCCATTTTAACGATGATGAATTCTCTTCAAGCAAAAAGAATTTAGAAGAATCCAAAAAAGAATTAGAAAAAGCTAAAAAAGAACTCGATGAAGCCAAAAAAGAGTTAGAAAAAACAAAGTCTAGCTTAAAAGTAAAAAAAGCTTAAATTTGAAACCGCAAGAAATTGCGGTTTTTTTTAATATAACTACTTATGTATAAAATATTAGCCAAACTCAATAAAGCTTTATTACCAAGTTTTACCAAGCAAAGGTTAGATTTATCAAAGGCTAAAAAATGGCAATTGGCCATTATAGCTTGGCGTTTTTACGTTACCAAAAAAGCATTGAGAAATTAAAAATCCTAATTTTTATTTATAAATCCATTTGCAACTTAGACAATATTGTCTATATTTGCACCCACAAAAAAGGCCTCGTGGCGCAACTGAATAGCGCATCTGATTACGGCTCAGAAGGTTACAGGTTTGAATCCTGTCGAGGTCACAACTTAATCCCTAATCCCTTATAAACAAAGGTTTGGGGATTTTTTATTTTCAATTTGTGCCTTTTTTGCGCCCATTTATATTTTAATTAAAAAGAAAAAGTGGCCTTGTATCCAAAACCACTTTTCATTCACTTAACTTAAAAATTATTACTTCAAATCGTAACGGTCAGCATTCATTACTTTTACCCAAGCATTCACAAAGTCTTTCACAAATTTTTCTTTGTTATCATCTTGTGCATACACTTCTGCATAAGCACGTAAAATGGAATTAGATCCAAACACCAAGTCTACTCTTGTGGCAGTCCATTTGGTTTCACCTGTTTTACGATTAACAATGTTGTATAAATTATCTCCTGCTGGTTTCCAACTATAATTCATATCGGTTAAATTTACAAAGAAATCATTAGAAAGAACACCAACATTGTCTGTGAAAACACCATTCTTAGAACCACCATAATTCGTTCCCAAAACACGCATTCCACCAAGCAATACAGTCATTTCTGGAGCTGTTAAACCTAACAATTGCGCTTTGTCCAACATTAGTTCTTCTGGTTCAACAGCGTATTTCTTTTTTGTCCAGTTTCTGAAAGCGTCATTTGTTGGTTCTAAATCTGCAAATGATTCAACGTCTGTCATTTCTTGTGTTGCATCGCCACGACCTGCTGAAAAAGGAACTTTTACTGCAAAACCAGCGTCTTTTGCAGCTTGTTCAACAGCTGTACTTCCTCCCAATACAATTAAATCAGCAATACTAACATTACCACTAAATCCTGATTGGATTTCAGTAAGTTTATTCAAAACTTTTTGCAGTCTTTCAGGTTCATTTCCTGGCCAGTCTTTCTGTGGTGCTAAGCGAATTCTCGCTCCGTTTGCTCCACCTCTAAAGTCAGAACCTCTAAAAGTTCTGGCGCTATCCCATGCCGTTGCTATTAACTCTGCACGAGACAAGCCGCTGTTTAGTAATTTTCCTTTTAACGTTTCAATATCAGATTCTGAAAGGTTTCTGTTTCCTTGTGGAATTGGATCTTGCCAAATCAAATCTTCTTGAGGTACATCAGCTCCTAAGTATCTGTTTTTTGGTCCTAAGTCACGGTGTGTTAACTTAAACCATGCTCTTGCGAAAACGTCGCTAAAGTATTCAAAATCATTATAAAAACGTTCTGAAATCTCTCTGTAAATCGGATCCATTTTCATGGCCATGTCAGCATCGGTCATGATAGGATTTTGTCTTTCACTAGGATTGTTTGCATTGATTGGTTTCTTTTCTTCCGGTAGGTTTATAGGTTCCCATTGATTTGCTCCTGCTGGACTTTTCTTTAATTCCCAATCATAATTTAATAGTAAATCAAAATACCCATTATCCCATTGCGTTGGATTGGTTGTCCATGCTCCTTCTAATCCGCTGGTAACTACTTTACCTTTTCCTTGGGTGTTGTTCCATCCTAAACCTTGTTCATCTATTGGTGCAGCTTCTGGTTCTCTTCCAAGCTTCGATGCATCACCGTTTCCATGTGCTTTACCCACTGTGTGTCCACCAGCCGTAAGCGCTACCGTTTCTTCATCATTCATTGCCATACGCTTAAATGTAGTTCTAACATCTATTGCCGTTTTCAATGGGTCAGATTTACCGTCTACTCCTTCTGGATTCACATAGATTAAACCCATTTGCACCGCTGCCAATGGGTTATCCAAAGACTCACGATTTTCATCACTTTGATAACGGTTTCTTGTGGCTGCCAACCATTCTTTCTCAGCGCCCCAATAAACATCCTTCTCAGGATGCCAAATATCTTTTCTTCCTCCAGCAAAACCAAACGTTTTAAAGCCCATAGATTCATAGGCCATGTTTCCGGCTAAAATCATCAAATCAGCCCAAGAGATTTTATTCCCATATTTCTTTTTTATTGGCCATAATAGTCTGCGTGCTTTATCCAGGTTTCCATTATCTGGCCAAGAGTTTAATGGTGCAAAACGAAGATTTCCCGTTCCTGCTCCACCGCGTCCATCGGCTAGCCTGTAGGTTCCTGCTGAGTGCCACGCCATTCTAATCATTAGCCCACCGTAGTGTCCCCAGTCTGCAGGCCACCATTCCTGACTCTCGGTCATTAACGCTTTCAAATCCTTTTTAACAGCTTCTAAATCTAGTTTTTTAAATTCCGATGCATAATCAAAATCCTCTCCCATTGGGTTTGTTTTTGAGTCGTGTTGACTCAATATATCTAGATTTAATGACTTCGGCCACCAGTCCTGATTAGTAGTTCCTTCGCTAATCACATCTTCTTTTTGATGAAATGGGCATTTTCCTGCGCCATTAGAGTTGTTGTAGTCTTGCATAGTTTGAATTAATTATTAGTTAAACTTATTATTGCTAAGTTACCAATATTTTATTTATAAAAATCTATTTTTTAATAGATAAAAACTATGTTTGACTAGATAAAACAAATTTTAGTCATATAAATCAACTGAAAATGCTTCAATTCTACCTTAGAATTACTTTTTACAGCTAATGTTTAATTTACCCGTTTTTTAAGAACCCTTATAAATATGGATATTGAGAGCAATTAAGGAACCTTTTTCGTAGTAAATGCTCGCCGGCAACGCGAATCAGGTTCCTGATTTGTAGTAAATGTTCGTCGGCAATGCGAATCAGGTTCCTGATTCGTAGTAAATGTTCGTCGGCAACGCGAATCAGGTTTCCATTTCGCAGTAAATGTTCGTTGGCAATGCGAATCAGGTTTCTGATTCGTAGTAAATAATTTTTCTCTTTACATAATGTAATGCCATTATTTGTTCAAATAGCGTTCGGATATGACTGTTCGAATGGAAATGAAACCAATAGCATCCATAGGTATCGCTTCTCTTTTATGCCAAACTAAATCTTTGATTTCTGATTTGGCTTTGATAGAAAGTTTATTGGTAGCTAAAGTACATTCATAAAAAATGTCCATCGTTCGATAAGGTACTCCTTTATATAAGTACTCATTGGGCGACGTGGTGATGTATTTTAAATCATCTGGAGTAATATCTAAATCCAATTCTTCTTTGATTTCTCTGCAAGCAGCCGCTTCGGCATTTTCTTTTGGGTCAATAAATCCACCCGGAAGGTCAAGTTTTCCTTTATCGGGATTCTCGTTGCGAACGGTAAACAACACTTTATCTTCAAACGTAAAAACCACCGCCACCGCAGCCGCAATGTTATGATAGTACTCAAAGCCGCAGTCGTGGCATTGAAACTTGATAACATTTTTAAAAGTAAAATTAGTTGATTTACAACTTGGACAAAAACGGAAAAAAGAAGTTTCGAAATCCATATAGGTAACGTTAGGGTGTTATATTTGTACAAATTTACAATTATGAGTGATTACTTTTTTGTTGAAGAAAAATTTAACGGAATTATCTATGACGAAAAACAGTTAGAGTATAAAGAGTTCGAAGAATGCACCTTTACCGATTGCGATTTTAGACAATGTAGCTTTCAGTCGGTTTCGTTTATCGATTGTGTTTTTGTTAATTGTAATTTTCAGGATGCCAAGATAAACTATGTTTCTCTTCGCGGTGTTTGGTTTAACAACTGCAACTTCACTAACGTAAATTTTGCCATGACAGACCAAGTTATTTATGAGTTTCACTTTAAAGACTGCCTGTTGGATTACTCCAAGTTTTATTCTTTGAAGCTCAAGAAAATGCAGTTCATCAACTGTAGTATGATTTCGGTAGATTTTATGGCTTCGGACTTAACCGAAGCGTTGTTTGACAACTGCAATCTTAGACGAGCTGTATTTATAGACACTAATTTAACCAAAGCCGACTTTTCTACCAGCTATGACTATACGATGGATTTGGACAAGAACAAGGTAAAAAAAGCCATCTTTTCGTTAGATGGCGTTAGAGGTTTGTTGGAGAAATATCAGATAACTATTAAGTAACTATTTCGTAAATACTCGGTTTTCTTGTTCGGTTACTCTAATAAAGGTAGTGCGTTTAGTCAATTCTTTTAAACGAGGCGCACCCACATAGGTACACGTACTGCGAATGCCTCCAAGAATATCCTGAACGGTATCGTCTACATCGCCTTTGAACGGAACCTCGACAGTCTTACCTTCGCTTGCACGGTATTCGGCAACACCACCAACATGTTTTTGCATCGCTGTTTCCGAACTCATTCCGTAGAACATTTTAAACTTTTGTCCGTTGCGTTCAACCAAATCACCACCGCTTTCGGTGTGACCAGCTAGCATTCCGCCAAGCATCACAAAGTCGGCGCCAGCGCCAAATGCTTTGGCTACGTCGCCAGGTGTTGTACAACCTCCATCGCTTACAATCTGTCCGCCAAGACCATGCGCAGCATCGGCACACTCGATAATGGCAGAGAGTTGCGGATAGCCAACGCCCGTTTTCACTCGCGTGGTACACACAGAACCTGGGCCAATGCCTACCTTAACGATATCGGCACCCGAAAGAAGTAACTCCTCCACCATTTCGCCCGTAACCACATTGCCTGCAATAATTACCTTATCGGGATAATTTTTACGCATCAGTTTTACAAAGTTTACAAACCCTTCGGAATAGCCATTGGCAACGTCAATACAAATGAAATTCAGTTTAGGATTGGCAGTCATAATGTCGGCCACTTTCTTGGCATCGTTTCTACCCGTGCCTGTGCTCAACGCAATATAGTTGTAGATTTCCTTTGGTGCTTTCTTTAAGAACGCCTTCCACTCCTCGAGCGAATAATGTTTATGAATGGCTGTGAAAATTTTCTTTTCAGCAAGCGCCAGCGCCATCTCAAAGGTTCCCACAGTGTCCATATTGGCCGCCATGATTGGAATACCTTTCCACTTATAGGAGCTGTGCAGAAATTTGAAATCGCGTTCCAAAGACACTTCGGCTCTACTTTTCAAGGTAGAACGCTTTGGTCTAATCATTACATCTTTAAAGCCCAGCTTGAGGTCGGTTTCTATTCGCATAAGGTTATCATTTTGACTATTTCAAATGTAAAGTTTTCATCAAAAGAATGCTAAAGATTAACGGGTTTAAAGCGTAAAAATTATCAACAATTGTTAGTAATTATCGATTGGAAAATGGGTTAAGAAATGATTCTGCCGTCTTCCATAGTAATGGTGCGTTGCGTGTTGTTGGCAAAATCCTGGTCGTGTGTAACCACAAGTAGTGTTTGGTTGTATTCGATGGTTAACTGGTTGAAGATATCAAACACTATATCGCTGTTCTTTTTATCTAAATTACCCGTAGGTTCATCGCCCATTATAATCAATGGGTTATTGATAAGCGCCCGTGCAATGGCAACTCTTTGCTTTTGACCGCCGCTAAGCTGATTGGGTGTTTTGAGCGCATGCTCGTGCATGTCTAATGCCTTTAGGTGTTTCATGGCGTTATGCTCTACTTCTTCGTCAGACAGTTTGCCAAGCTTCATGCCAGGAAGCATTACATTTTTAAGCACGTTGTATTCCGAAAGCAGATAATGAAACTGAAATACAAAGCCAATCTTTTCGTTTCTTATCTTGGCAAGCTGCTTGTCGTTGAATCCGGTTATCAGTTCTTCATGGATGTACAACTGGCCGTCGTAATCGGTATCCATAGTCGAAAGCAAATACAATAAGGTAGACTTTCCGCAACCCGATTTTCCAACGATGGAAACAAATTCACCGTGATTGATTTTCAGGTCGATGTTCTTGAGCACCTGAAATTTGATTGGGTCATGAAAATACTTAGACAGTCCTTTAGTTTCTAAAACAACGTTGCTCATAATTACTTTCCTCTGATTATTTCTACCGGGTCAACTTTACTGGCTTTGAGCGCAGGGAACAATCCGGCAATGGCTGTTGTTATTAATGCAAACGAAATTCCGATGATGTAGAACACCGGATTGTAGTTTATAGGATAGGTCTTTATGGTAGGCAACGCCGCAGTATTAAACGGAATGACATCGATAATGGAAGTAAAAATGTAACCAAAAATCAAACCCAATACGCCACCTGTAAGTCCAATGATTAACGATAAGCTGATAAAAATCCATTTGACATCGCTACCCGAAAAACCAGTTGCTTTGAGAATGGCAATGCTGTCCATTTTCTCAAAAATCATCATGTTCAATATGTTATATATACCAAATCCTGCAACGATTAGTAAAACAATACCCACCGCAAAAGAGATAATGCTTCGAACGGTGCTACCGGTTTCGAACTGAGAATTGGAAGTTTGATAATCAATAGCATCCAAATTGAATTTGTTGCTGTATTCCTTAGCCAAAGCCGGAGCCATGGTGATATCGTGTAGTTTCACCTGAATATCGGTCATGTAACTGGTAGATTCTCCCAGAAGTTTTTGTGCAGTATCGATGGAAGTATAACTCGACACATCGTCAATTTCTGCGATACCTATCTGCGATATTCCAACTACTTTTAAAGAGGCTAAATCGCCTTTTACCGTTGTAATCTTTATTATGTCGCCGATTACCAAAAGCATCTTATCAGCCAATCCTTTTCCAATAATGATACTGTTGTTCTGTGTCAAATCGGATTCTTTTCCTTCAACGATGTAATCGCTCAATTTAAATAGCTCTTCCTCTGCCACAACGTCAATCCCATAGATTACACCAGAAATCTCGATGGTTCCCGAGTTAAAGAAAACAGGAGTATTTATCTTTGGCGCTACATCTACTACTCTACTGTCCTTTTTAAGATTGGAAATGATTGCCTTACTGTTATAGATGGCTTTACCGCGGTCTTTTGGCTTTATGGAAGATATAAAGTTGGTTGATTCTTTGTACTCATCGGAAAGCATTATGGGTTGCTTTTCGGAAGGTTTTATTTCGTTGTATAGTCTAATGTGAGGCGTTCTGTTTAGCATTAATCCATCTAACAAGTCGTTTAAACCATTCATAAAACTAACTAACGAAATGAACATGGCAATTCCAAAGGTTACACCTACAGCAGCTACAATGGTTTGCTTTAGTCGAGCTCTTAGGAGATGAATTGCAATATTTAGAATTAATCTGTAATTCATTTTAAGGCTTGATTATTGTTTCGTCTGCTTTTAAGCCGTCAAGAATCTCTACATTATTATAATCATTCAAACCTGTTTTTACTTTACGCTTCTCATCATTCTCCATGATTACATACTCGTCGTCAACTAAGTAACTTTTAGGAATGGTTATGGCATCCTTTTTTGTTTGAATGATAATATTGGCTTCGATTGTTAAGTTTGGATATAACTTTGGAGGAATGTTAGTAAAATGAGCCTCAATCCTAAAGGTGCGCGAACGTTCGTTCATAATTGGATAGATTTTATCAACGACGGCTTCAAATGCTTTATTCTTATAACTGTCTAAGGTAACAACCATTTTTTGTCCTAAAGCGACTTTGACCATATCGTTTTCATCAACTTCAAGTTCCAGATAAAAAGCATCGTTCTTTCCAATAATGGCTAAGACCGTTTGAGGACCAACCAATTGACCTTCTTCTACTAAAACATCAAACAACTTACCAGAAAAAGCACTTTTAACGGTGAAATCATTTTCTGCTTTCTGACTTATCTTTAAGTTAATGTTGTTTCTTGATTCTTCGTTTTTAAGTTGAGCTCGTAGTTGGTCTAGTTGTCGTAGAGTTGATTCATAGTTTGACTTTGAGTTTTTATAGGCAAGCTCCACCTTTTCATAATCCACTTCGGAAATGACATTGTATTGTTTTATTCTTTTGTTTCTTTCGAAGATTGATGCGTCTAAAGCTAATTTATCTTTTGCGGCTTGTACTCTAGTTTCCATTTCCGCAATCTTGTCCTTAATATACCTACTGTTTTCCTGACTTAGCTGATAGGCCAGTCTTGAATTGTCTGTTGCCAAGGAGGCTTTTTCACTTTCTATCTTAAACAAAGGTTGTCCTTCTGCAATTGCTTGTCCTACTTCAACATCAATGCTTTTTAAAACTCCAGAAACTAATGGAAAGACAGTATATTGGTCTTGAGCTTTTACAATTCCAGAAGCATAAACACTTTCGGTAATTGTTCCTTTTTTAGGATGGATACTTTCTTGACTACTTTTAGAACAACTAAGAACAAAAAGAAGAACTACTAAGCTGACTAAAAACTTTATTGACTTCATAAAAACAAATTATAATCGGTAGTGATTATCCAAATTTACAATATTTAATAGTTGTAATAACTAACATTTATCATATAGTATTATTGTTTTAAAAATAAAAAAACCTTTAATCATTAAAATTAAAGGTTTCATATTTATAATAATGTAAACTTAAAACTTAATAAACGAAGATGGCTCTTTCGCTCATCATATCGTTTACTTCATCAGCTATTCCTTCAAGAATCTCATCATTAGTGTGATTCATAATAGCTCTATCAATAAAATCGACAATAGTTTCCATATCTTCTTCCATCAATCCGCGAGTTGTAATTGCAGGAGTGCCAACACGAATTCCAGATGTTACAAATGGAGATTTATCATCAAAAGGAACCATGTTTTTATTAACCGTAATTTCAGCTTTACCTAATGCGTTTTCAGCTTCTTTACCAGTGATGTTTTTGTTTCTTAAATCGATAAGCATCATGTGATTATCTGTTCCACCTGAAATAATATTGTAACCACGTTTTACGAAAGCTGCTGCCATAGCTTTAGCATTTTTTTGTACTTGCATTGCATAAGTAAAAAACTCATCAGATAATGCTTCACCAAAGGCAACCGCTTTAGCAGCAATGATGTGCTCTAATGGTCCACCTTGATTTCCTGGGAAAACCGCCATATCCAAAACATGCGACATCATTCTTATTTCTCCTTTAGGAGTTGTTAATCCCCAAGGATTTTCAAAATCTTTACCCATCATAATCATTCCACCTCTTGGTCCACGTAGTGTTTTGTGAGTTGTAGTGGTAACAATATGACAATGAGGAATTGGATCACTCATTAAACCTTTTGCAATTAATCCAGCTGGATGTGAAATATCTGCCAATAACAATGCACCAACGCTGTCAGCTATTTCTCGGAAACGTTTGAAATCCATATCACGAGAATAGGCAGAAGCACCAGCAATAATCATTTTTGGTTGTTCTTTGGTTGCAATCTCTTGAATCTTATCATAGTTCAAAACACCTGTTTCCTGTTCTACTCCATAGAAAACAGGATTATATAGTTTGCCAGAAAAGTTAACTGGTGAACCGTGAGTTAAATGTCCACCATGCGATAAATCAAATCCAAGAATTTTATCACCTGGTTTTAAACATGCTGCAAAAACAGCTGTATTAGCTTGTGAACCTGAATGTGGTTGAACATTTGCATATTCTGCACCAAACAACGCTTTTGCTCTATCGATAGCAATTTGTTCGATAACATCAACTACTTCGCAACCTCCATAATAACGTCTACCTGGATAACCTTCGGCATATTTATTTGTTAAAACAGAACCCGCAGCTTCCATTACTTGGTCGCTAACAAAGTTTTCAGAAGCAATAAGTTCTAATCCGTGAATTTGTCTTTCTTGTTCATCAAGAATAAGGTCAAAAATTTGTTCGTCGCGTTGCATTTGTCAGTATTTCGTTAATTTGAGCTCAAAATTACAAAAATCGTTTGTTACTTAAATAGTAAATGATATATTTGATTACTATTTTTTTCAACAATTTAAAAACATGAAAATGCCTATAAGTACCAATAACCCAAGCCGTAAATCATGGTTAGATGTTCCTGAGAACAGTGACTTTCCCATACAAAATATTCCTTTCGGCGTTTTTTTGACAAAAGATGATGTAATTACTATTGGAACTCGTATCGGAAATTATGCTATAGACCTTGGAGCTTTACAACAATTAAATTATTTTGAAGGCATTGAGTTGACTGACGATATGTTCATGCAAGATACTTTGAATGATTTCATTTCTGATGGAAAAAAAACATGGCGACTAGTTAGAAACAGAATTGGTGATATTTTTGACAGTGAAAACCCTTTATTAAGAGATAACGACAAACATAAAGATATCATCATTTTCAATATAGAAGATGTTGAAATGCAATTGCCTGTTTTAATTGGTGATTATACTGATTTCTATTCGAGTAAAGAACATGCTACCAATGTTGGTAAAATGTTCCGTGATCCAGAAAACGCTTTATTACCAAACTGGCTTCATATTCCTGTTGGTTATCACGGAAGAAGTTCAACTATTGTTCCTTCTGGAATTCCTGTTCATAGACCAATGGGGCAAACATTGCCTAACGGAGAAACCGAACCTGTTTTTGGTTCTTCAAGATTAGTTGATTTTGAATTGGAAACTGCATTCATTACAACCGATGCTAATGTTATGGGAGAAAATATTCCTGTTGGTGAAGCTGAAGATTATATTTTTGGAATGGTTTTGTTGAATGATTGGAGCGCTAGAGATATGCAAAAATGGGAATATGTTCCACTTGGTCCATTTTTAGCAAAAAACTTTGCTACATCAATTTCGCCTTGGATAGTTACTATGGACGCATTAGAACCATTTAGAGTTAAAGGTCCAAATCAAGAACCTAAACCACTTCCCTATTTGCAACAAAAAGGTAAGAATGCTTTCGACATTCATTTAGAAGTTTATATAGGTACTGAAAATTCAAAAGAACCTAACCTTGTTTCAAAATCAAACTTTAAATACATGTATTGGTCAATGGCGCAACAATTGGCACATCATACTTCTAATGGTTGTAGAGTAAATTCAGGTGATATGATGGGTTCAGGAACAATTTCAGGTCCAACACCTGATAGCTTTGGCTCAATGCTTGAGTTAACTTGGGGTGGAAAAAATCCAATTAAATTAAATGATGGCACTGAGCGCAAATTCATTAATGATAATGATACTGTTATTATGAAAGGATATTGCAAAAACAGCTCAGTTAGAATAGGATTTGGAGAAGTTTCTTCAAAATTATTACCACCTTTCAATAGAAAATAAAACAAAAATAGAATACATAAAGAATACAATAATAAATGAAAAATACTGCTTTAACACACGTTCATGAAAAATTAGGTGCAAAATTAGTTCCATTTGCTGGATACAATATGCCAGTTCAATATGAAGGTGTGAATGCTGAACACGAAACTGTTAGAAATGGTGTTGGAGTTTTTGATGTGTCACACATGGGAGAGTTTCTTTTAACTGGAGAAAATGCTTTAGCATTGATTCAAAAAGTTACTTCTAATGATGCTTCAGTTTTAGAAATTGGTCGTGCCCAATATTCGTGTTTGCCTAATAATGATGGTGGAATTGTTGATGATTTAATTATATACAGAATGAAAGAAAATCAATATTTGCTAGTAGTTAATGCCTCAAATATTGAAAAAGACTGGAATTGGATTTCATCACACAATGATTTAGGTGTTGAAATGAGAGATTTATCAGAAGACTATTCTTTACTTGCAATTCAAGGACCAAAAGCGGTTGAAGCAATGCAAAGTTTAACTTCTGTTGACTTATCAGCAATAAAATATTATCATTTTGAAGTTGGTCCTTTTGCAGGAATTGAAAATGTAATTATTTCAGCAACTGGTTATACAGGTTCTGGCGGATTTGAAATTTATTGTAAAAATTCAGAAGTAGAACAAGTATGGAATAAAGTTTTTGAAGCTGGTGCTTCTTTTGGAATTAAACCAATAGGATTAGCCGCTCGTGATACTTTGCGTTTAGAAATGGGTTTCTGTTTATATGGAAATGACATTAATGATTCAACTTCACCTTTAGAAGCTGGTTTAGGTTGGATTACTAAATTCACTAAAGACTTTGTTAATTCAGAAAATCTTAAAAAACAAAAAGAAGAAGGTGTTACAAGAAAATTAGTTGGATTTGAATTACTTGAAAGAGGAATTCCTCGTCATGATTATGAAATTGTTGATGAAGATGGAAATAATATTGGAATTGTGACTTCTGGAACTATGGCGCCAAGTTTAGGAAAAGGAATTGGAATGGGTTATGTAAAAACTGAATTCTCTGCTGTTGATAGTGAAATTTATATTCAAATCAGAAACAATAAAGTAAAAGCTAAAGTGGTAAAAATGCCTTTTTATAAGAAATAAACTTCTTTGAAAAAAATACTTTTTATACTATCATTTGTTCCCAGTTTACTTGCTGCGCAAAGTGATGTAAATCCTTGTGCAACTCTATCAAAAATTAATGATGTATTTCAACGAAAACATTATCAACCAAAACCGCTTGATGATAGTTTATCAATCTATGTTTATAGAACTTTCCTTGAAGAAATTGATGAAAATAATAGATTGTTTACCGAAGAAGATTTATTAAAATTCAAAGATTTTAAATATAAAGTTGATGACTATATAGTTTCAAAAGACTGCAGTTTTCTTGAAACAATGTATCAAAGCTACAATAATGTTATAGATAGATATGTAGCAATTATAAACTCTTTGAACAATGATTCGTTTCCGACTAGCAGTTCGGAAAATATAATTTTTTCTAAAAAAAGTTTTCCTTTCCTAAAAAATGAAACCGAATTAAAAGCTTTTTATAAAAAGAGAATTCTTTTTACACTTCTTAGAGAAATTGGCGAAACAAGTACAAATAAAGATTCTTTGGTTGCAAATTTTAAATCAATTTATGCAAATCAAAAAGCAGCTGTTTTTGAGAAATACCTTTGCAAAGCATCAAATTTGAAACTCACCAAAGATGACTTCAACGAAAAGTTTTACTCTATTTTTTGCTCCTATTTCGATCCACATTCTGATTATTTTTCGCAAAAGTCTCGTTCTAACTTTTATTCACATTTAAGTTCAGATAATTTAAGTTTTGGATTTTATGTTTCCAAAAATGACAATGAAGAAATTTATGTTGCCGAAATATTACCCGGTAGTTCAGCTTATTACAGTGAAAAAATTGAAAAAGATGATGTCCTTTTAAAAATTGCACACAATTCTATAGAATATTTTGTTGATTGTATCGCTACCGAAAAATTATTTGAAATTCTCAATTCTGATAATTACAAATCAGCAGATTTTACTTTTAGAAAAAAAAGCGGTTTGATTTACAGCATCAAATTAGACAAAAAAATTTTAAAAGATGTTCAAAACAATGTTTATAGTTTTATTATAAAAAATAAAGACAAAAATTTTGGTTACATAAAAATTCCTTCGTTTTATGCGCCTTTTGATAAAGGAAAATCAAGTATTAGTCAAGATGTGACCAAAGAAGTTTACAAATTAAAAGATGCAAAAATAGATGGTTTAATCATCGATTTACAAAATAATGGTGGTGGTTCATTAGATGAAGCAATTAGACTTTGCGGGTTGTTTATTGATATTGGTCCAGTTGCTGTGATGAATGATAGAAATGACAGAAAAGAAGTTTTAAAAGATTATAACCGAGGAACTATTTTTTCTGGAAATATGGTGGTTTTAGTAAATGGCTTATCAGCATCTGCAAGCGAGTTTTTTAGTAATACAATGCAAGATTATCAACGAGCAATTATTGTTGGAAACACTACACTTGGGAAAGCTTCTATGCAAAGAGTATTTCCTTTGGAAAATTCTAAAGATGAATTTGTAAAAATCACACTTGAAAAATTTTATAGAATTACCGGTAAAAGCAATCAATATAATGGATTAATTCCCGATGTTGAAATTCCTTCATTGTTTGACAAACATATGCCAAGAGAAAACACAAATGAAACTGCCTTAAAAGGTGATGAAATTGATGTGAAGTTGAAATATAAATTATTTGAAAGTGACTATTCTTCTGCTATTGAAAAAAGTAAAGAAAGAATAAAAAATTCTTTAGAATGTAAAAAAATAGAAGCTTTAAATGAAAGAGTGAATCCATATTATGACTCTGAAATGCCTCCAATTACCTTAAAATTTGACACTGTTTATGAAGATATATCAAGAATAAATTCACTTTGGAAAGAATTAAGAGATTTTTCAGAAAAGGAATATCCAATAGAAATTGAACAAAGTAAAATTGATTTAGATTATCAAAAATATGATGATTTTTTAAAAACCATTGCTGATAAAAGAAAAAAGGATGTAAAACAAAATTTTGATATTTTAGAAGCAGTAAATATTCTAACCGATTTAACACCATAAATATGAAGACAAAATTACTTTTTACTTTTTTTCTTTTAACTACTCTAAATGCTTTGGCACAAGAGTTCAAAAAACCAGTTGATTATTTAACATATATCAACAAAGAACAAGAATTAATCTCAAGGAGTACTTGGAAATACACATCAGCAGTAGCCCATTCAAAAAGTGCTCGAAGAATTGACAATACTAGAAAACAATTAGTAAAAAGTATTCAAAGTTCTAAAAAGAAAATAACCGATATCAAAAATGGTTATAATGGAGACAAAGAATATCAAACGCAAACCATACAGTATTTGGATTTTTGTGAAAAAAACATCAATGAAGAATATGATAAGATAATCAATATGCAAGAAGTTGCAGAACAATCATACGATGCCATGGAAGCATATCTTATGGCAAGAGATTTGGTGAATAAAAAACTAGATGAAGAAAATGAAAAAGCAATTTTAGCCTTCAATAATTTTGCTCAAAAATATAATATTACAGTTAACAATCAAGAAACTGAGTTGTCAAGAAAAATAAAGCTTTCCGGAGAAGTCTTTGATTATCATACTGCACTTTATTTATTGTTTTTTAAGACTAATATAACTGACATTAATTTATCGTTAGCCATTGAACGAAAAGATTTAGGTGCAATTCAACAAAACGGAAGCGCTTTGCTTCAATATGCCGAAGAAGGATTGGAAAAATTAAAACTTATTAAACCTTATGGAAATGATAATTCAATGGTTTTAGCAACTAAAAAATGTTTGGAATTCTACAAAAAAGAAGCTGAAGTTTATGTTCCAAAAATTATTGATTTTTATATGTTCAATGAAAAATTTGAAAACGCTAAAAAGTCTTTAGAAAACAAAACAAATAAAGATAAAACAAAAGAAGAAATAGATAATTACAATGCAATGGTAAAGCAAGTAAATAAAGAAATCGATAATTTCAACAAAACAAATACTGCAAATTTTCAAGAAAAAAATAACTTATTAAATACTTGGAATACAACTGGCGAAAATTTCATTTCTAAATACGTGCCAGCAGAATAAAAATAAATTAAAGAAATTGTCAATAAAATAATATTCACTTATTTTTGCAAAAAAAATAAAACCAAGAAATGGGAAGAGCATTCGAATTTAGAAAAGGTAGAAAAATGAAGCGTTGGGCAGCCATGGCCAAAGCCTTTACACGTATAGGAAAAGATATTGTAATGGCCGTAAAAGAAGGTGGACCAAATCCTGAATCAAACTCACGTTTAAGAGCTGTTATTCAAAATGCCAAATCGGCAAACATGCCAAAAGATAACGTTGAACGCGCTATTAAAAAAGCTACTGATAAAGATACTGCCAACTATAAAGAAGTTCTGTTTGAAGGTTATGCTCCACACGGAATTGCTATTCTAATTGAAACAGCAACTGACAATAATAATAGAACGGTTGCAAATATTAGAAGTTATTTTAATAAATGTAACGGAACTTTAGGAACACAAGGTTCGGTAGAATTCATGTTTGACCATACTTGTAATTTCAGAATCCCAAAAGGGGATATTGATATTGAAGAAATGGAGTTGGAATTTATTGATTTTGGAGCAGAAGAAATTTTTGTTGATGAAGATGACATCTTAATTTATGCGCCATTTGAAAGTTTTGGTGCTATTCAAAAAGAATTAGAAAATCGTGGTATCGAAATACTTTCTTCAGGTTTTGAAAGAATTCCTCAAATCACAAAAGAACTTACAGAAGAACAAGTTGCCGATGTTGAAAAATTACTAGAAAAGATTGAAGAAGACGATGATGTGATGAATGTTTATCATACCATGCAAGAGTAATTCATAAAACTTAAATATAAAAAAACCGCTAAGAATTTCTTAGCGGTTTTTTATTTATAAATACATATATATTATTTAATAATTTCAATTTTTTGAGCTTCCTCTTGATTTTTAGTATCAAAAAAACCTTGCTCATTCATCCATTCATCACTAAATACTTTGCTCATATAACGTGAACCATGATCAGGGAAAATTGCAATTACGTTACTGTTTTCATTAAATTCTCCTTGTTCAGCATATTGTTTAATAGCCTGCATAACCGCACCTGAAGTATATCCTACAAACAATCCTTCTCTTTTAGCAATTTCTCTTGTTGTATGAGCACTTTCTTCGTCAGTAACTTTCATAAAATGATCAATTACATCAAAATCAGTAGCAGTTGGAATCAAGTTTTTACCTAACCCTTCAATTCGGTACGGATAAATTTCTTCAGCATCAAATTCTTTAGTTTCGTGGTATTTTTTTAACACCGAACCAAAAGCATCAACACCTAAAATTCTAATATTTGGATTTTTTTCTTTTAAGAATTTTGCAGCTCCAGATATAGTTCCACCTGTTCCACTACAAGCAACTAAATGTGTTATTTTTCCATTCGTTTGTTCCCAAATTTCTGGACCAGTAGTTTTGTAATGGGCATCAATATTTAATTGGTTGAAATATTGATTAATATAAACCGAACCTTTTATTTCCTCGTGTAATCTCTTGGCAACATTGTAGTAAGAACGTTCATCATCTGCAGAAACATGTGCTGGACAAATGTAAACTTTTGCACCAAGACTTCTAAGCATATCTATTTTATCCATAGATGATTTAGAACTTACAGCCAAAATACAATTATAACCTTTGATAATGCTAACCATTGCCAAACTAAAACCAGTATTACCTGAAGTAGTTTCAATAATGGTATCGCCAGGAGTTAAAATTCCCTGTTTTTCAGCTTCTTCAATAATGTATAATGCAATCCTGTCTTTTGTAGAATGTCCTGGATTGAATGCTTCAACTTTAGCATAGAAATTACCTTCTATATTTTCAGTTACTTTGTTAAGCTTAATCAATGGTGTATTACCAATTAATCCTAGTACATTATTGTAAGCTTTTATATCTTCTTTCATAAAATAAATTAGTCAAGCTTTAATTTGTGGGGATTTTTAATAATCCACAAACGTTGCAAATTTAATAAAATTTTTTAAACTAGCTTTTTATTCCTTCTAAATCTAATAAAAAACTATACTCTTTAGCTATTTCCTTTAATGCTTCAAACCTTCCTGATGCGCCACCATGACCAGCATCCATATTAGTATCCAAATATAACTGATTATTATTGGTTTTCAAAATTCTAAGTTTTGCAACCCATTTTGCTGGTTCCCAATACTGAACTTGAGAATCATGCAAACCTGTTGAAACATAGATATTTGGATAGTCTTGAGCTATTACATTATCATAAGGAGAATAACTTTTCATATAATTATAATACTTCTTCTGGTTCGGATTTCCCCATTCGTCATATTCACCTGTAGTTAGTGGAATACTATCATCCAACATTGTTGTAACCACATCTACAAAAGGAACTTGAGCGATAACTCCTTTATACAAATTTGGTGCCATGTTCATAATTGCACCCATTAATAATCCACCTGCAGAACCACCTTCGGCAAAAAGATGCTCAGAAGAAGTATATTTTTCTTCAATCAAAAAC